>QPIN01000062.1 GCA_003666385.1 Methylococcales symbiont of Hymedesmia sp. n. MRB-2018
AATACCAAAACTATATCAAACATCTAGGATTAGCCTCTTTTAGCATTAATGATGAGCTAAAAAAACACGCCATAGAAAATCATGTTACTGTTTTGCAAAGAAAAGGTAAGTTGATTGAATCTATTGCTGCTTAATTAATATTAAATTAGGGTAGCGCCCCTTATATAGAGTTATGCTGAGGTCTCGCTTGAAAATTGCTTAGGTCTAATACCTGTCAATATGAGTGATAATGTATAAACCAACCCTCCTGCAATAATCCAGATTGCAAGATTTAACACCTTATCAAAGGCTGACCATTCAAACCACTGATTGTTATCAACGCAAATATATAAAAATAGTACCATCATTTCACTAGCAAAAATGACTTTGACAATAAAGTTAGCCCAATTTTTGTCTGGCTTATAAATGTTATCTTTGAGTAAGCGGGTTAATAAAAGCGATGCATTAAAAAATGCACCCAAGGAAGTCGCCAATGCTAATCCTGCATGTGCTAGAGGAAATACTAATGCGATATTTAAACCCATGTTTGCAAACATGGCATAAACACCAAAACGCACAGGGGTTTTCATGTCTTTACGAGAGGTAAATCCAGGTACCAACACTTTAACTAATATAAAGCCCAATAACCCAATCGCATACGCCATTAAGCTTTGCCCAGCTAACTGTACATCTTGGCTGCTGAATTGATCATATTGAAATAAGGTCGATAACATAGGTTCTGCAAGCATAAGTAATCCCACTGAAGCAGGAACACCAATTAATAGTACAAGCCGTAACGCCCAATCCATAGATTTTGAAAAGGCGACTGGATCGTTAGCCGCGTGATTCTTTGATAAATTAGGCAAAATGACGGTCGCCAATGCAATACCAAAAATACCCAGTGGAAACTCAACCAGTCTGTCTGAATAATACAACCATGAGACACTGCCTGCTGCTAAGAAGGAGGCAATCAAGGTGTCTAAAAGTAAATTAATTTGAGTTACTGAAACAGCAAAAAGGGCAGGCACCATCAATTTTAAAATGCGTTTAACGCCATCGTCTTTAAAGCCCAGTTTTAAGCGTGGTAACAAACCTAAGTGATGCAATGCGGGAAGCTGGAATAATAACTGCACTATGCCTGCAACAAATACTCCCCAAGCTAAAGCAACGATAGGATCAGGCATTAAAGGCGCAAGCCATATAGCTGCAACGATCATGCAGATATTTAAAAATACCGGGGTAAAAGCAGGAATGGCAAATTTGCCGTGAGAATTTAAAATGCCACCAGCAAAAGCCACTAAAGAAATAAAGAATAAATAAGGAAAAGTGATTCTAAGCATTTGCACCGCTAAATCATATTGTTTTCCTTCATGATCAAAGCCAGGGGCAAAGGCTGTAATTAGAACAGGCGCGGCAATAACACCAACAATAGTGACCAAAAATAAAATAAAAGCCAGTGTACCTGCCGTTCTTTCAATAAAACACTTTAAGGCGGCTTTGCTACCCTGCTCTTTATAATCTGACAGTACAGGTACAAAGGCTTGAGAGAATGCACCTTCAGCAAACAAACGGCGCATAAAATTGGGGATTTTAAAAGCAACAAAAAAAGCATCTGTGGCAGAGTCAATGCCAAACACGCGAGCAAATAACATATCTCTGATAAACCCAAAAATGCGTGATACCATCGTCATGCTACTGACAATAGCAGTTGATTTAAAAAGTTGTTGACTCACTGTTAGCTACCTGACCGTAAAATATGTTGACAATCATATCATCGTCAAAGATAATATGCGGTTCTTAAATTAACAGATTGAATCGGTACTATGGCTAACACAGCACAAGCGAAAAAAAGAGCACGTCAGGCAGAAAAAAGTCGTATCCGCAATGCAAGTCAACGCAGTAATATGCGTACTTTTATAAAAAAAGTAATTGCAAGCATTGAATCTGGCGATAAAGAAGCAGCTCAAGTAGCTTATAAAGCAGTGGTTTCTACTATTGATAAAGCCGTATCAAAAGGTCTAATCCATAAAAATAAAGCAGCACGCAGTAAAAGCAGATTGAGCACACGAGTCAATTCAATAGCTTAAATGCAAAAAAATGCAACGCAGAAGAAATATTAAAAAACTGAGAACTCAGCATAAAAAAAACATATTGCAGATTAATATTTATCACGACTATTAATCACCCCAAAAATTTCCGCAACACTTCATTGAATAAAGAAAAATTAAAATGACGCTCTACTGTATCAGCAAATAAATTAATCCCTGCCTCACGCTCTTGCTCTAAATCAATCGTTTCTGTTACTGAACACCCCGCCCAGTTTAATAAAGTTTGACAGGCTTGAGGGGTATCAAATAAACCATGTAAATAAGTCCCCAGCACTAAATTATCTTTAGAAAAAGCACCTTCTGAATGCCCGTCAATCATCATTACGGGGTTATTTAATGCATTCCCTGTGGTGATGCCTGCATGTATTTCATAAGCAGAAACAGGACAATCATTTATCATTAGAGTCCCCTTTACTTTTTGTAATATTTTTTCACTTTGTAATATAGTTTCCATATCCAAAAAACCTAAGCCATCACAAGATCGCCTCTCACCTTCTATGCCGTCTGGATCATGAATTTTTTTACCTAATATTTGAAATCCACCGCATAGCCCTATCAATTTCCCGCCATACCTTAGATGTTTATTAATAAAATCATCCCACCCCATATCGAATAACCACGCCATATCATCTATAACAGACTTACTACCCGCTAAGATGATTAAATCAGTATTTCCACATTCAGCAGGGTCTTGCAAAAATCGCACAGAAGTTTGTGGATGCAATAATAAAGGATCAAAATCCGTATGATTACTGATTCTAGGAAACCGTGGAATCACAATATCAAACCCTGTGTTTTGATTTTTTTTGTTCTGAGTCAAAGACACCGAGTCTTCTGCATCCAAATAAAAACCATGAAGATAAGGAAGTACAGCTAAAACGGGTTTCCCTGTGTGCTGCTGCAACCAGTCTATGCCTGGCTGAAGCAAAGCAATATCCCCTCTAAAACGATTAATGACAAAACCGAGCACTCGCTCTCGCTCGGTTTCTGAAAGCAATTCAAGCGTACCTACAATATGGGCAAAAACGCCACCTTTATCAATATCTGCAATTAAAATCACAGGGCAGTCCACAGCTTCTGCAAAGCCCATATTGGCAATATCACCTTCACGTAAATTAATTTCTGCGGGGCTGCCAGCTCCTTCAACAATAATCAACTGGTATTGCTGAAGCAGTCTATTATGAGACTCTAAAACAGCTTGCATTGCCTGGTTTTTAAAATAATGATATTGCTTGGCAGAAAGATTCTCATGGGCTTTACCATGAATAATAACTTGCGCGGTTTTATCCGAATTAGATTTTAATAGGATGGGATTCATATCGGTATGAGGTTCCAACTTACAAGCAGCCGCTTGCACTGCTTGCGCCCTGCCAATCTCCCCACCATCGACTGTCACTGCACTATTCAGTGCCATATTTTGCGGTTTGAACGGTGCGACTTTAATACCTTGCCGATAATAATAGCGACATAAAGCAGTGACCAAGGCACTTTTTCCAGCATCGGAAGTAGTGCCTTGAATCATCAGTGTTTTCAATTTTTGGTGCATTGAATTAAGATTATCTGCAATTAAATTTGTATAATAATGAGAAAGGAATAAACAAGAAACCTAATGAGCCTGACATTTACCATTATTTTAGCCGTTCTACTGGATCAATGGCTAGGAGAACCCAAAAAATATCACCCACTGGTTTTCTTTGGAGACTATGCCCAGCGTATTGAAACCTGTTTGAATAAACCGTCTTGCTCTACTACTCAGATAAAAAGTTTAGGCCTATTCGCCTTAATCTTGTTAATTATACCTTTAAGTTTATTGCCGATCTTACTCAATCAGTGGTACTGGTTAAATCTCATTTGCGCACCTGTCATTCTGTATTTTTGTATTGCAGCAAAAAGTCTCAGACAACATGCAAACGCTGTTTTTATCGCATTAAACAACAATGACCTTGATCTGGCAAAACAGAAAGTGGCTATGATTGTTAGTAGACAAACAGAGAAAATGAGCGCTGATGATATTCGACGAGCCACGATTGAATCCATTTTAGAAAATGGAGCTGATGCTGTTTTTGCGCCATTATTCTGGTTTATAGTCGCAGGCCCTGCCGGTGCTATTTTATATCGCCTCAGCAATACACTGGATGCTATGTGGGGATATAAGAATCAACGCTATCTATATTTTGGCTGGGCAGCAGCACGTTTTGATGACATTCTAAATTGGATTCCTGCACGTTTGACAGCACTAAGCTACTCACTATTAGGTCATAGAAAATTAGCATTCAATTGCTGGCAACAACAAGCACATTTACTCAATAGCCCTAATGCTGGCCCAGTTATGACAGCAGGTGCAGGTGCACTTAATATACAGCTAGGTGGCCCTGCCTGGTATCACCATAAACTCAAAAATAAAATTTTTTTTGGGACAACGAATACGGCAAATGATCATGACATTGAAAAAGCCAATAAATTAATTACTCATAGCCTTTATTTATGGATTTTCATTGTAATCATCACTCAAGCCCTCGGAGAAAGTCTTGCTTGAACATGGAGGTCATTTAATTGATGCCTCAAAAAAATATAACATTCCCTTGGATCGATGGACCGATTTATCGACAGGCATTAATCCCAATGGCTGGCCTATACCAACAATACCCACTCGTTGCTGGCAAAGATTACCTGAGTCTTCAGATGATTTAATCTCGGCTGCCAAAAACTATTATCAATGCCAATCCATTCTAGCTGTCGCTGGTTCACAAGCCGCCATTCAAATATTACCTTTACTAAGATCGCGTTCAACGGTCGGCGTATTATCACCTGCTTATTCCGAACACGGCTACAGATGGAAAAAAGCAGGACACGAAGTCATTGAACTAGCCATAGAAACAATAGATACTCAAATAGATAAAATGGATGTTTTGATTATAATCAACCCCAATAACCCGACAGCCCAGCAGTTTAGTAAGGAACAATTACTGGCCTGGCATAAACAGCTTTGTCAACATAATGGATGGCTAATAGTTGACGAAGCATTTATTGATAGCACACCAGAAAACAGTCTATCCAGTCAGACGATAAAAAAGGGTCTTATTATATTACGCTCTATCGGTAAATTTTTTGGACTAGCTGGTATTAGAAGCGGTTTTGTTATCGCTGATGAGACTCTTCTTAACGCTCTCAATGCAAAACTCGGGCCGTGGGCTATAAGTCATCCAAGCAGATATATTGCCAGCCTGGCATTACAAGATAGTCACTGGCAAAAACAGACAAGGAAAACACTTAAAAAACAGACTGAGCAACTATCACTGGTATTAACAAATAATGCTTTACAAGCCGATGGAAAATCAGATTTGTTTCAATGGGTAAAAACAACAGATGCTAAAAATATTCATCACTTTTTAGCACAATATGGAATTCTTACACGGCTCTTTACTGCCCCTTTAAGTCTACGTTTTGGACTCGCCAAAAATGAGCAACAACTCATACTTTTAGATAAAGCTTTAAAAGCCTATCGATCAGCCAGGTAAAAAATAAAGTATAATTTAACTTCAAAATCATTATGCGCCTGTAGCTCAGATGGATAGAGTACCGCCCTCCGAAGGCGGTGGTCGGCGGTTCGAATCCGCCTGGGCGCACCATTTTGTTTTCACCCTTTAATGATGTGCCAACACTTTTATCCTGCACATCAAAATTTACTTGTTATACCATTTTCAAGAATAAATGGCATAGACCCAAAAATAAAGGGGCTTAAAAGCCCTCTCCAAAGGGATGCCTATAGGGAAGGCAGAGATTGTTCCAGACAATCTGACTGCATTTCCACCATCCTTGGCGGTCATAGGTAAGGGGCGTAAGCAGGAGCGGAAGCTTTGCCTACAGGTAATTACTATTAAATCAAGTATTGATGATTTCCGCACCCATTAACAAGGTCGGTAGGTAGATTGAAATTTGTGGAACAAAAGTAATTAGTATTAAAAAACCCAGCATTAACAACAGCCACGGTATTGTGGCTTTAATGACGCTGATTAACGGCATACCAGTGATACTGGAGGTGGCAAACAGATTCAGCCCAACAGGCGGTGTGAGCATACCAATTTCCATATTAACTACCATGATAATACCTAAATGAATAGGGTCAATACCAAGTTGTGTGGCAATTGGAAACAGAATGGGTGCCACAATTAGTAATATTGCTGATGGCTCCATAAAATTACCAGCAATTAGTAAGATTAAGTTAACAATTAGCAAAAACCCCCAAACTGGCAAACCAAATGAGATAATGACCTCGGCAATCTCGTGTGGAATACGCTCATTAGTTAGAACAAATGCAAATAACATTGCATTGACAATAATAAACATCAGCATAATGGAAGTTTTTGCCGAATCTCTGATAATGGCTGGCACTTCACTAATTTTGACATCTTTATAAATAAATACACTCAAGGCGAAAGCATAAACTGCGGCAACTGCTGCTGCTTCAGTTGGGGTAAAAATCCCTCCGTAAATACCACCAATAATAATGACCACTAAAAACAAGGAGCCTGAGGATTGAGTGAAGGCTTTTATTAGCTCGGAAAAACCTTTGAAAGGGACACTGGGATAGTTTTTTGCTCTGGCAGTAATATAAATAGCAATCATCATCATTAAGCCGATAATCAAACCAGGAATAACGCCTGCTAAGAACATTCTACCAACCGAAACTTCAGTTGCTGCGGCATAAACCACCATTACAATTGAAGGTGGGATTAGTATGCCCATTGTGCCAGCGGAGCTAATAACACCTGCTGCATAGGCTTTTGGGTAGCCTTCTCTAACCATGCCAGCAATGACAATCGAGCCAATGGCAATGACAGTTGCAGGTGAAGAACCTGAGACTGCCGCAAACATCATACAAGCCAAAACAGATGCCATTGGTAGCCCACCTTTCATCCAACCAATGCTGGCTATTGCAAAATCAATCAAGCGTTGAGCAGCCCCACCTTTTGATAAAAATGAAGAGGCCAAAATAAAGAAAGGAATCGCCATCAGCGTGTAATGCTCTGTGGAGTCAAACAGGTGCGCAGCAAGAGAGGCGAGCGACTCATCGCCGAACAATAAAATCACTAACACGCTTGAAAGTCCGAGCGAAAATGCCACAGGCACACCAATTGCCATCAAGCCAAACAATAAAGTGAATAAAGTGAAAATAATCACTGCAAGACCTTTGTGTGAATATGGATAATCATCAAAACGCCGCCTTCTGGCAACTTGACGGATTTATTAAAAACTGTCATTTTGCTAATTGCTTCCCTGTTTATACAAAGGTCTCACTGTTTATTTTTGGATTAGGGTTCTAAGGCTCATCAATGCGAACATCAAAATGCATGGTGGTAATTTTATTGTTTAAAATGTCCATCATCACTTCAAATAAACGAAAAAACATCAATGCAAAACTCAGAGGCAAAATAATTTTAGCCTGCCATTCTAAAACAGCCAAGTCTTCAAGTTCAATTTCGATGTTTTTGAGTAATGCGATATATTCGTAGCTGCCTATCAACATAATAATGACAAATATCATGCAGCAAAAAACGGCAAATAACGCAATATTTTTTTGATTTTTTTTGCAAAATAGATTAACCACACTATCAACTGCTATATGCGCACCAACTTTGATAACATAAGATGCACCCAATAAAACCAGCCAAGCAAACAAATAAGTGCTAACTTCTAACGCCCAAACTGCACCCGAATTAAACACATATCTAGCAATAACCTGAGAAAAGGTAATTAATGTCATTGCAGTCAGCAATAATGTAATCAGCCCTGCTTCAATATTATTGATAATATTAGAAAACTTCATAAACGCTGGTTATTTTGGGTGAATTAGTTTTGAGCGTTGCATTGTTGAACAGCGGCAATATTGTCTTTGCCAACTTGATTTTCAAATTGCGACCAAACTGGTTTCATAACATCAATCCATTGTTGTTTTTGCAAATGAGTTAAAGTATGGACTTTGGTTTTGCCAGAATTAACAACAGCTTGCTGGTCTTTTTCGGCGGCTTCTAATGCAAATTCAACCACTTTATCAGTTACTTGTGCAATGATTTTCTCAAGCTCTAAGCGAATATCATTTGGCAGAGCGTCCCAAAATTCTTTATTGGTAACCAGTGCATATTCCAAAACACCATGATTAGAGACAGTTGTGTGTTTTTGCACTTCAAAAAATTTCTTTGAGCGAATGTTTGACCAAGTGTTTTCTTGTCCGTCAATAACATTTGTTGCCAATGCGTTATAAACTTCAGCGAAAGCCATTTTTTGAGGATTGGCTTTGAGCGCCTCAAATTGTGCTTTAAGCACATCCGAACTCATAATACGAAATTTTAGCCCAGCTGCATCTTCAGGGCTAATTAATGGACGGTTAGCAGAAATTTGTTTCATACCGTTGAGCCAATAACCCAGCCCTTTAATGCCTTTATTCTGAACGGTATTTAGTAACTCCCGACCTTTATCCGAGTTGGTGAAGCAATTTAACGCTTGAGGATTTTTGAACAAGAAAGGTAAGTCAAATAATGCCCATTGTTTGGTATATTTACTAAACTTTGATAGTGACGGTGCCGCTAAATGTATATCGCCTAACAATAATGCTTTTAATGCCGTCTTGTCGTTATACAGTTGAGAATTTGGATAAATTTCAACACGAACTCTGCCTGCCAGTCTTTCATCGACAAGGTTTTTCAAAAGTATAGCGCCCTTCCCTTTTGGCGTGGTTTCAGTAGTCACATGCGAAAACTTAATGACAATTTCCTTATCATCTGACGGGGTTTTTGTTTTCATTACTGTCATTACAACTACAACTACAACTACAGCTACAACAGCAATTACAACAGCGGTAAATGCGATTAATTTGGTATTCTTGCTCATAATATTTTTCCTTAAAAATTTGTAGCATTAATTTTATATTGGGCGAATTCAACCCATAAGTGCAACGCTTTCATTTAAAAAATAGCCCTTGCCAGTCATCTGTGCAAAAACCTCAACCGAGGCATTATACCCCAAACATTTCCTAGGTTTATTATTCATTAAATTTGTGGATATAAACTCTTATTTTTCACACACACCATCCAAGGTCTTATGCTTGGAGAAGGATTAGGCCCATGCCAAATCTGGCGCTTGCCTGTTTACACTATTCCTTATTTGTAACTACTCGGCTTATTTTCTAATAGCCACGTTAAAAGTACGCATTTACACCTGTAAACTCTGTGCTTTCGCCTTGCTCTTGAACGCCTTGATCTTGAACAGAACAGAGGGCAATCTAAGCAGTTACGGAGTACGCTGAGTAGTCCCCCTTATTTTATCTATTTTTTTTTGAGATTTGCACTTATGATGTGGCGAATGCAAGCCATTTATTCTTGAAAATGGTATAAGCTAAATATTATCCGCTTTTAACTTGGCTTCTTTTGCCCCATAAAGATTATTTTGCTGTTTCCTAGCTTCACTGATCAATAACCAACTTTGCCTTTTTAAAATTCTATCCTGTGCAGATAATAGGGCCGCTTTTTTTGCTAAATCTTCAGCTAGTCGTGGTTTGGATTGTTGTAAACGAAGTTTTGCTAATTTGTAGGTTAATGTGGGGTTTCTTGATTCTATTCTTAAAGCACGTTCAATTATAGAAACTGCTGATTCATAATCACCTTTCTGACTATTTCTCTCTGCTTCTAATACTAAAGATTTTATAGCAAACGATAACGGGTTTACTACCAGTTGTGTATCAACAGGAATATGAGAAACTGTAGGTTTATATGGATAGTGTTGATTTTTGTTCTCAGGATATCTTATATTTCCAATAATTCTAACGGGTTTAGAACTATTTTTAGTTGAATCATTTTCTTCTGATGGAATAAGATAAGGCTCGCTTGCTTGCGAATCGCCATAGACAGGAGCGGGTGATTGTTGCTTATAAAACGTACTACACCCTTGTATAAGTAATGTGAATGCAATAATAAACGATTTAAATTTCATAACAATATTAAAAAAGTTCTATTTCGTCATCTTCATTATCATTTTTGATGCTATCGGCTTCCCTAGCCAATTCAATCGTTTCTTCAATACTTTTTTCATATAGAACCGCAACAAACATAATTTTTTCGTAACTACTCAGCTTACTCTCTATTTTGTCCAATAGCCACGTTGAAAGTGCGTATTTAAGAATATCAAACATACGCTCATGCTACAATTTAAAAATATAAAGGAGAAATAATATGACAAAATTAATTTCAAAATCTCAAACTTCAATCATCCTTATTTTAAGTTTATTATTAAGTAGCTTATTTTTAAGCGGCTGTGATAACAAAGAAAAAAGTGCAAAAAACACGCTTTCAGTTAAACAGAAAATTCAAAAATACCCAAAAGACACGACTATTAAAGGTAAAGTCAGCAATAAGAAAGGGACTATATTATCGGGCACCATTAAAGTAACTGACACTAAGGGTACACTCATTGTCAGTTCTGAGTTGCTCCATGATTATCACTACTCAATCACTGTCCCGGCAGGTACAGAATTACCCATTGAACTACATTTTTATCCTAAAACAGTAAATAGTTATGATAAAAAAATGACAGTTGCTGTTATTTATCCCAGTATCAAAAAATATGATATTAATGAACTCACTTCTGCTATTGCCAAAAGAGCAAAATCACTGGGTGGATATACGCATTATAATATGATGAGAGCCGCTGAACAGACAGTAAGTGTTCCTGACTCTAATAGAACATCAGCTGGCTTTAAAGGCGATATTACCAAACAATATGGCGGTTGGCATTAGTCGTTCATGTTCTCTATGATATTCATTGTAAAGACGATTATTTCTTTTCTTCCAATGGATGAATATACTTATCCACTATAAAGCCTGCCCCCAAACCTATCATTAGCCACAATAAAAGATTAGCGATACTGGTTTGGACAATAAACTGATGCCAAAGCAGAGTCAATGCTTCAATTGCCTGAGGGCTTGAATTAACAAAGCCATGCATCTCAGGTTGAGGTGCTCCAATGACATGTGGACTGATAATCAGTAATAAACCTATCACTTTATGCACGATTGCTTGATAAGCCATTAACCATAATGACAATGTAGTCACAAAAACGGTAAACAACCACCAGACCTGCCTGCTTTCTAAATAAGCGGCTTCCATACCCGGTAATTCTGGCGGTAAGCCTAATGCAGGTGAAGCAAAAACCGATAAATACGCGGCTACGCCCCAGAACCCTCCTTCTAACAGACCAAATGATGCTTTTAAACTCATGGCACTCAATAAAATTAAAGCAAAAGCAAAACTTAGTAGAAAATTGCTGACAAAATTCCAGCTATGTCTTTCTCTACCGTCATCAGGTGACCAGGCTTCAATTGTTTCAGCCAAAGCATGTCCTACATGAGTCACAGACTCAACCACCTCATAGACTTCGGCAGCTACAATAATAGGGGTAATAAAAAAAGCTTGATAAATACTTAAAATAGTCCCTGCAATAATGGCCAAAGCAAATGCAGAAAAAATTAGATTTCTAAAATACATATAACTCTCTAGTAATAGTAGCTAACAATAACCCTGACTTGATGCCAGTCTGGGGTAAAATTCAAATCATCAATTCTGCATCAACAGTATCTTCCCAGTTAAGGTTGATAAATAGGTTTAACTCTTCCTTGTTATATTCTTTCTTACTGGACGCACTAAATTTCCCTGCCAAAATACCGATGTCAACAAAATTATTAAACGCATATTCAACACCTAGCAAAATACTTTCAGCATTTTTACCTTCAATAGCATCCAGTGTCTGATCCTCTACCGAGGTAAAAAAAGGGCCACCACCTACACTGGCTATTGCCCCTGTATCAGTAAAATTTCTATTATAAGCAACTATCAAGGTAAAGCCAGACCATGATATAGCAGATAGTATACCCAAGCTATGTGCATTTACATCACCAAGCAATGCATTCCCTGTGTCTGCTCCCCAATCATATTGCAAGCCAAAGCGATAAGAAATAGTATCTGCTAATTCACCACTCACTACTAGCTCGGAATAAACCAACATCAAGTGGTCAGCAATATAGTAAAACCAACTGTCAGAATTTAAGTTGTTTTGCTCATAACTTAGCCAGCTCAGCCAAGCACCGCTGGAATCCCCACCTAAAGCTTCGCCAATAGAAACAAACTGTGAAGCATTCGCACCATTTTCCCAACCTGCCGCTTCTCTTACAAAACCTATACCCAGCAGCCATTCATCAGAAATATGCGTATCGAATAAATAAGCTTCAAATAAATTGGGTATCATTCGCAAATCATCACTCTCCAAATGTGGCGAATCAAAATGCTGTCGACCTAATCGGGTGTGAAACTGATCCATTGAGAGTGTTAAAAATGCTTCTCCAACAATTAAATAACTATCTTGTTGATTGTTAAAAAATTCAGCTTGAATATTATTATCATTTTCGCTATTAAACCCAGGATCCCAAGATGCATATAAACTCAAATATGTTCCAATAATTGAATTTAATGAATATGCACAGCCCAAGGCTCCAGCCAAAGCACTGGCTGAGGAATGATCTGTTTGTATATAACCAGCACGGGCATATCCATTACAATCCAATTGTTTCTGATAATCATTTAGTGCTTGTGCTGTTGGGAGACAGAGTACTAATGCTGTGAAGAGGGTAAGTTTAAATTTTCCTGTAGACAAAGATTAAATTCGCCGTTCTTTGAATTTAATTTTTAGCCAATAATCAGCACTCACATAGTTACCAGCTCCGATAAAAAACAAAACCAGTAGCATAATAAAATAAGTAGCGGCAAATTCAATGCCATTATTAAGCACAACAAAATTTCCATTTTCTGTTAACCAGCTATAATTGCCAACATCTTGCAAAAGCTCCTTAGCTTTGTCCAGTCTTTGTATGGCTCCCATAGTTCTTTCGTTAGCAAAAAAACCACTGCCTTCTGCAATGGCCAACCAACCATTTTGTAGGTGTACAGTCACTGCTGCAACAGCCATAGTGAGCATTAAAGGTATTGAAATCAACCTGACTCCAAAACCCAAAAGTAAGAATAATGCACCCAGCACCTCCACTAAAGCAACGAGAAAAACCAATAAATAGGGTAACGGTAAACCTAGTCCCCATTCATCATTACCAAACCATTCCACCGTACTGCTAAAATTTGAAAACTTTTTACTGCCTGCCATCCACATAATTGGCACTAAGTATAAGCGTAAAGCTAATGGTGCCAAAAAATCCAGATATTTTGCTTTACCGCAGCATATTTGTACAAAACACTTATTTTTCATTGTAATACCTTGTTTTAGATTGGGAAACATACAAGAAGCTGAGACCCTAATAAAAGCAAATAATTGCAATAATAATTTTTATTTTTAGGGTATTAGCTTTCGATTAGACCATGTTTAATAGCTAATCGTACTAACTCAACAGGGCTAGTGATCCCTAGTTTTTGTTTTAATATAGTCTGATGATTGGCAACAGTTTTTTTTCCAATATTTAATAGGGTGGAAATATTGTCAACAGTTTTTCCTTCTGCAAGCAATCTAAAAATCCCAAATTCCCTAGAAGTGAGCTTCTGTATTGGATTTTTCTCAGAGAGGGTTTGCAAGTCTATTTTCTCAGATAAGATGGGGTTTAAATAACTTATTCCTTCCGCCGCACTAACGATTGCCTGAATTAAGTCTTGTGCTTCACTGGACTTAGCAACATAGCTTATTGCGCCAGATGTTAGGGCTTGCACGGCAAAAGTTGCACTTTCATGCATTGAAAATATTACTACTTTAGCGGAATTATAGCGATGTATAATTCGTCGTAGAGCCTCTAAGCCACCGATACCTGGCATGGAAATATCCATCACTAATACATCGGGTGTTGTATCCCCAAATAGATGATAAGCCTGTTTACCACTTTCGGCTTCAGCAACAACTTTAATATTGTCATTTTGTTCTAATAGTCTACGCAAGCCAGAACGAACAACTGCGTGGTCATCTGCCAACATGACTGAAATGGGCGTTTTCATTCTTTTCTTTTAATACCAGATGGCAATTCAATGTTGATTATTACCCCTTTATTAATAGCTGTAGTTAGCTTAAATTTTCCCGCTAAACCTTCCACTCGCTCTCTCATTCCTAGCAAACCAAAACCTTTGGGTTTTATTGTGTGATCAAAGCCATTGCCATTATCAGTGACCATCATATTAATTTGACTATTGTTTTTTTCTATGGAGATAGTGATGCTGTTTGCATTTGCATGACGTGCAATATTGGTTAGACATTCTTGAACCAATCGATAGATGGAAATTAATAGAGCGTCATCAAGATCGATAAAGTTTCCTGAAATATGGAAATCTAAATGGATATCTGGGTTACGAGTAAGCCATGCTGAAATAAGTTCTTTTAATGCAACTTCTAAACCTAATTCATCAAGATCACTAGGGCGAAGACGTTGCAATATTGTGCGGACAATTTCCATCATCCGTCTAACGACAACATCAATAGCTGTTGCACTTTCTTGAGCAGTATCAATAGTTTTAGCACCTTTGATAACGGCAACATCCATACGGATAGCGGTAAGATGTTGACCGATTTCATCGTGGAGTTCTTGCGCTAAATTCTTTCGCTCATCTTCTTGTAAGCGCATCAATTGTTGCGATAAGTGATGATTATTTTCAATACTGGATTGTAAGGTTTCTGCCATGATATTAAATTTATCACTGATGCTGGATAACTCTGGCAAAGTAAATTTTGGTAGTCGAGATTTAAGATTGCCAGATTCTAGTTCGGTTAATGCGGTAAGAATGTCATCAATAGGGCGAAGAGCAATGTTTACTGCAATGTAAACGACAATATTAACCACTAAAAAGAAGATACTGAGTAGTACCAAGATGCCTTTTGTTGCTTGCCATTCTTCGTTAATTTCATAAGAAATATCGGGGGTAATCACTAATTCACCAACTCGTCCATCAGCCATGAAAACGGATTGCCTTGTACTAGGGAGCTTACCTGTCACTGCATCCATGGCATTAACAAACCATGCTGGAGCTTGGTTTTGTTGTGAGCCTATTTTGACACGGTTGCTATCTTGGAGTTTGCCGAAGTTATCAAAAAAATCTATTTTAAGATGGCGAACATTTTTAAGGTCTCTCAAATGAAAAACGAATCTGCCTTTAATAAGAGAGGAATTTTTCACTCTAAGCCCTAAAATTTCAGCATCAAACATCTGCAAAGCAAGAATTGCAGTTGAAGCAATTTCAGCTTGTATGTTGTTAGCAGCATTTTTAATGGTAACAACAGCACCAATAAGGATTACTAATAGCAATATAAGAGTGATTATTACGTTTAATCGTAGCTTTAAATTCATAGGTACAATCTAGTTTTATCAATATCGTTCGGCTTGTTGGTTGCTATGGAAAGATATTATGCACTATTGAGCTTACATTTAATTTGTATTGTTCAATAATTAGGAGTTTTTCCTATAGGTAATATTTCTCAAACCCTGCATAATCTGCAAAGTTTTAGAATTTAGCGTTCATATAAGAACTTAGGAGAGAATATGCAGTATCAGCAGCAAAAGAAAGCATTATATTTAATGCTCATAACGGCAATGCTGACATCAGCAGTTTATGCTGAAGATGAAAGTAATTTAGAATTGAGTGACATTGAAATTGTTGGCACCACACCGTTGCATGGTATTGGTCTACCAGCCGATAAAATTGCGGGTAACATTCAATCTGCCACTGCTGAAGAAATTGAAAATAGCCAAAGTCTTGATATGACGGACTTTATGAATAAAACATTGGGTAGTGTAAGCATCAATTCCGCACAAAACAATCCTTTTCAACCCGACTTACAATTTCGTGGTTTTACGGCTTCACCATTAGTGGGTGTTGCTCAGGGCTTATCCATTTATCAAGATGGTGTGCGGGTAAATGAACCTTTCGGAGATGCAGTTAACTTTGAATTAATTCCAGAATCAGCAGTTGCTAGCATAAACTTAATCCCAGGTTCTAATCCTTTATTTGGTTTAAACACATTGGGCGGTGCAATTTCTATTCAAACTAAAAGTGGCTTTACTAATAAAGGACATAGTCTTGAAGCTTACACAGGCTCTTTTGGACGCCATTCTGTTACTTTAGAAAGCGGGGATAAGAAGGGTAATTTTGCATATTTTGTAACAGGGGCATATACCGAAGAAGATGGGTGGCGTGATGAATCACCTTCGCAAGTAGAACAATTATTTGCCAAGTTAAGCTATAAAAATGATTCCAGCACCTTAGATTTAGCACTGGCGGCAGTTGATAGTGATTTAAATGGTAATGGCGCAGCACCTATTGAGTTATCAAAAAGTGATCGTGAGGCAGTATTTACTTACCCAGATAACACTCAAAATGAATTACGGATGTTGTCACTAAATGGCTCACATTGGTTATCGGATACAGTTTTACTGTCAGCCAATAGCTATTATCGAAACAATGACCGTGAAACCTTTAATGGTGATGGTGCGGAGTTAGAGATTGATGATGGATTTTTGGTTGAGGAGGAAGATGGTGACGATGACGGAGACGATGATGGAGATGGAGAGCGTATTGAGGATATTAATGGTAATGATATTACCGCAGCGGCACTAGGAAATCCTAGCAATGATCTTGCGCTAAACAATACAAGTACCACGGAGCAAGATGGTTACGGGTTCAGCTTGCAGGGAACGCTATCAAACAATTTGTTTGATCGAGAAAACCAATTAATTATTGGCATGAGTTACGATAAAGCGGACATGGATTACAACGCCCAAAGTGAAGTGGCAGTATTTAAAGATGACCGAGGCACAATAGGTACGGGTGTTATCATTAATGAATCAGTCGTTGATGGTAAAATTGATAGTGATTCTTTAGGTATCTTTTTCACCGATACATTAAGCGTAACAGATCAATTAGCATTAACATTATCTGCACGCTACAACCTGACACATATTGATATTTCAGGTAGCAGTGAAGGTGGTGACACTAATTTGAATGAATCGGGTAGCACACACACCTATCGTCGAATTAATCCAGCACTTGGGCTTGCTTATGCGGTGAATGATGATTTGGGTATCTATGGTAGCTATAGTGAATCATCGCGAGCGCCAACCCCTTCAGAATTAACCTGCTCAAATAAAGCAAAACCTTGTGCATTACCCAATTCTTTCTTGAGTGATCCACCGCTAGATCAAGTGATTGCAAAAACGTGGGAAGCTGGATTGAGAGGTCAATTTAATTCAATTACCTGGACAGCGGGTGTGTTCCATACAGTGAATAAAGATGATATTCTTTTTATACCTGTAGAAGAAGGTGTGGCAGGCAATCTCAATAATGGTTTCTTTGATAATGTGGGTGAGACAAAACGACAAGGGGTTGAGCTTGGTCTTAATGGTGTATTTTTTGAGAATCAATTAAGTTGGTTTACTAATTACTCTTATATTGATGCAACGTTTGAAGATGGCTTTGCCGTATTTAATGAAAATAATCCAGCAGGTGAAGAGACGACTGTGAAAAAAGGCGACAGTATTCCTGGAATTGCAAAACATAATGTTAAGTTAGGTGCGGATTATGCTTTTACACCTGCGCTGTCATTGGGTTTTGATGCCTCGTATCATTCATCACAATATTATCGTGGTGATGAAGCCAACAATAATGCCCAAATTTCTGGCTATCATTTGGTGAATCTTCACGCTAAATATAAATTCAACAAGCATATTGAGTTTTTTGCCAAAGTCGATAACTTGTTTGCTAGTGAGTATGAAACATTTGGTCTTTATGGTGAACCGGATGAAGCACCTGGTTTAGATGTGCTCGATGATCCACGTTTTGTTGGTGCTGGTGCGCCTCGTGCTGGTTGGATTGGTATTAAAGTATCAATATAATTAGTGCTTTATTTATCGTAACTACTCAGCTTACCCTCTATTTTGTCCAATGACCGCGTTGAAAGTGCGCATTTACACCTGTAAACTCCTCGCTTTCGCCTTGCTCTTGAACGCCTTAATTTTGAACAGAACAGAGGGCAATCTAAGCAGTTACGGAGTACGCTGAGTAGTTACTATTTATCATTTATTCTTGAAAATAGTATTATGAGACCTCAGCATAACTCTGGCGATGAGAAAAAAGTGATAGAATTTTTCAGGTTTTAGTCAAAATACAAGTGTAATAGTGAGCTATTGCACGTTATTTTGGCTGACCTTTTTTATCCGTTCATGAGTTATGCTAAGCTCTCAGTATACTTCGCGCGGTTTTTTTAAAGGCTGAAACTTGTGATAAGGCGGGGCTGTATTCATTATAAGCCACTCTATAAAGAACAATTCAAGTACTTTACGAGAAAATTGCAACGTCTGATTTTAGCATCTTAGTCATTTTGTGTTTAATTTTAAAAAAATATTGATTGTTGCTAATTCTGCTCGAATGTTGGCACAATCAGCAAAAAATGCTGGACTCAATCCTATTGTTATTGATTGTTTTAATGATGTCGATACCCAGAAAATAACCTTAGCGTCTATCAAGATTGACTGTTTAGCTTCTCACCATTTAGCCGCTGCCTTAACTGTTTTAGACAAAACTCAGGTAATAAATTATGCTATTTATGGCAGTGGTTTTGAAGCCTATCCTGAAAGCCTGCAACATCTTTTTCAAAAATTTACTGTATTAGGTAATTCACTTTCTGTTTTTAGCCTGATCCAAGAAAAAGTTAATTTCTTTTCAACATTAAAAAAATTAAATATTATTTACCCCCAGACCTCATTTAAACCACCACAGCAGGATATAGCGTGGTTAATTAAACCTATCTCAGGTGAAGGCGGTATCGGCATAAAAAACTATCATAAAAACACCGTGGTATCGGGTTCAAATTATTGGCAACAGAAAATTGAAGGTTTGGCTATGTCTGTGCTGTTTGTGACGGATGGAAAACAAATTGTTATCCATGGTTTCCATCAGCAACAAACTATCGTTATAGACGATAATGAATATGTTTTTTCAGGGCTTATCAGTCAGCCCACTGTTGAAGACAAGATAATAACAACCATATCAGCATGGATCGGAAAACTAGTCCCTGAATTTTCTTTAAAGGGTCTTAATTCATTCGATTTTATAGTTAAAGGTGATCATTGTTATGCACTAGAGATTAATGCAAGACCTTCTGCAAGTATGCAGCTATATACAAGCAATTTATTAATAGAACATATTAAAGCCTGTTTAACAGATTCAGTATTACAGCCATCTGAAGATTTAAATGATTATCGCAGTTATAGGGTGATTTTTGCTGAGTCTAATTATACAATCGGAGATCAAATTAAATGGCCTGAATGGGTGGTCGATATACCCGAATCAGGCGCATTAATTAACACAGGAATGCCGATTTGCAGTATCATTGCCAGCGTAGAAAATGCACGGGATATTGAGAATGATTTGTCCTCTAAACAGCAAGTTATAAATAAATTATTAGTTAGGTAAAACAATGCAATATACAGCCAGTGTCAATAAGCTCACCCAACCATTAGTACAGCAACTCATTGATCATGCCGATAGTTTAAGACTGGGTATAGAAAAGCTGAAAAATGGATGCACGATTATTGATGCTGGTATTAATGTGCCTGGTGGCTTAGAAGCAGGGCGTATTATTACCGAAATTTGCATGGGAGGACTGGGAACAGTTTCTATTTCTCAAAGTGCCTATACGGATCATTGGCCATTGTCAATTAATGTGCATTCAAGCAATCCAGTTTTAGCCTGTTTAGGCAGTCAATATGCTGGATGGAGTTTAGCACACGAAAAATATTATGCATTAGGTTCTGGCCCTGCAAGAGCTATGGCAAACAAAGAAAAAGACGGTGTTAAAGTCCCTGTTGAAGCACTTTATCAAGAATTAGAATATAGCGATAATGCGGGTTCTACAGTATTAGTGATAGAGAACGATAAAATGCCACCCATTGAAATTGTTGATAAAGTAGCTGTTGCTTGTGGCATAACTGCTGATAAATTAACCTTGATTATGACGCCGACCAGTAGTATTGCTGGTAGCGTACAAGTGGTAGGTAGAGTGCTAGAAGTGGCAATGCATAAAACCCATGAATTACATTTCCCACTTGAAAATATTGTTGATGGCTGTGGTAGTGCCCCCGTTTGTCCTCCGCATCCAGATTTTGTTCAAGCCATGGGACGTACTAATGATGCGATATTATTTGCTGGGCAAGTCCATATTTTTGTTACCGGAAGCGATGAAGCGGCTGAAAAGTTGGCTAAAGAACTGCCCAGTTCAACATCAAAAGATTATGGAAAACCATTTGCGGATATTTTTAAAGCTTGTAACTATGATTTCTTCAAAATTGATAGCATGTTGTTTAGTCCTGCCAGTGTGATTGTGACTGCGATGGATTCGGGTAATAGCTTTAGAGCTGGAAAGTTGGATAATGCTTTGTTAGATCAGTCTTTTGGATTTTGAATTAAGTAGAATGAGATGAATACTATTTCTCAATACTATTTTTCGTATACTTTATAAGGATAACTGTTGACTCGAATAGTCATTTTTACCGATGAGCCAGGTTGGCATGGTAAACAGCTATGTCAGGCCTTTGCTAAAAGAGGATTCCAAAGTGAATATGTTTCTCTTACGGCATGCACGATAAACCTAGAATCTCAGGGATTGCCAATCAGAATACCAGGCTTTCAATCATCTTTACCTGCTGCTATTTTTGTCAGAGGAGTCCCTGGTGGATCTTTACAGGAAGTTATTTTTTACCTAGATATTTTGCATATATTAAAAAAACTGGGCATTCCTGTTTATAATAATGGTCACGCTATAGAGCGGAGTGTAGACAAGGGTATGACTAGTTTTTTGTTGCATAATGCCAGCATTAACACACCGCTATCCTGGGTTCTCAGAGAAAGGTCTGATGCATTATCTGTAGCGGAAAAAGAATTACAGCAAGGACACCAATTGATTAGTAAACCTTTGTTTGGTTCACAAGGAGAAGGTGTTAGACGGCTGGAAAAAATAACAGATCTATTTTGGCTAACCAGCAGCCAAGGCATTTATTATTTACAACGCTTTATAGAATGCGAAGGTCAGGGCTATTCAGATATTCGTGTTTTTGTGGTTAATAATCGAGCAGTGCATGCTATGCGTAGGCGTGGAACATCGTGGTTAAATAACGTAGCATGTGGTGCAAAGTGTGAAGCTATTGAAATGGAAGAAAGCTTGGCACAATTGGCAATTCAAGCCACTGAAACATTGAAAATGGATTATGCTGGTGTGGATATCATTGAAGCAGCTAATGGTCAATTGAGTGTTATAGAGGTCAATAGTATTCCAGCATGGAAAGGTCTTGAAAGTGTTTGTGCTATTAATATGGCTGAGATATTGGTGAATGACTTACTGGATCGGTATATACAGAGTGGCTCCTTTGATAAAACTCTAGGCTTGGTGTGATGATAGATCAAACACAACTGATCACAGCATACAAACGTGCTTGCGCGATAGATGTTGAGGCTTTTAAGCCAGGTAATGTCAGTGTTTATGCTGCGGGTCATGATATGACGGCTGAAGACTTTATACTAAGCGCAGAAGTTAGTGCTTTTCCAATAACAAACCCTGATTTTTCTTTGGGAGAAAAAGTATATTATGCCGTTAAAGCAACCAGAGAAAGGGTAGGATGTAATACTAATCTTGGGATTTTGTTGTTATCTGCCCCTATATGCCAGGCGATTTTTCAACAACAATCAGCTCAAAGTTTGGCTCAAGCGTTAGCTCAAGTATTAAGCAATACCACTCAAGCAGATGCAGAGTGGGTATTTAAAGCAATCACACTGGCTTCACCTGGAGGTCTAGGTGATTCGAAACAAGAAGATGTTAATGAAGCACCTGCTGTCACCTTAATTGAAGCCATGGCAATTGCCAGTGAAAAAGACAGAATTGCTTTTCAATATGTATCAAACTACAAAGATATTTTTGATTTTTCCATTTTAAGGTATAATACTGCTCGCGTGAAATATGACGATGTAGTTTGGGCTGCAGTTTCTGTGTATACAGGGCTGTTAGCACAATTTCCTGATAGTCATATAGAACGAAAGTACGGCAATAAGTATTCAGGATGGATACTTGAGCAGATGATTATAGTCGACGATGCCTTGGCTAATACTGATAAACCTGAACAATGTGTTCCTCTCTTGCATGATGTAGATAGGAAGTTTAAGGATAAAGGTATAAATCCAGGTACTACGGCCGACCTGACGGTGGCGACGGTATTTATTCATTTTGTAGAAGCATTATCTGTTAGGTGAACTAGATAATACAGTAAAGGAATTAAAAAAATAAAAGTGGATTTTTATTCACTCTTTCATTCACATAATAATAGGAATTATCCTCATGGCTACAATTAACAACTTACGCGTAGGCGAATCTTTAAACGGTGACGGAAACGAAGTTGCTCACATTGACTTAATGATTGGACCTCGTGGTTCAGCTGCAGAATCTGCTTTCGCAAACTGCTTAACAAACAACAAAGACGGTTTTTCTAGTCTTCTAGCTGTTGTTGCACCTAACCTTATGGTTAAGCCTGCAACTGTTATGTTCAACAAAGTAACAATCAAAGGTTCTAAGCAAGCAGTTCAAATGTTTGGCCCTGCACAACGTGGTGTTGCAATGGCTGTTGCTGATTGTGTTGAAGACGGAACAATCCCTGCTGACGAAGCGGATGATTTGTTTATTTCTGTTGGTGTATTCATTCACTGGCTGGCAGAAGATGACGTTGCTATTGAGAAAAACAACTATGACGCTGTTAAAGCATCTATCAAAAATGCGGTAGCTGGAACACCAACAGCAGCTGAAGTTGTTGCTGCTAAAGCGACTTCAGAGCATCCATTTGCTGCCAACAAAGTATAATTTTAATTATATATTTTAGCTAAACTACTCAGCGGACTCGGTAACTGCTTAGATTGCTCTTTATTTTGTTCAAGAGCAAGGCGAAAGCAAAATAGAGGGTAAGCTAAGTAGTTACTATTTTAGTTGTTAAAAATGCCTCAGTTCAACTGGGGCATTTTTTTGTCTGTTATTTTTGTAAATTTTACCCCTTTTATTGCATAAACACGTTTTCAATATCAAACGTGTTTTTCACAAATTCTTTAAAAGGAATCAATGCAGTTATTGAACATGCTAATGCAGGTGTAAAGTCTATTGATGTGGGTGAGAAAATGAAACTGATATGTATTTTTTAGGAAAAGTCAGGGGATTACTGAATTGCCTAAAAACATAATATTTTAGCGGTAGGAATAAAATGAAATCAAGTATTTACAGCGATAATGAAGTAGTTTTTTAATGATAGAGAAAGAGAGATTTTGAGGTGGGAATAGAGTGATAAAAAATGGGAGTAGGTACTCTATAATTCAGTACCTACCCCCCAATAAGTATTATCCACTCGCGGCTAATTAGAGCATATCAATTCTTAACAGAACATGAACAATATTGTAATTAGCATAGACCCTAAGACTTTATTTGTTTTTGTTGCGTTCCTGGACTTCTTTAATCACTTCTTCTGCTACGTTTTTAGGGCAAGCTGAATAGTGTGAGAATTGCATAGAAAACTGACCTCGTCCTGAGGTCATAGTGCGTAAATCACCGATGTAACCAAACATTTCACTTAAAGCTACATCCGCTTTAATGCGTACGCCTGTTACCTCTGCCTCTTGAGATTTAATCATGCCACGACGACGGTTAAGGTCACCAATAACGTCCCCCACATGATGTTCAGGTGTGTAAACATCAACATGCATGATGGGTTCAATCAATTGAGGTCCAGCTTTAGGGATTGATTGACGATAAGCTGATCTAGCCGCAATCTCAAAAGCAATCGCAGATGAATCTACTGCGTGGAAAGCACCGTCTAATAATGTGACTTTAAAATCAAGGCATGGGAATCCTGCTAAAACGCCTTGTTCAATACTTTTTGCAAAACCTTTTTCTACGGCTGGCCAGAATTCTCTAGGTACGTTGCCACCAGTTACTTTAGATTCAAAAACAAATCCTGATCCAGGCTCGCCTGGGTCAATAGTGTAATCTATTTTACCGTATTGACCAGAACCACCTGATTGCTTTTTATGGGTGTAGCTATCTTCTACGCTTTTAGTAATGGTTTCACGATAAGCTACTTGAGGTTTTCCTACTTCAACATTAATACCGTGGGTTCGCTTTAATATATCAATTTTAATATCAAGATGTAGCTCGCCCATGCCTTTTAGAATGGTTTCACCGCTGTCTTCATCGGTTTCAACGCGGAAAGAAGGGTCTTCTGCAATCATTTTTCCGATGGCAATGCCTAATTTTTCAGAACCTGCTTTATCTTTAGGGGCAACTGCAATTGAGATCACTGGGTCAGGGAATACCATAGGCTCCAGTGTTGCCGGTTTTTTAGGGTCACACAAGGTGTGTCCTGTTTTCACGTTTTTCATGCCTACAATGGCAATAATGTCGCCTGCTTGAGCAGCATCAAGCTCGATACGTTCGTCAGCGTGCATTTCCACCATGCG
Organism: Methylococcales symbiont of Hymedesmia sp. n. MRB-2018; assembly: GCA_003666385.1. Classification (GTDB taxonomy): domain Bacteria; phylum Pseudomonadota; class Gammaproteobacteria; order Methylococcales; family Methylomonadaceae; genus QPIN01. Next base: position 24,648 of record QPIN01000062.1, read on the forward strand.
GCCAACACGCTCAGTTTTACCAGTAAAGCTGTTTAGTATGGTATCGCCTTTGTTTAACGTGCCTGAGTAGATGCGTACAAAGGTTAAAGCGCCATAACGGTCATCCATGATTTTGAAAGCTAGGCCGCGAAATGGTTTTTTAGGGTCAACAATAGCGTGTTCACCTGTTTCTTCACCTTCATCATCTACTTCGGGTTGTGGCTTAACTTCTGTAGGGCTTGGAAGATAATCAACAACAGCATTAAGTACTGGTTGAATGCCTTTGTTTTTAAATGCGGAGCCACAATAAGTTGGGAAGAAGGACAGCTTAATAGTCCCTTTGCGAATACATGCTTTAATAGTTTCCATCTCTGGCTCTTCACCATCCAGATATTTCTCCATGGCATCATCGTCTTGCTCAACAGCAGTCTCAATTAACTTTTCACGCCATTCTTCAACTTGATCTACCATCTCAGCAGGCACATCTTGCACTGTATAATTGGTTGGGTCGTCAGTGTTATCCCATACCCAAGCTTTGCGGGTTAACAAGTCTACAACACCAACAAAGTCATCTTCAATACCGATAGGTAATACCATGACCAGTGGGTTTGCACCCAGTACATCTTCAATTTGTTTGACCACTCGATAGAAATCAGCGCCTAAACGATCCAGTTTGTTAACTAGAATCACGCGAGCTACTTCAGAGTCATTGGCATATCGCCAGTTAGTTTCTGATTGAGGCTCTACACCACCCGAACCACAAAAAACACCAATACCACCATCAAGTACTTTTAATGAGCGATAGACTTCAATAGTGAAGTCAACATGCCCAGGCGTGTCAATGATGTTAAAGCGATGATCGTCCCAGAAACAAGAGGTTGCAGCAGATTGGATAGTGATCCCGCGCTCCTGTTCTTGTTCCATGAAGTCAGTGGTTGCTGCCCCATCATGTACTTCGCCCAGTTTATGAATTTTACCGGTAAGCTTTAAAATTCGCTCAGTTGTAGTGGTTTTGCCCGCATCAACGTGTGCGAAAATACCGATGTTTCTATAGAGGGATAGATCTGTCATTGTTGTACTCTAAGATTGAGAATAAAAAAACTGTTAACTCTTAATGATGTAAGAATATGTATGCTTTAAGGCTGGCTATTAGCATTAGCCCTAACCAGCTTCTAGGTGATAAATAAAGCGTGTGTTTCATTGTTCGATGCACAATATTGCCAATTTGTACTCGAAAATCCTCCCATTCTACACTAAAACTAAAAAAAGAAGAATATAGCCTTAAATATTTATTGAATAATGCGTATATTATCAATATTGAGAAGAGGCTGACGAGATTTAAAGAGTGGTTAATATACTCTTTTGACCGACTAACGATTGTTATGATACGAAGTGATTTCTTGATGAAGATTATGTATACTTCGCGCGGACAAAATAAAGCTGCGTTCGTTCCTCACTACGCTTTATTTTGCAGGTGATCTTGGTCGTTACCATAAAGACATGCTTGGATTCTATTCAGTATGCTCAACCACTTGTAGATTATATCCAGAAAGTCCAAAATATTTTTTTTCTATGCCCATGACTTTTAAACGATGCACACCCAAATCTGCCAAAATCCGAGCTCCTGTTCCTGTGGTACGCCAATCGGCTATCTTTGCTAGACTTGATGATTCTGTTACTACGCCATTATCTTGTAATTGATACTGGTGAATATGCTCAACCAGTGACTTATTATCTTCACATTGTCTAATTACCACCAAAATACCACGACCCGCTTCAGCGATTTTTTCCATTGCTTCACTAATCGCAATTGAACTACCTGAACGTTTTGATGAAAACAAATCATCCAGCAAATTACGTGCATGAACACGCACTAAAACAGGATCATCTCCCGCCACATCACCCATTACAAGCGCAAGATGCACATTGTCATCATTACTGTCTTGATAGGCATACAACTTGAAATCCCCATATTCTGTTGGATAGTGGCACTCACTAATCCGATCCAAGGTATTTTCATTCTGGATTCTATATTGAATCAAATCAGCAATAGTCCCTATTTTAAGATCATGTTGTTTGGCAAACACTTCAAGATCAGCTCGTCTTGCCATACTGCCGTCTTCGTTCAATATTTCTACAATGACAGCAGCAGGTTCTGCTCCAGCTAGTTTAGCTAGATCACAACCAGCTTCAGTATGTCCAGCACGGTTCAGCACACCTCCTGCCATGGCCATCAGTGGAAAAATATGCCCAGGCTGCACTAAATCATCTGGTGTAGAATGTTTAGCTACCGCAGCTTGCACTGTTAATGCTCTATCTGATGCGGATATTCCCGTTGTTATTCCTGTAGCCGCTTCAATCGACACAGTAAAATTAGTGGAATGTGCTGTTTTGTTCTCATTAACCATTAACGGTAATCTAAGCTGTTGACATCTTTCCTTGGTCAGCGTTAAACAGATCAAACCTCGCCCATATTTTGCCATAAAGTTAATATCTTTAGCTCCTGTAAATGATGCTGCCATCACTAAGTCACCTTCATTCTCACGGTCTTCATCATCCATAATAATGACCATCTTACCCTGCGCTAAATCGGCTATAATTTGTTCCGTTGTATTCATTGAGTCATAAACCCACTGTTTTGTAATAATTCTTCTGTTACGTTACCCTCAGACATTGCAACTCTATCTCCCTGCATTAACCTTTCCATATATCTAGCCAATAAATCAACCTCTAAATTCACCTTAGTACCTACTACCATATCACCCAATGTAGTCTCTTCAAGCGTATGAGGCACAATATTAACGCTAAACAAAGCACCATCAACTTCATTAACCGTAAGGCTCACACCATTAACGCAAATAGAGCCCTTTTCTGCGATATATTTTGCCAGATTATCAGGTGCTTTAAATTGAAAATAAAATGATCGTCCATCTTGCTTCTTGCCGACAACAATACCCAGTCCATCAACATGACCGCTGACAATATGTCCACCTAATCGAGTCGTTGGTGTTAATGCCAGTTCCAAATTAACTGATGATCCTACACTGGCTGATTTTAAATCGGTTCTGCCAATAGTTTCATTGGAAACATCTGCACAAAAATAATGAGAACCTAGTTCTACTGCGGTTAAACAAACACCATTTACAGCGATGCTATCGCCTAATGCCGCCTCACTAATGGTCAGCTTTCCTGTATCAATTTTATATTGATAATCACCACCTTGTGCCTTAATAGCTACTATTTGACCTTTTGCTAAAATAATGCCTGTAAACATATTAATTACTTGTATTAAAAATCATTCTTAGATCGGTCCCTATTTGTCTGAACGCGCTTATTTTAAGCTGTTTTTTATCTGCCATTTTTTCCATATCAGGTAAGTGGAATAAGCCTCTCCCTTGATCACCTAATATACAAGGTGCCATATAAACCCACCACTCATCAATCAGGCTTTCATTCAGCAATGCACCATTTAAAGTAGCACCCGCTTCTACCATGACTGTATTAATTTGCTGCTGTGCTAAAAAAGTCATCACTGCCTTTAAATCTAACCGTCCCTTCTTGCTGGCTAATTGAAAAACTTGAACGTCCATACTTTCAAGTTGCGCTATTTTTTGTGGATTATCATTGCACGTTAACATCCAAGTTTGCCCTGGCAAACTCAACAATTTAGCGGTTAGCGGTATTTGTAATTGTGAATCGAGGATTACTCTGACAGCTTGTTTTACCTGTATATCCAACCTGACATTCAAACCAGGATCATCAAGCAAAACCGTATTAATTCCCGTCAAAATGGCAGAACTTTCTGCTCTTAACATTTGCACATCAGCTCTTGAATGCTCAGAAGTAATCCATTTGCTTTCACCCGATGCCATGGCTGTGCGACCATCCAGACTCATCGCTAATTTACTGCGAATATAGGGAAGCCCTGTCTTCATGCGTTTAATAAAACCTTTATTTAACGCTTCTGCATCCTGCCTCAAAACATCACAAACAACCGCTATTCCTGCCTGCTGCATTCTTTTTATCCCACTACCAGCCACTAGCGGATTAGGGTCTTGCATAGCAATAACAACCCGCTCAACACCCGCAGCAATCAAGGCATCACAACAAGGAGATGTCTTACCAGTATGGCTGCAAGGCTCCAGAGTGACATAAGCAGTCAAACCTTTTGCACACTCAATTTGTTTTAAAGCATTAATTTCTGCGTGAGCAGAACCTGCACTTATATGCCAGCCTTCAGCAACAATTCTGTCATTATCAACTAATACACAGCCCACTCTAGGGTTTGGATCTGTTGTGTACAAACCTTTTTCTGCTAATCGCAGTGCTTTTGCCATATAAAACGGGTCAGAGCAACTCATTATCTTGCTGCAAATTTTTAATGGTTTCGGTAAATTCGCTAACATCCTGAAAACTACGATAGACCGAAGCAAAGCGAACAAAAGCCACATGATCAAGTAAACTAAGTTCTTTCATAACCCATTCACCCAATTCATCAGCAGACACTTCTGGGTCTCCTGTTACTGTCATTTGCTTTTTTATTCGACTGACCGCTGCCTCAATGTCTTCGCTTTTAACGGGTCTCTTTTCCAATGCTTTGTGCATTCCAGAACGCAGTTTTTTCTCATCAAAAGTCTGTCTGGATCCATCTCGTTTAATTATTTTCGGTAAAGTAAGCTCTGCTATTTCATAGGTAGTAAATCGTTCTTTGCATGACCCACATTCCCGCCGACGTCGCACCTGATCACCTTCATTTGCTAATCGAGAATCAATGACTCGGGTATCTTGAACCGAACAAAAAGGACATCGCATACTTTTACCTGCTTTTTTAAGAACCCGTTTAAGATCGTTACCAGCCACTGCCAGTTATGTGCGGACGGAGTATATCTTGATCGGACTCTAAGACAAATTATCAAAGAACAAAAACCCTCCGTTCTATATCAAAAAATAGAAGTAGCTACTCAGCTTACCCTTTATTTTGTCCAATAGCCGCGTTGAAAGTGTGCATTTACACCTGTAACCTCCGCGCTTTCGCCTTGCTCTTGAACACCTTGATCTTGAACAGAACAGAGGGTAATCTAAGCAGTTACGGAGTACGTTGAGTAGTTACAAATAGAATATTAATATTTCAAAAACTAAAATAGTCAGGGCAACAGGGTTTAAAACCCTTGATAATAATTTTGATGACAAAAGATCCCATCGCAATTATTCGTCATTTTTCAATTATTATTGACCCAAGAGAATAGACTACAAAAATTGTATTCATTATTTTTCCAGTTTATTCCATAAACATTCACCACTGACCTTTTCAAGCATATCCAAATGTTTTTGGTGTGCTGCTAATTGTTCTTCGGTACAGCTTATGACTTTTAGTGTGGATCTATTAGCGGGCAAACGGACTATTTTTTGTTTTGTTGCACTAACGGTGGAATCAAAACCCATGATGGAAAATTGACCGCCTGTCATTAATAAATACACTTCGGCTAGAATCTCGGCATCTAATAATGCGCCATGCAATTCTCTATGACTATTATCTATACCATAACGCCTACATAAGGCATCTAAACTGGCTCTGGCTCCAGGGTGTTTTTTTCTGGCAAAAGGCAAAGTGTCAAATATTGTACTATGTGCTTCAACTGTTATGGTGTTTCCATTGAGTAAAGATAGCTCATGGTTTAAAAACCCCACATCAAATGGCGCATTATGAATGACTAATTCAGCCCCTTCTGTGAAGGCTAAATAATCATCAACAATATCTGCAAATTTGGGTTTATCCTGTAAAAACCCATTAGAAATACCATGCACTTTAATTGCACCATCATCAATGACCCGCTCTGGGTTTATGTAAGCATGAAAGGTGTTGTTAGTTAAGCGTCTATTGATTATTTCAACACAACCGATTTCAATGATTCTATGTCCATCAGCAGCATTCAACCCCGTTGTTTCTGTATCTAATACGATTTGCCTAATTGTAGCTTTACTCATAACTGTTGGTTTAATTCAAATATTTTGCTGTATTCCACCTCATAAATCATGTCAAAAATCAAGGAGTCCAGATACCATCTTAAAAATCAACCCTACAACACTTTTTTTCCATGTTCCACGATTTTTTTATAAGCTCTTGGAACCTTGCCCCAAACGCATAAGTATTTATCGCGTTTTTCTAATCATAGAAACTTCTTATAACCTATCCAACGGTAACACTACTCCTTTCCCGCCTTATCTTAAAACATGCGTATAAATCATAGTTGTTTGCAAATCACTATGCCCAAGCAATGCCTGAATAGTGTGAAATCAGTCCCAGTTTGCAATAAATGTGTTGCAAATGAATGCATAAAAGTGTGTGCTGAGACTTTTTTATCAATACTCCTGCATTTTTTAACGGCCACTTTAATTGCCTTGTTCACTGCTGATTGGTCAACAGGATGTCTGCGCTCAATTCCAGTTTTAGGGTCAATGGCAATATTTCTACTCGCAAACACATACTGCCAGCCAAATTCTTTATCCACATTAGGATATTTTTTAGCCAACGCATTCGGCAGATACACACTACCAACACCATCTAGTAAGTCTTGTGTGTGCGTTCTTCTTCTTTGCACTAAATACACCTCTAATAAAGGGGTAATTTTTTGTGCCAGTGGCGTAACTCGATCTTTTTCATCCTTACTGTCTCGCACCGTGATTTGGCTAGATTCAAAATCAATATCCTGCACACGCAGTCGCACCAGCTCAGAAATCCGTAAACCACCCCCATACAATAATTGCACTATCAAGGCATTTGTGCCGCTTAATTTTGCCAGCACTTTTGTAACTTCTTTGATGTTCATCACCACAGGAATGCGTGGTTGTTTACGCGTGCGGGTTGCTCGCGCATTCTCCAAAGGTCTTTCTAGCACTTTTTTATACAAAAACACCAAGGCATTAAACGCTTGATTTTGAGTCGAAGCTGCCACATTTTGCCTAAGCACTAAATCTGTTAAAAAGTTTTCTACTTTATTTTCAGCATTTTCAAATAATTCACTTTTATCCTGCATTTTTGAAAATTTAATAAACCTCTCAACTCAATCGCAATAAGTATTTTCCGTTTTATAAGCATAACTCATCCTACGCATTACCTCTCGCATTTGCTTCATTATTGGATTTTTATCTACTATCATTATCTACAAGTTCAAAGTGTGTAATTATTTTTACCTTAAAATATCACATATTAGGTAATAACATAAATTTTATCTAAAAACAGATGAGAATGTTATTTTTACAGATTTTACATTTTAATAAAGCTTGAATTCGCCAATTACTGAGTTGGAAAGCGGTGCTACCGACCATACCCCAGTATGGAGAGTGCATTTTCTAGCGCGTTCAATATGAGGGTGATGGGGTGCAACGGGTATGCCAGACCTTCCTGGCGTAATGGATATGAGTAATATGTTCAGATATGCCATCGCCTTTAATCAGGCTATCGGTGGCTGGAATGTTGGCATGGTATGGTAACGAGTATGGAAAGTATGTTCGACGGTGCCGATGTCTTTAACCAAGACATCGGCGACTGGAATGTTTCCAGCGTAACGACTATGTTTCACATAGTAAATTTTGTTTTCAATTACACTATCCAATGGCAATTGGATAGATGGATGATGATGTTCTAAGCAGCCTGAGATTTAAAAATCTGTAGGACAGATTACACCCATCCATCCCTTAATTTCACCAATGCGAACGGTATCATCTGCAACCTTGCGTTAGTACGAGTTGAACAAGAATGCAGTGAAGTTAAATCATTCAATTTTTTAATTTGCTCTGCCATACCCTATGCTCATAATAAAAAGTTATCAGGAACGTAAAACCTGATCTTCGCCTTCACTTCGGGCAATAATCACCGCACCGCACGAGTCACTGAAAACATTAACGCTGGTTCTACACATATCTAATACGCGGTCTACGGCGAGTATTAAACCAATACCCTCTAACGGTAAACCAATGGTGGCTAATATAATGCTGATAGCCACTAAACTGGCGGCTGGGATACCTGCGACACCAACGGATGTAACCAGTGCCGTGATAACAATGAGGAATTGTTCTGTCACGCCTAAGTCTAAGCCGTAAGCTTGTGCAATAAACATCGCCGCTACACATTCATACAATGCGGTACCATCCATATTGATGGTTGCACCTAGAGGTAAAACGAAGCTACTGGTTCTGTTAGAAACGCCAGCGTTTTTTTCAACGCACTCCATGGTCAACGGCAGTGTGGCTGAAGAGGAACTGGTTGAGAAGGCGGTTAACAAAGCTGGAAACATCGCTTTATAGTGTCGTAAAGGTTGTACTCTGCCTAGCCACTTTAAAGCTATTGGCATAACAACAAAAATATGTACGCCTAGGGCAAAGACCACGGTAAAAAAGAAATATGCCAACGGTAAGAAAGCTGCTAAACCTGTCGAAGCGACAACCTTTGCCACTAAGCCAAATACCCCAAGTGGGGCGAATTTCATCACCCAATCGGTCATTTTCATCATGATTTCAAACACGGCATTCCAAAACGTCAACAAGACCGTTTTATTTTCCTTGGCGATGTGCGTTAGGAAATAACCGAAGAGTAGACCAAAAAATATCAAGCCTAACATTTGCCCATTTGCCGCTGCGGCAACAATATTAGTTGGCACCATGCGTAAGAAGACGCCTGTTAAATCACCTGCCCCTTTGCCTTCAACCTTTGCCTCAATATCGCTAATATCTGCCGTTAAACCGACTCTATCGCGTACTGGCTCGCCGTCTATAATGCCTGGCTCAACAATGTTAACCAGTAACAAGCCAATAAGAATAGCCACCACACTGGTGGACATATAGTAAGCGATTGTTTTACCGCCCAATCTACCCAGCCCACCTAAATCACCCATATTGCCAATACCACAAATAATGGATGAAAAAATCAATGGCACAATCAGCATTTTTAAGGCATTAAGGAATAAGCTTCCTAGGAAGACATACAGGTCATAAAACTGAAATGAGCCAATGCCTGCCGTTTCTCCGGTTAAAATGCCAGCAACCACTGCCAGACCTATTGCTATAAAAATTTGCCAATGTAATTTCATATCAGTTACTCAGGTTTTGGGGGGAAGACCGACTGGCTTCAACACTTAAATTAGCCAATGATGCCGCCAGTGTGACCTCGCCAGTTAAACGGGCTAAGAATCTTTTAAGTGATTCGCAAGAAGCCTCTGCGACGTTCATTATATCTCCATCAGTTATTTTTCACAACATCGCCATTACTCAGTATGCTTTGCTTGTATGCGGGGTCTGCCATTGACGGGTTGCATCATACTGAAAGTATCTCTTAATAGGACTTTCGGCACTGAAGGCTCATTTGGTTTAACAGACCCTACATCTGTTAGCGTCACATTAGCGGATTTCGCCAAAGTTGTTATTGATTCGCCAGATTTACCGCCGCGAGCATTTTTGTGATTTTCTCGTTAAGCAGATCCAATAACATGGAACAATCCATTAACGAAATAATCCTGAACAAAATTATTGTCAGAAGCAAAGGCATTTAATCAGACCGCCACATACAAGCTGTAATTCAGTTGTTATTATTTATAGAAGCCACCTTGATCATCCAATAAGTGTTTTTGAGCAGCAAAATGTAAGTCAATGTAGAAAATTAAGCTCTTGCACAAACCCAAATATCCACACGATCAACGCCAGATTTTTTTAATGTTTTAGCTAGATCGTTGACTGTTGAGCCAGTGGTCATAACATCATCAATTATTGCAATATGTTGGGCTTTTATGATTTGATTGACTTTAAAAGCATTTTTCATATTGGATCGGCGTTGTTTTGCAGGTAACGCGATCTGATGCTGTGTATTGCGAGTTCGGATGCATGATTGAGTGTCGATAGGGATTTTTAGATGTTTAGAAACCGATTTGGCAATTTCTACCGATTGATTAAAGCCACGTTCCCTAAATCGTTGTTTATGTAAAGGGACTGGGATGATTAACTCTGGAAGTTCTGCGGTTTTTTGCAAATAATCAGCTAATAGAAAACCCAGTAAACGTGCGTTTTTATATTGTTGTTTGAATTTAAGAGTACTAATCAAGTGGCGTAAAGCATCCTGATATATAAAGGGTGCATAAGTTTCATCAAACGCGGGTGTTTGATTAATGCAGCGTCCACATAATAATGACTTTACATTGGCTGTTTCAAAGATTTCAGCACAACGATAACAGCAATGAAAATTTTTTTTAAGGCTGATAAAGCAAGGTTTACAGATGTCTTGTGACTCAAAACCTTTATTACCACATAAGATGCAAGTAGGCGGAAGCAAGTAATCCTGTATAATATTAAGCCAGTTGTTTACCATTTTTATTAAAGTAGATTGACAAGTTCATTAACTGTTCTGCTTAAGGAGGGTGAATAAATCCGATTTCATAAAAGACAAAGCCAAGAGATTAACAGATGCCTGCAAATTCTAATATAGATCAAATCCCCTTAAATACCCAATTAAAAGCAGCGATTAGTATTAGGAATGATTGGCAATTAGATGAAGTGCAAGCATTATATGCTCTACCTTTTAATGATTTGCTGTTTAAAGCACAATCTATACATAGAGAAAATTTTGACCCTAATGAGGTGCAAATTAGTGGCTTATTAAGTATTAAAACGGGTTCATGTTCAGAAGATTGTGGATATTGTCCACAAAGTGCACGATATGATGCAGATTTAACGCCCGAAGCTTTAATGTCAGTTGATCAGGTGATCAAATCTGCCCAATTAGCAAAGACTCAAGGTGTTTCCCGTTTTTGTATGGGGGCGGCCTGGCGCAGTCCTAAAGATAAAGATATAGAGCGTGTGGTAGAAATGGTGCAGGGTGTTAAAGCATTAGGTATGGAGACTTGTGTCACATTAGGTATGTTGACTGATAAGCAAACCAAAGCATTGAAAGAAGGTGGCCTAGATTATTACAATCATAATCTGGATACTTCTGAAGCATATTATTCAGAAGTCATTACCACGCGTAGCTATCAAGATAGACTGGATACTTTAAAACGAGTCAGAGATGCGGATATCAATGTGTGTTGTGGCGGTATTGTTGGTATGGGTGAGTCTGATATTGATAGAGCAAACTTGTTAATTGAATTAGCTAATTTACCCAAACATCCAGAAAGTGTCCCTATTAATATGCTAGTGCAAGTGGAAGGCACTCCGTTACAGGGCACGGAAGCATTAGATCCACTTATTTTTATTAGAACTATAGCTGTTGCCAGAATTTTAATGCCTGAATCCAGAGTGCGTTTATCAGCGGGTAGAAAAGAAATGTCAGATGAAATGCAGGCAATGTGTTTTTTTTCTGGTGCAAATTCAATATTTTATGGTGACAAACTGCTAACAACAGATAACCCCATGAGTAATCATGATGTAGCACTATTTAATCGCTTAGGCTTAATATCCAGCGGTTCCAGTTACGCAGAATGACGGTTGGCTTTGCTAGTTTAGAAGATGATTTAGAGTCATTAAAAAAACAAAATATTTACCGTTCCAGAAGGCTTGTTTCATCATCTCAGGGCGTTTGTATTGAGGTAGATGGTAAAAAAGTTATCAATTTTAGTAGTAACAATTATTTAGGGCTGGCGAATCATCCAGAAGTGATTGAGTCGTTTAAAAAAGCAACTAATCAATACGGTGTGGGGACAGGTTCTGCACATTTGATTTGTGGTCATACATCGAGCCATCAAGCTTTGGAAGAGGAGTTGGCTGCATTTACTGGTAGGGATCGCGTATTATTATTTTCAACGGGCTTTATGGCAAATACAGGTATTATTTCTGCGTTATTGACCCGTGGGGATTTTGTTTTTGAGGACCGTTTAAATCATGCTTCATTATTAGACGGTGGTTTATTATCTGGTGCAATTTTTAAACGCTATATTCATAAGGACATTGGAAATCTTCAAACAAAAATCAAATCAACTAAACGAAAATCATTGATTGTCACCGATGGGGTTTTTAGCATGGATGGCGATTTAGCTTTATTACCCGCGCTGAGTTTGACTGCAAAAAAAAATGAGGCCTGGTTAATGGTTGATGATGCACATGGTTTTGGTGTTTTGGGGGCAACAGGGGGTGGTATTGTTGAACATTATGGTTTGTCGCAACAAGATGTAGCCGTGCTAATGGGTACTTTAGGGAAAAGCTTTGGTACCTTTGGTGCCTTTGTTGCAGGCTCAGAAGTATTGATTGAAACCCTGATACAAAAAGCCAGAAGCTATGTTTTTACCACGGCCTTACCCGCTGCAATAGCAGAAGCCACACGAACTAGTCTACGAATTTTAATGGTTGAAAACTGGCGAAGAGATAAGTTACTTAAATTAGCTAATCGCTTTACTTTAGGTGCAAAACAGATAGGTTTGCAAATATTGCCATCAGCTTCAGCTATTCAACCGCTATTAATTGGTGATAGCCAAAGTGCGATAAGATTGAGTAATGACTTGTTGGATAAAGGTTTTTTAGTCAGTGCTATTCGTCCACCGACTGTTCCTAAAGGACAGGCACGGCTGCGCATTACTTTTTCAGCAAATCATGATGAACAGCAGATTGATCAATTATTAGATGCTTTGGAATCGACTACATTATGATTAAAGTGCATAAAGAGGTCTATGGACGAGGCAAAGCTATTGTACTTATTCATGGTTGGGCAATGCATACGGGTATTTGGCGTCCCTTTGCTCAACAATTAGCACAAAACTATCAAGTGACTTGTTTAGATGTACCTGGGCACGGGCTTAGTGAGGTGGTTGAGCCTTTTACATTAGAAAAAATCAGCGGAGTATTGATTGATGAAACGCCAGATACTCCATTTTGTTTATTGGGCTGGTCATTAGGTGCGTCAATAGCGATAACAATGGCTAAGCAATATCCTGATAGAATTGATTCACTAATATGTCTGGCAGGGAATCCAAAATTTACACAGACAAAAGATTGGCCAGGGATGCAAGTTCAGTTGTTAGAAGAATTTGCAGAAAATTTGCAACTCAGTTGCCAGTCGACATTGCTTCGCTTTCTTACACTGCAAGTACACAGTTTAACGAATGGAAAAAAATTATTGAAACAACTAAAATCAGCTATTCATGAATGTGAGCCACCAACAGAAACTGTGTTGAAACAAGCCTTAGAAATTCTAAAGCGAGCTGATTTGAGAGAAGATATAGCTACATTAAAATGTGCGCTAATGATTATTCAAGGTGATAAGGATACATTGGTGCCTTTGCAAACGGGTCATGGCATACAAAAATTACCATGCAAAAGTGAGTTAAGTATTATTTCTGGAGCGGGGCATGTGCCTTTTTTATCGCATTCATCTGAACTTATTCAAATAATGCGTGGTTTTGTATGAGTGCGGCATTTGCTACCGAAAAAAATAAAATCAGGCGCTCGTTTTCAGCAGCAGCAAATCGCTATGATGATTCTGCCTTATTACAAAGGCAGGTTGCGTTGGATTTGATTTCTCGATTTGATATTAATATAGCTAATGAACAGGTGATCGATTTAGGCTGTGGTACTGGTTTTTTAATGCAACAGTTGATGTCAACAGAATCAGCAAAGCAAATGATAGCGATTGATATTGCTCACTCCATGCTATACATTGCGCGTAGAAAATTGAAGCATTTAAATAACATTCAATTTATTTGTGCAGATGCCGAAAAATTACCATTGCCTATGGCTACAGTGGATAAAATTGTATCCAATTTGGCTTTACAGTGGTGTGTGGACTTAAATACGGTCTTTCAAGATTTTAAACGGGTATTGAAAGCCGATGGGCAGTTACTGTTTTCTACATTTGGTGCGGAGACTTTACAAGAGTTAAAACAATCTTGGGCTCAAGTTGACAAACATATCCATGTTAATAAATTTTATAAGGAAACTAATATCAGGCTGTTTTTAAAAGAAACAGGGTTTAAAAATATTCAAATTGGAAAAAAATGTTATGAATCAAGCTACACCTCAGTAGTGGCGTTAATGAAAGAGTTAAAAGATATTGGGGCAAATAAGGTATTTTCTGCTCAAAGTCAAAACACAATAAGTAGAATGAAAATGCAATTAATGATAGCTACATATGAAAAAAACTATCAAACTAAAGAATCAATTCCTGCTACTTATGAAGTTATTTTTGTTTCTGCACAAAGTTAAGTATTATTTTGAATGATAGCAAAGCTTATTTCATAACAGGTACAGATACAGACGTAGGAAAAACTTGGGCATCTTTAGCTCTAATGTACTATTTTAAGCAACAAGGTTATTCGGTGGCAGGAATGAAGCCAGTGGCTGCTGGATGTCAATGGGATGGTCGGCAGTTTAAAAATAAAGATGCACTTTTGTTGCAAGAAAGCGCATCTATTCATTTGCAATATAAAGAAATAAACGCCTATGCTTTTGAAATGGCAGTAGCACCGCATTTGGCGAATAAAGAAAATGAAGTTCAGTTAAAGCTTATTGTGGATAGCTTTGAAAAATTACAAGCAAAAGTAGATAGGGTTATTGTTGAAGGTGCTGGAGGATGGCTAGTACCACTGTCAGACCACTATGATATGTCTGATTTAGTCATTGCTTTAGACATGCCCGTTATTTTGGTGGTTGCGATAAAGCTGGGATGTATCAATCATGCACGATTAACACTCCGACAAATACAAGCAGATGGAATAGAATGCGCAGGATGGATTGCCATGTGCCTTGATTCTGATATGCAATTAATTGCAGAAAATATTGAAAGCATAAGCAACAGAACATCAGTTCCTTTATTGGGGGTTTTACCCTTTACTGAAAAACTGGATGTTAATTATCTAGCTTCCAAAATAAATTTATAAAGTTAAATGTATTAAAATTATAGAAAAAACAAATGCTTGGGTGAGTTATATTATTATTTATACAGAAAATATTGTAACAAATCATAAAAACATTTAGAGCTGTTCTGGAATACAACCCTTGCATAGGTTAAAATTGTCGGCTTAGTGCGTGGTGGGTCATTTTGTAGTATTAACCTTAATGTGTTCTCTTAATATTAAGTGCCAAGGGAATTGTCTTAAAACACGCGCAACAAATTTATAACTTTAAACTGGAGGTTACTCCGTGAGAAAAACTAAGCAGCTGCTTGCTGTTCTTGGTCTAATGACTATTGGCATCGGAGTTGCGCAAGCTGATTACACCATGAATTTGATGGAAGGTGCAACCAAGCTCAGTCACGAAGTCTATGAAATGCATATGATTGCTTTATGGATTTGTGTAGCTGTTGGTGTTGTTGTTTTTGGTGTCATGTTTTATTCGATTTATTATCATCGAAAATCTATGGGACACAAAGCAGAACAGTTTCATGAGAATACAACGGTTGAGATTATCTGGACAATTATTCCAACTATCATTCTTGTGATAATGGCTATCCCTGCCACCAAAGCAATGATTGATATTGATGATACTTCCGCTACTGAAATGACGATTAAAGTCACTGGTTGGCAGTGGAAGTGGGAATATGAATATCTGGAAGAAGGGATTCATTTTTTCAGTAGCCTAGATGAAGAAAGCAATAAAGCAAGGCATGTAGGTTCTGGGATTGATCCTTGGAGTGTTCCTCATTATCTATTGAATGTAGATAACCCTGTGGTTATTCCTATTAACACCAAAATTCGTTTTCTGTTTACTGCTGCGGATGTGATTCATTCTTGGTGGGTACCTGATTTAGGCTGGAAAAAAGATACGATTCCAGGATTTATTAATGAAAATTGGACAATGGTTGATGAGCCAGGTACATACCGAGGACAATGTGCTGAATTGTGTGGTCAAGATCATGCTTTTATGCCCATTGTATTGATTGCGATGGAAAAAACAGATTATGCAGAATGGGTGAAAGAACAAAAAGCTTTAGTGATTGCGAATACTAATGCGGCGAATAGAGAATGGTCTGTGGATGAATTAATAACTAAAGGTGCGAGCATCTACGCAAATAACTGTGCATCATGCCACATGGGTGACGGTAAAGGGATGCCAGGTGTTTTTCCTGCGTTAAGTGGAAGTCCAATAGTCACTGGTGATATTGAAGCTCAAGTAGAGTTAATAATGAATGGTAAGGGAATGATGCCTGCTTTTGCTCAAATGCTAAACCCCGTTGATTTTGCTTCGGTAGTTACTTTTATTCGTAATGACTTGAGTAATACTGTGGGAGATTCAATTCAGCCGTCTATTATCCAAGAGAAACAATCAGCGATTACGGTAGATGAAGATGATGTCTAAGTTTTTGAGCATAGTCTGTCTGGATTCTTTTTTAAATATTTTTAAGAGGTACTAAGTATGTCTGCTGTGACAGCTGAAAATGATGGTCATCACGATCACAAACCTGCAAAGGGATTTATGAGATGGATAGTAACTACTAATCATAAGGATATTGGCACTATGTATTTAGTTTTTGCCCTAGCTATGTTTTTTGTAGGTGGTGTAATGGCTTTGATAATAAGGTCTGAATTATTTGAACCAGGTATGCAATTTGTTGAGCCTCAGTTCTTTAACTCTATGACCACTATGCATGCATTGGTAATGATTTTTGGCGCAGTGATGCCTGCATTTGTTGGTTTCGCTAACTGGCAGATACCGATGATGATTGGTGCTCCAGATATGGCATTACCTCGGATGAATAATATGAGCTTCTGGATGTTAGTGGCTGGTATTTTATTGTTGTTTAGCACTTTATTTGTAGAGGGAGGTGCTCCTGCTGCGGGCTGGACAATGTACCCTCCTTTGGTTTTACAAACAGGTAATGCTTTACCTTTTGCGATTTTCTCTATTCATTTGTTAGGTATTTCTTCTATTATGGGAGCGATCAATATTATCGCGACTATTTTTAATATGCGAGCACCTGCTATGTCATTAATGAAGATGCCTTTATTTGTTTGGACATGGATCATTACCGCTTTTTTACTGATAGCCATTATGCCTGTATTTGCTGGTGCAGTGACTATGCTATTAACTGATCGCTTTTTCGACACCAGCTTCTTTGATGCTGCGGGTGGTGGTGATCCAGTGCTTTATCAACATCTTTTCTGGTTTTTTGGGCATCCTGAAGTTTATGTGTTGATTTTACCGACATTTGGTATAGCTTCTACGATTATCCCTGTTTTTGCGCGTAAACCTTTATTTGGTTATGCATCCATGGTTTATGCTACGGCAGCTATTGCTTTCCTTTCTTTTATAGTATGGGCGCATCATATGTTTTTAGTGGGCATGCCTTTAGTTGGTGAGTTATATTTTATGTATGCCACTATGATTATTGCTGTTCCTACTGCGGTTAAAGTTTTTAACTGGACAGCAACCATGTGGAAAGGTGCGATGACTTTTGAAACACCGATGTTGTTTTCAGTCGCTTTTGTCATATTGTTTACTATTGGTGGTTTTACCGGTTTAATGATGTCATTGGCGCCGGTTGATTTCCAGTATCATGATACCTATTTTATTGTGGCTCATTTTCATTATGTTTTGGTACCAGCTGCTATTTTTATGATTATGGCAGGATGTTATTTCTGGCTACCTAAGTGGACAGGCAATATGTATGATGAAAGACTAGGACGGCTACATTTCTGGTTATCCGTTATTTCTGTCAATGTCCTTTTCTTTCCCCAGCATTTTTTAGGTTTGGCAGGTATGCCACGTCGTATTCCTGATTATGCGGTGCAGTTTGCAGATTGGAATATGATCTCCAGTATTGGTGCGTTTGTTTATGGATTTAGCCAGTTGCTATTTGTCTACATTGTTTATAAAACAATTAGAGGGATAGATTGCGAAAAAGCAACGGATGAAGTATGGGAAGGTGCGAGTGAGCATGGTTTGGAGTGGAGGCTTCCATCGCCTGCACCCTATCATACATTTGAAACACCACCTGATGAAGTTCCAACAGAACATTTCTAATAACTAGGGGCGATTTAATTTCGTCCTATATTAAAGAGAACTCAGCATAACTCATGAACAGATAAAAAAGGTTAGCCAAAATAACGCACAATAGCTCACTATTACACTTGTATTTTGACTAAAACCTGAAAAATTCTATCACTTTTTTCTCTCGTCCAGAATTATGCTGAGGTCTCATAAAATGAAAATAAGAACAAAAAATATTTTGACAGCGATTATTTTGCTTGCGTTTTCTGCGACGCTTTATGTCTATGCAGTGATAAGAGCTATGTCGTTATGAGCAATGAGCTAGAGAGAGAACACGCGAAATTAGTAAGAAAATTATTTTTTGTGGTAATAGCAATGTTCGGTTTTGGTTATGCTTTAGTGCCGATATATGATGTGTTTTGTGATATTACCGGACTGAATGGTAAAACAGCACAAGTGGCTGTTGTCGAAACAAAGTATGAAATTGATAAGACCAGAGAGATAACATTGGAATTTGTAACCTCTCTTAATAAATCTGCACCCATGCTTTTTTTTACTGAAACAAAAAAAATGAAAGTGCATCCTGGACAATATTACACGGTGAATTTTTACGCAGAAAACAAAACAAATAAAGCAATGATTGCACGGGCTATTCCTAGTATTACACCAGGACCTGCCGCAGAATATTTTAAAAAAACAGAGTGTTTTTGTTTTACCGAGCAAACATTCGAGCCAAAACAGGGTAAAACCATGCCTGTTCGTTTTGTTATTGATCCAGACTTACCTGCAAGGTATAAAACAATCACATTGGCTTATACTTTTTTTGATAATACAAAAATATCAGTTAAACAATAATAAGAGGTAGCTTATGTCTACAAATGTCGCATATTACATTCCACATAAAGCCGTCTGGCCAATTATAGGTACAGGTGGGCTTATGATGATGTTGGCAGGGTTTGCCAACTATTTGAATGGTAATGCTATTGGTCCAACTATGATGATATTGGGTCTCATGGTTTTTATTGTCATGCTGACAGGTTGGTTTGCTTTACAATCCAGTGAAAGTGAATTGGGTATGTATAACCATAGTGTTGGCATTTCATATCGTATGGGGATGATGTGGTTTATTTTTTCAGAAGTGATGTTCTTTGCCGCTTTCTTTGGTGCATTATGGTACACGCGGAATATATCTATTGATTGGCTGGCTGGAATAGGCGGTGGTCCTGGAAAATCATCAAATCTATTATGGCCTGGGTTTGAATCTGTATGGCCGACTAATGGCCCTGGCAATGTTGGCGGTGATTATGAAGAAATGGGGGCTTTTGGTCTACCTTTCCTCAATACGTTATTATTATTAACCAGTGGAGTAACATGTACTTGGGCGCATCATGGCTTATTGGCCAAAAATAGAGACCAACTGATTAAAGGCTTAATGACAACGGTAGGGCTAGGTTTTTTGTTTGTTGCTTTCCAGGCTATTGAGTATTACGAAGCGTATCATGAAATGGGTTTAACCTTAGGTTCTGGTGTTTATGGTTCAACATTTTTTATGCTGACAGGCTTTCATGGTTTTCATGTGTGTGTCGGTGCGATTATATTATCAGTGGTGTTGTTCAGAAGCTGGAAAGGACATTTTACGCCCGAAAATCACTTTGCCTTTGAAGGTGCAGCCTGGTATTGGCATTTTGTTGATGTGGTTTGGGTGGGGTTATTTATATTTGTTTATATCCTATAAAATACAACGCAAAAAAGCGTGACCTGTAGAGGTTGCGCTTTTTTTTTGCTAAATTGAGAACTCAAATTATTATTCGTTATTGGGTAAGACGGATTGTTCTTATTGAATTTTTTCTTGCTGTAATTGCTGAATTCTGGCACCAATTCCTTGTGGTTTTATCATGCCCGTTGTATAAGCAACAAATAGTAATACAAATAATAGTAATGAAAAACTCATTCTATAAGTCAGTGCTTTGGCAGTTTTGGTAGAATGCTCCTGTTCTTTATGTCTGACAAGATTGAACAAGGCAATGCCTAGACTCACAAGCATTAATACGAAGACAATGATGAAAAACAGTTTAATAGACATGGCAGTAGTGCGTATTCAAAAAAATGTTGGAATTTGTGAGAACAAGATACAGATTTAGTATTTTACCAGTAATACTATACGTATTTTTTTTAATCGTATTATTTTCCTTAGGTTTCTGGCAATTAGGACGAGCTGAAGAAAAACGGCTGTTTTTAGATAAACAACAACTAGCAGGTTCTGAAGAAGCTATTTCATTGGAAGTATTGGTGAATAGTCATGCTTTGGAATATAGACATAGAAAAATTGAATTAACAGGGGTTTATGATTCACAGCATCAGTTTTTGATAGATAATCAAATTGTAGATGGGAAAGTAGGTTATTTTATTTTAACGCCTTTTAAAGTGAAGGGAATCAGTCAATCAGTACTGATTAATAGAGGCTGGTTACCTTTAAACAAAGATAGACAAGTAT
The DNA here is from genome assembly GCA_003666385.1 of Methylococcales symbiont of Hymedesmia sp. n. MRB-2018. Lineage (GTDB taxonomy): Bacteria > Pseudomonadota > Gammaproteobacteria > Methylococcales > Methylomonadaceae > QPIN01. Next base: position 45,019 of record QPIN01000062.1, read on the forward strand.
TACCTGACGTATCCATAGCAGTATTAAAAAATACATTAATGGGGAAAGTAAATCAGTTTCCAAGTGTTGGTTTAAAATTAGCAGGAGCTGAGATTCCAACAGAGGGTTGGCCTTCAGTTATACAAATTGTAGATTCACAAGTTTTGTCTAAGAAACTCACTTATCCTTTGTTTTCATTACAGATAGAATTAGATCCTAAAATGAATGAAGGCTATCTCAGGAAGTGGAAAGAAATAAAAATTATGCAGCCAGAAAAACATATTGCTTACGCGCTACAGTGGTTCGGCTTAGCGATTACTTTAACGTTTTTATTTATAAGGTTTAGTAGAACGATTAATGAATGAACATCATAAAAAAAACAATAGAACAATTATCATCATCATATTGGTGTCGATAATACCTTTTGTATATGCATGGTATTTAGCAGAAAATGCCGACTGGATCGGAAAAGGAACCAATAATGGTGAATTGATTATTCCTCCAATCACCACAGAAATAAATGAATTTGTTGGCTTTGATCAGTTTTCTCAGCAGAATATGGCAGAGATCAAAGGTCACTGGGTGTTAATTAATGTGATTACGGCTAAGGAATGCCGCGAGTTTTGTCTGCAAGCCATTCATAAAACAAAGCAATTACGTTTAATGATGAATAAAGAGCTTACGCGGATTCGGCGTTTAGTCGTAATCGTTACAGAAGTTGATAATAAAATGGCAAAACAGTGGTGGAAAGAAGATACACGATTATTAAGAGCTACGGCATCGCCTTCACTATTCCAAAAACTAAAATCTATAAGAAAAGCAGATATTCCTGAAGGCATGCTTTTTTTAATGGATCCATTTGGCAACTTAATGATGCAATACGAGGCAGATTTTGATCCCTATAAAGTCAAAAAAGACTTGAAAAAATTACTAAGAATTTCACAGATTGGTTAAAAAATGTTTAGAAAAATCACCTTAATTACTTTAATAGTCGCATTACTCGTTGTTTTTTGGGGTTCCATTGTGCAAGTGTCGAATTCAGCAACAGCATGTCCAGACTGGCCTGGCTGTTTTGGAAAAGCATTTGTCTTTGATAATGTGGAGTTTAGAGTTCAGGCTGCGGCAGACTTTCCTCAAACTCGATTTAATATTACCAAAGCATGGACAAAAATCATCCACCGCTATACTGCTGCTGTTTTAGGGCTTTTAATTATTATTTTAGTCTTTGCAGCCTGGAAACAAAAACACTGTCACTGTGCGGCAGTGACATCTACTTTGTTGTTATTGCCGCTGATTGCTTTTTATCTTGTCCTAGATAAATTTGCAATTGATTTAAATGCCATGCCGATAGTGATGACAGCACAGTCATTAATCGGTTTTTTTGTATTCTGGTTGTTGTATAGGCTGTATCTAAGAGGGCAGAGTAATATTGTTTTGCGGCAACAAAATAATCATTCAGTTCCTAGAGTCTTGGCAAATATTGCCATTGTTTTTTTGTTTATTCAGGTTTTTTTGGGAATTTGGACAAGTGAAAATAATGCCGCATTAGCCTGTGCGGATTTTCCTCGTTGTAATAATCAATGGATGCCTACTGTTGATTATCTAAATGCATTAGATATATTTACAGGACTGGAAAATAACTATGCTGGCGTGCTGTCCTTTGATGGACAAGTTGCAATACACTGGATGCATAGAGCGGGAGCCGTATTTAGTTTTATATTACTGACTTTATTAATACTAAGTGCTACTTCAGATCAATATTCGCGTCCTGTGCGTAAAGCGGGTTTGTTATTAAGTATTTTGCTTATGATACAAACTTCTTTAGGCGTTATGACCATCCGCTTTGGAGCGCCGATAGGATTAACTATTGGGCACAATATTTTGGCCGCATTATTAATGTTGCCTGTTATCTCAATGCGTTTTTACAGCAAATATGCTTTCATTGATGGATTGAATGAGGGACAAGAACAGCGAGATGATAAAGATTCTTATGCTACTAAAGAATCCGTTATTGAGATTGAAGTTGAAGAAGAAATTTATCGCCAACCCTCGGCAGAATCACTGTATTTAAGATTAAAAACACAGTTACAAAAAACCCGAACGGGCTTAAGTGGCGTTTTATCAAGTATTAGCTTAGCCCCAAAAGGTATTGATGATGATTTACTAGAGCAGATTGAGTCCAGTCTATTAATGGCAGATATAGGGATAGATACAACAACACAGATCATAGCAACATTGACTGAGCGTTTAGAGAAACATCAATTAAATGATGGCGAAGCACTGGAGATTGCATTAAAAGAAAGTTTGCTTAAAATTCTACAACCCTGTTGTCAGCCTCTTGAGATTCCGCAACAAGAAACTCCCTTTGTTATTTTAGTGGTAGGTATTAATGGAGTAGGTAAAACAACAACCATTGGAAAATTAGCAAAGCGCTTACAAATACAAGGGCATAGTGTCATGTTGGCAGCAGGTGATACCTTTAGAGCGGCGGCTGTAGAACAATTAGAAGCTTGGGGGGAAAGCAATAATATTCAAGTGATAGCACAGCATACTGGTGCAGATTCTGCCTCTGTTTTATTTGATGCAGTGCAATCAGCAAAGGCAAAAAACATTGATGTACTCATTGCGGACACAGCAGGGCGCTTGCATACAAAATCTAACTTGATGGAAGAGTTAAGTAAAATTAAACGTATTATGGGTAAAGTGGATGAAACTGCACCCCATGAGGTTTTGTTGGTATTAGATGCAGGTACTGGACAAAATGCTTTATCACAAACCAAAATATTCAATGCGTCGGTTGAGTTGACGGCTTTAGCACTAACCAAATTAGATGGTACTGCTAAAGGCGGTGTTATATTTGCTTTAGCTAGACAATTTGGTCTTCCTATTCGCTTTATCGGAGTAGGAGAAGGGATTGATGATTTACAAGACTTTAATGCAGATGCCTTTGTCGATGCACTTTTTGTAAAAGACTAAGATGCTCAAATTTGATCATGTCAGCAAGCGATATCAAGATGCAGGAGATGCATTAATTGATGTAAGTTTTCATTTACAGAAAGGTGAAATGGCTTTTTTAACAGGGCACTCAGGCGCAGGGAAAAGTACGCTGTTAAAATTAATAGCCATGATGGAGCTTTGTAGTCGTGGACATGTATTGTTAGATGGGCAGAATTTAAATAAAGTCAGAGAAAAACAAATTCCTTTTATTCGTAGAAAGTTGGGACTGATTTTTCAGGATAATAAATTATTACAGGATAGAACTATTTTTGATAATGTAGCTTTGCCTCTAGTTATTTCAGGGTATGGACAGCAGCAAATAGCAAGAAGAGTCAGGGCTGCACTGGATAAAGTAGGTTTGTTACGGAAAGAAAAAAAATATCCACTCACCCTGTCAGGTGGTGAACAGCAACGGGTAGGGATTGCTAGGGCAGTTGTCAACAAACCACAATTGATTTTAGCCGATGAACCTACTGGAAACCTAGATCCTGAATTATCAGCGGAAGTCATGCAGTTATTTGAGCAATTCCAAAATGTAGGCGTAACCGTATTGATTGCCAGCCATGATATTGATTTATTAAAGCAGATGGGGCATAGAGTATTAACATTAGATCATGGTAATCTTAAAACCCGTTCATCATGAAAAATAAAGTGCATTCTCGCCATCATCGACAAAGCAGTGGTTTTTCAGATAAATCACAGGCTTATTTACATATTCATTTACATGCGTTGTTTTCAAGTCTTGGACGATTATGCAGAAATTCTTTTACCTCACTAATGACTATTGTAGTGATGGCGATTGCAATATCTTTAGCTTCGGGGTTTTACTTACTGCTTGCAAACATGCAGCAATTAACAGCAAATATAGAAGCAAGTAATCAAATATCTTTATTCCTAAAATCAGGTGTTAGTGATAGAGCAGGTGAGCAATTAGTTCAGCAAATAAGAAAAAATACGCAACTGGATAAAGTCGTTTTAATCTCAAAAAAACAAGCACTGAAAGAATTTAAAGATTACAGTGGATTCGGTAATGCTTTAGATGTTTTAGAAATTAATCCTCTCCCCGTTGTTATCCAGATATTACCTAAAAATACACTAAATGATTTGCAAAGTTTAGAACAACTGCTGATAGAGCTGGAGCAATTAGCACAAGTAGATTTTAGCCAAATGGATATGCAATGGGTGGAACGCTTACAATCGATTATGCAGATTATGCAAAGAGGAGCCATATTATTGAGTGGCTTATTAAGCCTAGCAGTCTTGTTTATTACCGGTAATACTATTCGCTTAGAGTTACAAAATAGACAGGATGAAGTACAAATAGCTAAATTAGTTGGAGCCACGCACTCTTTTATCCAGCGCCCTTTTCTTTACACTGGGTTCTGGTTGGGTTTTATAGCGGGTATAATGGCTTGCTTGCTTGTTGCGCTTATGATCATGATGATACAAAATCCGATAGAAAACTTATCCATTCTTTATGATGGCGCATTTAATTTACTTTTCTTAAACTTAACAGAGACATTAGTACTGTTAGCAATGACATCACTGCTGGGAATATTAGGAGCATGGGGTGTATTACATTATCAACTCCAGCAGATAAAACCAGAATAGATTTTTAAATTTATAAAATAATGAATTAAACTTACCTTATTATTAGCACTCTTATTGTTTGAGTGTTAGAATTACTGGCTTTATAATTTAAGAGACTTTTTATGGACAACACATTAGCTTTACCCACAAACTTATCAGTAGGTAGCTTTGATTCATACATGAGTACCGTGAGTCATTTACCTAAATTGACTCCAGAACAAGAATATGACTTGGCCGTACAATACAGAGATTTTGGTGATCTTGAAGCGGCACGTAAATTGGTTATGTCTAATTTACGGTTTGTAGCTCATGTCGCACGTGGATATAGTGGATATGGTTTGCCTTTAGCCGATGTGATGCAAGAAGGAAATGTAGGTTTGATGAAAGCGGTTAAACGTTTTGACCCAGAAGTAGGTGTGCGTTTGGTTTCTTTTGCAGTGCATTGGATCAAAGCAGAAATTCATGAATACGTAATCAAGAATTGTCGTATCGTTAAAGTAGCCACTACAAAAGCACAACGTAAGCTGTTTTTTAATCTTAGAAAATCAAAAAAAGATCTGGCTTGGCTATCAAAAGATGATGCTGAAGCGATAGCAGAAAACCTGAATGTAGATATAAAAACAGTCTATGAAATGGAAGAACGATTAGATGGTCGTGATATGGCATTTGATTTATCAGCTAATGATTCAGATGATAATATTTCTACACCAGCCAATTATCTGGAACAACAGGGAGCGGATCCTGCATTACTCATAGAAAATGCAGATTGGAAAGAGCATAAAGAAGACTTATTGTCAGAAGCATTATCTGAACTTGATGAACGTAGTCAGGATATCTTAAAAAGTCGATGGTTATCTGATAAGAAAGCAACCTTGCATGACTTGGCGGCTCGCTATAATGTTTCAGCTGAACGGATTAGACAAATAGAAAAGAATGCAATGAAAAAATTGAAAGTAGCAGTTACATTAGAAGCATAGTAACTACTCAGCGTACTCCGTAACTGCTTAGATTGTCCTCTGTTCTGTTCAAGATTAAGGCGTTCAAGAGCAAGACGAAAACGCGGAGTTTACAGATGTAAATGCGCACTTTCAACGCGGCTATTGGACAAAATAGAGGGTACGCTGAGTAGTTACTAGCGATATTATTAATAATTGATTATAATACCCAGCTTGATGCCGGGGTGGCGAAACTGGTAGACGCGTTGGATTCAAAATCCAATTTCTTAGGAAGTGCCGGTTCGATTCCGGCCCTCGGTACCATCGATAAAATAAGGGATGTAGCGATTTAATGTTACTCCCTTTTTTATTGTCTGAAGTTTGGCTCACAAGCAGTTCAGGTTTATGAATACAACTTATTTTTATAAGTTAAATATTCATTATTAAACATATTTATTAGTTTATTTAATCGATCATTTATTTGAATTGGACCAAATGTATCGTAGTCATTTAGAAGTTGATTAAGGTTAATTTTTGATTTATCTTTTAAATGCCTTTTTTTATCACTAAACGATTTATTACTTAACCCTTGATTGTTGTACGTTAGTGAAAGATTTCCCAAAGTGTGGATAAATTCAACATGTTCCTCATCTGTAATTTCTCTCCAATGTTCATTTAAGACTCGGGGCATTATATGTTCTATTTGAATACCTTTTGTATCCTTTTCAAAATCTAACAATTCTTTTTTATTAATGTTTTCAATTAAGATTAGAAGCCTGACTAATTGTTTTTTATTTTTTTAAAAATGTTTCTGTATTTTTACCATAAAAACCTAAAAACACCTTGTTTTTCTTGCTTTATTCCTCTACTTCTAAGCTTTTTCCACTCATTGGGCATAACAATCCCTCAAACTTCGCATTTGTTTAAAAATATTCATTCCAGTCTTAAGATTATGACTCATGGCAATGAGTTGAGCTCTGGTTTTGTTACGTTCTATTCCTAGGTATCTTGCCTTAGTTAAACCATGATGAAGTTTTAACAACCCAAAGGTTCTTTCAACAATATAACGAATCGATGAGCGTTGTTTGTTGTCTTGTTTTTGTTTGTCTGTCAGCGGTGTGTTTCTGTAAGCCCTGTGTAGAATTTTATTGTTTTGTTTGCCTAATTTTTTATCATTCTGTTTGTTGGCATAAGCACTATCAGCATACACTTGCTCGCAGATTTTTAGTTTGTTTTTAGTCTTTTTAATATCAAGAGAACTCAGCATAACTCTGGACGGATAAAAAAGGTCAGCCAAAATAACGTGCAATAGCTCACTATTACACTTGTATTTTGACTAAAACCTGAAAAATTCTATCACTTTTTTTCTCTCGTCCAGAGTTATGCTGAGGTCTCAATGAATACTATTTTAACAAATTGGTGGTTTTTGGGTTGATTTATGCAAAGGTCTCTAAAAAAATAAAGGGAACCAGTTACTGGTGCTGATGTTTGGGGTTTTAAAACCTGGGGTTGCGTTTGATGTGGGTTATAGAAAATAAGGAGGCAAGCCCTAATGCTTGCCTTGATGTTGATAAATTATCACCATTTCACAGTCATCGGCACTTCTGCCTATGCTGTGGGGGCATTATATCACTATCTCCATAAATACTTATGCGTTTGGGGCAAGGCCCCGATTAGGATAGATAGAAAGTTGCGTGAAACACGTTAAAAAATGTTGGAAATGGGGTTGATTTTTAAGACGGGTATCTGACCCTAATTATTTCGTTCCCATTTTCTACGTGGGAACCTAGCTCATTTTACAATTAAGGATATAAAGCCACTGTTTCCAATCCTTGGTTTTCAGCTAATGCAAAGATTAAATTCATATTCTGCACTGCTTGACCTGCTGCGCCTTTAACCAGGTTATCTATCACTGACAGAACAACTAAGGTATCACCCCCTTGGGGTTGATGAATGGCTATCTGACATTTATTGCTACCGCGTACATTTCGAGTATCAGGATGCGTTCCCGTAGGAAGTACATCGACAAAGAATTCATCTTGATAACGTTGTTCAAATAATGCCTGCACCTCTGTAACGTCAGCAACAATCTGTCCATACAAGGTAGCGTGTATACCTCTGATCATTGGTGTTAAATGCGGTACAAATGTTAAAGAAACAGGCTGCTTGGCGGCTATCTCCAATCCCTGGCTAATTTCGGTTAGATGCCTGTGTCCTGCTACCGCATAAGCTTTAAAACTTTCACCAGTTTCACTCATTAATGTGCTAACTTGAGCCGATCTACCTGCGCCACTGACACCTGATTTTACATCCGCTATCAAATGCCCAGGGTCAATCAAATTATTTTCCAATAGAGGTAAAAATCCTAATTGGACTGCGGTGGGATAACAACCTGGACAGGCAATCAAACTGGCCTGTTTTATCGCTTCTCGATTAACTTCAGCTAAACCATAAATAGCGTGTTCTATTAAGTCAGGACAAGCATGTGCCATGCCATACCATTTTGACCATTCCTTATCATCTTTTATTCTAAAATCGGCAGATAAATCAATTACTTTAACATTGCGTGATAATAGTTCTTCAGCCATTAACATGGCTGTGCCATTGGGGGTGGCAAAAAAAACTACATCACATTCAGATAATGACTCTATATTGGGATGAGTAAAAGCAATATCACATAAACCTCGTAAATTAGGATATAGCAAAGAGATTGCCTGACCCGCATCTGATCGAGAGGTCACCACAGTAATATCTACCTCTTTATGCAAAGCAAGAATACGCAGAAGTTCAGCCCCCGTATATCCTGTTCCCCCCACTATACCAACACGAATCATCTTGTTTAACCCTAGTTTCTTATAATAAATGTTGTATATAATACCTGCTATGATTCTTCTTAACTTTTTTTATCGTTATGCTTGCCGTTGAAATAAAGAATACTAGGCTTCAGTCAACACAATGTTCTATTCCAAATCCCTCTGAATCAGAAGTGTTGATTAAAGTGCTTGCAGCAGACCTTATAATCGTCCTGATATTATGCAGCGTAAAGGCTTATAGCCACCGCCTAAAGGAGCAAAAGTCACTACGATAACGCACAATAAATAAACATCCTAGCTTGCGCAGGGTTTTTATTTATCTTTAAGACGCAACGAAAGGAGCATAGCAGGCTATGTGACCTAAGTTGCAACACCTAAAATGATAAAAAGAGTAACAAGACGGCTGGGTTATTTGTTGCCAGTTGCCTTAGTGTCTCCATAGACAGGTAAAAACTAACTTTTTAGTAGCTACTCAGGCTTACCCTCTAATTTATTCATCGTAGTACTGAATCAGTGATCTCTCTGTGTGAATTTTATAGGGTTACAGGAAAAACACTTTCCTTATCTAAAAAGCGGTCAAATGTTTTTATTATAGCGAGGATGTCGTTACCTTTTTATGCTGCAAATTCAAGTGAAACAATTATCCCTAGCGATTTAAAAAGCAGATACACTCTTTTGTTTATAGTTTTTTAATATTGCCCCTGATTATTGAAAAGTTACGTCTCATGCTGTTAAGACATTGATAATATTTGAGTTTTGAACTGTGTATACACGTTCATATATGGCATATACACTCTAAAAGATCCAGTTTCAGGAGTATGATAAATTATCATTCTGCATCCATAATAAAATTATGTTGAAATAGCACAAAGAATTTACATTAATAAAAGAGAAATAAAATGTCGGCAGTAAAAATAATTGAAGGAAATTTTTCCGTTCAGGGCAGTAAATTTTGTATTGTAGCTTCACGATTTAACAGTTTTATTGTTGATCAATTAGAAGGAGGAGCTATTGATGCATTGCTTCGACATGGTGCCAATAAAGACGATATTTGTTTGGTTAAAGCACCTGGGGCTTTTGAATTGCCTATGGTTATTCAACGTGTTGTAGCAACAAAAAAGTATGATGCCATTATCGCTTTAGGTGCGGTTATAAGAGGTGGTACCCCTCATTTTGAATATGTTGCCGGCGAATGTATTAAAGGTATTGCCTCTGTTTCATTGCAATATGATGTACCTGTTAGTTTTGGCGTGTTGACTGTTGATACCATTGAACAAGCGATTGAAAGAGCAGGCACAAAAGCTGGCAACAAAGGTGCAGAAGCTGCCCTGTCGGCAATAGAAATGGTCAGTTTGTTTGCTAATCTGGAGAGTTAATGCGTTCGGCTAAAACTAAGGCTCGCGAATGTGCGGTACAAGCACTTTATCAATGGCAAGTATCAGGAGAAAGTCTAGCTCGGATTGAAATGAATTTTTTGGAAGAGGAGTACTTGAAAGGTGCACAAAAAAAATATTTTTCCGAATTATTTCATGGTATACCTCAACAGCTTGATACCATTGATGAAGCTTTAGCTGAGTTTGTAGATCGACCAGTAGAAAAAATAGACCCTGTAGAAAGAGCTATTTTAAGAATTGGTGTTTATGAATTCATCAACCGTCTGGATACACCTTATAAAGTCATTATCAATGAAGGTGTAAACTTGGCAAAATGTTTTGGTGCAGAGGGTAGTCATAAATATGTCAATAGTATTTTAGATCATGTCAGCAAGAAAACCCGTGCGATGGAAATTGTCTCTAAAGTAAACACAAATCAGTCTTAAATATCCGCTATGTCCGTTACAGAGTTTGGTCTGATTAAGCAATATTTCACCAAACCGTTAAAAAACACTTATGTTAATCACTTAGGTGTTGGAGATGATTGCGCCTTGATGTCAGTGCCTGAAGGATATGAATTGGCCTTAACGACAGATACTATGGTTGAAGGTGTGCATTTTTTTGCAAATGCCGACCCCCAACAATTAGGGCATAAATTATTGGCTATTAATTTAAGTGATTTAGCAGCCATGGGCGCAGATCCTGTATCAGCTACTCTGGCACTGACGCTACCTAAAGTAAATGAGGTCTGGCTAGCGGCCTTTTCACAAGGTTTGCATGAATTGGCCAATCAATTTTCTGTTGATATTATTGGTGGCGATACCACTTCAGGTTCTTTGACCTTAACCATTCAAGCCATGGGCTTGATACCGAAAGGGCAAGCCTTAAAAAGGTCGACTGCAAAAATTGACGACATTATATGTGTAACAGGCTGTTTGGGTGATGCAGGTTTAGCTTTGAAAATAGAACAGGGTTATGCATGTTCTATACCTGAGCAGGCATTACAACAATTACACCAGCCTCAGCCTAAAGTTATTGAGGGATTAGCTATAAGAAATTTTGCTTCTGCCTGCATTGATTTATCCGATGGCATTGCTTCAGATTTAAACCATATTTTGCAGCAAAGTGGTGTAGGAGCTTGTTTACACTGGAATAATATTCCTCGATCAATACCGCTTAATGAATACATTGATAAAACGGGTGACTGGATGCTGCCATTATCAGCAGGGGATGATTATCAACTGTGTTTTACCGTAAGTCCCAACAAAGTAGATTTGATTCAAATAGCGTGTACTCAAATCGGTGTGATAGAAGCAAAACAGGGATTGAGAATTCTGCGTTCTAATAGGATAAGTGAATTAGAGGTTAAAGGTTTTGAGCATTTTTCTTAGATCTGAATATGGAAATAACAAGTTATCTGCAAGTGATATCTTAAAAACGCCAGTTTTATTTTTAGCCTTTGGATTTGGCTCTGGTTTGGCTAAATTAATGCCAGGAACCATGGGGACAGTAGTCGCTATTCCTGTTTATTTGCTTTTTATACAGGCTGATTTTTGGCTGTATAGTATTTTGACAGTTTTGGTGATGATATCAGGAGTATGGATTTGTGATTCAGCCACAAAACAATTAGGGGTTGATGATTTTGGAGGCATTGTCTGGGATGAAATTGCAGGCTTTTTGATTACTATGTGGCTAGTGCCATTCTCATGGTATGCCGTGTTCTTGGGGTTTGTTTTTTTTAGAGTCTTCGATATTCTAAAACCATGGCCTATTAAATGGATAGACCAGAAGGTGGAAGGTGGGCTGGGTATTATGCTCGATGATGTTTCCGCTGGTGTGTTTGCAGCAGTGGTTGTATTGCTTATTATTTAGAATTTATTTCAAATAGAATATATTTTTCTTGCTAAATATTAAATAATCCTTATAATAAGAGAAATGATCGCGGGGTGGAGCAGTTTGGTAGCTCGTCGGGCTCATAACCCGAAGGTCGTAGGTTCAAATCCTGCCCCCGCTACCATTACTATCTTATAGTGATTCATGGTTATTATCATTTGCTGGTAATAACTTATACCGATTGATTTCGCTACATTTTTTCATATCTTTGTTCTCCGTTCCGTTGCCATATTAAGAATTCCTGCAAGATCACCATCTAAATCAATAGATAGTTCTTTCTCACCGTCTTTTGGTGTAATCACAATTTTATCTACAAGTGCTGGTAAATGTCCTGACGCTTCATTTCTTGAATTTTCTGTATTAAGTCCATTGCGTAAGTCTTTAACGGCTTCATAAAAACATGAAGCCATTGCCTGATGAAATAATGGTTTAATTTCTGGGCATTTATTTAAAGCGTGCTCAAGCTTTTCTTTACACGCAGTCACTTGTTCAAGATTATCTTTAACCAAGAGAAACCACGCCATCTTTTAACGCTTATTTTTGCTGCATTCCTGTACGTACAAGCATCGCTAGAAATTTGGCAAAAGGTTCTATATTTTTGTTTGTACTAGCTTTCTCCAGTGCAGCCATATAGGCGGTGCGTTGTTCCACTGGAACAATAATCCATGGATAACCGCCACTGGCTAGCATAACATTCATTAAAAAACGTCCCATACGACCGTTGCCGTCCATGTAAGGATGAATATAAACAAAAAAGTAATGCCCTAGAACCACCCTAACGGCTGATTCTTCTTCGTTTTGTAGTAGATCAAAGAAAGCAGGGATAAGCTCACGCACAGCTTCGTAATTGAGCGATAAATGCTTTGATCTTCGAATATAAACAGGATGATTTCGATACCCAGCTAAATCTGTTGCTTTAAGAATACCCCCTGTAACGCTTGGTGCAAATAATTCTCTGTACCATTTCTCATGGTCGCTTTCAGCGACAATGCCAGCTAAATTTGTATTAAGGACTTTTGTTAGACTTTCTTTCACGGAGAGAAAGGCTTGCCAGTATCCACGTGCAGCCAATGCATTTTTATGATTTTGGTCATTTTCATCGGAATCAGGGTTCCAATTACCACTGTGTACGCGTTCAATTAATTCATAGCTTACGCGATAACCTTCAATTGATAGAGAGTGATATGCATCGGTAATATAAATATCATCTACTTGTTTGAGATATGTTGCTACATCAATTGATGTAATGGGAGCGAATGAAAAATGTTTTAGCACGGATTCTCGCATGGCTGCCCAGCTTATGCGCAGACGGTTTACATAGGGCGACATTTCGCGTGCGGTAAAAATAATCGCTGATTTGTCTGCAAAGGAATCATTTTCATTGACCGCATATCCTGCTGACTTCATTGTTGCAATGATATTATCGGCAATATTATCATTGCCAATATTACGAAAAGCTCCAGCCAAGCGACCAGCAACTTTACTATGACCACCACTTAGCAACCGATATAGTATGTCAGACGCATTAGGTACCATGGCTAATGTAGCGCGCATTTCGATGGCGTGTGCAGAAAAATGTCTCGGCGAACAGCGTACAAGAGAGGCAGGCAGGCTCATGACTCGTATACCATCGATAGTTTTAAGGTCTTGTTTGTCAGGTAGCCCTAAACGAACATCAAAAATTGAGGTATCAAAGAGTAGAGGGGTTGGTTTATTTCCGCCTTTCGGTGTACGTACCAGCAATTGCTTTGGTACGTTCCAATTGCCACTATGTATACTGAGTGATTGTTCGGGGCTAAGGCACCATTCATCTTTAAAACGGAAATTTAGATAGTCAGCACAAAAACCCCAGAATGAAGCATATCATACGGTACTTTCGCCCGTAGCTTCATCAGGTCGAGAAGGGATATATACCAACCTTTCATGACCTTTTTGATAAATCCATTTTGAAGTAAACGCTCACGATGAGTGCGCGTTATGCTTTTCGTTTGAATAGCAGAACCCCCCTGCCCTTGAAGTGACTTCAAGATTTCTAAAGATTGAGCTAGTTTAGCTGATGGTGTTGCCATGGTTCATCTGTTTCTAGGTTAACTGCTTGTCCTATATCTAGGTTATTAAGTTTTTCATTATTTAGGTTATTATGTCAACCTATTTTTAGGTTGAGACCTCAGCATAACTCTGGACGGATAAAAAAAGTGATAGAATTTTTCAGGTTTTAGTCAAAATACAAGTGTAATAGTGAGCTATTGCACGTTATTTTGGGTGAAAGATGGAAAACTTCTAGTCTTTTTTATCCGTCCAGAGTTATGCTGAGTTCTCTGAACATCTATCTTACGACCCATTAAATGAAGTTTATGGCACTGAAATATTTACAGCCGAAAAACCAAAAGAAGATTTTAGTAAAGCTATACCTGTAAATCAGCATATTTATGATTATGTATTCACAGGCTCAAAAATTGAAACACAGTTTGTGCAAAAACTAGATATAAGCGCTGAAGTGGTTGTTTATGCAAAACTACCAAGAGGTTTTTCAATACCAACGCCTGTTGGTAGCTACAACCCAGATTGGGCTATTTCTTTTAAAGAAAATTCTGTAAAGCATGTGTATTTTATTGCTGAAACCAAGGGAACAATGAGTTCCTTGCAGCTTAAAGAAATTGAAAATGTAAAAATCAAATGCGCTAAGAAATTTTTCAAAAAGATCACTTTGGAACCAGTGAAATACGATGTTGTAAATAGCTATGAAAAGCTTATGCAGATAGTGAAGGTATAAAAGAGACTACCTATGGAACTACTAAACTCTAAAAAAGGCTCTGAATGGCGGCGTTGGCAAGTTAATTTATGTTGCTGGCAATTCGGGACTTACCTAGAGTACCCAGAAGTTTTGTGATTTCTTGTGATCTTTGTCAGCCGTTTCACCGTGAGTGCATTTTTTTGGCATTTATGACATATCTTTTCTGAAGATTAGCCACCGGATATATGCCGCCAATAGGCGGTCAGCGGCAGCTTGTTCAAAAGGTTTACGTTCATCTTTAATAAGGCGAATTGAAAATGGGGCAGGATACTTTTTTCTTGAAGATTTATTGTCTTTATCCATTTTTACAGTCTACGGTTGTTAAAATGGCACTCTTGGTGTTATAATTTTTGGATTGACAAGTACGAGCTCCCTCTATTTTAGATAGTATCGCACTTGTACTGGCGGTTTAGATGTTATATCTAGGGCGTTGATCAACAAGTTAGACAGTGTTGGCAACCCCCTCCCCCGCTACCAGATTTACAGAAAGCCCCTTTTGGGGTTTTTTTTGAGCATTGAAAATTAAACTGTTTTTAAGAGTTTGTTCAATATCTGGATATTAAGTGTTACTTATGGAAGAGCCTCTGGCTCTTTTTTTATGTGTGTCTTTTTTAATGCAATCGTAAAGTGAGGCAATATGAAGCAGGCTCCAGAACATTTGGTTAAATTGATTGAACCGACTGTGAAAGGTCTGGGTTATGAATGCGTCGGCATTGAATTTAATCCGCATCCACAGCATGGCCTGTTGAAAATATATATTGATACCGAAAATGGCATTGTTCTTGAAGACTGCACAAAAGTTAGTCATCAATTAAGTGGTCTTTTAGATGTTGAAGATCCTATCTCGGGCAATTATCAATTAGAAGTGTCATCACCTGGTGCAGATAGGCCTTTTTTTAAAATGAGCCAGTTTGAGCAATTTATAGGCAGTGTTGTTACCGTAAACTTATTTAGACCTATTAATAAGCAAAGAAAAATTACGGGGTTAATTGATAGCGTTGAAGACAATATTGTTTATCTTCAGCAAGCAAATCAATTGTCAGAAATCCCATTTCAGGCAATGAGTAAAGCACGACTCGTGCCTGAGTTCGATATTAAAAAAGGAAGGCAAAATGGAAAATAAAGAAATTTTATTGGTGGCAGATGTTTTTTCCAATGAAAAAGATATAGATAAAGCGATTGTTTTTGAGGCATTAGAATTAGCATTGGCCGCAGCTGCAGTAAAACGACATGCAATTCATATCGCCGCTCGGGTTGAAATTGATAGGGATACTGGAGAATATCAAACCTATCGTCGTTGGGAAGTCGTAGCAAGTAATGACGAGATTGATGGTGATGTTGAATTCCCTACTTCGCAGGTTTTGTTAGAAGTTGCGCAAATAGATGATCCTAATATTGAAATAGGGGATTTTGTTGAAGATGAGATTGATTCCGTGGCTTTTTGTCGCATTGCGGCACAAACAGCAAAACAGGTTATTATCCAGAAAATTAGAGAAGCCGAACGTAAGAAGATAGTTGAAGCCTACGAAGATAGAGTCGGTGAATTAATTACCGGTGTGGTAAAACGTTTGGAAAAAGGCAGTGTATATCTTGATTTGGGTGGTCATGTAGAAGCTTATATTGCCAAAAAAGATATGATTCCCAGAGAGTCTATTCGAATTGGTGACCGAATTCGAGGCTATTTAAAAGAAGTACGTTCAGAAATAAGAGGGCCTCAATTATTTGTCAGTCGTTCTGCACCTGAATTATTGATTGCCTTATTCAGACTTGAGGTTCCTGAAGTTGGAGAAGGACTGATTGATGTGTTGGGTGCTGCTAGAGACCCAGGTTCAAGAGCCAAAATTGCAGTTAAAACAAATGATCCAAGACTTGACCCGGTCGGTGCTTGTGTCGGTATGCGAGGTTCAAGAGTTCAGTCAGTATCTAATGAGCTGGCAGGTGAAAGAGTTGATATTATTCTCTGGAATGATAATGATGCCCAGTTTGTTATTAATGCCATGTCTCCTGCAGAAATAGAAGCGATTGTTGTCGATGAAGATAAACACAGCATGGATGTTTCTGTAGCCAGCGATAATCTATCGCAAGCGATTGGACGAGGTGGACAAAATGTACGATTAGCAACTGAATTGACGGGTTGGGAATTGAATGTTCGTGATGCTAGCGATGCCGATTCAGAAAATGAAGAAGAAATGCAGAAAATAAAACAAGCATTTATAGAACAACTGGACGTTGATGAAGAAATTGCAGAGGTTTTAGTAGGAGTTGGTTTAAGCAATGTGGAAGAAATTGCTTATGTACCCGTTGAAGAAATGCTAGAAATTGAAGGGTTCGATGAAGAACTGGTTGAGGCATTAAGAAGCCGTGCAAAAGATGCGGTATTGATTAATGCGATTGCATCAGAAGAAGCGGTAGAAACATCACACCCTGCTGATGATCTTTTGCAGATGGAGGGCATGACTGATGAGTTGGCACATGAAATGGCTGCAAAAGGTATTGTAACCATGGAAGACTTAGCCGAACAAGCGATTGATGAACTGCTAGCCTTTACAGGCATGAATGAAGAGTGGGCAGGAAAATTAATTATGAAAGCACGTGAACCTTGGTTTACAAACGAACAAAGTAAAGAAGGAACCGAGGAATCAAAATGAGTGATAAAACAGTTAAAGAATTAGCGGAAATGGTGAAAATTCCTTTGGATCGCTTTATAGAGCAACTAAAGGAAGCTGGTGTGAACGCTTTGGAACCTGACGATCTTATTGAAGATGATGAGAGAATTAAATTATTATCTCATTTGCGTAAAAGACATGGTAAAAGCGAAACGGAAGAACAAGAGGCACCTAAGAAAATAACGTTAAAGAGACGTAAAGTAACAGAGCTTAAGCAATCTACAGCACCCGGTGTAGCAACAAAAACAGTGAACATTGAGGTGCGTAAAAAGAAGACGTATATCAAACGTAGTGATACAGAAAAAAGCGAAGAGCAAAAAGAAATTGAACGTGCTAAAAAAGCCTTAGAAGAACAGAAGCAACAAATTGCCTCTGAGGAAGAAGATCGTAAAAAGCACGAGGAGAGTATCAGAGAAACGCAAGAAGAAATAAAACGTAAAGACGCTGTAGAAATAGAAACAGCCGAAAAGGAAGCGATTAAAGTAAAACAGGATATTGCAACAGAACTAACAAAAGAAGTTGTAACAGATCCTAAGCAAAGTGATGGCAACAAAGAAAATATTTCAACGAATAAAAAAGATGACTCAGTAGAGCTAAAAGCGGTTGCTGATGAAGTGAATAATAAAGAAAAAGATATTGCAACAGCAGAACCTCAGCTTTCAGAAAAAGAACAGAAAGCAAAAAAACTAGAAACAGAAAAGAAAGCACGGTTAGAAGTATCTATAGAAAGAAATGCAGCGAAAGTAAGAAAACAGGCGGAAGCTAAAAAACAGCAAACTTTGCACAAAAAAAAACAAGCAGCATCTGCTGTAGCCAATAGAAATAAAGGAACTGTTTCAGATAAGCTCGCTACTCCTGCACAAAAAAGAGGACTTGCTCCAGGGAGAGGGCAAGCTATGCCAACAGGTGCAAACAGGAAAGCAAAAAGTAAAAAAGGGAAGCAAAAAAGAATTCAATTAGCCACTGAGGTGGACGCTAAACATCAGTTTGAAAAACCAGTAGAGGCAATTGTGCATGATGTGATTATTCCTGAAACAGTGGTCGTTGCGGAATTAGCACAAAAAATGAACATTAAAGCTGGTGAAGTGATCAAGGAATTAATGAAACTAGGCGTCATGGCAACCATTAACCAAATTATTGATCAAGAAACAGCGGTTATTTTAGTTGAAGAAATGGGGCATAACCCTGTTCTACAAAGTGATGATAATCTTGAGCAAGAAATGTTGGCTGATATTGTTGATCTGAAAGAGGCTGATGGCCGTGAAACATCACCTAGAGCACCTATTGTTACTATTATGGGGCATGTCGATCATGGTAAAACATCATTACTGGATTACATCCGTAAGACTCGTGTAGCATCGGGTGAAGCTGGAGGTATTACCCAGCATATTGGTGCTTACCAAGTTAAAACTGATCATGGCAATGTAACTTTTCTTGATACGCCTGGACATGCTGCTTTTACAGCCATGCGTGCGCGAGGTGCAGAAGTTACCGATATTGTTATTGTTGTTGTCGCTGCTGATAATGGTGTGATGCCTCAAACTAAAGAAGCTGTTGAGCATGCAAGGGCGGCAGGTGTGCCTTTAATTGTAGCTATCAATAAAATGGATAAGCCTGGAGCTGATCCAGATAAAGTGATGCAAGAAATGTCGGCTTTGGAAGTGGTTTCTGAAGAATGGGGTGGAGATACTCAATTTCTAAGAGTGTCTGCTAAATCAGGGGAAGGCATTGATAAATTAATTGAAGCATTGATTTTACAAACTGAAATTCTGGAATTACAAGCACCTGTAGAAGGTGCCGCTTCTGGTTTTGTCATAGAATCCAGATTAGATAGAGGACGCGGTGCTGTGGCCACTATTCTGGTGCAGAAAGGTACCTTGGAGAAAGGCCAAATTGTCTTATGCGGGCATGAGTATGGTCGAATCAGAGCCATGTTTGATGAAAATGGTAAAGCAATTTCTACTGCTGGGCCGTCGGCACCCGTAGAAATTTTAGGGCTCTCTGGAACGCCTGAAGCAGGTGATGAATTTGTTTTTGCACAAAATGAAAAAGCGGCAAAAGAATTGGCCGAGCATAGAGAGGAGAGGAAACGATCATTCAAACATGCGAGACAACAAGCGTCTAAATTGGATGAAGTATTCTCCAGAATGGCAGCGGGTAATACTTCTACATTAAACCTTGTGCTTAAAACAGATGTACAGGGTAGTTTGGAAGCATTAAGAGAATCATTGATTAAATTATCGAATGATGAAGTAACCGTTAAATGTGTTTATGGTGGCGTAGGGGGTATTAATGAAGGTGACGCTAATCTTGCTTTAGCTTCGGGTGCTATTTTGATGGGTTTTAATGTAAGAGCCGATGCAACTGCGCGTAAATTAATTCAAGAAAAAGATATTGATTTACATTATTACAGCATTATTTATGAAGCGATAGATGAAGTTAAAAGAGCCATAAACGGTATGCTGGCACCAGAAATACAGGAAAAAATTGTAGGTCTTGCCGAAGTACGTGATGTCTTTAAATCTCCAAAACTGGGTGCTATTGCAGGGTGCATGGTCATTGACGGCTTTGTTAAACGTAATTTACCGATCAGAGTGTTACGCGATAATATAGTGATTTATGAAGGTCAGTTAGAGTCGTTGCGTCGTTTTAAAGATGATGTCAATGCAGTTAAAATGGGTATGGAATGTGGTATCGGAGTGAAGAATTACAACGATATCAAAAATAGTGACCAAATCGAAGTATTCGAACGTGTTGAAGTGAAACAAGTTGTGGAATAATGGCTAACGAGTATGGGCGTAGTGAACGTGTCTCTTCGCAAATGCAAAAGGAATTGGCTTATGTTTTACAACGGGGAACCCATGATCCTCGCTTAGGCTTTATAACAATCAATGAAGTGCTTGTCTCCAAAGATCTTGCTGTAGCTAAAATATATATTACTGTGTTAAATAGTGATCAGCAAAGCAAGCAGGAGAATGTTAGGGTATTGAATGAATTAGCACCTAGCATACGTCATCAAGTTGCAAAAAGAATGCGCTTAAGACATATTTCAGAATTCAGGTTTTATTATGATGATTCCTTTGATACGGGAATGAGAATAGCCGAGCTACTTGATGAATAAATAGACGGAGTTATTGTTGTCGAAAAGAAAATACAGAGGTAATATCCGTGGCATTAAACTGCTGGATAAAACGATTAGACGTGTCATCCAATCAAGCTTTATAGGAAGCGAGACGAGTATTTAATGCCAATAAAGCAAACCATATAGAAAGGTTTAGACCCTATGGCAACAGCCTTATTGCCTTTATGTTTTGGTGAGGTGACTAAGGTATTAGCGATGATGCTGGATGATAATAAACATTATCAAAACGCCAAAAAACCAATGTATCATTCAGACAACACCAATTAGCCGATTATAATGCTTACACTCTATTTGGCATAGACCCATGAAAATTTTAAAAAAATTATGTTTTTTTGTAAATATTTTGTCAGCAAAAATTATTCCTCAAAAGTCAAAAGTGTTGCTTCATATTTTTGGAAAAAAACTATCCAATAAACCTTCAAAAGAAAAACAGAGCTACTTGTTTTATTATGGTGCCTGGCAGAAAGCAGGTATTTCTCATTTAACCTCTAATTTATCACATTCCATAAGAGAGAGTATTGTGCTCGGCAGAACATTGGTAATAACCAAACCAGTGTTAAACCCAAAACATAATAATGTGATTGTCATAAACACTTCATGGCACAAATATTACGATATGCAAACCACTTTACAAAAAGCAGGTGGCAGTTATATAGACTATGAATATTTCATCAAAAAACAATTTGCTAAAGATGAAGTATTATTAGCAGGTGGCAGACAAAATATCAGTAAAGCACAAAACCAGCGTTACAAAGTCATTATTAGAAAAGTTCAAGGAGTAGGTCTATTTAGAAAAGATCTGTACCCAGTGCCACCTATGACTATTGAAAAATATTATAGCAAAATTATTGTTTGTGAAGCGCAAAAGGTATTAGAGAAATTACCTCAAGATTATTGTGCTATCCATATTCGCCGTGGTGATTTCCTGCAAATATATCCCAAACTGAAACAGCAAACATCGCCACTAGGGATACTCAAGATATTAAAAAAATACAACTCTAAGAAACTCCCCGTTTTTCTAATGACTAATGAACCTGATAAAGAATTTTACAAAAATTTAGCATCCGAATTTCAAATTTATTACTATTACCATTTTGATAATCTTTCACAACTCAGCCAACAAAAAGATAATTACCAGTTATTCTGTGTAGAAAAATTTATTTTTCAAAGAGCAGCCATCCAAATCGATAAAAAACTAATCATGCAAGAGCCTCACTAAATATGTTTAAATGTGCTAAATTTATTTATATACAGATGCAAAAACCCCAGCAATAGTTAGCAATACTGTGTTGATTTTTTTACAAAAAGATACTCAAGAGCAATTACAACAAATGAATATTGACGAGTTGAATGGTGCATTGCTCAATGTGGATAAACCTCTACTTCTCATGGCATGGTGAGAATGTATAGTAAACAAGCTTTTTTAGGTTTAAGTGAATTACTATTAGATGGTAGACTAGTGCGAAAAAAATATTTAATCTGGATAGAGGTCCCCTCAAGTATTCAGAGTATGAAGTCTGTGTTTAACTAATTTGTTAGTTGATACAACAAACATAGTATTCTACGCCCTATTGTGGAAGCTATGTCATCATGTAAGCCAGTGTCTTGGTTTATTAATTTAATTAATCTATAGGGATTAAAATGCCATTTACAGCAGAACAGAAAAAAACAGTTGTTGAAGAATATCGTTTATCTGATACGGATACTGGTTCACCCGAAGTGCAAGTTGCCTTATTAACGGCACACATTTCACATTTAACACCACATTTTGCAGAACATAAAAAAGATAACCACTCTCGACGTGGTTTGTTGCGTATGGTAAATCAGCGTCGTAAATTGCTGGATTACTTGAAAAAGAAAGATGTGGCCCGTTACCGTTCATTAATTGAGCGTTTGGGACTGCGTAAGTAATAAGAAATAAGGTACTTAATTTAAGATTATGCACCTTATTTTTTGTTAGAATAATTGTAACTACTCAGCGTACTCCGTAACTGCTTAGATTGCCCTCTCTTTTGTTCAAGAGCAAGGCGAAAGCGCGGAGTTTACAGGTGTAAATGCGCACTTTCAACGCGGCTATTGGACAAAATAGAGGGTAAACTGAGTAGTTACGAATAATTTTCAAATATGAAGACATAGGGTCTTCATATTTATAACCTTAGAGACCTCGGCATAACTCTGGACGGATAAAAAAAGTAATAGAATTTTTCAGGTTTTAGTCAAAATACAAGTGTAATAGTGAGCTATTGCGCGTTATTTTGGCTGACCTTTTTTATCCGTTCAGAGTTATGCTGAGTTCTCCTTAATGTTAAGGACTTAAATAGTGACTCCTATCAGGAAAGAATTTAAATACGGCGATCATCTTGTAACTATGGAAACAGGAGAAATTGCTCGTCAGACCAGTGGTACAGTATTAATTGATGTTGAAGGAACTTCAATATTAGTGGCTGTTGTCGGTAAAAAAGAATCAAAAGGGGGTGACTTTTTCCCTTTAACCGTAAACTATCAAGAAAAAGCTTACGCTGCGGGTAAAATACCTGGCGGATTCTTTAAGCGTGAAGGTCGCCCGACAGAAAAAGAAACGTTAATTTGTCGCTTAATAGACAGACCTATTCGTCCTTTATTTCCTGATGGATATACTAATGAAGTACAAATTATTGCAACCGTTATTTCATTAAACCCGGAGATTGATACACAAATCCCAGCATTGATTGGTGCTTCTGCTGCATTAGCTATATCTGGTTTACCTTTTAATGGCCCGATTGCTGCGGCTTGTGTTGGCTATAAAGATGGTGAATACCTATTAAATCCAAATGCTACAGAGATAAAAGAGTCTCAGTTAGAATTGGTTGTTGCCGGTACAGATCAAGCTGTATTGATGGTTGAGTCAGAAGCGGATTTATTATCTGAAGAAGTCATGCTAGATGCGGTATTGTTTGGTCACGAGCAAATGCAATGCGCAATTACGGCTATCAAAGAATTTGCTGCGGAAGTTGCAACACCTGCAATGGAATGGACTGCACCAGAAACAGATGAAACTTTGTCTGCTTTAGTTAAAGCAGAACTTGAGTCAGGTATTAAAGCCGCTTATAAAATTGCTAAAAAATTAGATAGACAAGATACTTTGTCTGATTTGAGAACAGCTTGTGTAGAAAAGTTAAACGCTGATGAACAATATGCAGAAAGCGATATCAGAGACATTATTGAGCATCTAGAAAAAACAATTGTTCGTAACTCAATTTTAGAAGAAAAAGTACGGATTGATGGTCGTAACCTTGATACAGTAAGACCTATCAGCGTTAAAACAGGTTTATTAAAAAGAACACATGGTTCTGCGTTGTTTACTAGAGGCGAGACGCAAGCAATTGTAGTCGCAACTTTAGGCACAGAACGTGATGCACAAATTATTGATGCACTCGCTGGCGAATATAAAGAACCATTTATGTTGCATTACAATTTCCCTCCATATTGTGTGGGTGAAACGGGTTTCGTAGGTTCTCCAAAACGTCGTGAAATAGGACATGGTCGTTTAGCTAAACGTGGTATTGCAGCGGTAGTACCTAGCTTAGAAGAATTTCCCTATGTGATTCGTATTGTTTCTGAAATCACTGAGTCAAATGGCTCAAGTTCTATGGCTTCGGTTTGTGGTAGTAGTCTTGCCTTAATGGATGCTGGTGTACCGCTTAAAGCACCCGTTGCAGGTATTGCTATGGGCTTAATCAAAGAAGGCGATGAGTTCGCTGTACTTTCTGATATTTTAGGTGATGAAGATCATTTAGGGGATATGGATTTTAAAGTGGCTGGTTCTGAAAATGGAATCACAGCTTTACAAATGGATATCAAGATTGACGGCATTACCGCTGAAATTATGAGAGCCGCTTTGGAACAAGCTAAACAAGGTCGATTGTTTATCTTAAGTGAAATGAACAAGTCATTATCTTCAACACGCGAAAAAATGTCAGATTTTGCTCCTCGTATTATTACTATTAAAATTGATCCTAGCAAAATTCGCGAAGTGATTGGTAAAGGTGGTGCAACTATTCGTGGTATTACTGAACAAACGGGGGCTAGCATTGATTTAACTGATGATGGTATTGTGAAAATTGCCTCAGTTGATAGAGCGGCAGGTGAAGAAGCTAAGCGTATTGTTGAAGAAATTACCGCTGAAGTTGAAGTCGGTAAAATCTACGAAGGTAAAGTTGCCAGATTGATGGACTTTGGTGCTTTTGTAACCATATTACCTGGTAAAGATGGCTTGGTTCATATTTCTCAGATTTCAGAAGAACGTGTTGAAAAAGTCAGTGATAAATTATCTGAAGGTGACGTAGTTAAAGTCAAAGTGCTTGAAATTGATCGTCAAGGTCGCGTGAGATTGAGTATAAAAGAAGTGGGTAAAGAAGACTAAGTTCTTTTTACCAACATAAAAAAAGGCCGCAAGGCCTTTTTTTATGTTCGAAGAAAAATGGAAGCGATTTTGTAATATCAATCGCCTCCGATTTTTCATTACTGTGAATACTTTTGAAACGATTTTTACAAATCACCTTAGCTGAAATGAGTGGTTCAATATGTTTTCAAAACAAGTTTTTAATCAAGAGTGTAAAGCCTGTACCAGACTAGATAATTTCTTATGTGAAGTTAAACAAAAACACCCTGATTACCATGCGCGCCCTGTAGCGCCTTTTGGAGATTGCAATGCGCAACTTTTAATCGTGGGGTTAGCGCCTGGTATGCACGGGGCAAATGCAACGGGTCGGCCATTTACGGGTGATTATGCGGGACTACTTTTGTATGAAGCATTATTTGAATTTGGCTATAGTAATAAAAAATATTCTGAAGCATTAGATGATGGGCTAATATTAAAAAACTGTAGGATAACAAATGCTGTCAAATGTTTACCACCACAAAATAGGCCAACAGGAACAGAAATTAATAGCTGTAATTATTTTCTAGCTGAAGAAATAAAAATACTTCCACAGAATGCAGTGATTATGGCTTTAGGCACTATTGCTCATCAAGCCGTATTAAAAGCCTACGGATTAAAACTAAATACCGCTAAATTTGGGCACAACAAACAACATCAATTGCCAGATGGTAGAGTACTGGTGAGTTCATATCATTGTAGTCGTTACAATGTACAAACTAAACGATTAACGAGAGAGATGTTTGCAGATGTTTTTAAAACGATAGCTAGTTTAATGAGTGGCGAGTTCAACAGCTCGTAAGTGAAAATTTTTGGAGAGTGTCGCAGATGACACAGTAAATTAAAAAAACAAACAGTGCAGTACAAATCGTTTGATCATTGCCATTGTGTTATATCATTTATTTTTGAAAATGGTATTAGGCTGAATTCAAATTTATCTGTCGTTTTTAATACCACAGCACAGATGTCTTCATCATTTAGTTTGACATCAATGATTGACCAATCTTCTGGCTGCCCATAAGCAAGAGGAATACTTATAAAACCAGATTGCTTATTTGAGTCAACTACACATTGATTTAAACCTAGTGCAATACCGCGCCCTACGGCTTTGACAAAGGCTTCTTTCCTAACCCAAAACCAGTAAAACATATATGTTTGTTGCCCTACAGCCAAGGATGACCAAAAATTCGACTCTATTTCTGAAAAACACTTTTTGACTATGCCCGACATATTTTTTCTATCTTTGCATAATTCAATATCTATGCCTAATTCATCAATATTACTGACCGCAATGACAAACTTATTTTCCTTGTGTGACAAATTAAAATAAATATCACAATCCTGTTTAATATATGGCTTTCCATATTCTGTATGCTCAAGAACAAGTGTTTGAGGGTCAATTTGCAAATAGACCGCTAAAATCCTCTTCAACCTAGCTCTGGTTTTTATGAATTTTTTTTGTAATAACTGCTGTGTAAAAGTATCTGCTTTCTCTCTTTCCTGTGTATTGAGATATGAACAATAATATTCATCGCTATAAGGTTCATCTTCCTTAGCCAATAAAATATCGCCATACCATACATCAACAAATTTAGAAGTCATGGGAATACTAGAGTAATACGTAATATTATTTAAGAGAGAATATGTTCATATTTGTATTCCAAGTACTCATTTCAGTAGTAGTACTATACTTAGGTACTTACTTATCGAACCAGTGCAGTACCTTCACCCCTCGGGTCTGAAACAGCTGAATAGCTATTATCTGTTTTATTAAACTGTACCGCTTGCATATTGCCATAACGATATCGAACTTCTTTTAATTGATGTCCTAACGAAGTCAGACCGTGTACTTCGTACTCTGTTAATCCGCCCTTTTCATACTGAATTAAATCAGGAATATATTGATGATGAAATCTAGGCTCCCAAAGCCATGACTCTGGGCTATTCCCTTTGGCAAAATCCAGTATGGCTAATAACACCATAGAAATTATTCGACTACCACCCGGCGTACCTAATACGGCCACTCTATCAGCATCCTCAATAAAGGTCGGCGACATGCTAGAGAGCATTCTTTTGCCTGGTTCTATGGCATTTGCCACCCCACCAACCAAGCCATAACCATTCATTTCCCCAACTTTGCTGACAAAGTCATCCATTTCATTATTTAATAAAACCCCTGTGCCCGTAGCTATAAAACCAGAACCAAAAGGATAATTCACACTCAAGGTTGCAGCAACTCTATTACCTTTACTGTCTATAATTGAAAAATGTGTGGTGTTTTTACCTCTACTTTTTGCTGCTACGGAAGCTGACAAATAATCACTCGGGGTTGCTTTATCCATTCTTATAGAAGCTCTTAAGCCAGCCGCATAATCTTTATTAAGTAACTGTTTGACTGGTACTTTAACAAAATCATTGTCCCCCAAATATAGGGCACGATCATGATATGCTCTACGCAGTGCCTCGCTGATAATATGCTTTCGCCTGATTACATCAAATTCATCCAGAGGGTATTTTGCTAAAATATTTAAAGCTTCGACTAACACAATACCCCCCGAAGAAGGCAATGCCGCACTGGTTATTTTTATCCCTTTATAGTCACCTCTAATCGGTTCCCTTTCCACAACCTGATAATTATCTAAATCTTGTTGCGACCAAATACCATCTGCATGACTAACACTCTCAATTAACTGCTTAGCAACTATTCCAGCATAAAAACCTTTTTTACCAAATTGAGCTATTTGTTTTAATGTATTTGCTAAATCAACTTGTCGTAAAACTGATTTGTTATTAGGAACTTTATTGTCGTTGAGAAATATATGCGCTGCCTGAATATTTTTTTTTAATACTTCTAATCTAAAGTTTAATAGCTCTCTATGTCTTTCACCAATAATAAAGCCATTCTGTGCATAATGAATCGCAGGTTTTAATGATTGGGCGAGTGAAAGCTGACCATATTTTTCTGATAAATGCACTAAAGCAGCCGGTAAGCCGGGTATTCCAGCAGCTAATACACCATTTTTAGATAGGTCTTTAATAATATCTCCTTGTTTATCAAGAAACATATTGTGACGTGCTGCTAAAGGTGCTTTTTCTCTACCATCCAACATGGTTTCAAAACCATCACTGGCTCTATGTAATAACCAAAACCCACCACCGCCCAAACCAGAACCAGAAGGCTCAACAACAGCTAGAGTAGCACTGATAGCCACCGCAGCATCAAAAGCATTACCCCCTTGCTGTAATATTTCAAAACCTGCTTGGGTTGCCAAAGGATGTGCGGTTGCAATGGCTGCTTTTGTTTGTTCAGAAGCAAATACATTCACATTTAACAAAAGAACTAAAACAAAATTTATTACACATTTTAAAAACATATCACTCTCCTCTGTATTGACGGTTGAAAGTATAAGTTATACAAACAACTCAACTTCATATCCCGAAAATTTTCTTATATTGACTACACCTGTACCAAACAATAGATACTGGCCTTTAATACCTTGCAATACCCCAGAGACTTCTGGCACTTTATCAAAATTAAAAGATTTGACTTTTACTGGATAAGTTTGCACGGGGAAATTAATATCAATCATGGTCTGGTCTGTAATATACTCAACAGAATCATCTCCAAAGCGTTGAATAACATTCTTAATCTCCACTTCACACAACTGTAACAATTCATCTCTTTTTGCTGCTAAGTCAATCGGCTCTACCAAGTTTTTCAGCATTCTTTGCCAACTGGTTTTATCACTCACATACTGAGCAATTGCGACCTCAATTAAACCCGAGATAATTCTTGATTTCACTTTTAAGATAGGTAAAGCCTGAATGGCACCCTGATCAATCCAGCGAGTAGGAATTTGCGTACCACGGGTAATACCCACTTTAACCCCCGAAGAATTGGCCAAATAGACTGTGTGGGATTGAAAACAAAATTCTTCTCCCCAAGTTGGTTGTCGACAAGTTCCTTGTTCATAATGACAGGTTTCAGGTTTCATGATACACATATCACATTGTGCTAAAGCGGTAAAACAGGGATAACAATAACCTTGGTTAAAACTTTTCTTAATCTCCCTGTCACAGTGCACACAACGAATTTTGCCTGTATGCACCAGCTTGACCGTTTTACCCAATAATGAATTTAAAGGAACCAATTGATCAGATAAAGACAATTGATATTGCACAGGATCAGTCAATTCAACTTGCATTTTTCTTAAATTACCTAACACCTTCACGATCCCTACATGCCCCATAAAACCTACATTCTAACACTATCAAGTAGACCAAGACTTATATAAGTTGATAAAATATGATTTTTGTAGCATTATCCCACCACAATAATAATCAAAGTAGAGGTTTAAATGAACATCGATCTATTTGCATCCATCGGACCCTATTGTGGTATCGCTGGATTAATTATCGCCTATCTTATCTACCGGAAAATTCTGGCACATGATGCTGGCACCGATAAAATGAAGGACATTGCCGAGCTTATACATGACGGTGCCATGGTCTTTTTAAAAGCGGAATACCAAATTTTAACCGTCTTTGTCATTTTGGTTGCTGCTCTGATTTTTTTCATGATTAGCGATGAAACCGCTTATGCCTTTTTAGCTGGCGCAGGCTGTTCAATGTTTGCTGGCTTCTTTGGTATGAAAGCAGCCACACGAGCCAATGTGCGTACCTCAGCAGCGGCTAACCAAGAAGGCATGGGGGCAGCATTAATGGTGGCTTTTGGCGGCGGTTCGGTCATGGGGTTGGCTGTAGCGTCATTAGGTTTAACTGGTGTAGCCATTGCTTACGCATTAATTGATTCTTCAAATGCAGCCAATTACACGGTATTAAGTGGTTTTGCCATGGGTGCATCATCCATTGCTTTATTTGCCCGTATCGGTGGCGGTATCTATACCAAAGCGGCTGATGTTGGTGCTGATTTAGTGGGAAAAGTAGAAGCCAATATTCCAGAAGATGATCCACGTAACCCTGCAACTATTGCTGATAATGTCGGTGATAATGTCGGTGATACCGCTGGAATGGGTGCGGATATTTTTGAATCCTATGTCGGTTCAGTGATTGCAACCATTGCTATTGCAGCAGCAGCAACAAATTTTGTTGATCCATCCATGCAAAATAATGCATTATTGTTACCGCTTGCGCTGATTATCGTTGGTCTAGTCGCTTCTGTGATCGGTGTGTTTTGTATGAACCTACTTAAAAACATCAACCCTGCACATGCGTTAGAAGGCGTTACTTGGATATCTGCTGCATTGTTTTTAATACTTGCTTATTTTGTTATCCAAACATTTGCCATTCAATTTATTATTGATGGCAAAGCGACTTTTATAAACGGCCCTTTCTATGCTCTACTTGGCGGGACTATCGTGGGTATTTTTATTGGTCGCGTAACCGATTACTACACATCCAAAGCCCCCGTTGAACAAATCGCATTAGCGTCTAAATTTGGTCCTGCAACCAATATCATTGCTGGCTTGGGTATTGGTATGCGTTCAACGGTATTACCTGTATTAGGTATCTGCTGTGCAATTTTCCTTGCCTACAGTTGCGCTGGACTTTATGGCATTGGTATTGCTGCGGTTGGTATGTTAGCTACAACGGGTGTCACTATGTCTGTTGATGCCTATGGCCCAATTGCAGATAATGCTGGCGGCATTAGTGAAATGGCAGAGTTGGGGCCAGAAACGCGAGCCATTACCGATTCACTCGATGCAATTGGAAATACTACAGCAGCCGTTGGCAAAGGTTTTGCCATTGGTTCAGCTGCATTGACTGCTTTGGCTTTGTTCTCGGCCTATGCCGCTGCTGCACATTTAACCACTATTAACTTACTCGATCCGTTGGTGGTAATTGGTATGTTTATCGGTGGTAGTGTGCCATTTCTTGTAGCCGCTATGACTATGGATTCCGTTGGTAAGGCCGCTCAGGATATGGTTGAAGAAGTGCGTCGTCAATTCCGTGAAATCGCAGGATTAATGGAAGGCACTACTCCTCCTGATTCAGCACGTTGTATTGAAATTTCAACTAAAGCTTCATTGCGTGAAATGGTTTTACCTGGTTTGGTCACTATCATTGCACCTGTTTTAGTCGGTTTTTTATTGAATAAAGAAGCGTTAGGCGGTTTATTAGCAGGCTCCTTACTATCTGGTGTATTAATGGCCTTATTTATGGCCAATGCTGGTGGTGCATGGGATAACGCTAAAAAATTAATTGAAGGTGGTGCGCACGGTGGTAAAGGGACAGATGTTCATAAAGCAGCTATTTGTGGTGATACTGTAGGTGACCCTTTTAAAGACACTTCAGGTCCTGCTTTAAATATTGTTGTTAAATTAATGGCTGTGGTTTCTTTGGTAATCGCACCATTACTATAATGAGAACTCAGCATAATAAAATAGGAACTTTGCTTGATTCATGTTTTCCGCCATCACGGCGTTAAAAATAGAAGAAAAACCTAATTCGTGCAAAGGTATCGAAATTTAAAAAGACTGCAATTTTATTGCTCAGTCTTTTTTATGCCTGTATTAAATGTCATCACTGAACTATCTTGAATATGCTGTACAGTCTTGACGGATATAAACCACCCCCGACGCTCACAAGGGCGGCGACATCAACTTTCAACTGTACCAAGAATTGCGGCAGGTGCTGTACTTTGCGGCATGAGAAGTTACCAAGCTATTTTCGACTGGGCTGACAGTCTCAGTCCAAAATCCAGAGAACATTTCCGCTAATACAGAAACAGAGGTAGCTGAACAAGAAAATGGGAGCCGTTCGGGATTATTTAAAGATTACAAATAACAAAACAAAGCCTTGTTTAGCATAGTGCCTAGTAGCCTAAGAACGAATTACCCCTGATGTTTAGCAGATTACAATTTTCTATCTTGTCGTTTTTGCCGTAATGTTAACAAAGTAATGACAGGGCCAGAAATAGCATAACCCAATGCTAAAAAAAACAAGATAGTTTGCGCTTGCGCCATCACAAAACCAATGACCAGCATAACCATAATGGCGACAATAAAAGGTACTCTACCTTTAAAATCAATTTCTTTAAAACTGGAATAACGGAAATTACTGACCATTAGCAAACCAGTGCTAATGGTTAAAATTAAAACTAAATATTTGATCGATTCAATGTCATAACCGTATTCCAGACTGATCCATAAACCACCTGCCAATATAGCTGCCGCAGCTGGACTAGGTAACCCTTGAAAATAGCGTTTATCAGCCACTTCAACCTGAGTGTTAAATCGAGCCAATCTTAACGCCCCTCCGGCAGTATGAACAAAGGCAGCAAATAAACCCAATTTACCCATACTTTCAAATGCCCATAAGTACATAACCAGAGCAGGTGCCACACCAAATGATACCATGTCGGATAAACTATCGTATTGCATACCGAATTCACTCTGGGTATTAGTCATCCTGGCAACGCGTCCGTCCAAACCATCTAAAATCATGGCTACAAATATAGAGATAGCAGCAGCTTCAAAGCGTCCATTAATGGCAGAAGTCATGGCATAAAACCCTGCAAACATGGCTCCTGTAGTAAATAGATTAGGCAATAAATAAATACCGCGATGACGAATTGAAGGTTTATTTTCGGGCATAAACAGAACCTGTTCCTAGTTCCCGCACTCCGCGCGGGCATTCATGTAAAGACGCTCTGCGTCTGGTGACGCAGAGCGTCATAAACTGCATTCCCACGCAGAGCATGGGAACGAGAGGGTAGCTTTCTAATGATTAGTTTCTAATTTATTTCCCTTTGCTTGGCCAATTTCTGACAAAGATTCTGTAAACCAAGGGGTATCAATATCAAAAGGTTTTCCGCCTTTAATACGAGGAAATTCAATGGCACGTAATACAAAGTTTTGGTCATCATCATGCCCAATCACACCCGCCTCACCCCGTAATGCACATTCAACGGCTAAATCAGCACATGATTTAATCAAACGAATATCTTTTGCATTAGCTGCTGATGCACGGGCAAAATAACCTGATTTTTGAATCAAGGTTTTTTCTGCACCAATCATGTCTGCAAATTGTTCGCCAAACCATTTACCTGGATTAACCGCATCCAATTTAACATGACCAAAGGCATCTCTAGGTACATCTTGTCCCTTCGCTTCCATTTCAGCAACAATCGTTTCTACTCCCGCACCTTCAGAAACAAAAATATTCACACAATCTACTTCATCCATAATTTTACGCAGACGTTTTGCTTCTGCTGCAATGTCAAAACCCATTTCTGGGATAAAAACACCATGCACTTCATAGCTATCACGGCTTAAACCTAATGAAGGCAACCATTCACAATTATCAAGAATTTTACGATATTCAACGGCTGTAGCCGCAGTTAACCAACCACAACTACGCCCCATCACCTCATGTACGATTAACATACGTGGGTTTGAGTTGTTCTCCGCTACAACATTTTTAAAGAAATGTGCGCCTTGTTCTGCCGCAGTCCAAGCACCTAATGATTGTTTAATAGGGAAAACATCATTATCAACCGTTTTAGCTAAGCCGATTACCGTTAAGCCATAATCATTTTCAGCTAGGAAAGCAGCTAAATCAGCAGCAGCCGTATTGGTATCATCCCCACCAATAGTATGAAGCACATCAACACCATCTTTAATCAGTTGATCCGCAGCAACTTTTTGAGGATCTTCACCTTCTTTTACCAGACCACGTTTAACACAATCAGCCACATTGGTTAATTTAACACGACTATTACCAATAACAGAACCGCCAAATTTTTGTAACAAGCCCGCTTTTTCACGCATTTCTGCGTCTACTTTATAGCCATCACCTAGTAACAAACCTTTATAGCCACTGCGATAGCAGATAAGTTCAATGGAAGGGTCAATTTCGTTATAGCGTTCAATAAGACTGCCAATCGCAGAATTAAGACATGGTGCTAATCCACCTGCTGTAAGTAGTGCTACTTTTTTTGCTTTACTCATAATATTATTAAAGATTTTTTATTAAATGAACATCTACGTCGAATGAATGATAGCGTAATACAATCCACAGAATGTTGACAAATATAACATTTAGCATAATCCGTTAAAACAAAAAAAGCCCACCATAAGATGAGCTTTTTTATCAAACTGACTTAAAACTTAGCTTTTAGCTTTATCAACAATTTGATTCGCTTTGATCCAAGGCATCATGCCACGCAAGCTTTCACCCACAACTTCAATCGGATGCTCTGCATTTAAACGACGTTTAGCCGTCATTTCTGGGTAATTAGTCATGCCTTCCAAAATGAATTTTTTCGCATATTCACCATTTTTGATGTTTGCTAATGCTTCTTGCATGGCAAACCGACTTTCTTCATTGATCACTTTAGGACCTGTTACATACTCACCGTATTCTGCATTGTTAGAGATTGAGTAGTTCATGTTTGCTATACCGCCTTCAAACATTAAATCAACAATCAATTTCAATTCATGCAAACATTCAAAATAAGCCATTTCAGGCGCGTAACCGGCTTCTACCAATGTTTCAAAACCCATTTTCACGAGTTCTACTGCACCACCACATAATACCGCTTGCTCACCAAATAAATCAGTTTCTGTTTCATCACGGAAAGTGGTTTCAATAATTCCTGAGCGACCACCACCAATTGCAGATGCATAAGCCAAACAAATTGATTTTGCTGTACCCGATGGATCTTGCTGAATAGCAATCAAGTCAGGAACACCACCGCCACGAACAAACTCAGATCGCACTGTATGTCCAGGTGCTTTAGGTGCAATCATAATGACATCTAAATCAGCACGAGGATTAACCTGATTATAAAGAATGGCAAAACCGTGTGCGAAAGCCAATGCAGCACCTTGTTTGATGTTTGGTTCAATTTCAGCTTTATATAACTGAGATTGAAACTCATCAGGCGTTAAAATCATAACAACATCAGCACCTGAAACTGCATCAACAACATTCTTAACAGTTAATCCACAGGCTTTAGCTTTAGCAATTGAAGAGGATCCATCGCGTAAACCAACGACAACGTCAACGCCTGAGTCTTTTAAGTTGTTAGCATGTGCATGACCTTGTGAACCATAACCAATAATCGCTACTTTTTTACCTTTAATGATCGAAAGGTTTGCGTCTTTATCGTAATAAACTTGCATGAATTTTCCTGTTTTCTTTGTTTTTAAATAAAATATTAACCAGTAATTATATCTTTTTTCTTACTTCCTATGAATCTTTTATTTTTTACATTTACACCAAGTTTCAATGAGAAAACTAAAGATGTAAGCCTTTTTCACCTCTGGACATGCCCATAGGGCCTGAGCGCAGCACTTCAATAACAGACTCATCATCCAAAGCTGCAACAAAAGCATCCAGTTTATCTGACACTCCTGTCATTTCTATCACATAACTAGCACTGGTCACATCAATAATTTTACCTCGAAAAATATCAGAAAGACGCTTTACTTCTTCCCTTGTTTCATTGCTTGTTTTGACCTTAACCATCATTAATTCACGCTCAACATGTGTTGACTCTACTAAATCAATCAACTTTACTACATCAATCAATTTATTGAGCTGCTTGGTAATCTGCTCAATAACGCGATCACTACCACCAGTAACCACCGTCATTCTTGATAGCGTCTCATCTTCAGTAGGTGCTACTGTTAACGATTCAATATTATAACCCCGCGCAGAAAACAATCCTGCTACTCGGGACAAGGCACCCGCTTCATTTTCAATCAATATAGAAATAATATGTCTCATTATGACAACTCCTTGTCAGACGGTGATCTCAATTTCATATCATGGTGTGATTTTCCCGCTTCAATCATAGGAAACACATTTTCGGTACGATCTGTTAGGAAATCCATAAAAACCAATCGCTCCTTCATAGCAAATGCCTCTTCCAAAGCCGGCCTAACATCTGCTGGCTTTTCTATTTGCATACCGACATGCCCATAAGCTTCCGCTAATTTAACAAAATCAGGAATGGTGTCCATATAAGATTCGGAATAGCGACTTTCATAAGAAAATTCCTGCCACTGCCTTACCATACCCATGTATCTATTATTTAGATTAATGACTTTAACTGGGGTTCTATATTGCGTAGCTGTCGCTAATTCCTGAATACACATTTGAATACTGGCTTCACCTGTAATGCACGCTACATCAGAATCAGGGTGTGCTAATTTCACACCTAAAGCCGCTGGCAAACCAAACCCCATCGTTCCTAAACCCCCTGAATTAATCCAGCGACGAGGCTTGTCAAAATGATAAAACTGGGCAGCAAACATTTGATGCTGACCTACATCAGAAGTAATATATGCTTCACCATTCGTCACTTCATATAACTGTTCAACAACATGTTGAGGCTTGATAATATCGCTGTTTCGGTCATATTCGAGACAATGCAAATCACGCCATTTATTAACCTGACTCCACCATGCTTCCAGTGCTTTTTGGTCCATCACAATATTACTGCTTTTAATCAGTACAATCATCTCTCTCAACACTTCTGTCACCTGCCCTACAATAGGCACGTCGACCTGAATGGTTTTGGAAATTGAAGATGGATCAATATCAATATGGATAAATTTTGCATAAGGACAAAACTCTTCTAGTTTACCTGTCACTCGGTCATCAAAACGAGCGCCAATAGCAATAATGACATCACTTTCGTGCATGGACATATTGGCTTCATAAGTCCCATGCATACCCAGCATTCCGACAAATTGTTCGTCTGTTGCAGGATACGCACCCAAGCCCATTAAGGTACTGGTTACAGGAAACTCAAGTAGTTTTGAAAATTCAATAAGTTCCGCACTGCCTTCACCTAAAACTACACCGCCTCCCGAATATATCATCGGACGCTTGGCATTTAATAAAAGGTCAACCGCTTTCTTGATTTGCCCAGAGTGTCCTTTAATAATAGGGTTATACGAACGCATCACCACTTCTTCAGGATATACATAAGGGATTTTTATGCTTGGGTCAGTGACATCCTTTGGTACATCAACCACAACTGGTCCAGGTCTTCCTGTCGTTGCCACATAAAATGCTTTCTTCATGGTTTCAGCAAGGTCGGCTATATTTTTAACTAGAAAATTATGCTTAACACAAGGGCGTGTAATACCCACCATATCGACTTCTTGAAAGGCATCAGTACCGATCACTGGGGTACCGACCTGACCAGAAATAATCACCATTGGAATGGAGTCTAAATGCGCAGTAGCAATACCTGTCACAGCATTAGTAGCACCCGGACCCGAAGTCACCAAAACCACACCCGGCTTGCCTGTAGAACGTGCATAAGCATCAGCAGCATGTACAGCCCCCTGCTCATGCCTTACTAAAATATGTTTGACTTGTTGTTGATGAAAAATCGCATCATAAAGATGCAATACTGCCCCACCTGGATAACCAAAAAGAAATTCCACTTCCTCATCTATAAGGCTTTGGACTACGATTTCTCCGCCACTGAGTTCCACACTAATACCTCACAAAACACTGATACAAGGAAATAGGAAAAACGCTTCTAAATTCCTTGATTTTATATGAATAAAAACGTAACTAACCTGTATATTCATATACACTGACTAGATACCAAAGAAAACTTGCTATTTCTAATAAGCCAACCGAGCCTATAAAACAAACAAGAACCATAAACTAACCGATAATAGTACTAGGTTAACAAAGAAAATTATACATTTATTGAGTAGCCAAATTCACACTAAGAAGTCCAGTGTTGATTTTTAGGGTAGATTGACTATCGACCCACCCCGCCTCTTTTGCTTATCATTAAGTAGCTGTAAGGTTGTCTTGTACTTAATAGCATCGCCTTGCAGTTTGGTGATCCGCTTGCGGTAATACCCTTAGCGTTAATATTGCTATTATTCCTGCTTTCTACGTTGTTTGTGATTGCACCAGTTTTTGAAATTCTGCAACGCTTGATGAGCAAACTTGTAACTCGCTAACAGGCAAGCACAGCAACGTATCAAGAGACCAACCTGTTCTAACTGAGCAGATATGTGTTTAAATTGTTTAAATTGTTTAAATTGTTTAAATTGTTTAAAAATAATACCATTTTCAAGAATAAATGGTATAAGGCACTAAGCCAGTATTTATACTCAGCTAATCGCCATAGCCTTTAGGGTTTTGACTTTGCCAGCGCCAAGTATCAGCCACCATATCTTGTAAAGATTTTTCTGTACGCCAACTCAGCTCTTTTAGCGCCAGATTAGGATTAGCACAACATTCTGCAATATCTCCCATGCGTCGGGGTGCTATTTTGTAGTTGATTTTTTTCCCAGTCACTTGCTCAAATGCATTAATAATATCTAAAACGCTGTAGCCTTGTCCCGTTCCAAGATTATAGGCTTTGCAACCCCCCTTTTTAAATATTGAAGAGTTCAGAGTTTCTAATGCATTCAGGTGACCTTTTACCAAGTCAACGACATGAATATAATCTCTAACGCCAGTACCATCAGTTGTAGCGTAATCGTTGCCAAAAACAGAAAGCTGTTCTAATTTGCCCACAGCAACTTGCGATACATAAGGAATTAAATTATTAGGTATTCCATTGGGATCTTCGCCTATCAAACCACTAGCATGTGCCCCAATCGGATTAAAATAACGTAGCAATGCAATTTTCCAGGGGTTTTCGGCCCTCGACATTTTATCAGCGGTTGATAGATCCATTAAAATATCTTCAATCATGGCCTTGGACTTGCCATACGGATTTGTAGCGCCATAGACTGGTAAATCCTCAGAATATTGAGTAATATCTGGCTCTCCATAAACGGTTGCAGAGGAGCTAAAAATCATATTTTTTACGCCTGCCTCAGCCATAACCTCGGTTAAAACAAGAGAGCCATAGACATTATTCTGATAGTATTTTAACGGTTGCTCACAAGATTCTCCCACTGCTTTCAAACCAGCAAAATGTATCACTGCATTAAAGTCGTATGCTGAAAAAATTTTAGCTAATGCACTTTTATCACAAATATCATGTTGATAAAAAACAAGCGATTGCCCTGTTATTTTTTTTATCCGATTAAGCGACTCAGCTTTACTATTAGACAGATTATCAACAACGACAATCTCATATCCAGCTTGTAATAATTCCACACAAGCATGGCTTCCAATATAGCCTGCTCCACCTGTTACAAGAATTTTTTTCTTATTCATTCTTTAATTTTATGCAAAATACATCTAAGAACCTGATCAAGGTCTACACCACCACTGTCATTTGTACTTGGGCAGTACTCAAAACTCTCATTTATACCATTTTCAAGAATAAATGATATAAGCTGCTACTTTTTATGCACGTTATAATAGTCTTTTAAAAAACAATTAAAAAACACGCATCATGTCTACCCCCTTATCTAGCAATGCCGTTCTCTATGCCATCCTTGCTCTCAACAGTGAAATCGCATTACAAAAAGAATACCTAGAATCACCAGAACTATCGCCTGAAGACCAAGAAAACGAAGAAGGTATTCTTGATGACTTGGAACAAGCCTTTATGGAATTTATTGATTTATATAAAAGTTTTCTTGGTAAAGACAAAGAACTTCCTTCTATTGAAGAACTACTAAATAGTGCACTGTAATATGTATACTTTATATGGTATCAGCAATTGTAATACGGTAAAAAAAGCAAAGGATTGGCTGGATGATAACACTATTGACTACCAGTTCCATGATTATCGCAAACAAGGGCTTACATCCGAACTTTTAGAATCTTTTGAAAGCACGCTGGGCTGGGAAAAATTACTTAATAAGCAAAGTACCAGCTGGCGTAAACTGGATGAACAACAAAAAGCGAATATTTCTAAACAAACCGCATTGCAATATATGTTGGATACTCCAACTCTAATCAAACGTCCGATATTGGATATAGGCAATAAAATGATTATTGGTTTTAAAGCAGAAAATTACCAAAATGAATTATGAGCGATACCGTTGATTTATTAGTCGAATTAATCAAAAAAGAGTCTATAACTCCTAAAGATGCTGGTTGCCAGGATGTTTTAGCCAATCGATTAACCGCTTTAGACTTTAAAGATGAGCGTTTAAACTTTGCAGACACACAAAACATCTGGCTAAGACGCGGTACAGAAAAACCACTACTAACCTTCCTAGGGCATACCGACGTTGTACCACCAGGCTCCTTAGATCTATGGGACTCACCACCTTTCGATCCCAGTATCAGAAATGGCAAACTCTATGGTCGAGGTACAGCGGATATGAAAGGCGGTATTGCCTGCTTTATCACCGCTGTTGAACGATTTATTGCTAATTATCCTGAACACAAAGGTTCTATTGCCTTAATGATCACCAGTGACGAGGAAGGTATTGCTACTAACGGTGTAGTCAAAGTCATTGAGGTACTGGAAAACCGTCAAGAAAAAATTGACTGGTGCTTAGTAGGTGAACCTTCCAGTGATAAAACGGTAGGTGATGTTATTAGAGTCGGAAGGCGCGGTTCCTTGTGCGCCAAATTAACTATCCTCGGCATACAAGGTCATGTGGCATATCCAGAAATTGCAGAAAACCCCATCCATACTTTTGCATCAGCATTAAAAGAATTAACCGAAGAAGTCTGGGATCAAGGCAATCAGTTTTTTCCTGCTACCAGTTTGCAAGTTTCTAACATTAATAGTGGCACGGGGGCTGAAAATATTATTCCTGGTGACCTACAAGTACAATTTAACCTACGATTTAGTACCGAATTAAATGCACAAACCATTAAACAACGCAGCATTGCAATTTTGGATAAACATGATTTCAAATATGACTTGCAATGGCGCTTATCTGGCAACCCATTTCTAACAAAAAAAGGTCAGTTAATAGATGCAGCTCATACCGCGATTAAAAAAATCACTGGCTTTGAAACCGTTGATGATACCGGTGGTGGCACTTCTGATGGTCGCTTTATCGCCCCCACAGGTGCACAAGTTTTGGAACTAGGCCCAGTCAATAAAAGTATTCATAAAATTAATGAGAATGTTGATATAGAAGAACTGGAAACCTTGTCTAAAATTTATGAAGCACTGTTGATTGAATTACTATCAAATTAAATTAGCCAGAAAAAACTGACAAGACTTAGTTATGCTGAGTTCTCACCCTATAAATAAAAACACAATGCACTTCATCATTTTGATTCTTGGTAGATTAATTTTCTGATAGCTTGCTACAACTCAAACTATAAACAGGTCGGTGGTTTGGGCAAGCCTGCGATTTTACAAGCAAACTTTAAAGGCCCTTGAGGGAATAGTTTATGCAAATAACGACTATTTCCTTTTTTATCTCCAAATTCATGTTTAATCGCTTTGGTAAAAACTCGTGCATTAGGCAGGTGTTTATACAATTGATAATACTGTTGGATAAAAAAGATAATTTCCCAGTGTTCGGCTGTTAAGTCAATATCATTTAATAACGCCAGCCGTTCAGCAACGGACTCATTCCAGTCATCTAGGGACATTAAAAACCCTTGTGCTGTTGTATCTAATAAAACGCCTTTGACTATTAATTCCACGAGCTAATCAATGTGTTAGTCTCTGTTAATTGAGCTAAAGCCAAATAATCAATGACTTTAACACCTAGCACTAATTCCTTTTTTTCAATACCTCGTGTTTCGAGTTCTTCATTTAGAACATACAAATGAATATCGTTTTTGAGTAATTTTAATAGCTCAGCTGATAAGATATTTTCTTTATACAATCTAAAAACTGCATTTTCCATGAAAACCACGTCATCACCAGACCCTATC
Organism: Methylococcales symbiont of Hymedesmia sp. n. MRB-2018; assembly: GCA_003666385.1. Classification (GTDB taxonomy): domain Bacteria; phylum Pseudomonadota; class Gammaproteobacteria; order Methylococcales; family Methylomonadaceae; genus QPIN01. The sequence goes on from QPIN01000062.1 coordinate 86,382, forward strand.
CGCTGTAACACGGATGGTTCAAGAACTGATTGAAAAATTAGATGTAACATTAGCGTTAAACTTAGCAAGCTTATTCAATATGGGTCAGCTTAAGACCCATGATACCAATAACAATCAAACCGATTGAAATGAGTCTGAACCCGTCTGCTGATTCTTTAAATAAAAAAATAGCTAAAATGGCTACGCCCACGGCACCCATACCTGTCCAAATAGCATAAGCAGTGCCTAAAGGCAGTGTTTTGATCGACAGCATGAGTAAATAAAAACTGCTGCCCCCTGAAATTGCTGTGACGATGCTGGGGTATAACTTTGTAAAGCCTTCATTATATTTCAGACTTAAAGCAAAAATAATTTCTGCAAACCCCGCTGTAAATAAAAACACCCATCCCATTTATTACCCTCAAAATACAAAATAAAACAAGCACATTAGCCTGTATAAAAACTTACAATATTCACCTATAATGATATTAATTACATTTTGTTGATGATTTGTAACCACTCAGCGTACTCGGTAACTGCTTAGATTGCCCTCTATTTTGTTCAAGAGTAAGGCGAAAGCACGGAGTTTACAGGTGTAAATAAGCACTTTCAACACGGCTATTGGACTGGAAAGCAGCTGAATTAGTTAATTTACCATAAGGATAGTAAAGACAGGGCATGCCCTGTCTGTCTCTATCCCAACATTTTTAGGTGAATGTTGGGTTGTGAATTTTTAAATGCCAAGCAAAAAAATGAATCTGCAATTTTACCTTATATGCAAAATATAGAACAAGAAATCAAGAAAACTTTTTGGTAATTTATGCTCCCCAATAAAAACCCTTTCTCTAGCTCAAACAGGTATACAGTTTCTGAGCTCAACAGAACAAGCAAAGATTTATTATCCACCTACTTTTCAATCATTCACGTTGAAGGTGAAATATCTAATTTAAGCACACCTTCATCGGGACATATTTACTTCTCATTAAAAGATAAAAAAGCGCAAATCCGTTGTGCCATGTTCAAATCCCAGCAACGTCGGCTGGATTTTAGACCTGACAACGGTCAACAAGTCATAGTATCGGCTCAAGTCAGTTTGTATGAAGCACGAGGAGATTATCAGCTAATTGTTGATAATATGCAGATGGATGGAGAAGGTGATTTACAAAAAGCTTTTGATCGACTCAAAACCAAACTATTCAATGAAGGCTTATTCGCCCCAGAGAAAAAACAATCATTGCCAGCAATAGCTGAACACATTGGTATTATTACTTCACCCACAGGGGCAGCTGTTCACGATATTTTGACCGTCTTAAAAAAACGTTTTGCTTACATCCCTATCACTATCTATCCGACTTCTGTACAAGGTGAGCAGGCGAAGCATGAAATATGCAAGGCGATAGAAACCGCTAATCAACAAAAAAAAGCAAACCTTATTATTCTGGCTCGTGGTGGCGGTTCACTAGAAGACTTATCGCCCTTCAATGAAGAGTCAGTAGCTAGAGCTATTGCTAAGTCTGACATCCCTATTATTTCTGGTATTGGACATGAAGTTGATACCACCATTGCAGACTTTGTTGCTGATCTGCGTGCTGCAACACCCTCTGCTGCCGCTGAAAATGCAGTGCCTGATCAGCAAATGTGGCTGAATACATATAAATCTATAAATATTCAATTACAACAAATCATGCAACGCTGTCTTAGCCAATCCCAACAATCAACAAGCTGGTTATCAAAAAGGTTGCAACAACAACATCTAGGACAACAATTGCAAAGACATGCACAGTCATTGGATAACCAGGAATTACGATTAGTCCGAGCAATAAAGCACAAAATAAGCCAACAAAAAATACAGCTAGAAAAACAGAACAACTTATTTCAGCGATACAATCCTGCTGATAAAAACCCTCAATATCAGCAGCAATTACTCTATTTGCAGAGTCGCTTAAATGCTACTATTAAACACAAACTTGAATCCTCGCAAAATAAATATACAACATTAATACATACCTTAAATGCGGTAAGTCCTTTAGCCACTTTAGATAGAGGATATGCCATTGTCAGTGCAATTAATTCATCATCAATCATTACTTCCAGCCAACAGCTTTCATTGAATGACTCGATTAAAATCCGTTTAAAACAAGGCCATATCATCAGCCAAGTTAGAAAAATCAATCATGAATAAAATTAGCCTATTATTTTTTACTTTTTTTCTTTCCTCTGTTTCAAGCTGGGCGAATACACTGCCTGATTCATTGGCTGTTCCAGGGGGTATCGTTAAAATCCCTGTTGCTGAAATCAACCAAGCTGCTCCAAAGGTGTTTTTTTATGATAAGAGAGTGTTGGTGACTGCTAATGAATCTCATTGGCTTGCCATTGTTGGCATTCCTCTTTCTGCAAAAGCGGGTGAACATAAAATAACCATAAAAAGCAAAAACGGGAGTCATCAACAAATATTTAATATTGATGATAAAGACTATCCTGCACAACACATTACCATCAAGAAAAAGCGTATGGTGACTGGTTTTACAGAACAAGATCTTAAAAAAATAAATGCCGACAAAGTAGCAATGGACAAAGCTAAAAAAACCTGGACAGAACAAAACATTGATGCTGATTTTATTGCCCCTGTTGATGGCAGACTCAGCAGCTTATTTGGTTTAAAACGTTTTTTTAATAATATTCCTAAACGACCTCATAACGGTCTTGATATTGCCACACCAACTGGAGTTCCCATACTAGCACCAGCCTCTGGAAAAGTAATTAATACTGGCAATTATTACTTTAATGGCAATACCGTATTTTTAGATCACGGACAGGGTTTATTAACTGCTTATCTACATCTGAATGAAATTTCAGTAAAAGCAGGACAAATAGTCAAACAGGGCGAGACATTAGGCACTGTAGGTGAAACTGGCCGCGTTACCGGCCCTCATTTACACTGGATTGTATATTTGAATAAAGTCGCTGTTGATCCTGCATTATTTATCAGCACGGATATTCCTAGACTGGATGCCAGAAATAAAAAATAAACCTGAGCATTAACCTGAAAAAATCCCACAGAAGCACTTTTGATAAGAACTAAGGCTATTATCTGTAAGTAATTCTTTGTCTTTTTCGCCCAGATTTTCCACAAACTCCATGTTCAACTGATTTTTCCAGGATTAACTGGAAAGTAGCTGAATTAGTTAATTTGCCATAAGGACAGTAGAGACAGGGCATGCCCTGTCTCTATCCCAACATTTTTAGGTGAATGTTGGGTTACGAAAAAATGTAACCCAACCTATGTAACTGCTTAGATTGCCCTCTGTTCTGTTCAAGATCAAGGCGTTCAAGAGCAAGGCGAAAGCGCGGAGTTTACAGGTGTAAATGCGCACTTTCAACGCGGCTATTGGACAAAATAGAGGGTAAACTGAGTAGTTACTCCTCTTCTAACATTTCAGGTAATGGTTGTGGCCCATGTAAATCAGGATATAAGCGTTTATCAGATATCAAAATAGCGATATGCATCCAAGTTAAAGAAATAGCCACAATAGCAAATAACAACATAAAACAACTGCTCCAAACACCAATCAGATCATTCATTAAGCCAAAACAAATCGGTAAAATAAAGCCGCCTAAACCGCCTATTAGGCCGACTAAGCCACCCACAGAACCCACATGGTCAGGATAGTAGACGGGTATGTGTTTATACACGGCGGCTTTACCTAATGACATAGAAAAACCAAGCAAAATAGTCAACAACACAAAAGGCACTAAACCAATAGCAATGGTAAATTCTATAGGACCTTCTATACCATGCACTCTATAATCGGTAGCAGGGTAAGACAACAAAAATAAACAAACTAAGGCAGCAATAAAAGTAATATACATGACTTTTCTGGCACCTATTTTGTCAGACATGTAGCCACCTAATGCTCTAAAAACACTACCAGGTAAGGCATAGGCAGCAGCCAACATCCCTGCTGTTTGAATTTCTAGGTCATAAACTCCCATATAATAACGGGGCAACCAAAGAGCAAGAGCAACATAACCACCAAATACGAAAAAATAATAAGTGGCAAAACGCCAAACTCGCAAGTGTTTTAATGGTTCCAATTGCATTAGAGCGGGTTTTACTTTCTCGCCTCTTGCTTTTCTTGCCTTGGTGACAGGATCTTCTTCAGTCGTAAACCAAAATATAATAGCCATCACAAAGAGTACAACAGCATAGATTCTAGCTACATTTTCCCAACCATAAGCAATTAATAGAAAAGGAGCTCCAAAGTTAGTGACTGCCGCACCCACATTACCCATTCCAAAAATACCTAAGACAGTGCCTTGTTTTTCACTTTCATAGCAACGAGAAACATAGGCAATCCCTACTGCAAATGAGCCACCTGCCAGACCGACACCCAGTGCTGCGAGCAAATACATTTCATAAGTAGAAACCGTAGACAATAACCAGACCGCAATTGAGGTGGTAATCATCAAGCAAAAATAAACAATACGCCCACCGAATTGGTCAGTCCAAATACCTAAAAATATTCGGCTTAAAGAGCCTGTTAAAATCGGCATCGCTACCAATAAACCAAATTGACTATCATTAAGCCCTAAGTTCTGCTTAATTTGAATGCCAATAATGGAGAAAATTGTCCACACTGCAAAACATACCGTAAAGGCTATGGTACTTATAGTTAAGATTTTAGTTTTCTCAGGTGAGTTTAATGAAACCACAGCGTTTCCCTTTTATGTTGATGAAAAACGAGTATTTTCTTATGTTTAGACCCTATTTACAAGCTGGAGTATAAACTTTTTAGGCCATGAATAAAGGGGTGTTGCAAAAAAAATGAGGCAATTAAACCAAGAAAATGAGAGCCGTTCTGGATTATTTAAAGATTACAAATAACAAAACAAAGCCTTGTTTAGCATAGTGCCTAGCCTAAGAACGAATTACCTATTCAGACTCATTCCATATTGGACAAGGCTGATTATCAAATGATATTGTATAGAGACCTCAGCATAACTCTGGCGATGAGAAAAAAGTGATAGAATTTTTCAGGTTTTAGTCAAAATACAAATGTAATAGTGAGCTATTGCGCGTTATTTTGGCTGACCTTTTTTATCCGTTCATGAGTTATGCTGAGGTCTCGTATAACCACCCTACATTGTTTTTAGCGATTTGATAAAAATGAAACGCGCTTTAATATTATCCCCATTCTTTTATCCTGAACTGATTGGATCGGGTAAATACAATACCCATTTGGTTGAAGAAATGGTTAGGCAGGGGTACGAGGTGGATGTTTGGTGTTCTCACCCTATTTACCCTTCGTGGTTGGTTACTGAATCTAAAGCTGAGATTAATAGGGTTACTATTATTAGAGGAGGGCGCCTAAATAGGTATCCAAAAAATGTGCTTCTTCGTCGGGTCGTCCTAGAACTTTGGTATTTGTGTTTTTTTCTAAAAAACATGCTGTTTTGTAAGAAGGTATATGATGTTGTTGTACCTATATTTCCGCCCAGTGTATTTGCGCTATTATTGCCGTTATTTAAACACAGATTTTCTAAGGTGTTCGGAATTGTTCATGATCTTCAAGGTGTTTATGCTGAACGAGATTCAGGCTTTATTAAAAATATGGTTTTTAGTTTAATTTTTTTTGTTGAAAAAAGAGCCTTTAATGCATGTGATCATATCGCCTACCTTTCTGCTGGAATGCAAAAAACAGCTAATGCTTTATATTTGATTAAACAGGATAAAACCTCAGTTTTTTACCCCTTTGTAACAATTGATGCGTTTGTTGACCGTGCTAAGCTGTCTGCTTTAATAAAAGACGATGAGAAAAGTTTGGTTTACTCGGGTGCGTTAGGTGAAAAACAGAATGGTCGTGGTTTAGTTGCGCTATTTGAGGCTGTGTTAGCTCGTGATAAAAGCGTGGTTGCTCATCTGTTTTCTACGGGGGCAATATTTTCCTTGTTGAAAGAAGAGTTTGAATTTGAGCGTTTAGTTTTTCATGATCTTGTTGATGAAGGTGATCTACCAGAACTCCTACTTAGATCGAGGGTTCAAGTTATTCCTCAAGCCGAAGGGTCTTCTAATGGCTCGTTACCGTCTAAGCTTCCCAACTTGCTGGCATCTGGCACAGGGATTTTTTGTATTACTGATCAAGGTAGTGAGTTAATTGATATTCTTGAGCAATATGCACTTGGTGAAGTCGTGACCAGTTGGGATGTTATAAGAAACTCAAAAATACTGGTAGACATGTTGAATAAAAACACAGAAAAAGAAGTTAACAAGATTTTACTATCTAAGTTTACTAAAGAAACCCTAGTGGCTAAGATTTTGGCGGAAGGTGCAGTGTGAATACTTGTGTAATATTCTATCAAAAAATATCTCTCGTTTCCATGCTCTGCGTCACTGGACGCTGAACGTCCTTATGTAATACCATTTTCAAAAATAAATGGTATAAATTTCCACGGAGATCATAAACTGGTAAACAAATAGCAAGCTACATTAAATAATCCAAAACCAAACCCACAAAAACAACCATACCAAAATAATTGCTATTCAAAAAAGCCTTAAAACAAAGCGACTTTTCTCTATGAAAAATTAACTTTTGTTGATATATGGATAAGCCTGAAGCTATTGCAATGCCACCATAATAAAATAGCCCTAATTGCTGTATTAGCCCGACAATTATTAACAACACAGTAATTACTATCTGTAACACCCCCATTATCTCGCGATCTTTTTCGCCAAATAAAATAGCAGTCGATTTAACACCTATTTTTAAATCATCTTCTTTATCGCACATGGCATACATGGTGTCATAGACTAAAGCCCATAACATAACTGCCAGATACATTACCCAAGCAACCATTGGGATAGTATTGGTCTGTGCACTAAAAGACATGGGTACGGCAAAACCAAAGGCAATCCCCAAATAAGCTTGCGGTAATTGCGTATAGCGTTTCATAAATGGATAACTGGCAGCCAAAAAAGCAGCGACAAACGACAACATGACAGTCATTCTATTCAACTGTAATACCAACATTAAGGCGACCAAACATAAGACCACAAATACAATAAGTGCCTCTTTTGGACTGACCTTACCAGTAGCGATGGGTCTTTGTTTAGTACGCTCCACTTTAGAGTCAAACTCCCTGTCTGCATAATCATTTATGACACAACCCGCCGCACGCATTAATACCACGCCTGAACAAATAATAAATAGCACAAATAAATCTGGCTTACCATCACTAGCAACCCATAATGCCCATAGTGCTGGCCATAATAAAATAAGAATGCCGATAGGTTTATCAAATCTTGCTAATAAATAATATTGTTGTAAGCGGTCAATAATGAGCGCTTTATTCACTTTCAGCACTCCTGATAGATTCGATAATTGATGTAGTTGAGTGACCTTCTATAAAAGATAAAATATTCACTTCTCCGCCATTGGCTAATACACTTTCATGCCCTGCTATGCTAGTAATATCACTGTAGTCACCGCCCTTGACCAGAATATCAGGTAATAACTGGTCAATTTCATCTTTAGGGGTATCATTTTCAAAGGGCAAAACCCAATCCACACATTCTAATGCTGCCAACATTTCCATTCGGTATTGCAAATCATTCACAGGACGTTCTGACCCTTTTAATCGTTTAACAGAATCATCGCTATTCACCAATACAATCAATCGATCACCCAATTCTCTGGCTTGTTGTAAATAACGGATATGACCTGGGTGCAATATATCAAAACAACCATTGGTTAAAACAATCTTTTCACCTTCTTGTTTCACTAATTGCATGGCATTCTGCACCTCATTTAAGCTGCCGATGCCTTTATGATGAGCGCGTTGCCCTTGCAGTGCATATTCTAGCTCTTCAGTATTGACGGTTGCTGCACCTAGTTTGCCAACCACAATACCTGCGCCCATATTGGCCAAAATAGTAGCCTCTGCCAAAGTTTTTTTTGCCGCCAAACTAGCTGCCAATACTGAAATCACTGTATCACCAGCGCCTGTCACATCAAACACTTCTCTGGCATGTGTTGGTAAATGAAGCGCTTCTTCTTGCCCCGTTAACAAGGTCATTCCTTGTTCACCCTGGGTAATCAATAGTGCTGTCACCTCTGTTTCCTTGAGTAAATTCATTCCTTTTTCAACAATTTGCTGTTGATTAGCACAACGCCCTACTACGGCTTCAAACTCGGTTAAATTAGGTGTAATCAATGTGGCCTTTTTATAAATATTAAAATCTGAACCTTTAGGATCAACCAATACTGGTTTGTTTAATTGCCTTGCTAGATGAATAAACCGCTCTACACCATTCAGCGTCCCTTTACCATAATCCGACAAAATAATGACATTAGCTTGCATCATTTCCGCATGATATTGATGTAGTAATTGCGCATTATCAGTGCTATGAAAGCCATCTTCAAAATCCAGTCGAATCAATTGTTGATGCCTGCTCATCACTCTTAATTTGGTAATGGTCGGATGATTTTTCAACGCCTCAAATACGGTTAAAACACCTGCTTCTTTTAATAATGTTTGTAACAGTGTTGCTTGTTCATCTTGCCCTACAAACCCCATAACAGACACATTGCCACCCAGCGCTGCAATGTTTAAAGCCACATTGCCCGCACCACCTGCACGTTGCTCATCATTTTTAACATGAACCACAGGTACCGGTGCCTCAGGCGATATTCTGGATGTTGTTCCATGCCAGTAGCGATCCAGCATTAAATCGCCAATTACTAAAACGCGACCCGATGAATAATTTGGTATTTGCATAGCTTTAAACACAGTTTTCTGGACAAAATGATATTATACTCTTCTTTAAATTTGCGAGTGCCCACCATGACTGTAAAAATTTATCACAACCCACGTTGTAGCAAATCAAGGCAAACCTTGCAACTGATACAAGAACAAGGCATAGAACCTGAAATTATTGAATATTTAAAAACACCGCCTTCAGAGCACGAATTAACAATAGTTTTAGGCTATTTAAAAATAGAACCCCGTGATTTAATGCGTAAAAAAGAAGTTGAATACAAAGAATCAGGCATGAATAATCCTGATCTTGATAAAGAAGCCTTAATCAAAGGTATGGTGGCCACTCCTAAATTGATTGAAAGACCCATTGTTATCAACGATGGAAAAGCAGCGATAGGTCGCCCACCTGAGAATGTATTGGCTATTCTTTAAAAATCATGACCAAAATCCTCATTCTTTACTACAGTCGTAACGGCACCACTGAAAAAATGGCATATCAAATTGCCCTAGGTGTTGAGTCACTGGAAGGTGTTGATGCTGTTATCAGAACGGTTCCTGAAATTTCAAGCGTTTGCGAACAAACTGAGAATTCAATTCCAGAAAAAGGTGCGCCTTTCGCAACACTTGACGATTTAAAATCCTGTCATGGTTTAGCCTTAGGTAGCCCCACACATTTTGGTAATATGGCAGGTGCATTAAAACACTTTATTGATCAAACCACTGGGCTTTGGTTTTCTGCCGCATTATCAGGAAAGCCAGCAGGCGTTTTCACCTCTAGCAGTGCCATGCATAGCGGACATGAAAGCACATTATTATCAATGATGTTACCGTTAATACATCATGGTATGTTAATCATGAGTGTGCCCTGCAATGAAATCGCATTAAAAGAAACAAACACTGGCGGCACTCCCTATGGTCCGAGTCATTTATCCACTGCGCACGATTTAAGCAGCGACGAAAAAAGTATCTGTCGGGCACTCGGTCATCGTCTTGCACAAACCTCTGTTGCACTAAAAAATATATCATGAAAAGAATTTACTATTACTATATGGCCTTAATTGGTTTTTTTGGCTTGTTTATTCTACTGATGGTATGGAATACCATACTTTCTCCTTCGGAAAATTTTCCTGTTGTTATAGTGCTACTCGGCACAGTATTTCCACTACTTATCCCCATGAGAGGCTTACTCAATGCCAATCTTAAAAGCTGTACGTGGATGAGTTATTTGAGTCTATTTTATTTTACTTATGGCATATCTGAAGCCTACATTTCTACCTCAGCTACTGCATTCTATTTCGGTATATTAGAAGTATTTTTTAGTCTACTGCTCTGTGCTGGCTGTGGTTTTTTTGTTTATATTGATGAATAGCTCAACATTGTGTCCGAACAACTACCTTTACAATTTGAATTTCAGTCAAATCAGAACTTCAACACCTTCTATCTCGGTGATAATATTGAAACCATTACTCACCTAAAAAATCGCTTTATTAATAAAGAACAACTGATCTATCTATGGGGGAAAAAGGGAACAGGAAAAACCCATTTAATTCAGGCAAGTAGTCAACAAGCAAATAAGCAGAACAAGTCCTGCTTTTGTTTTTCTTTCAAACCACAACTGCCCACAACATCTATTTTGGATGGCTTAGAACAACTGGACTTGATCTGTTTTGATAATATTGAGAATATTGCCGGACATGCCGAATGGGAACAGGCTTTTTTTAACTTCTTCAATTGTCATCGAGATCATAATAAGCACTTGCTGTTATCAGCGCACTGCCCCCCTAAATTCCTATCCATTCAACTGCCTGACCTAAAAACGCGCATGAATTGGGGACTGACTTTAAAACTCAATGTGTTAACAGATGAGCAACAACTCAATGCACTTATATTTAAAGCCAATGACTTAGGCTTTAAACTCCCCCTTAATGTCGGGCAATTTCTTATCGCACATTATGCGCGTGATTTACCTTCTATCTGGCAATTACTGGATAAAATTGAACATGCAACCTTAGCCGAAAAACGTAAAATAACAATTCCCTTTTTGAAACAAATTATGCGCAATCAATAGCATCATGTAGCCAGTATTTGATACCTCCCAGCTTAGGCAAATAGGTCACATCTATATGCAAATACCCAGGCTCATATTCTTTAAATTTCTTGGCTTGTTCTTTTTTTTCTTCTGGTACTCTGTTAATAGCAAATGCTTTCAGAGTTCGATAAACGTTGCTCCTATTCGCTTGAGGGATAGACGGTAGAACGCTATCTACCAAATCGTCTAGTTCGATCCAGGTTAAGGTTCTCACAACCCTAATGACTTCTCTTTCCAAGTGAGTTAAAGAGCGTTTAATAGTATGTGGACGCGAGCTTTTATCTATTAAATGGTCTCTGTTTTTCCATTTTGAAACGGTCTTTTCATTTATTGCAAAGCGTTTAGATAGAGCTGCATTAGTGAGACTAGATTGTTGTATAATTTCTCTTGAATGCAGATTAGTTTTTGCATTCGTGTGATAGCCTTGGGACATATTAATTCCTTTGTAGTGAAAGTTTAATATGTTATCAGGGCTGTCCTTTATTATTTTTAAATCAGGTATAACGTGGTGAAACTATACATCCACGATCAGGTATTTTACCTCGGTAATCATTTTTTCCATAGCAATAAATAACCCAGATTCCCACATAGAACAAATAAAAACGGAGTAAGCCTTGACTGTATAATGGATTGAAACCAACCCAGCCTATCACCCAACAGGTGCAGCTAAGACTTATGAATATATTATCTTACAAACTCAAAACTACAAACGAGCAATTACCTTCGAGATCTGGATTATTGTCAGAGACTAGACATTTAGGTTGACAATTAAATCAATAATTATTTATTGTTCTGTTACACCCAGCATTTCTTCAGCATGTGCCAAAGTATTTTGAGTCATATTCACCCCACCTAACATACGTGCAATTTCTTCTATTCTATTTTGTTTATTGAGGACTGTAACGGTCGATGAGGTCGTTTCAGATTGGTCTTTTTTTACATATAAATGTTGATGCGCTTGTGATGCCACTTGCGGTAAATGCGTCACACAGAGTATTTGTCGGTTATGACTTAGATTGCGTAATTTTTGCCCGACTATTTCTGCAATGCCACCGCCTATTCCCGAATCTACTTCATCAAAAATCATGGTTGCTGTAGTTTTATCTGTACTGGTACTGACTTGAATGGCTAGGCTGATACGAGATAATTCACCACCTGATGCGATTTTGGCTAAGGGTTTAGGAGGTAAACCTGGGTTAGGACTGACTAAAAACTCAATTTTATCGTTACCTACGGCTCTAGGCATTTGATCACTTTGAAAATTTACATTCACTAAGAAGTCACCTTGTGGCATACCTAATTCTTTGATCATGGCTGAAATCTTTTCTTCCAGTTTTTTAGCATTTTGAGTGCGATTAGCGGAAAGACGTTTACTTAGCGTTTTGTACTGGGTGAGTTTTTGTTCAACCTGAGTGGTTAATTCTTCAATACGCTCACTACTATGCGCTATGTTGCTTAACTCTGTTTCCAGTTCTATTACTAGCTGAGGAAGTTTCTCAGCAGAGGTTTGATGTTTGCGACTGATATCCTGAATAATACCAATTTGTTCTTCTAAAAATAGTAGCCGTTGAGGATCTGCTTCTTGTGTTTCCAAGTATCGGCGTAATTGTTGTGAGCCTTCTTCAATGTGAATCTGTGCTGTTGTTAATATTTCACAGATTTCAGCTAATTCGGGAGAGTATTGTGTTAATTCAGTCAATGCGCTTAAACTATAGCCGAGCATTTTATTGACGGATTGTTGATCATTTTCTGATAAAACTTGCAGTTGTTCCTGACCTTGTTTAAGAATAAGATCTAGGTTGGACAGTTTGCCATGTTCTTCAGATAGTGCCTGATAGTCAAAATTTTCTAGATCCAGTTGTTGTAATTCTTCTAGTTGATAGCGTAGTAGCTCTTCACGTTCAAATTGATCAGCACTGACTTTTATTAAATTATTTAACTCGGTATTGGTTTGTTTCCAGGATTGGTATGTCTGATTGATTTCGGCAAGTAGATCAGAACTTTTAGCAAAATTATCCAATAGATGGCGTTGTTGATCAGAATCTAATAAGGTGAGATGGGCATGTTGTCCATGGATTTCTACTAATAAAGTACTGAGTTGTTTTAACGATTGTAAAGTGACAGGGCGATTATTAATATAGGCTTTTGAACCACCATCTTGATTAACAATGCGGCGAATAAAACAATTGTCATCATCATTCAAATCATTGCTTTCTAACCATTGTTTGGCTAAGGGGGCATCCATTAAATCAAAGTTCAGATTAATTTCTGCACGAGTCGCATCAGGTCGAACATATTCTGAGTCGGCTCTATTGCCTAGTGCCAACCCTAGTGCAGTTAATAAAATAGATTTTCCTGCGCCAGTTTCGCCTGTCAATACCGACATGCCTTTTGCCAGGTTAAGGTTTAATGACTTGACCACAGCCAAGTCAACTATGTTTAGAGTGAGTAACATATTTTTAGCTGAAATTTATGGGACTTTTAACGGTTAACAGATTGTTGCGATTGAATATGATAACCACTGCTCCAACCCAGTTTTTCTCTAAGAATATGAAAATAATCCAGGTCTTCAGGATGCAGGATTTTAATCGGAGTAGGATGTTTGCTAATGACAATTTTGTCACTGATTAATACTTCTGGTATTTCTAAATGATCACAACTGACCAGTGCATTAATTTGTTTATTTTGGCAGAAACTGATTTCAATTTTAGAAGAGTCATCTATGACGATGGGTCTATTAGAAAGTGTATGTGGACTGATAGGCACCAAAACCAGCGCATTTAATGATGGGTGTATGATAGGGCCACCTGCGGATAGTGAATATGCAGTAGAACCAGTAGGGGTAGATATTATCAAACCATCTGAGCGTTGAGAGTTTAAATAGATTCCATCAATATGAGTGACAATTTCTATCATGCTAGGCGTTACCCAACGATGAATAGCGACTTCGTTCACCGCATATTCTTGTTGAATAACTTCGTCTTCACGCACAATTTTAGTATGCAGTAAAAATCTGTTTTCTGCTATAAACATACCGTTCAAAATATTACTTAACTTTAGTTGCATTTCATCGGGCGAAATATCGACTAAAAAACCGAGTCTTCCAAGGTTAATACCGAATAAAGGGGTGTCGGTATCAACTATAGCCCGCATGGCAGACAAAAAAGTACCGTCACCACCGACAGCAATGATTAAATCGCAGGACTGAGCTAATTGTTTTATATTGCAAGGCTTGACGAAATCAATATTGAGTAAGTGGGCACATTTTAAATCGACATGAATAGAATAATTATCCTGAGCAAGAAAATGAACTAATTTAGAAAGGGTGTCTACGATACGCGAGTCACTGTGCTTACCTATGATTCCAATAGTTTTAAATTGACTGTTCATGCCTATCTTTGAAAATAAATGATATTATCTGAAATACATTGTGCCATCATAATTATTCTGCAAATGCCCTTAAAAATGCAAAAAATTGCCTTCAAATTTTGTAAGATCAGGATTCATATAGTCCCATGGTTGAGCATCAGAGACCCAAAAGTCCATATTAGGTTGGTAAATACTAGGGTCGTCCAAAGTGGCTGCACAAACAGGGCGAATTTCGTTGTTAGCTGAGTTTCTGCCAAAAAGTGCGCTTCCACATTCAGCACAAAACCCTCTGTGCATGGTATTACCACTGGCAGAAAGAGTTGCAAATTCTTTATATTCTCCTGTGATTTTAAGTGCCTTATAGGGGACAAATAATACAGCCAAGTAGGCCGCGCCCAGTGCTTTCTGGCAGGTGCGACAATGGCAATTTCCTGCACCTATAGGATCTCTCGTTATTTGGTATTTTACCTTGCCACATAAACACCCGCCCGTTATTGGAAGTTTCATTTTTATGTTTTCTTTATTAGAGAACTATAATTAAACTTATACCATTTTCAAGAATAAATGGTATAAGTTTAATTATAGAAACAGACCTTAATACAATAATTTTGAAAGTCAAGAATGATTACTTTTATAGGTAAATGGAATGAATGAAACAGTTGATTATGATGATTTTAAAGATATAGATATTAAAGCGTATGATTGGTCGGTCAGATTTATTCGATCACTCACAAAAAAATTGAAAGTGAATATGCAGCTACATGCAGATCAACACGGTTTGCAAGGTGATATATTTTTATTTAATCATTTCTCTCGTTTTGAAACATTTATTCCTCAATTTTTAATACATGAAAAAACAGGGGATTACTGTTGTTCAATTGCTTCAGGTGAGTTTTTTACTAATAATAGTTTATTAGCTACTTATCTGAATAATGTGGGTGTGATTCCTCATAATCATCAACGACTTTTTGCCAATCTTGCCCGACAGATATTTTTAGGGAGGAAAGTGATTATCTTTCCAGAAGGAGGGATGGTTAAAGACCATCGAGTATTGGATAAGCATGGAAATTACAGTATTTACTCGCGTATTACAGGTAAGAGGCGTAAGCAGCATACGGGGGCAGCTGTTTTAGCACAAGGTATTGAAGTTTTTAAAACGATTATTCGAACTGCCTATATTAAAAAAGATCATGCTCAATTAATACACTGGAAAGAAGAGTTAAAATTAGATTCTTTAGAACAATTACTTACAGCCACTTTTAAACCTACTCTGATAGTACCTTCAAATATTACTTTTTATCCCATACGCGCGTCTGACAATTTATTACTGAAAGGAGTTGAGTTATTTACGGATGGTTTATCTGTGAGACAAACAGAAGAACTGTTAATTGAGGGGAATATTTTATTGAAAGATACCGATATGGATTTACGCATAGGTAAACCCATAGATTTATATGATAGTTGGAGTTGGATCAGTCGGTATTTTTTAAGCAATGCGACAACAGAAATAAAATCGCTGAATGATATTTTTTCTTTAAATACAAAGCCTAAAGGTATAAAACATAAACTGCTGGGTTACTGTTTTAGAAAAAATGTCAAAATTAACCGTAATCAATATATGAAAGAAATTTATGCGAATGTCACTATCAATCTTAGTCATTTAGCTTCGGTATTGATTATAGATTGTCTCAATAGAGGTCAGCAAAAAATTAGTAAAAGGCAGTTTAATACCACACTTTATATTGCTATTAAGACATTACAAAAACATTTTGGCATTAATCTACATAATAGCTTATTAAACCCCGATGAATATAGAGGGTTGGTTGGTGGGGATTGTAAACGTTTTGAACAGTTTATTCAGATGGCAGAAAAATCTGAGTTGATTATCTCTACCGATGAAGAATATCAGTTCCAAGCTAAACTAGGTGATGAATTTGACTTTGATGAGATCAGAATGGAAAACCTGATTATTGTATATGTTAATGAAGTAGAGCCGATTAAAGAAGTAAGACATGCTGTCATTAAGGCTGTTAAATCTTATGATGCGATGAATCATAAGAAGTTATCAGTATGGGCTATGGATGATGAATCGGTTTCTCTGAGATGGGATAAACAACAGTATTTAGCTGTTTTATATGATGATATTAATCAACAGGAAACGGCATCTGCCAACCCAGAATCTTTTCTCTTACAACCCGCCACAAGCAATGGCATAGGCGCATTATTAATTCATGGTTTATTATCATCTCCTGCTGAACTCAGAGATTATGCCGAAGAGTTATTGAGTCATGGGTACACAGTACTGGTTATTCGCTTAAAAGGGCATGGAACATCACCTTACGATCTAAGGGAGCAAGCTGCCCAAGACTGGTATGATTCTGTACTAAGAGGACTGAATATTCTTTCTGCCTATTGTAATTCTATCGTTGTTATCGGGTTTTCGACAGGAGGTGGGCTGGCTCTTAAATTGGCAGCAACAAACGATACCAGAGTATGTGCTGTTGTAGCAGTGGCCGTCCCGATTGAATTTGTTGCTAAATCGTTTTTATTTATACCTTTTTTGCATGGTACCAACCGCTTAGTCAAATGGGTTTCTTCCATAGAAGGTGTTAAACCCTTCATAGAAAACTCTCCCGAGCATCCGACGGTTAACTATAGGCATGTACCGGTTAAAAGTTTGTATGAATTAAGACGTTTGATGGATGATGTCGAAAGTCTGTTAAATAAGGTGCAAATTCCCGTGCTTATTGTTTATGCGGATGAAGATCCAGTTGTTCATCCTGATAGTGCTCAGCTGATTGAGTCTAAGTTAGGCTCAAAAGATAAAAAGTGTATTTTTGTTCATTCTGACCGACATGGAATATTGATGGATAACATTGGAGGAACGTGGGATGTGATTAATACATTTTTGGAAAAAAAAGTACTTTTGGCTTAGTAAAGGTATTTGCTAGTTACACTCTATATAACGTGCGATAAATAAACACCCTGTGGCTTGGCACAGGATTTTTATTCATCTTTAAGGCACAACGAAGGGAGCATAGCAGACTATGTGACCTAAGTTGCAACGCCTAAGATGGATAAAAAGACCCACAATACCAGTTATTTGTTGCCAGTTGCTTTAAGTGATACGTTGAGTAGTTACGAATAATTAAGATATTTCGGTTTTTAATTTAATTGCAAACCAGCCTGCTCTCGGATTGAGTTATACCATTTTCAAGAATAAATGCTATTAAGAAAAGCGGTATAAAAAATCAGCTTCTCTTCAAGCCAAGAGGCTATCCGAGAATAGAAAACCTACTATGGGAAAAACCATTTTGGTCATTTTTCCCGCTACGGTTCCTATTGTCTGGCAGCTTCCCCAGAAAGAAAAATTAATCGTCAGGTGATGTGCTTTCTACAGTCGCTTTTACCTCAGAAGTTTGTTTTTTCTTTTGTTCAAAGTCGCTGGAATATGTTTGTGATACGGATTGTACAGTTTTTTCTGATTGGTTTGTAGTCGATATTTCAGAATTATTTTCTGTATCCTGCGATATATTTCTATTGTTTGGATTGCGATTACGTCTTCGGTTGTTAGCTCTTCTAGCATTGTTTTTAGCTTGAGGAGGAGAAGATTGTTTTTGTGCCGAATCAGTATTAGTACTATTCTCTGTCTGAGAACTAGACTTCGCATCCGTTGTTGTATTTTTTACGGTATTTCTATTGTTGTTATTTCTACGAGGACCTCTGTTTTGATTGTTATTTCGTTTTGCTCGCTCGTTATTTTTATTACGGTTATTGCGAGAGGTTCTTGCCCCAGAACTGCTTTTTTTGCTTTTGTTAGCTGTTGTTTGTTTTTCTTCAGAATTACCTACTAATTTTTGCCAGAAACGTTGGATTAGACTGGAAGATGACTTTTTATTATGAACAGGTGCAGGCACATCAGGAAGAAACTCCTTAATGACGGGTTTTTCAGTAGTATGTGTCGATTTTTGAGCGTATTCAGGAACTAAAACAGCGTCTGCTTTAATTTGTAAATGACTGGGTTTATCGTCATCGTCATCAAGTTTTATTCTCTCAATATCGTAAGCTGGTGTTTCAAGATGTTTGCTGGGTAAAATTACAATATCAATTTTATGTTGTGTTTCAAGTTCTTGTATAGTGGATCGTTTTTCATTTAATAGAAAAGTGGCACATTCAATAGGTAAATGGGCAACCACTTTACTGGTACCTTTTTTCATAGCATCTTCTTCTAAGATGCGTAATACAGAAAGTGCAACAGATTCAATATTACGAATAGAGCCTTGTCCTTTACAACGCGGACAAGTCAATTGAGTGGCATCACCTAATGAAGGACGCAAACGTTGTCTGGACATTTCCAGTAAGCCAAAACGAGAGATTCGGCTGGTTTGAATTCGGGCACGGTCAATTTTTAAGGCATCGCGTAATTGGTTTTCAACTGCTTTTTGGTTTCTATTGGCCATCATGTCAATGAAGTCAATTACAAATAAACCACCCAAGTCACGGAGACGCAGTTGTCGTGCAATTTCATCGGCTGCTTCTAGGTTTGTATTTAAAGCGGTTTCTTCAATATCACTGCCTTTTGTAGCGCGTGCAGAGTTTATATCAATAGATGTTAAAGCTTCGGTGTAATCAATAACGATTGAGCCGCCAGAAGAGAGGGTAACCTCACGATTGTAAGCGGTTTCAATTTGTGATTCAATTTGATAGCGACTGAATAAAGGCACACTGTCTTGATACAATTTTGCCTTTTGTAAAAAATGAGGCATTACTTGTTTCAAGAAGTCTTGTACCAGTTTAAAAGATGATTCTTTATCTATTAAGATTTCATCAATTTCATCTCTTAAATAGTCTCGTAATGCTCTGATAATGACATTGCTTTCCTGAAAAATAAGAAAAGGGGCTTGTTGGTCAGAACTGGAACGGTCAATCGCATCCCAAAGTTGCAATAAATAATTTAGATCCCACTGTAATTCTTCAGTATTTTTACCACAACCTGCGGTACGGACAATTAATCCCATCTGTTCTGGAATTTCCAGTGTATTCATGGCTTCACGTAATTCATTGCGAGTGTCACCTTCAATGCGTCTGGAAATACCCCCTGCTTTAGGGTTATCTGGCATTAGAACCAGATAAGTGCCTGCCAAGCTAATATATGTCGTTAATGCTGCGCCTTTGTTACCTCGCTCTTCTTTTTCAATTTGAACGATAACTTCCTGACCTTCTTTAAACGGGGTTCTTGCGTTTGAATCTGTATTGGTTCTGTATGCATCTGAAATTTCTTTGAAGGGAAGGAAACCGTGTTTTTCAGCACCGTAGTTAATAAAGGTGGCTTCAAGACTGGGTTCTACACGAGTAATGATACCTTTGTAGATATTTGATTTTTTTTGTTCATTAGCTGGAAGTTCTATGTCAAAATCATAAAGTTTTTGACCATCTACCAAAGCAACACGCAACTCTTCGGGTTGGGTGGCGTTGATAAGCATTCTTTTCATTGTTGTATCCTTGTATATTCTTGCTCCATCTATAGATTTACTTGGGAATTTGATAATTCCTGAACAGACTTGCGGTAATGGTGAATATTTAAAAATTCACAAATTTAAAATATTTTTTAAATTATTGCCCGTTTAAAATTTTCCATGTCTAAGTTTTGTTGGATTCTAAAATCGCATCAGAGGTAGCAAATTTTAGGAGCTTTTCTATAATCAATCTACAAACGTAACTAGGTGAAATTAAGTTCTGTTGCTATTGCAAGGTGAATTTTTACACCTGCCATAAGTATTTTTGTTCTATAAAGGAACGGTATCGCTCATGATGGGTCGAGCGATAAAACCCAAAATTCTGTTTTAATCGTATTCAAATGATTAATTTTGACAAAGTTAAATGTAGTCAATTTGAATGGATTCATAGGGAAGCACTCTGGTTTCCCTTAATTAATTTGGTCTTAATTGCTCTTTAGCTTAGACCGTAGTTTTTAAATTAAACCTGCCTAATATAACAATTTTTATCGTTAGTATCAATTTAAATAGTGAATAAATCATCTATGCTGTTATTATTACAGAATGAAATTGGAAGCAAACAGTGATAGGCCAAAAGTTCAGTGGCTTGAAATTACTGAAGAAAATGATGGTCAACGTATAGATAATTTCTTGATTACATTACTAAAAGGAGTACCTAAAACAAGAATTTATAGAATTATTCGTAAAGGCGAAGTCAGAGTTAATAAAGGCCGTATTAATAATAAGTATCGGCTTAAAATAGGCGATTGCGTTAGGGTTCCACCAGTTAGGGTTGCAGCTCGCAACCATGAAGTGGATCTAAAGCCCACTTTAAAACACAGTCTTGAAAACGGCATTTTGTATGAAGATGAAGTGTTAATGGTGCTGAATAAAGCAGCAGGTTTTGCTGTTCACGGAGGGAGTGGCATTAGTTCAGGAGTGATTGAAGCATTGAGAGTATTAAGACCTGATGCTAGGTTTCTGGAATTAGCACATCGGCTAGATAAAGATACTTCAGGCTGTCTATTAGTCGCAAAAAAAAGATCGGCATTGAAAGCTTTGCATGGTCTTTTTCGAGGTGATGCTGTTAAAAAAACCTATTTAGCTTTATTGACTGGCAAATGGGAAAGAAAAAAACTGATAGTAACAGAACCTTTACTAAGAAATACAGGTAAAGGAGGGGAGCGAATTGTTAAAGTTAGTAAAGTCGGTAAGTTTTCAGAAACCCATTTTCGGCGCATTCAAAAATACACATCGCTTACTTTGGTAGAAGCTTCGCCTAAAACAGGACGTACACACCAAATACGAGTTCATGCTGCCTGGTTAGGACATCCGATTGTAGGGGATAGTCGTTACGGGGATGAAGAGATAAATAAAAAATTAAGAAAAAAAGGTTTTAAGCGATTATTTCTTCATGCTCAGCAACTACAATTTGTGCATCCAGTAACGGGTGAGACAATGTGTTTTAAAGCACCTTTAGCCGTAGAATTGCAAAAACAGCTTGAGAGTAACAATGATGGAAATTAGTCACCTTGAAAGATAAATTTGATCTGATTATGATTGATTGGGATGGAACGCTGGACGACGCTATAAACTGGGTTGTCTATTGCTTATAAGAGGTAGCAAGGCAAAACAAATGTCAGAAAAAGATTTGTTTGCAGAGGTCTCACAGAATTATTAAACAGGTTTTAAGTGTAGGTATAATTAATAGCATGGAACATCAGGAAAACGAAACAGAAATGAATAGTAATAATGAAAAAAAGTCCAGTTGGGAAAGGGAAGTAATAGAAAAATTAGCTATGGCAGCTATAACAGAACA
Source organism: Methylococcales symbiont of Hymedesmia sp. n. MRB-2018 (assembly GCA_003666385.1). Taxonomy (GTDB): domain Bacteria; phylum Pseudomonadota; class Gammaproteobacteria; order Methylococcales; family Methylomonadaceae; genus QPIN01. Next base: position 107,890 of record QPIN01000062.1, read on the forward strand.
GCGTCGAGCTAGGCGATGGAACGTGTTTTTTAAAATATCAATGTTTGTCTGTCTGATTGCTGTAGGTGCAATGGCGTTCTATCCGAAATTTGAAAAAAAATTAAGTGGAAGTGACAAGGATCATACTGCAATCATAGATGTGGTTGGTGTGATAGCGGTAGGAGAAGCAGTGAATGCTGACAGCGTTATCGAAGGTTTAAGAGATGCCTTAAAAGATAAAAAAACCAAAGGTGTTATTTTAAACATTAATTCACCGGGAGGAAGTCCTGTTGAATCGGCTTATATTTTTGCTGAAATTAAAAGGCTGAAAAAGAAACATCCTGATATACCTATCCATGCTGTTGTTAGTGATATTTGTGCTTCTGGTGGCTATTATATTGCTGCTGCTGCAGATAATATTTATGTCAGTCAGGCCAGTATGATTGGCTCTATCGGTGTCATCATGAATGGCTTTGGTTTTGTTAATACAATGGAAAAGCTGGGTATTGATAGGCGACTTATTATTGCGGGCAAACATAAAGCTTTAATGGATCCTTTCTCAAACGTTAATGAAACAGAAAATAAACATATGCAAACATTAGTAAATGATGTGCATCAGCAATTTATTGATGCTATCCGTTTAGGTCGAGGTGATCGTTTAAAAGAATCAGAATATACTTTTTCTGGTTTGGTTTGGACAGGTGCTCAAGGTGTTAAAATGGGATTGGCAGATGGTTTTGGTAGCGTTGATTCAGTGGCAAGGGATATCATAGGTGCTGAAAAGAAATTAAACTTTACCCCACAAGAAAGATTATTGGAAAGGCTGGTAGGTAAATTAGGAGCTTCATTTGGACAGGCTTTAGGGCTTACTGTAAATGGTTTTTCCATGCGTTAAATTTCAGTTTGGATTCAGACTAGACTGTTAATACTATGAGAACTCAACATAACTCTGGCGATGAGAAAAAAGTGATAGAATTTTTCAGGTTTTAGTCAAAATACAAGTGTAATAGTGAGCTATTGCGCGTTATTTTGGCTGACCTTTTTTATCCGTTCATGAGTTATGCTGAGTTCTCACTATACTTACATAATAAATTAATCGACTAATTACAGGTTTACCATGCAAGTTTTTGCTAAGGTTTTAATGTTATCTCTTTTTTTAATGCGGCCAGTTTATGCCGACAAAGCCTTTATTTTGCCTGGTTTAAGTCTGGACGAGACAACAAAAAAAATAATTGAAGAGAGCAGGAGTAAGGTGCTTGATGCGACTACAGAAGAAATAAATGGAGTCAATACTCATATTATCAAGGTCTTGACGGAAGATAGTCGGGTTCAATATATTAGAGTTGATGTCGATTCTGGTAAAATTATCAAGTAGGAAGAGCTGTGCGCATTTTGATTGTTGAGGATGAAGTCACTCTATGCCAGCAAATACAGAATTTTTTTTCAAACAAAGGCTTTGCTGTAGATACCGCGCATACAGGAAATGATGGTTATTATCTAGCCACTGAATATCCAATAGATACTGCTATTATTGATATTGGATTACCCGATTTTTCTGGTGTTGAGCTAATATCAAAATTAAGAAAGGAAGATATTACGGTTCCAATTTTGATTTTAACGGCGAGGAGCCGTTGGCAAGAAAAAGTTGAGGGCCTAGAAGCTGGTGCCGATGATTATTTAGCCAAGCCTTTTCATTATGAAGAGTTGTTAGCCAGAATCAATGCCTTGCTCAGACGTTCACAAGGTAAAGCACATCCAGTTTTGAGCTATGCCAACATAAAATTAGATACTTTGTCTCAAGAAGTCAATGTCGATGACGAAAAAATTGAATTAACAGCTTTTGAATATAAAGTACTAGAATATCTATTGTTTCGTAAAGGTGAGGTGGTTTCAAAATCGGTTTTGACCGAACATATTTATGACGAAGATTTTGATCGAGATAGTAATGTGATTGAGGTTTTTATCGGACGCTTACGCAAGAAACTTGACCCACAAGGCATAACAAAACCCATTGAAACCCTGAGAGGTCGTGGCTATAGGATTTCAGAACAGAATGAATAAAACACTGTGCTGAGTTTATTAAATACGTAAAAAGTGAAAGTTCAATCCCTCAGTTTCCGCTTATTTATTTCTTCAGGCTTTGTATTAACCGCTTTTTTTGCTCTGGTTGCTTTTGTTATGGAGCAGGGCTTTAGAGAAAGCACAGAACAAGCACTGAAAGAAACATTACAAGTACATCTTTATTCACTATTAGCTGTGGCAGAAATGACCGATTCAGGCATAATGAAAATGCCTAGGTCATTACGGGAGCCGCGTTTTTCCAATCCGAGTTCTGGTTTGTATGCAGCGATTAATCAAACAGATAATACCTTGGTCTGGCGATCAGCCTCAGCTATCGGCATAGATTTATCCCCCTCATTATTATTAAAACCTGGCGAATTGATATTTGTAAAAGATAGCAATAGTCGTTTTGTGCTTCATTATTCGATCATCTGGGAAAATAAAAAAGGAATAGAGAATTCTTATGTTTTTACCGTAGCGGAAGATGAGTCTTTTGTTATTCATCAAGTCGATGGTTTTCGATTAACCCTCCGAACATGGCTTTTTTTTATTGGCATGCTTTTAGTCTTTATTCAATATTTTGTTTTACGCTGGAGCTTAAAACCATTAAGAATTATTGTTAATGATCTGGAAGAAATAGAAGTGGGAAATAAAACTCGACTGAATGGTTATTATCCGTTCGAATTAAAAGGACTCGCTGATAACCTGAATGCATTAATTAGTAGTGAGCGGGCACATCTTGAGCGTTATCGAAATACCTTGTCAGATCTGGCACACAGTTTAAAAACACCATTGACAATTTTGAGAGGGTGTATAGATCTCCCCATGGTTAACAAGGAAACGGTTAATGAACAGATTACCCGAATGGATGATATTGTTGAATATCAATTACAGAAAGCAGCAGCAAAAGGTCAAAAAAAACTAACAGGTAAAGTGGATATTGTTTTGATTGTGAACAAAATAATTTTGTCCTTAAAAAAAGTCTATGCGGACAAACAAATAGTTTTTTCTTTTTCTCATAATGAGCGTTGTTTTATCTATGCAGAACAAGGCGATGTCTATGAGATTGCGGGGAATTTATTAGATAATGCATCAAAATGGTGTGATCATCAGGTAAAAATAAGTTTAATTCAGCTTGAAAAAGATAAAAATAAAAAGTATTCATTACTGTTGAAAATTGAAGATGATGGAAAGGGAATTCCAGAGCATAAATTAGACGAGATATTACAACGTGGGGTTAGAGCGGATGAGAATATAAAAGGACATGGCATTGGTATGGCTGTCGTTAATGAATTAACTATTTTATTGGATGGTCAATTAATAGCAGGAATTAGTGAAACGCTAGGTGGAATGAAATGGCAGGTATATTTTCCATGATATAGGAAAGTTTAACCGCGAGTATTTTTATTGGGGCTATGTTGAATAGACCCTTTTTATCTATACATTTAATAAAGCATGCTTTGCTTCCACACGCTTAAAATCAGCTAAGCAACATTGACCCGAAGGATTTCTAATTTCACATGCACAGTCCTTAAGTTTTGTACGTTGAATAACAAATTCTTTAATGTAATGAGCACGTTCAGTACCTAATGCAGAATAATATATGTCGGTGTCAATATCAAAACAAAAACATAATTTGTTTTTTTTTATTTCTTCAGATGTTTTTAGCTGTGTAGTAGGAATAGTTCGACCTGTTGTCGAAAAATACGCGACTGGACACGATGGTAAAGGACAGAAATAAGGACTGTTTAAAAGGTTTTTTTTATTTTCAGGAAAGTGTAATTGATGATAAAGCGTACGCATTTTGACGCTTTTACTGTTTGAACCACATTCAGGACAAGTTTGGCTCAGTTTTGATGAATTTTTGGAGCGGCAATCAGGCATAATAATTTATCGATTATGTTATTGATTTTTTGCCTGTAGTTTTGCTGGATAGCCGATATTAGTAATTGTTTTTACGATTCTATCAGGACTCGTTTTTGTCGGGTCGAAATTAATAGTTGCAGTTTTGGCATCATAATTAATAGTGACTTGCTGGAGACCATTTTTGACTTCAAGTGCCTTTTTAATAGTATATTTGCACACTGGGCAGGTCATATTTTGTATATCGAGTATGACAGTGGCATTTTTTAATGGTTTTTTAATAGCTGTTTCTGCCTGACCTATTGAGATTGGACTCTGTGTAATTAATAGAAGAAAGATAAGTATATTTTTCATAGTCGATTATATTATTTGTAAGTAACTAAATAAAAAAGGATGCATATATAGGAAATGTCAATAGCAGTAGAATCAATAGTGAAACTATCCAAAATAAGCTGCGTTGTCTATGTCGCATTGAAGTTGATACACAGGCTTGTTGCTTTTGACACGGGTTCTTTTTGAAATAAAGACGATGAAAGGCTAAAACCATAAAAAAGACGGTTAAGATGATAAAAAAAGGTCGCATAAAGGTCATGGAAGTCAATGTTGACATCCATGCTCCACTGATTCCCAGAGAGAGTAGTAATAAAGGACCAAGGCAACAAGCCGATGCGGCTATAGCAGAAAAGATAGCAAGTAAGACTGGCCAAAAAGAATGTCGGGTGAGAGTTTCTTGTTCTGATTTCATTACAACAGTTTGCTCAAAGATGGATTAAGCTTGATTATCAACCCTGCTGTTAAGGTCAGGGTCAAGTTGTAAAAGCTGTTTTTAAAGAATTTAACGGGTGGACTATGTATTTTTGGACAATGCATCAAGAATGGCGCAGTGCTCTGAATATTTTGTCTGTTGGCAATGTGTAGTAAGTTGAGTCAAAAATTGACGAAGAACGATTAATTCATTAATTTTATCATCGATATTTTGACATTTTTGCTCTGCTATTTTTCTGATTTCATCACAATGCGTTGCATCAAGAGAGAGTAATTCAGCAATTTCTTTTAAAGTAAACCCCGCCTTTTGGGCGCGTTTAATAAACTGGATGGTAGTAATTGCCTCAGTAGAGTAGTGTCGAAACCCATGATTAGGCTTTTCAGGTTCTGCCAATAAACCAATGCGTTGATAATGGCGAACTGTTGCAATAGTTACTTCAGCTTGTTGGGCAAGTTTACCAATGGTCAGTTTCATTTGTAATAAAATATTTAGTTTCTATCTGGTTGACGGGTTCTTATATCTCTAAATTGATTTTGTTATGATCTGTTTTCCTCCCCTTTTTATAAATTTAAATCATCCGAGGTTTTTTAAATAAATGGCACAAAATATACATCCAACCGCATATATTGCACCTAATGTTAGTTTAGCTGAAAATATAAATATTGGACCTTTTGCGGTAATCGAAGAACATGTGACTTTAGCTGATAATTGTCAATTAGGGGCGCATTCAGTGATTCAATCTTATGTCAAAATGGGGGCAGGTAATGTGCTACATCCACATGCTGTGTTAGGTGGTTTACCTCAAGACACGAGCTTTAAGTCAGAAACTGTCTCATGGCTTGAAATTGGTAAAAATAATGTATTTCGAGAAGGCTTTACAGCCCATAGGTCTTCTATAGAAGGGGGTGTTACATCAATCGGTTCTGATTGTTTTTTTATGCATAATAGTCATGTTGCGCATGACTGTGTGGTTGGAAATAATACTATTTTTGCGAATAATGTTGCTATTGGAGGGCATGTTGAAGTCGGTGAAAATGTCTTTATGGGAGGAGCCGTTGTTGTTCATCAATTTTGCCGAATCGGTTCCTACGCCATTGTACAAGGCACAACTGGGTTAAATAAAGATGTGATTCCCTTTATGTTGATAGCTGGTAGACCAGCAAAGCATTATCGTTTAAATTCTGTTGGTTTGAGACGGGCAGGTATTAAAGGTGATCGTTACAAAGTCCTTTCTGCCGCATTTAGATTACTAAAAAGTAAAGGAGACTTGAGTGAATTAGAGCAGACAGAAGAAATCAAATACTTAAATCAGTGGCTGGCGGTTAAATCTGACCGAGGATCGCATGGTTTTATAGAAGTAACCCTCGTTTGATAACGCTGGTAACTACCCATTCCCCTTAGAGTGGTTCCCCAGCCAAAGCCATTTGAACAGCAATAAGAGGATTAGCCTTTGCTTGCCATCGTTTGCAACTAACTTGATATACACTTCAGAATGGAAGTGCCCCGATACTTTTTGTTTTACCCTCGCCATTGTTAAATCCTGCTCATATCTATTATTGGTAAATGAAATAGGTGGGTTATTTTTCCACTTGCCTAATCAAGCAAACAAACCTACAAAAGTAAAGCCAATGCCAATATAGATAGCTGCTTCGATTGAACCAATCGCCACATTACACTGTTCACCCACTTCTTCTGCCACATTCACTTTAGGTAATAAAATATGCCTTAATACAATAGATAATAAGGTTTGCGATATAAAAATTACAACGGCCATTAACACCCAGGCCAAAACTGAGAAAACTAATACGCCAGGATCATAGATAACAACACCAGAAGTCGCTGTTACTGCTAAAGCAAGACCTAAACGATAGCCTGAAAAACGCAGTGCCAAGGCAATATTTCCATCTTGAATTTCACCTTGTAATGTTTTTCCTATATCCTTATGTCGCTGATTAAAAATAGCACTTCTATAAAGCGTGGCTAATAATAAAATAATTTGTGACAGTAAAAAAATAGCCACAACCACAGCCAGCCCCAAAAAAGTTGAACCATCCACCCAAGACATTGCCGCACGAATAATAATAGCCGTGGCAATTAAGTTAAAAGCATCCACCACACCCGCTGCAACATTACCCTTCATAATTTCATCGTGGATGGATACTTGGCGTAAACCCACCTTATCAAAAATAATACGGGTTAAACTCATAAAAACCATGGCTGCTACGCCGTAACTGAGCATTAAGGTGATTTCTTCAATGTAAGTGGTTCCAGCATCGCCAGCCACCACGCCCATCATCAGCACAGCAACTGCCACAATAGCACCTGCTAAGGCTATGCCCGCAGCAAAGTTATCATGTTTTGCTAGCAACTCACTTAAAGAAATGCCGGCAATGCTTGAAGCCAGTATTCTTAATGCTGCCATAAAGCCCATAAGAATAACAAAGTCAATTGCATAATAGGTCAATGCTGCGTCACTTAGTATAATCTGTTGTGTTAAATTTTCCATCGCTTTAAACCTTGTGTTGTATTGTTATTTACCACCAAAACCACCAAAACTACGACTACGACTGCGCGAACTGCTACCAAAAAAGCTAGAACTGCGTTTAGATGCTGTATTACTGCTACTAGATGATCGTTTGCCGCCAAAAAAACTGGAACTACGTTTACTACTGGCTTTATCTGCATGTCGTCCACCACTGTTTTTATCTCTAGCATAATTTGACTGAGTTGATCTTTGTCGATTATAACTGCTTACCCGTTGCCGCCCTTTAACCGAACCATATTGTTTTTTAGGTTTTGTGGCAGGCTTATAGCCATTATTCCGCATACTGGTATTGCGTTGCGAGGTATTCCTACGGTCATAACTACTACCATAAGAGCCTCTACCATAGTCATTATAATAAGAGTAATGTGGTCGCCTATTCCAGCGGTTATAGTAGATGGGGCTAGTATTATAATACCCTCCACCAAACATACTTCTAAAAAAAGCATACTGTCCATACCAATGCCAAAAGGATCGTCCTGAATTATCTTGCCGGTATTCACCATAACCAGGATTACCTACTAAATAGCTGCCTGGTGTAATCGCTTCACCTCGCACATTAGCTGCTTGACTATCTTTAGGAATACTAACCGTATCCAACTGCCCGTCAGACAATTCAGCCATGGTATTGATTAAATCTATCAATGCATCATTAAAAACTATGGGATCAGCCCCTATATCAATTGACATAAGAGATTCGCTAGCTTGCTGGAATTGCTGTTTATTTTCACAGTTACGGTTAACTTTAGCTAATCGTCTTAGCAAACCCTGAAATAAAGCCCCTTTTTCTGTTGCATCCTTAGCCATTGCCTTTGCAATAGGTCTGAAATCAGGTTTTATCGCCGCTAATTTATTGGCATAAATCTCAACGATTTTGGCATTCGTTAACTCGCCAAAATAGAGTTTATCTTTTAGCGTATTTAAGTTTTTTTCAACCTGTAAATAGTTTTTCTGGACTTGTTCTGCATAGTCATTGCCACACGCACTTAATATGAGTAGCAAGAACACAACTGAGAAAGTACTCGTTTTTTCTTTATTAAAATAATGGCTAACCATAAAATAACTCACCTTCTATCCTATTAATTCGTAACTACTCAGCGTACTCCGTAACTGCTTAGATTGCCCTTTATTTTATAAATTATTCTCTAAATCTTTCAATTGTTGTTTAATAATCCGTTTATGATCATCAGTGTCTAAGACTTTATTTGTTACTTTTTCAACACCAACAATAACTAGCTGAGCATATTTTGCGCTCATTTCCTTTTTCATATCTTCTTGTTGCTGAGAAATAGTATATTGTGCTTGTTCAAGCATTAGCTCAATATCAGATTGTCCCTTTTGGTGTGCCTTGGCAATAATTTCATCCGCTGTATTTGACGCAGTATCTATTATTTTATTAGCTTCTTTGGAAGCCACTGAGAGTCTTTGTGTCACTTCATTTTCAATGGCAAGAAGACGCTGTTCAATTTTATCTTCGTTTTCAAGACTTTTTAGAACACCCTTCTTTCTTGCTTCTAAAACTTTAAATATCGGAGGATATAAAAATTTTCTTAGAACCAGAAAAAGAATTAAAAAATTCACAATTTGAGCAAGCAATAAAATAGGTTGTACGCCAAAATCGCTGAACATTCTTTCTAACATTGAAAATTAGAATCAGATGGTTAAAGCAATAATCAAGACATATATAGCAATGGCTTCAGCAAATGCCATAGCTAAAAGCATCACCGGGATTATTTTTTCCTGCACTTCGGGGTTACGTCCTATTGCTTCCATGGCTTTCATCCCAATCATTCCAATGGCTATAGCAGGACCAAAAACACCTGCCGCAATGGCAATTGCCGCTGATAAATTTCCCATCTTTTCCTCCTTACTTTGTATCTAAAACGAGTGATTTTATTGTATGAAAATAGCAAATACATTTGTACATTAACTAGCCTTAATCCTCTTCCTTTTTACTCAATATAACCATAAATACCAGTGTTAACATCATAAACACAGCTGATTGAATAAACGCCACCATCACTTCCAAAAAATAAAAGGGTAATGGAATAATAAAAGGGAAAAATGATTTAGCAGTTTTTAGTAAAATCTTCCCTGCCATAATGTTCCCAAAAAGTCGAAAGGACAAGGAAATAATTTTAGTAAATTCAGCAACTAATTCTAACAAGCCGACAAACAATGAGATACCAAACATTTTAAAAGAAAACCATTTTTTCAAATAACCAACAATACCTAAGGAACGTATGGCAAAAAAGTGGGTAATGAAAACTGAAATTAAAGCTAGTGCCAATGTCACATTCAAGTCTGAATTGATTGATCTGAATAGAGGGATAAAAACCTGATCAGCTTCACCTTCTATCGCCTTATACAAACCGATAGATGCAAAACCAGGTAACAATGCGGATAAATTAGCCACTAAAATAAATAAGACAAAGGTCATCAACCATGGAAAATAAGAATAAACATTCTTAGCTGCCATTTTTTCAATCATGTTAAAAATATATTCAAAAAATATTTCAAACAACGCTTGGACTTTTCCAGGAACCATTGACATCTTATTTGAAACAAAAATAGCAATAATAGAAAGGTAAAAAGTAAATAGTAATGCAGTGATAAGAGAATTGGTAACAGGGAAAAAACCCATTTGAAAAATCACCTCTGGCGCAGAAATGGAATACTCTGAAGGTAATGCTGCTATATTAGAATTGCTTGTTTTAGGTTCTGTCATAAGCATGGCTTTAACCCTATCCCAAATTCCATACTATACTTTTTGAGGTTTCAGGGTCGGACTCAACCGCACCCTTCTCTAATTGAGAAATACAGTGTAAAAATTCATCAAACAAATGCTCTTCAGGGATTAAATTAGGAATAAAACTAATTCCACTAAGCATATCCTTTGGCTGATCCTGAATTCCCGTTATTAACACAGTAATTCCCCTTTTTTTCAAAGCTATCACGGCATCTTCAAGTGCGTAGATACCTGACTGGTCAATATAAGGTACCAGTCCCATACGAATAATAACGACAGTCACTTCAGGTAAGGAGCTTAGTATTTCGTTGAATTTAGAGGCAAAACCAAAGAAAATAGGGCCGTCAAAATGTTTAATATAAACTTGCTCCCTAATGTGTTCAGAAATATCAGTTTCATCGCTCCATATTTCTTCACGTGCAAAGTTATCAACTGAACCTGTTGAACTGTTTTTTTCAACAATATCGCTCATTTTTTTCATAAACAAAATTGAGGCAAGTACCATACCTACAGCTACCGCTTGCAATAAATCCACAAAAACGGTCATTGACAAGACAATGAGCATAACGATTGAATCTGTTTTAGGTACATGAACAATATGTTTAATCCCTTTATAGTCAATAATACCAATACCTACAGTAATCAAAATACCTGCTAATACGGGTAATGGAATTAATCTGGCATAAGCTCCAGCACCGAGTAAAACAATCAATAATGCCAAACCATGGATAACACCAGAAAGTCGAGTTTTTCCACCTGAATTAATATTTACAACCGTACGCATGGTTGCGCCTGCACCAGGTATACCACCGATTAATGCTGCGCCCATATTACCCAAGCCCTGACCAATTAATTCTTTATTACTGTTATGTTGGGTTTTAGTCATATTGTCGGCAACAATTGATGTTAATAAGGAGTCAATTGTGCCTAATGCTGCCAGTGTTAATGCAGGAATAATAAGTTGCATAGGATGACTAAAATCAACATTAATCAAAGAATCTATTTTTAATGCAGGAAAACCTTCAGGGATATCACCAATAATTTTAACATCAAGACCCATAATGGTAGAAATAATGGTCAGTCCAACTAATGCAATTAATGCACTGGGTATTAATCTGGTTAATCGAGGGGAAATATAGATAGTTGCAATGGTTGCTAATGCCAAACCCGCTGAAGCTATATTTATATCATTGATGATATTAGCTAATTCTGAGAAAATCTGGGTTATTTTTTTAGGTGATGTGTGACCTAGAAAAGGGAATATCTGCAACATAATGATGATAACGCCAATACCGCTCATAAATCCCGAAACCACTGGATATGGCATATAGCGAATATATTGTCCTATTTTAAATACGCCTAGTAAAATCTGAAATATACCTGATAGCAGAAAGATACACATAATAGTACCTAATGTTGATTCAATACTACCACCATTTGTTTCTATTGCACTCGTAATCACGACAGCAGAAACTACCGTCATAGGACCTGTTGGCCCACTGATTTGTGTAGGGGTACCTCCAAACCAAGCGGCAATCATGCCAATGGCAATAGCACCATAAAGACCGGCAATAGCGCCCATTCCTGATTGCAAACCAAAAGCTAAAGCTAAAGGCAAAGCGACAACAGCGGCAGTTAAGCCACCAAAAAAATCACCCCTTAAATGCGAGCTATCTATAATTTTTTTATTACTCATATTCTCACTAACACTTCACCACGACCCAACTCAGACATATCACCTGCATATTTCTGAACTCTGTTAAACGCCTCAGCTTCACTAGCAAATTTAGAATTTAATTGTCTGAAAGATGCAAATAATAGGGGTAAAAATGCCAAGGTATGTGAACCACAGTCATTAAAAGTTGCTGTTAATTGTGGTTGATTCCAAAGTAACAGTGTTCCTCTGCGCATGGCATAGCCTAAATAACGGCCTGTTTGCCCCATAACAGCAATCGTCCCAGCGACCATTCTGGAGCCGCAATAATCACCCGCATTACCTTCAATCAATAAAGTACCTCTACGCATATGATCACCTGCGCGCTGCCCAACATTGCCTTTGACTAATACGGTACCCCCCTTCATGCCTTGTTTATTACCTGGTAAAGCTGAGGCCAGAAAATCCCCACTGTCTCCTGTTATTTCAAGATATCCATCTTTCATTTCGCAAGCTGCATATAATCCTGCATTGCCTTTGACTTTAATCGTTCCAGATTTCATTTCCTGTGCTAAATAAGCACCCACATCACCATTAACAGTAATAGTCCCACCATCTAATTCTTTTCCAATAAAATCCAGCTTGAAAAAACTGCCTTGAATGACTAGGTTTTTAGTGTCAGAACCTTTGATAGCAAATAGACTATCAACACGAATCTTTCTTTTACCATTTTGTAATTCAATAGCGGCAATATCAGTAACGCTCATGCCTTCCAATTTATTACACACTAGGGGTGACATATCAACCCGCTGGTCAAGTCGAGTCTTCATAGTTAGCGTTAATGCACTCATGCCATAATCTCCTGCAAGTGAAAGTGGAATGGACCTAATTTACCGCCATAGTTCCCTGCGCTAATTCTTTGGATCCCCTCTTCTGCACCCAGATCACACACCGCTTGAATACCGACTCTCATTGCTATATCAATATCTTCTTTAGTTAAACCATCAATGACTATTTCCATGACTGATTCACATTCTGGCGGTAATTCTGTTTTGCTCATACCTTTTAAAGTGGGGCAAAAAGCATCATTACTGGAAGCGCCTAAAGCGGGGTATTTTGAACCGACTTTAGAACCTGAGCGTACCACGCCACCTGGGAATGGCATAATCACATTAGCTAACTTGCGCATTTCTTCAATCGCTGCTTCACAAGCAGCTAACGCTTTCGGCTGTGATTTGGCGAGTACTAAAAAGTTACCTCCACCAACGGCTTCAACACGTCCTGTGGTTGCTTCAGTTAAAAACTCACCGTCCATTACCGGTATGCGCCAATAACGCTTGCCAGCGATTTTTTTAGACACTTGAAAACCATCACCAAAATAACGCAGATTTTTGCCCAAAGGAATTTGCACCCCTTCATCAATACCTGCAAATAATGCAGAAGTAGGTGAAGTTAATACGCACTGCCCTGCTCTTGTTTCCAGTTGTTCCGCTAAACCTTTTCCACCCATGGCAAAAATCAAAATAGATACCCCAGGGCGACCATCTGGCGTTTCTGATGGTAATAAAGTACGTTCTATACCTGCTTCACAACCACAGGCGATCACCGATGTAGCAAAACCCGTCATGGCTTGTGCTGAAATCATCGCCCATTTTTCATTTTGGGCAGTGATAATCGCTCGTGTTGCTTTCATTGCAAAAGCTTCGGCAAAAGTCGCATCAATTGTTACCCCATTGATAATCATACTTTTTCTCCCACGGTTGGATGCACCGTCAAACTACCCCGTCCATCTTCGGTTATTTCATCATCGCTAATGGTAAAGTTTCCTACTTTCATAGTCATAAAGCGGTCAAAGTATTTCTTCAAATCTTTTTCTATAGATTTATCATAATCAGGCCTGACTATATGGGTGGTTCCCCAGACGACTTTAACCACCTCACCCTCTTTAACCACTAATTCTCCATCTTTAAAAACGTAATCCGGTTTTTCAAACATTTTTTCACGGTTATCATTTTCAGTGTAAACGGCAATGTCTGCAAAATCACCTTTGCCTAATGCACCTCGATTTTCTAGGCCAATAATTTTAGCTGCACCGGCACGCGTAAGAATAGCGATTTCCTGCATAGAATATTCACGGTCAATCGCACCCAATGTGGTCATTTTTTGTGCTTCAGGATGGATGGTTGCCAACATATCATTGCGGAAACTTTTATCCATTAACAGTCGAATCAAATGCGGATATGAGGTAAAAGGAGCACCATTAGGATGATCTGTAGTCAAGAAAATACGCCACGGGTCTTTAACTAACAAAAATATTTCCAGTCCAATCGCCCACTGCAATGCATTAACAAAATTCTGATCTTTATATTTAAAAGGTACAAGACCACAACCCGCATCACATTCAATATCCATACAGACCCATTTATTAGGCGATGAAATCCCGTGATTGGCATACTGACGCTGATTATCACCCGATGCAGTAATGGTTTGACCAAACATGATCTGACCGACATCGACCGATACGTTGTTATTTTTATTGATGGCTTCTGCAAGCTCTGCACCGCCTGAAGAAAATTTAAAGTCCCCTTCTGTGCCATAGCTATGGAACTGAACATGGGTTAAATGCATAGGCAAGCCTTCAACACCTACAATAGAATCCAGTGTAGTTTGAATATTACCTGGCACACCTAAATTACTACCATGAACATGCAAGGGATGTGATATGCCTAATTCCTTAATGGCTGTAGCCAGGGATTTTAGAATTTGCCGAGGGGTAACATTATAATGGGTATTATTTTCATCTAGGTCGAGCTGTCGCTGATTAAATTTAAAAGCACTGATTCCTCCAGGATTAACCACTTTAATCCCCACACATTGAGTAGCACGGAGTGTCCAAGCCACGTAATCATTAATCGCTTGTTGATCCTTATTAGCGGTCATCATCCGTAAAAAGAAATCATCACTGCCCAGCATTACATAGCCGCCTTTATCCAACATCGGCGTATCACCCATTTCCATATGTGCTTGTCTGGCATTAATCGGTAATACAGCAGGTTCAAAGGCTGCGGTATAGCCCATTTCCGCATAACGATAGCCCGTAGTAAAAGTACTGGGCATGGCATGTCCTGTACCTGCACGTTTAATATCCGTATGTGCTACGGGATCAATACGGTGATTCTCTGGCATCAGCATTCTGGCAATATTGCCCTTACCACCGCCAATATGCGTGTGTAAATCAATGGCTCCTGCCATCACTATTTTTCCACCAATATTATATTCTTGATCAGGCTCAACATTTCTTGGCTTAGACACAATCCGTCCATCTTCAATGTAAATGTCTTTTTTCTTGCCATTGACTTTATTTGCAGGGTCATAAACGATACCGCCCGTTAGTTTTGTCAACATATTAGCTCACCAATCCTTGTTCAATCGCGGTTAATACTTCTGCCGTACTCGGCAAACCCGAGTCTCTGAGTTTTTTTAAACGGATAGCCACAACATTATCCAAACGATAAGCATGTCCTGCATGATCAATCCCCGGAGTGCCTACTGGTATAAAAACCTCAGGTTCTTCTTTAAAGCGCATACCAGAACGGGCAACGACAATCGTAGGTATCTTACCCCCTGTTGGAGGTATAGCACTGGAATTAAAGGCTTGCACCCAGACAAGGGCATCCACTTCGCCGTTATCAAACATTTGATTAATATCATAAAGAAAAGGATCATATTCGGGAATATCACTGGAAAAACGCATTCTAGCGGGATAGCCGGTTTGCCAACCACAAACTTGATTTGCTGTTTGATCACCTTCTTTACCGCCTAAAGGGAAACCTGAGCATCTAACTCCCGATGCATTAACTTCTTTAACCAATTCACAAATTGTCTGAACAGTGAGTTCTGCCTGGGAAAAATCAAGGGTAGAAGCCGACCATGTCACCACACCATAAGTTGCAGCTTTTAATTTATCGGCAATCACTTGTAGATCAGCGACTGTAATACCACCGACTTGTTCAGCAACAACAAGATTTTCTTTAATTAATGCTCTTAACACGGCAAGCACTTCTGGTAAATCCGCATCAGCACATTCTAAAACTTGTGCTTTGGTTTTTTTAGGGGATGTCGAGGCTTTACCCGAAGGTGCTTTACCTATATATATAACCTCTCGTGCGCTGGTATCATCCAGAAACATAGATTCTTTATTCCACAGATAACGCTGATAAAAACGAGGAGCAAAAACTTCAAGATCACAAGCAATAACCACAAATAAATCACATCTATTTTTTATCTCAGCCAAGGTGGTATTCATCCAGCCTGAATCTTGCAGAGCAAGAAAGTTACCCCGTGCTTTAGTAAAATTCATATTATCAACCACAGCACCATTGCCATCAGCTAAAGCCATTAAAGCCCGCATACCATTAACATCTGTAGCACAACCGCCAATGACAGGTTGATTCGCATTTCTTAAAATCTCAGAAGCTCTAGTAACCGCCTGTTTAAGACTTACTTCCTTGCCATCAACTCTAGGACTGGTATCTGTAATAGCTTGCTCAAATGCAGCTGTATTTACTTCACAGCCATTTTTAGATACCTTTATTGAAACACCATTAACTTTAATAGTTAAATCGTCCGTACCCATACCACAAAAAGGACTGGGGACTTCAGTAATTTCTGTCATAGTTTTGCCTTTGGAATTAATTCTTATCCTTTAGAGTAGCATTATTATGTGTTTTATTCCAAGTGCAAAAAGCTCAGTTAAAATCATTTTAAAAAACAATTAATAGAAGCAGTGGTACCACAACTTATCTGCTAATACCGCGTTATTTGTAATCTTTAAATAATCCAGAACGGCTCTTATTTTCTTCTTCAACCACCTCGTTTTTTTGCAATAGCCCTGATTCTCTTTGCTTTAATGCGTCATACTATTTTCAAAAATAAATGCTATAAATCACAATTTCAACGGCTTTTAAGCCCGATTGCCTTGAGCCTTTCATATCCCCATAGACATGGCTCTTTCACAGGACTAATTAAACTACGCTATATAATTTAGGCAAAATAGGTTATTTAGCCTATTTTATCGTTGTTATTAATTTACACATTGCTGAAATATATTTAATAGTTATTTAAAAACAATGCGTTATGCCCGTGATGCCCAAACCTAGAAATTAGGCTTAAATATTGCTAGACAATCTATTTAAGTTTAAAGATTATTCTCATGTTAAAAAATTTGATACCATTTTTGCTTACTGTGCTTCCATTTGCAGTATTTGCTGACCATGCATCCATTAGTTTAGCCGTGGGCTCTGCTGCTCCTATTGCCACAGAATCAGGACTAACAATGCCTCAGGGTAGTTTTTCAAGCAACATCCGCTCCGAGCTTATTCGTCTTGATGAATATTCAGATAGCAAATTACAAGCATTACGTGAAGCTGATGAAGATGCCGATTTACATAGTGTTGAATCATTATGGAGCATTTCTGCTGGTGCCGCTTATGCTATTACCGATGATTTTACCCTTGGCTTTAGATTGCCTTTTATTATGAGAGACAATATTAGAGAGCCTGCACATGGACATGATGATAGTGATGAGCCTGATCATCATCATGATGAACCCGCCGAAATTGAATCATTAGGTAATGTTGAAGGCATAGGTGATCTCACTGTATTTGGTCAATATCGGTTTTTTCAAAATAAAGGAATCCATGTCTCTGCATTATTTGGTATAAAAGCACCTACTGGAAAGACCAATCGACACTCAGCTAATGGTGAAGAACTGCTTGAAACGGAGTTCCAACCTGGATCGGGTTCTTGGGATGGGATCATGGGTTTTGCTTTGACTCAACAATTTGATGCTTTTTCTATTGCTGCCAGCACTGTCTATACTGTCACTTCTGAAGGTACTCAAGAAACAGATCTTGGCGATATTTTTAGTTACAATGCTGCCTTATCCTACCGCTTATTTGGTAGCCAAGGATTGAGCTACCAAACACCAAAATTTGCACTAGATACTATTTTGGAAATCAATGGTGAATGGCGTGATCAAGAACAAACGTATGGCAAAAAGGATAATAACTCTGGGGGTAATGTCATTTACATTTCACCGGGGCTACGAATTACAGCAAGTAAATATATTAACTTGGGCGCATCTTTTGGTATCCCTATTGTGCGAGATACTAACGGTGACCAAGTTGAACCTGATTATCGTATCATTAGTAGCATTAATGTTAATTTCTAGCTGTCTGTTAAATTAACGGTTGATAATAATGTATAAACCTAGCATTGCTGGGTCTTTTATTCGCCAGTCTAGGTTTAAAAGTCGAGATCAAGAAAAATAAGGTGCTGTTACGGATTCTATGGATTCCCGCGTTCGTGGAAATGACGGGCTTTGTTTTTTCGTCATCCTCGTGTAGTTATCGTCATCCTCGCGAATGCGGGGATCTATTCCTCGTTCCCGTGGATTCCCGCGTTCACGGTAATAATTATGGGAATGGGCAACCACGGGGGGGTTGCCCCTACGGAGTCCCCATTATTATTTACTGACTAAAACTTAAGGTCACCACGCAATTCTATACTATCCTCTGTTTGCTTATGCTCACCTATTAGGCTTAGGTTCAATGTAGAATCTATTGCCCAGCGTCCGCCTATATTATAGCTTTGTGTGCCGTTTGTTATGCTTAGTCCAGCGTAAGGGGTGAGTAAGCCGCGGCCAAAGAATCCAGGTAGTCCGTAGCCCAACTCGGTGTTTAACTGTAGCCTTCTATTGCTACTGTTATCTTCATCGTTTACACCGTTAGTGACTGTTGATGATTGCCATACTCCATCGGCAACATTGCCTGGGGTGTCGCCCCAAGCTGGTTGTAGGCTTAACCACAGACCTTGACCACTGCTGTTGGCTTGGTATTTGACCAGACCACTGAGTCCCCATTCTTTGTAATTTGACTCGTATGCCAGTAAACCGTGGGCGCGTAGTTCCATTTCTAGTCCTATTGGGTTGCTGTAGCGGTAGCTGCCTGCTAACTCTACGCCGCCGCCAGTCTCACCACTGCCATCGTCATAGCGTATTCCCAGTTCTATGGATGGGCTGATGCTGGCACCACTGGCTAGAGTGTGCTTATGACTGCTTTCTAATGCCATACGGTAACGATGGGCATTTATGGACAATGCTTTGGCACTAGCTAGATTGCCTTTGTCCACCTTAATATTAGACAGCGAGACTTCGCCTTTAAGGCGTAGGGTGGTGGTGCCTGGTATATTTAGCCAGTTATCGCTGGATAATAGGTCACCACTACCACCAAAGGCAAGACTGTATAGCTCGGTGTCACGGCTGCTTTTGGTTTTGCTGTCATTACTTGTTTTATCGTTAATTTCTACCTCGCCTTGACCATAGCCTAGTGCGCCCCATACACGCCCTTGTGATAAATCATAAGCAATATAAGGGTGGATGCTGTATAGGGTATTGCTCAGGGTGCCTTCGCTGTTATTTTCGCCACCATCGCGTTTATAGTCAGCATCGCCTTCGCTGTAAGAGAGGGCGGCACCTGCGATTAGGTTTTGGTTTAGACGGGCATCAATACCCACACTACCACCGATGACCTCACCCTCCCAGTCAACAGCAGAGGAATCTTCTTCAAGACTAAGGTAATCACCACTGCCCCATAGGGTTATATTATTAATACCGTAGTTATTATCCCCTGCTACATTCAGCGGTATAAGGAAAGAAGAATTATTAAACATTTGCTTAATATTCAATCCGTCTTGTAACGTGGTGCGAGCATTGTTATTGATTAGCTCTTGCAAGCTTGAGCTACCGCCTAGATTAAGGCTGGCATCGGTGTCTTCTGGGGAGCTAGCAAATGCTTGGTCAATGCGGTTGCTGATATTGTCTCTTGTTATTTTTGTTGTTGCTCTTAGCATTTGTGGTAATACCGCGTTTAGCACTTGCTCTTCGGCTACTGCGTTTACGTCTAAGTTCTGCATATCACTACCAAATACGGCGAAAGGTGAAAAACCAGTTGCATCACCACAGACGAGGTTGGGGTTGGTTTCCACCCGCTGGGATGGTAACAAATCCCAACCACTGTTAGTAGCGGCATGATACAAACCTGGGTTGGCTATGTCGCCATAGGGTAGACAGATGGTTACTGGGTTGCCATTACTGACATCAGTCACATCAATATCCACTAGGCTGCGTCGGCTGTTCGCGACAGTCCTATCGGGTTGATCGTCTGGCAGGAGGGCTACACTAACATCAGCTAAGACGGTAATCGTAGCACCACTCAGTCCACTTGGTAAGATGATGGTTCCACCTGTGGCTTGAATATTATTACCATTGTCAGATCTTTGTCCTAAGCTGATTTCTACCAAGTCGCCCTTAGTAGCGGAAGTCGCCTGTACTGTGCTAGTTGCACTGTAAGTGTTTGGCACGGTGATGGTGAAAGTCGCACTGGTGCTTGCTGCTGTACCGTCCGTTACGGCATAAGTTAAGCTTACCTCTGCTGCCATCGTGGCAGGGGTGCCTGATAGGGTTCGGGTGTTTGGGTCTGAGTTAAATGTTAATCCATTTACAGTATTGGCGTAGTCGATTGACCCGTCCGACCCGTCCTTTAGAGTGTAGGTGTAACTGCCATCACCACCAGTTGCCTCTGGTAGTATCAAGTCGCTGATTACTATACCCGCTAGGTAAACCTGATTGGCTGGTGCGGTTAGTGCCACGGTACTATCCGGTTGATTCTCAGTGATGGTCACAGTGACCCTACTCGCGTCTGAGTCTGTGGTGCCATCGGTGACCACAAGGCTGAAGGTGTATTCAACGTCGGCACTGGTAATATCAGGGGCAGTAAAGCTCGGGTTTTGCCTGTTTTCAGAGTCTGCTATCAGCAGTGGGGTGGCAGGAGAGATCTGGGTCCAGGTATAGCGGGTGATGCTATCCCCTGTATCTGGGTCAGTGCCTGCTCCTTGCAAGCTCACCGTACCGCCTTCAACGACTCTGGCAGCTAAGACAGTGGCCATAGCGGTTGGGGCATCATTCACCCCAGTGATGGTGATCGTTATCGTCGTTGCAGTGCCATCGGCTGCCATCACTGTGATGGTATCGGTGAGGGCGGCACTTGCAGCTAAGGCATTCACATTGGTGTTGGTATTATCCAGGGTGTAGCTCCACGCCCCATTTGTACCGATGCTAAAGGTGCCATAGGTGGTTGCAGAACTGGTTTGGGCTTGGGTTTCATTATTATCATCAGCATCGGTGACGGTAATGGTGCCAGTGATGGCAGTGGTGACATCCTCAGCGATAGTCCCTGTGAGATCACCGCCAAAGATGGCTAGTTGATTCTCGGTGATGGTCACAGTGACCCTACTCGCGTCTGAGTCTGTGGTGCCATCGGTGACCACAAGGCTGAAGGTGTATTCAACGTCGGCACTGGTAATATCAGGGGCAGTAAAGCTCGGGTTTTGCCTGTTTT
>QPIN01000034.1 GCA_003666385.1 Methylococcales symbiont of Hymedesmia sp. n. MRB-2018
GAATAAAAAGCTTGATAGTACTAATAGAGTGGTAGCAATGAAGCGGCTTGGGGGGGGGGGTAGATATTTGTTGGGATAATGGTTGTATAGACATTTTCTTAATCTCCGTAATTTGATAGTGGGGGATCAACCCATAAGTGCAACACTTTTATTTAAAAAATAGTCTTTGCCAGCTAACCTTGCAAAAACTCCAAGGGGCATTATACCCTAAACATTTCCTAGGTCTATTATTCATTAATTTGTGGCTATGATATGAGGGCGTGAGGCCATGGGGGCAACCACAAGGGATTGCCCCTACGATTAATAAACTGGGAATAGATACCCAAATAAAAATATACTATTAAAAACCCGTACGGGCGACCCCCTGTGGTCGCCCTGAATAAGGAGGAAGCTCAGCCTGTCCCCGTTATTCTATTGTTTTTACTAAAATTATAAATTAAAATATCCTACCCCCTTAATATTTATACATAAACTTGAGGAATAATATATATGGCTAATTCAGATGACAATAATACACGCAGCTTTTCATCTTTAGTAGTTGACGGTATGGAGCGTGCTCCTAGCCGTGCCATGCTACATGCTGTTGGTTTTACCAATGAAGATTTTAAAAAACCACAGATTGGTATTGCATCCACCTGGAGCATGGTGACACCTTGTAACATGCATATTAATAATTTAGCCGACCATGCTGCCAAAGGTGTTGATGATGCCAATGGAAAGGCAGTGATATTTAACACTATCACTATATCTGACGGTATCTCCATGGGTACCGAAGGGATGAAATATTCCTTGGTATCGCGTGAAGTCATTGCCGACTCTATAGAAACAGTCGTGGGCTGTCAGGGTTTTGACGGCGTGGTTGCTATTGGTGGTTGTGATAAAAACATGCCTGGTTGCATGATGGCACTCGCTCGCTTAAATCGACCCAGTGTATTTGTCTATGGTGGTACGATCTTACCTGGCTACCATAAAGAAAAAAAACTGGATGTCATCTCAGTTTTTGAAGCCGTAGGTGCAAGATCCAATGACAAAATTGATGATGCAGAATTGACCTGTATTGAACAAAAAGCCATTCCGGGTGCAGGCTCCTGCGGTGGCATGTATACTGCGAACACCATGGCTTCTGCGATTGAAGCATTAGGTATGAGTTTACCCAATAGCTCTGCACAAGCCGCTGTTTCTGAAGACAAACGAGTGGATTGTGAACGTGCGGGTAGCGCTGTCTTAGAGCTTTTAAAAAATAATATCAAACCCAGCGATATTATGAGCAAAAAAGCCTTTGAAAATGCCATTACTATAGTGATAGCTTTGGGTGGATCTACTAATGCAGTATTACATTTAATAGCCATGGCTAATGCCAGCCATATTGATATTACATTAGATGACTTTACTCGTATTGGCACAAATGTGCCCATGCTGGCAGACTTAAAACCCAGTGGTCGCTATCAAATGGCTGAATTAATTGAAATTGGTGGTATACAACCACTAATGAAAATTTTACTGGATCAGGGCTTGTTGCATGGTGATTGCTTAACCGTTACTGGGAAAACCCTAGCTGAAAACCTAGCTGATGTAAAACCCTATCCTGAAGGACAGGATATGATTCGTCCTTTAGATAACCCCATTAAAAAAGACAGCCATTTAGCTATTTTATATGGCAACCTAGCAACGGAAGGTGCAGTAGCTAAAGTCACTGGCAAAGAAGGGTTGGTATTCACTGGTACAGCTAAAGTATTTGAAACAGAAGAGATGGCATTACAAAGCATTCTTAATGGTGACATCGTTAAAGGTGACGTTATTGTTATCCGTTATGAGGGCCCTAGAGGCGGCCCGGGTATGAGAGAAATGCTCTCTCCAACTGCCGCTGTTATGGGAAAAGGCTTAGGACAAGAGGTAGCTCTAATTACAGATGGTCGCTTTTCAGGTGGCACCCATGGCTTTGTTGTCGGTCATATCACCCCTGAAGCATTTGTTGGTGGTACACTTGCTATTGTCGAAAATGGTGACAAAATCACCATTGATGCGGATAAAAAAGAATTAACTTTACATGTTACTGAAAACAGCATTGCAGAGCGTATAAAAACATGGCAACAACCAGAAGCTAAATATACCCGTGGGGTATTATCTAAATATGCAAAACTGGTTAGCTCAGCATCTTTAGGTGCAGTGACAGATAATTAATTTTTGTAACTACTCAGCGTACTCCCGCTTTTTTTGTTAGCGTAGGCATGAATATACCCCGCTTGATCTTTATGCTGAAAAATTAGCAATAACTTGTTCATTACCAACTTTACTTTTTAATCACAGCATCAACGCACTCTTATGCCAAACCAACAAGCTCACTTTGTAAACTGGTTTAGAGACTCTTCCCCCTATATCCACGCACATCGTAATAAAACCTTTGTCGTATTCTTCAATGGCGAAGCCGTTATCAATGATTGTGACAATCTCATTCATGACTTTGCACTATTAAAAAGCCTAGGGATAAGACTTGTTTTAGTCCATGGTCTTCGTCCACAAATTGAGCAACGCCTTAAACAACAAAATTGCACCTCTGTATTTCAGCAAAATCTTAGAATCACTGATAAACAAGCCTTACAGTGTGCTAAAGAAGCCGCAGGGTTGGTTCGGGTAGAAATTGAAGCTTTATTGTCCATGGGTTTGCCTAACTCACCTATGGCAGGTGCTAAAATTAAAGTCGCCTCGGGTAACTTTGTCATAGCAAAGCCATTAGGTATTATTGACGGTATTGATTATCAACATACGGGTAAAGTTAGACGTATAGAACATGCGGCTATTCATCAACAATTGGAAGATGACAATGTTGTTCTAATATCACCTATTGGCTACTCACCCAGTGGAGAAATTTTCAACCTAGCAGCAGAACAGGTCGCTACTGAAATTGCTATTGCCTTAAAGGCAGAAAAGCTGATTTTACTCACTGAACAAGATTGCCTATCAAATCAGCAATTAATTCAACAAATGACCACTGATGAGCTTAAAACTTTTCTCCAACAGGACATCAATAAACAACAAGCAGAAACCCTCAATACTGCACTACAAAGCTGCCAGCAAGGCGTAGAACGTGTTCACCTTATTAATCGAAAAACAGATGGTGCCTTACTGCTGGAATTATTCACCCGAGATGGCCGAGGTACATTAATCAGCTCAAGCCCTTATGAAGAGATTCGTTCTGCTAACTTAACGGATATTGCAGGCATTCTTGAACTCATTAAACCATTAGAGCAAGCAGGACTATTAATTAGACGTTGCAGAGAAAATCTGGAAATAAAAATTAATGATTATATTGTCATTGAACGTGATGGTTTGATTATTGGCTGCATCGCATTACATTTAATAAAAGATAATCAATCTGCTGAAATAGCCAGTCTTGCTGTACATGCCGATTACCAAAAACTTGACCGTGGCTATCGTCTTCTTGATCATCTGCAAGTCAAAGCAAAAAAATTAAATATAAAGACCTTATTTGTACTATCAACGCAAGCCATACATTGGTTTATAGAACGTGGTTTTAAAGAAGCTAAAATTGAATCCTTACCTGAGCAGCGAAAACAGTTTTACAATTACGAAAGAAATTCTAAAGTACTTTTTAAAAACATTTAAAGCATTCAGGGCGACCACGGGGGGGTCGCCCGTACGGTTTTAATATTATGAGACCTCAGCATAACTCATAAACGGATAAAAAAGGCTAGAAGTTTTCCATCTTTCAGCCAAAATAACGTGCAATAGCCTACTATTACACTTGTATTTTGACTAAAACCTGAAAAATTCTATCACTTTTTTCTCTCGTCCAGAGTTATGCTGAGGTCTCATTATATTTTTATTTGGGTGGGATTTAAACCATGAAAGTATAAATTGAGGTTCTATGTGGGGATCTGGGATGAACAACAATAAAATTGAAATCTCTCTTTCTTATTCATCACTACTCAAATCAAAAATCTGAATATCAGGACAACTACAAAAAACATGCCTGTCTCCATAGACATTATCAATACGACCAATAGGTGGCCAGTATTTGTCTTGATGCAGTCGGCTATCAGGAAAAAAAGCCTGTTCTTTAGAATAAGGCATTTGCCATGTTTCTATTAACAAAAAGTGTGTATGCGGTGCATTTTTCAATACATTTATTTTCTTGTCTGCTTTACCTGTTTCAATCTCCTTGATTTCCTCTCGAATAGAAATTAAGGCATCACAGAAACGATCAATTTCAACTTGGTTTTCACTTTCCGTTGGTTCTATCATTAAGGTATCAGCAACAGGAAAAGACACGGTTGGCGCATGAAAACCATAATCAATCAGGCGTTTGGCAATATCATCCACAGTAATGTCGGCTGATTTTTTAAAGCTCCGGCAGTCGATAATACATTCATGGGCAACATGGTTATTTTTATCGGCAAATAAAATTGAGTAATGTAATGCCAATCGGTGAGCGATATAATTGGCATTTAAAATCGCATGTAGAGTGGCTTGCTTTAAACCATAGCTTCCCATCATCGCTATATATGCCCAAGAAATACTAAGAATACTGGCAGAACCCCAGGGTGCAGCAGCAATTGTGCCGATAGTACCTTGTTCAGACTGAACAGGATTGATTTGGTTAACCATGGGGTGATCGGGTAAAAATGGTGCCAAATGTTTTAATACCCCGATAGGGCCTGCACCAGGGCCACCACCACCATGTGGGATAGCAAAGGTTTTATGTAAATTAAGATGAGCCACGTCAACGCCTATTTTACCTGGTCTACATAAACCGACCAAGGCATTAAAATTGGCACCATCCAGATAAACTTGTCCTCCATATTGGTGAATCATGTCACAAATTTGTCGAAAGGCTGATTCATAAACGCCATGTGTTGAAGGGTAAGTAATCATTAATGCAGCCAAAGTATGCTGATATTTAATGACTTTATCCTTGAGATCTTGCAAACTAATATTGCCTTGCTGGTCACAAGCTACAACCACCACTTCAAATCCAGCCATTACTGCACTTGCTGGGTTAGTGCCATGCGCAGAAGCGGGAATCAAACAAAGTTTTCTTTGCTTTTCTCCCCGCACAGCATGATATTTGGCAATCGTTAACAAACCCGCATATTCTCCTTGAGAACCTGCATTAGGTTGCAGTGAAAAGGCATAAAACCCCGTTAAATCACACAGCATTTGTTCCAGCTCATCAAACATCTGCTGATAGCCCAGTGCCTGATATAAGGGTACAAAAGGATGCATATTGCTGAATTCAGGATAAGAAATGGCTTGCATTTCGGTAGCAGCATTGAGCTTCATGGTGCAAGACCCTAAAGGAATCATCCCCCTATCTAGGGCAATATCCTTTCTTGCCAAATAGCGCATATAGCGCATCATTTCTGTTTCTGAATGATACTTTTCAAATACAGAATGCTGTAAAAAAGTCGTTGTACGCAATAAAGAATCAGGGATACATTCGCTAATCTGTCTATCCAAAATTGCTATATCTGGCACATCAATAGTTGAGCAAGTGAATAGTCGCCATAGTGTTCTCAGTGTTTGCCTAGTCGTTGTTTCATCCAGCGAAATGGCCAAGGTATTTTGATCTATCAGACGTAAATTAATTTTTTCTTCCTGAGCATGACTAAGCCATCGTTTTGCTCGGCTGGGTACATTGATAGTAAAGGTATCAAAATAAACTTGAGTAGGGATGTCATAGCCTAGCTGTTTTAGCCCGTTGACCAGTATCAAGGTATACCGATGGACACGATGGGCAATTAATTTTAGTCCTTGTGAGCCATGATAAATGGCATAAAACCCGGCAATGACCGCTAGTAAAACCTGAGATGTACAGATGTTGCTGGTAGCTTTATCTCTGCGAATATGTTGTTCGCGAGTTTGCAAGGTCATTCGATAAGCTATTTGCCCTCTATTATCTTTTGACACACCAATAATGCGTCCTGGCACAGATCGTTTTAAACTATCTCGTGTCGCAAAAAATGCAGCATGTGGACCACCATAGCCCATAGGAACACCAAAACGCTGGGAAGAGCCAATTACAATATCCACATCAAATTCAGCCGGTGCTTTTAATATCACCAAACTCAGTAAGTCTGCTGCAACTGTCACTAAGGCGTGTTGCTGCTGTGCTGATTTTACGATAGCTCTCAAATCCTGCACTTCTCCTCTAGTACCAGGATATTGTACTAATATAGCAAAGAATGACTGATCTGATAATCCCTGATAGGGATTGCCAATATGAATTTTTAAACCCAACGATTGTGCTCGTGTTTTAACCACAGCTATTGTTTGTCGATGACAGTCCTGATCAATAAAAACAATACTAGATTTACTTTTACTTAAACGTCGTGACATCGCTATTGCTTCAGCCGCTGCTGTTGCCTCATCCAGTAAAGAAGCATTGGCAATTTCCATACCGGTCAAATCTATAATCATTTGCTGGAAATTCATTAATGCTTCTAAACGTCCCTGACTTAACTCTGCTTGATACGGTGTATAAGCCGTATACCAGCCTGGGTTTTCCAACACATTACGTTTTATCACCTCTGGCATAATGGTAGGGTAATATCCCAACCCTATCAGCGAGGTGAACACTTTATTGCGACTACGCATTTTATCAAGCTGTTCTCCTACTGCACTTTCACTCACTGTCTCAGCTAGCTTCAACGATGATTCTGTCAAAATATCCTTTGGTATAATGTTTTCAATAATGTCGTCCAATTTATTAAACCCCAAGGTTTTAAGCATTGCATTCGTTTGTTTTTGATTAGCCCCGATATGCCTGCGAATAAAATTGCCACGCATTTCCAATTCGCTTAACGATATTTTAGTTTTGGTCATAGCAATCACCTGTAATAACGATGAGGTACAAAAGGTAAGCGGGTAATTTGGGCTTTAATATGATGCTTTCTAACTTTAGCGATAAGATAGGGCTGCTGATAATTTGTTTCGATATATGCCAATGCAATCGGTTTTTTTAAACTAGGAGAATAACTACCACTACTAACAAAACCAATTTCCCTGTCATTATCATCATATAAAAGCATTTTGCTTCTGATTATTGCTTTTCCTTCAACAATAAGACCTATAAGTCGCTTAGCTGTCTCTGTTTTTTGTTGCGAAAGAATAAACTCTGCACCTTGAAAAGGTTTGCTATTATTCCGAAAAGTCCAGCTTAAACCAGCTTCTATTGGACTGCTGGTCTGATCAAATTCATTGCCATATAAGCTGAGTCCTGCTTCAAGCCTTAAGGTATCTCTAGCACCTAAGCCGATAGCTTTAACAGTGTCAAAAGTTAAAATTTTTCTGGCTAATATATTTGCAAATTTATTATCAATAGAAATTTCAAAGCCGTCTTCACCAGTGTATCCACAACGACTAATAAGACAAGGTATATGGTCTATTGTTGTGCTACAACACTGCATAAAATATAGTTGAGAAGCTGTTTTAGACAATTCAGCCATTAGTGTACTTGCGGCAGGACCTTGCAGTGAAAACAAAGTATGGCATTGCAAAATTTGAAGCTGACATTGAGGAAATAAATGATCTGTCAAATGCTTAAAGACTTTGTTTTTACAGGCTGAATTAACTGTTAGCAGAAAATTATTCTCACTAATATGGGCAATAATAAAGTCATCAATAATACCTCCTTCTAGTGTAGTAAAAATACTATATCGAAGCTGCCCCACCTCAAGTTTAGTTATATTGCCAGGTGTTAGCGTTTCCAGAAGGGTTGCCGATGAAGAACCCTTAATCAAAATTTGTCCCATGTGAGAAACATCAAAAAAACCCAGTTGCTGGCGACAATGGAGATGTTCTTTAATAATGCCATCGGCATAATGCAAAGGCATACGATAGCCAGCAAAATCAACCATTTTTGCTGCTAATTCAATATGTAAAGAATAGAGTGCTGTTCTATTAAGTTCTGACATGAGAAGCTCCATAATGTATCCCCATAGTGGCTAAGTATAATTAATTTAACCCATTTTTACAGATCTTTTTTGCCATTTTCTGCCTTACATAAATGGTTGCCTAGTTTGTGAATATGAAAAAAAATCATGGTACAAGGTGGTGAAACTTGACAACAATATCCACTGGATTCGGGTTACCAATCGCGCAAAACACTCTATAATTTTTATCATATTCTAAACCACCTTAATTTATTTGGTGGTGGCTATTTGAGCCAATCTGAAAATATGATTAAACAATTACTTGCTGAATGCTAAAGTGCTTTTCAGTATTTTTACGCCGACTGCTGAACCAGCGCATTCTCATTAATACCATCAATCAGCTTAATCACCTTAGCTGCTTGTGCATTATCAAACAGCCCAAGTAAGCCTTGATCATGAATATTGGTAAAAGGGGGTTTAAACAGCATAGCTTCATCAATCATGCCATTCTTGGTGAGATAAGTAATGATGGTATTAACAAATGTCATCTGATCACCGCTTAATGTCCCTGCCAGATTCTTTAAGCGACACATCAATATAACGGCGGCGAGTTTGCGCCTCTGACACCAATAACGGCACTTGTGCATCAATATCAATCGTTTGTTCACGCTGAATTTTACGAGCAGAGACAGCCTCGCGCTGTGCCGCTAACTGCTGTTGCAGTTGCTTGTTTTCTGCTGCCAGCTCTCGTTGCTTATCTTCTGCCTTGCGAGCGGCTTTATTTTTAGCCACCACTTCTGCCAACATCGCCTGCACATCATGCTTGCTTTCAACTTGAGATTGATCTTTTGGAATTAGCTTTTCATCAAACAGCTGCGTTTCAGGCAAAGTTTCACCATAATCAATCGCCAGATAACGCATAAAGCGAAATAGATATTTCAAAGAAGCCAGCGCATATTCATGCATCAAGATGCTTAAATCAGCGCACCAAGGGCGGTTTAGCTTGGCATCATGGTCATAAATCCAATTGATCGCATTTTCTAAGGTGCTACGGCAAAATAGTGCGGCGGCTTTGGGTGATACCAAGGTAAATTTCTCAGCTTCAACTGCATCAGCAAATAAAGCAGGAAAGTCCTTTTGGATAAAAGTGAAATTACTCATTATTGGTCACATCCTTACCTTTTCCCTGTTTCAATTAAGCTTAAAATCAAGTCTAAGTTTGGCAGTCGTAACCTGCTCTTCTCTAGTATTTCTTTAGTAAATATCTTATAGCTATTAGGATCGGTTTCCTTTCCCTTTCCCCCCAGCATAGGGTGCATTTTATGTTTACAGTTTTTAGTCGAATGCGGTCTTTCTTTTCCAAGAATATCAAGCATAAAGCCTTCAATACAAGGTTCTGCACCAATTAAAACAAACTTTTTATCCTCTGCCTTTTTTAAGTCTCCAACAGGAAGAACTGTATCTAAATCATATAAACAAACAATAGCATCTCGCGCCTCAGTGTCGGGTCGCCTGAGAGCAGTGCGTAAAATATTCCCAGCATCATGGCCATCTTGAGTGTCAACACGAACAGGTGGAGATCGTTCAGGCTGATATAGCGATTTTAAATGTTTGATAAAGGCAACTTCTGTTTTCCCTTCACCTACAAATAAAATAGTCGGTTTAGTTTGCCGAGTTGCCCGTTTATTTTTATTTGATTTTCTGACCATCAGTTGAATTTAGCTACCGCGCCATACGCACCTGCCAAATAATGGGCATAAATATTATCATCGCGACGCACACCTTTCATTTCATCTAATCGCCATGCCTCACTGGCACAGTCATTTTTTTCAACTAAATAAATTTGATTTTTTTCAACATAGTGCAACACCTCTAAAGAATGGGTTGCAATCAACAATTGTGCATTATAAGGGTTTGTTTCCGTATCGGTAAAAAGACGCATGATCTCAATCGCCATTTGGGGGTGAAGCTCAGACTCCATTTCATCCAATACCGCAATCCCACCATATTCTAAAACAGGCAATATATATCGCAATATCGAATAAACACCGCGTGTTCCACTAGATTCACTATTTAACGACAGAGAGAAGTTATTACCTTTGCTTTGGTGATGGCATACAGGCATTAGCCTTTTACCACCATCAGGTAAAGCAATTTTTTTAATTGAGATCTGCTCAATACCAAAATCAAGCCGCTTTATATATGTATTTAATTTTTTTAAGAAAAAGTTGTTACTATGGTAAAAATCGGTACTTTCGCCCAGAAGTTTATCATCTAAATGCCGTTTCCCGCCCACAGTGACATTAGCGAATACTTTGTAAGCCGCCAACGTCAACTTTATAGCAAACGGCACACTATATTGAGCCGCTGTCGCAATTAGTGATGCATTTTTACGCACTTTTTTTGCTTCAGTTGCTTTAAAGCCAAAACCTTGCTGCTTTACATTATATTGTTTTGTTTTTTTATCCCATTCACGGATAAAAACATATTTAAAGCGCTTATCTTTTACATAAAGTGCTTCTCGAATAACATGGGTTTGAGCCGTCTCTAACTCATAACGATAAATATCCTCACTGCCATGTTTATTATCATCAGGCAGAGAGAACTCAACATCACAAGTCATCACCTTAGAATCAGATGCCAGATGTGTCTCAAAGGGAATTGGAGAATCAGGCTCAGCACGAAATGAATGGCTAATAAACCATGACATAAAGACCAGAGGCATAAGTAGCTTTGTCTTGCCCGATGCATTATGCCCTAGCACAACCATGACCTTAGCAACACGATCACCATCGGCTAAGGTCATTAGATTATTACTATCAGGAACCTGCTTGTTGGCAAGTAAGGATACTTCCGTTTCTTCAAGAAAAGAATAGAAGTTTTCAAAAGAGTATTGTCGTATCATTCAACAAGTATCACTCTATTAACTTAATAAATCAACATTATTTCGTCAGTTATTCGACTTAATAGTGATGTTTAGCGACTATTCAGGTCAGTTCGCCTTTAAAGGCGCGTTGTAACAAGCTGTTAAACAATGTGTTGGATTTTTCTAAACTGGCTTGGGCTTGTTGTTTTTGGGCTGCTATGGCTTGGATTGTTTCGGCGAATTGGTTTTGTAGGGCTAGGGGAGGTTTGATAGTTGGGTATTCCTCAACTTTTTTTGGACTAATTCGAGGTAAGTTTGCTCCACTACTCCTTTCATCTGCAAACATTACAAATCCACTCCATCGCATAATTTGGGCTATAAAATATTTATTAGTTTCACTTAACAGAGGTTTTAATGGAATAATTTCGGTACTACATATTCCTTTAAACGATGGAAGCGCCACCTTGTTAAGGTATGGCCGTAACTTCCCATATAAAACAGTATCTTCATCAAAGGAAAACTTATTACTTTTTAACTCTCTCTCATCAACTAATTGATAATTTATAATTCTACCTGTTTCCTTTTCTATATCTTCTAGTGCTAAATACTTCGTACCTTGTATGATATTTTCTGGTATTACGCTAGTCTTTTTAAATAAACACAGTTTGTTCAAGTGAACCTTATCCCACCCCATCGGATTAGTAACAGGATCACCAAACGTCTTCAAAAACAAAGACTGGCTTAGGACTCTGGATCTTGATTTTTAAAGCTATGCCAGCGGAATTTTTTGTGTGCTTGCTGATAGATTGAGTTGTCTATTTGGCTACCTATTAGATGTGCTTTTCTTTCTTCTAATAATTGCCGTTCGTCTAATCGGCGCAGAAATAACAGAAAGGTGAATTGCTCTATCACAGTGAGGGGGTTGCTGATGCCGCCTGTCCAGAAGGCTTGCCATATTTTATCGACTTGGCTTTTTAGTTCACCTGTTATCATCTGGAACCTTCATATTCATTATATTACTCGTCAATTTACGCCTTATAATACATAGAAAATGGTATTAAAGCCCTCTGTGCTACCATCTTATGATGTTAATTTATGCTTTTTTAGAATGGCTAAAACTAATAATAGCCAAACTTTATCCTAAAAAATAACTCTAATTAATTTAATGACAAAGATTGATCGTATCAAACAAAGCTCCATAATGTATCCCCATAAAGACCTAAGTTGCAATGCCTAAGATGGATAAAAAGACCCAGCGGACGGGTGGTCTATTTATTGCAAGTTGCATAAGGAGTGCACCATGATTATTGCTATACCACGCGAGATTAAAGCCGATGAATACAGAGTCTCTATGCTTCCCGTAGGTGTGGAATTGCTCACCAATCAAGGCCACAGAGTGTTGTTTGAAAAAAATGCAGGCGATGGCAGTGGTTATGCTGACCAACAATATGTACAAGCAGGCGCTGAAATTATTGAAGACCCTTTGCAGTTGTTTGCTAAGGCGGACATGATCGTCAAAGTGAAAGAACCTCTTGATGCAGAGTTGAAATACATGCAACAAGGCCAGCTTGTTTTTACATTTTTCCACTTCGCAGCTAATTTAGCATTAACCGAAGCCTGTTTAGCAGCAGGTATTACAGCCGTAGCTTATGAAACACTCACCGACCCTCTGGGACGGCTGCCTTTATTAACACCGATGAGTGAAGTAGCAGGTCGTATGTCTATTCAAGAAGGTGCAAAGTGTCTGGAAAAACCAATGGAAGGGCGAGGGATTTTACTTAGCGGAGTCGCTGGTGTTGAACCCGCAAAAGTGACCATATTGGGTGCTGGGGTAGTCGGTAGTAATGCTGCAAAAGTGGCTGCTGGCTTAGGTGCCAATGTGGTAATTATGGATATTAATCTGGATCGTTTGCGCTATTTAGACGATATGATGCCAGCTAATGTGCGTACCATCTATTCAGAACCACATGCTATTGATTGCCATATAAGAACCAGTGATTTAATTATTGGTGCCGTATTAATTCCGGGGGAACGCTGTCCAGTCTTAGTGTCACGCGAGATGATTAAAAACATGCGAAGCGGAGCGGTTATCGTTGATGTTGGCGTTGATCAAGGCGGCTGCGTGGAAACCACAAGACCTACCACGCATTCAAACCCTACCTTTATTGTCGATGATGTGGTTCATTATTGTGTGGCCAATATGCCTGGTGCAGTCGGTCGAACCAGTACTCAAGCCTTGTGCCATGCTACACAACCCTATATTTTACGCCTAGCCAATGGCAATCTATTAGAAATGGCTAAACAAGACCAGGGAATTGCTAATGCCATTAATATGATAGATGGCAAACTTTGTAATGCAGCCGTTGCAAATGCTCATGCCATGCATGCTCAATTGATTAAATGAGAACTCAGCATAACTCAGATACATTTAATTAAAAATGTGGTATAAGGAAACCATAATTAGCAATTATGGCAATGCGATGAAAAATATACTGAGACCTCAGCATAACTCATGAACGGATAAAAAAGGTCAGCCAAAATAACGTGCAATAGCTCACTATTACACTTGTATTTTGACTAAAACCTGAAAAATGCTATCATTTTTTTCTCATCGCCAGAGTTATGCTGAGGTCTCTATAAGCTACAACGCATTTGTTTGCGATATGTAATAAATGTGATGCTATAAAATCCCCAGAATCCCCAGAATGTCGCTTATTCCGAAATGAAGGTGATGCTCTTTGACTGAATTATCAGCGTTTAGTCGTTGATAATAAACCATAGCATTCAGTATCTATTAAGAATTTTTTTGTATCCTTATTTTAATTTTGAATTCACAGGAGTTTTATCATGAAAAAACTATCGAGCCTGCTTTTAGCGGCTATTTTAACCACAGCTTGTGCTATAGACCCTTATACTGGCGAAGAAAAAATAGCTAATACAGGATGGGGAGCTGGAATTGGTGCCGCAAGTGGTGCTGCTATTGGTGCACTTACTGGAGGCAGAAAAGGTGCATTGATTGGTGCAGGTGCGGGAGCTGTTGTCGGTGGAGGTATTGGTTATTATATGGACACACAAGAAAAGAAATTACGCCAACGCCTCGAAACAACAGGGGTTAAAGTACAAAGACAAGGCAATAACATTAAATTGATCATGCCAGGCAACATCACTTTTGCTACTGATTCAGCAAATATTAATGACGATTTCTATGCTGCTCTGGATTCTGTGGGTATTGTGTTAAAAGAATTTGGCGATACCAGTATCAACATTTCTGGTTATGCCGATTCTAGCGGTGGTGATTTTTATAACCAGCAATTATCAGAACGTAGAGCAAATAGTGTGACCAGTTATATTGTTAGAACGGGCGTTGCTCATGGTCGTATTCAAGCCAGAGGGTTTGGCGAACGTTTCCCTGTTGCCAGTAATGACACTGCAATGGGACGCTCTCAAAATCGTCGCGTAGAAGTCACTATCAGGCCTAGATAATTTGCAGTATCAAAATCGGTAACAAGCGGTTTTCAAATCGCTTGTTACTGTAATATCATTTTAATCGCTATTAACAAAATCACGACTGAAAAATAACGCTTTAACTTTTTCGCTGCTAATCTATTGGCCAATTTTGCTCCAATAGGTGCCGTTAATATACTGCATATAGTAATCCCTAAAAATGCAGGTAAATAGACATAGCCTAAACTCCATTCTGGTAACACCGTTTTCTCCCAACCTAACCATACGTATGTTATTGTGCCTGATAATGCAATCGGCAGGCCACAGACACTGGATATAGCGACCGCATTTTTCATGGCTATTTGCCTGCTTACCAAATAAGGTACTGTTAGCGTTCCCCCTCCTATCCCTAATAAAGATGAGATTAACCCAATACCATTACCCGCTAGGTAGTCCATCCATGAACTTGCTTTTCTCCCACTACTTTTTGAGCTAGACTGATACGCCATTCGTAAACCAAAGTAAACTAAATAGCTAACAAAAAACCACTTCAAGTTATCTGCTGTTATCCAATCTGTTAATTTTGCACCCATGGCAGAACCCAATAAAATCCCTGGGGTTAATTTAAAAACCTTCGCCCAGATGATGTTTCCTAGCTTGTGATGACTGATTAACGAAGAAATAGAGGTTAATATAATGCTTGCAAGTGATGTTGCAACGGCCATAATCATCACCTCTTGTTGTTGAAATTGTTGCTCTGTAAACAGCCATAATAACGCTGGGACAATAATCACGCCTCCTCCCAGCCCAAATAAGCCTGCTAATAAGCCTGCAATCGCCCCTAGCAACATGGTTAATAAAAAAAATTCTTGCATTGCTTTATCCTGTTAAAATTCTATTTAGATAATACATCTATCATAAGTTAATGAAAACATTCCTAGTTGGCGGTGCAGTTCGAGACGCATTATTAAATCTTTCAACCACTGATAAAGATTGGGTAGTGGTTGGTGAGACAGCAGAATCTATGATTAAACTGGGATTTCAGGCAGTTGGAAAAGATTTCCCTGTTTTTTTACATCCCCATAGTCATGAAGAATACGCATTAGCGCGTACAGAACGAAAAACAGCACCTGGCTATAAAGGGTTTTCAATTCACGCTTCGCCTGAAGTCACTTTAGAACAAGACTTAGCCCGTAGAGACTTGACCATAAATGCTATTGCTCAAGATGAAGACGGTCACATTATTGATCCTTACAATGGTCAAAAAGACCTTGAAAACCGTATTTTCCGTCATGTCTCACCTGCATTTAGTGAAGACCCTGTAAGAATTCTTCGTATCGCTCGATTTGCCGCCCGTTTTTCACATCTTGGTTTTACTATTGCGAAAGAAACCATGCAATTAATGAAGCAAATGGTTGAGCAAGGTGAAACTGATCATCTTGTAGCTGAACGAGTATGGTCTGAATTAGAAAAGGCACTATCTGAGAAAACACCAAGTGCTTTTTTTTATACCTTAAAAGAATGCCATGCTTTAGCGACTATTTTTCCTGAGATTGAGCAACTTTTTGGTGTCCCTCAGCCAGAAAAACATCATCCTGAAATTGATACGGGGGTTCATAGCCTCATGTGTCTTGAACAAGCCGCTAAGCTATCTCCTAGTGCTGAAGTTCGCTTGGCGGCTTTGTTACACGAC
Source organism: Methylococcales symbiont of Hymedesmia sp. n. MRB-2018 (assembly GCA_003666385.1). Lineage (GTDB taxonomy): Bacteria > Pseudomonadota > Gammaproteobacteria > Methylococcales > Methylomonadaceae > QPIN01. The sequence goes on from QPIN01000034.1 coordinate 15,896, forward strand.
CTGGGCAAAACAGCAACAGACCCAGATAAATGGCCAAGCCATCATGGTCATGAAGAATTAGGCTTAGCTATTCTTGATCGTTTTTGCGCAAGATTACCAATCCCGAAAAAATTTAAAACCTTGGCACAACATGTCATGCGGTATCACACGCATTGCCATCGTGCTTTTGAATTACGCCCAGCTAGTTTGACCGATATGCTGGGAAACATAGGGGCATTCAAATCTCCTGATACTGTTAAAGCTTTTGTACTTGCTTGTGAAGCCGACGCAAAAGGTCGAACTGGATTTGAAAATAGGGATTATCCGCAATCCAGTTATTTACTTAAAGCAGCTAAAGCCGCTTATGAAATTGATAGTTCTGAGGTTTTAAACAGTGATTTACAAGGTTCTAAAATCGGTGATGGCATACGGTTACTGCGTATAAAAGCAATAAGTAACTTGATTAAATCGGTATAAAAGCTGTCGCTAAAGATTGAATGACATTTTTAATTTGTCGATGTGATCTATCTGCAGTAATCTGTGCAATCATATCCTGTGCATTAATTATTTTGCCAAATAGACGTTCAAAACTTAAATTTAGTTCATCTGAACCCGCTGAACTCAATAAAAATAATTCACCATTACTTTTGTGTTTTGTCCTTATCAACCACGAGGCTAACTCCAAGTTTCTTGCACTATCATAAAGTTTTTGTGCATCTAACATATGATAAAAATAAAAAGACCGATGATTATCATAGGAGGCTAATATCATTGTTTCTAGTCCAACAATATACGCTTTAACTCTATCCCCTTGATAAGTTTCGTCAAAGCTTAATCTTATTTGTTCTGCGCTTGTTTGTTCATTAAGTAATACAAATGGCTCTGTGGTTATCGCTCTAACAGCCATCTGCAAACTTTTATGCCCCTCTTTTTTCCACTCTTGTGGGTTTCGCTTATAAAGTTTTGTGGCTAATTGTTTTAACGCTTCAAATACTACTGTCTGGTGAGTTTCTGTCACTAGATCAATATCATTTTTGACAACCGAACTAAATTCAAACTTGCGCCCCTCTACATCACCTTTAGATACACATCCTGTATTTAATGTACTTAATATACTAAAAATGACTAATAAGCCTATATTATTCAACCCTACCTCTCTTTTTTTATTATTTTCATTGAATAAACTATTCAACACAATTATAGTTTAGTTAATTTTATTTTACTTACTACTCTAAACTCATGCCATCCTTTGATATTGTTTCTGAATTTGACGCACACGAAGTGCATAATGCAATCGACCAAGCGAATAAAGAAGTCTCCACTCGTTTTGATTTTAAAGGTTCTGATGCGAAATTTGAATTGCAAGATAACAGTATTCTGATGAAAGCTCAATCTACATTTCAATTACAACAAATGCTACCTATGCTGTTCTCTAAAATGACCAAGCGCGGTGTTGATATTGCTTGCATGGAGTCTGGTAATATTCAAGATACGGGTAAAACAGCTCAGCAACCCATCACCTTGAATCAGGGAATTGAAACCCCTGTCGCTAAAAAAATTGTTAAATTAATTAAGGATAAAAAACTGAAAGTTCAGACTGCAATTCAGGGCGAAAAACTCAGAGTCAGCGGTAAAAAAAGAGATGATCTACAGCAAGTGATTGCTTTTCTAAAGTCCGAAGACTCCATTGAGTTACCTTTGCAATTTGAAAACTTTAGAGATTGAATTATTTATTTTATATACCTTTTCCATACGAAATAACTGACTAATGCCAACGATAGCCAAATAGCAACTAATAGCCCTACTACGCCATCATAATAATCACTAACCAGATAGTAGTAGGGTGAGTTTTTATTGGTATCAAAAAAGTCCTTGCCTATTTTTATTTGCCAAACCCAGGCCGTATGGCAACCGATACATATCCCTATGCTCTCTTTTATTTGGCTTCTAATTGTCACCAATAATATACCGACAACAAATAAGCCAATAAATGCCGATGTAATTTCTGGGTTTAAAACATTGGAAAAAGCCTCTGCCATTAATTGAAAACCACTGCTTATTGATAATTCTTCGTATGGAATTTTAGTTTTGGTTTTTACAAAATGAAAAGCCGAATAATAGCCCGCACTGATTATGGCAGCTAAAACAACCATCATTTTTTTCTTTAGCCCCGCAAATAAAATACCATTGAATAAAGGCTCTTCACCTAATGAAATAAGCATGGCTAATACTAATGCTAGTCCAGCTCTGATAATTATTTTACTTATCGTCCATTCTTTGTCTGTATCAAGCACACTCACTTCAAGACCGTATAAAACCAGCATAACGGGTAACAAAGTTATTAATCCTAATACTAGTCCTTGCATAATTTGTTTTATAAAAACAGTTTTCGATGCAAAACCAATATCTGCCCAAGTCAACTTCAAGTAATGTCTTAATGGAAATATACTGAATAGCAATAGTATTTGAGTGCCTTTACTCACTATTTTCCGCATGGTAATAACATCGCCTGCAAGTACAAGAAAAAAGTAACTCAAAAGCGATGAAATCACTGCAAAAAATAGCAATATAAATAAAGGAACTAAAGCGTAATAAGCTGTTTTTATCACTTTGCTGTGCATATTATTAGTTATCTATTACAAAAAATCACCCCACAGCATTTATACAGCGGATAACCCCGCTAATGCTGCCGTTTCTGTACGTAAAACTCGATTCCCTAGTCGGACTGGAATAAAACAGCTACGTCTCTTTCCTGAGCTAAAAACCCGCTCTCTGATCCTGATAGCAGGGTCACATGCTGATCAATAGGCGTTAACTCAAGCAATGACTGTTCTGCTTGAGGGTCTAAGAAAACTTTTCGCCCATTTTGCCTATCTACCCAGTTTTTTAATGCGTCAATCTCATGTACCATCGGTAAAATCGTTCTGTTGCATTGTTCCGTTGCATGTTGCTCTTATGATGTGAATTCAAGACTCTTTTTTCGACTCATTTCAGTAATAATGCATAAATACCCCCTCCCCCGCCCATTAAACAAGGTGATCGCATTTTTTTTAAGCGTAAAACAGTCCGCACATAATGAGCACTGTGTTCTTGAAGCCCAATCTGCTGTCCCACATTTAAGGAATGAGGTATAAATAATCTTGATATTCGCATAAGCTTATGGCAAAAAAAAAGGACATAAAATGCCCCTTTAATTTATCACATTTTTGAACTGGATTTAATAACGATAATGATCTGGCTTGTAAGGTCCATCAACCGATACGTTAATATATTCCGCCTGTTGTGCTGTCAATTTGGTAAGATTTACACCTAATTGTTGCAGATGTGATCTTGCCACTTTTTCATCCAGTTTTTTCGGTAACATATACACTTCATTTTTATAGTCATCGGTATTATTCCATAATTCTATTTGAGCCAACACTTGATTGCAGAAAGAATTAGACATAACAAAGCTTGGATGGCCTGTTGCACAACCAAGATTAACCAAACGTCCTTCTGCCAATAGAATTAAGCGTTTACCATCAGGAAAAATCACATGATCAACTTGGGGTTTAATATTTTCCCATCTGTACTTTCTCAATGCTGCGATTTCAATTTCTGAATCAAAATGACCAATATTACAAACAATGGCATTATTTTTCATCGCTGCCATATGGTCATGATTAATAATATTAAAGTTGCCTGTTGCCGTGACAAAAATATTAGCTAATGGTGCCACTTCTTCCATAGTCACCACTCGGAATCCTTCCATAGCGGCTTGTAATGCACAAATAGGGTCTATTTCTGTGACCCATACTGTTGCACCTAATCCTCGCAAAGATTGCGAACAGCCTTTACCTACGTCACCATAGCCACACACTACTGCAATTTTACCTGCAACCATCACATCTGTTGCCCGTTTAATACCATCTACCAACGATTCACGACAGCCATACAAGTTATCGAATTTAGATTTAGTGACTGAGTCATTCACGTTAAAAGCAGGGGCTTTTAATGTTCCCTTTGTCACCATTTCATATAAACGCAGTACTCCCGTTGTAGTCTCTTCTGATAAACCTTTAACATCGGACATCAATTCTGGAAATTTTTCGTGCATCATAATGGTTAAATCACCACCATCATCCAGAATCATGTTAGGCCGCCAGCCATCAGAACCTATAATGGTTTGTTCTATACACCATTCGGCTTCTTCTTCAGTTTCACCTTTCCAGGCAAATACTGGAATACCAGATTCAGCCATCGCTGCTGCCGCATGATCCTGCGTTGAAAATATATTACATGATGACCATCTAACTTCAGCACCTATTGCAGTTAATGTTTCAATCAAAACAGCCGTTTGAATAGTCATATGTAAACAACCTGAAATTCGTGCACCTTTTAAAGGTTGTTGTGCGCCGAACTCTTCTCTTAATGCCATTAATCCTGGCATTTCTGTTTCTGCAATACTGATTTCTTTACGACCCCAATCGGCTAATGAAATATCTGCAACTTTATAATCTTCTGAACTCATGATTGTATACCCTATACTAAATTTAAAGACCTGCGGCGGCTTTCAATGCATCTACTTTATCTGTTTTTTCCCAACTAAATGAATCTTCTGTTCTACCAAAATGTCCATATACCGCTGTTTTTTGATAAATGGGCCTCAAAAGATCTAATTGATCAATCAAGCCTTTCGGTCTTAAATCAAAATGTTCTCTGATAATAGACACCAGTGTAATTTCATCAACTTTCCCGGTACCAAAGGTTTCAACCGCAATTGAAGTAGGTTCAGCAATGCCAATTGCATATGAAATTTGTACTTCACAGCGTTCTGCTAATCCTGTTGCGACTATATTTTTTGCCACATATCGCGCCATATAAGCCGCTGATCTATCGACTTTAGAAGGGTCTTTACCAGAGAAAGCACCGCCACCATGTCTTGCCATACCGCCGTAAGTATCTACAATAATTTTACGACCTGTCAATCCACAATCACCTACTGGACCACCAATGATAAATTGGCCAGTGGGATTGATAAAATATTTGGTGTCAGCATGTAACCATTCATTAGGCAAAGTAGGCAGAATAATTTCTTCCATAACCGCTTCTTCCAGCTCTTTACCACCAATATCAGGTGAATGCTGTGTCGATAATACAACAGCATCAATTGCCACAGGTTTATGGTTTTCATAGCGAAAGGTTATCTGACTTTTTGCATCTGGTCTTAACCAGCTTAATGTATTATTTTTTCGTATTTGTGCATGTCGCTCAACCAGCCTGTGTGAGTAGGTAATAGGTGCTGGCATCAATACATCTGTTTCATTACTTGCATAGCCAAACATCAAACCCTGGTCACCCGCACCTTGTTCATGAGTTTCTGAATCATCGACTCCCATTGCAATATCAGCAGATTGTTTGCCTATCGCATTAATAACAGCACAGGTTTTGCCATCAAACCCCACTTCGCCATTATCGTAACCAATCTCACAGACTACGTTTCTAACTAACTCTTCGGTATCTATCCAAGCATCAGTAGTCACTTCTCCAGCCAGTATAACCATACCTGTTTTGACCATAGTTTCACAGGCAATTCTTGATTTAGAATCCTGGGCTAATAATGCATCAACTACCGCATCTGATATTTGATCTGCCAGTTTATCTGGATGCCCCTCTGATACTGATTCAGAGGTAAAAATAAAATTATTACTCATAGCTTTTCCTTCTTCCTTTACATGTAACACATTACCAATAATTCAAAAAACAACAGGGCTATTAACTAAGACAACTCGCAACACATAACCCAGCTTGTTTCCATTTTGCTTCACAAGACACGGCGTAAATACATCTATGTAGCCTTGTTGACAGCATATCTGCTGTCAACAGCCTTGAGAAACAAAGTGGAAACAACTTAATAAGCTGTGATTTGTTGATAGGCATGAAAAACAATATATTTATATACCATTTTCAAGAATAAATGGTGTGATATAGTGACCATTTTGAAAGTGGTAATATACTGCTTAAAAACACAAAAGATCGCTTTTACGACCCTTATATTGATGGTGGGCCCTCCCAGACTCGAACTGGGGACCTGCCGATTATGAGTCGGATGCTCTAACCAACTGAGCTAAGGGCCCTTATAATTGACCAACTAAATTTATTCACCTTCCAGAAAACATCTTAACTGTTCAGACCTTGAAGGGTGTCTTAATTTTCTTAATGCTTTCGCTTCAATCTGACGAATTCTCTCACGCGTCACATCAAATTGTTTGCCTACCTCTTCCAATGTATGGTCGGTATTCATATTAATACCAAAACGCATCCGTAAGACTTTTGCTTCTCTTTCTGTTAAACCGCTCAATACATTTTGAGTTGATTCACGTAGCCCAGCAATAGTGGCTAATTCAATGGGGGAAAGTGCTTTTCCATCCTCAATAAAATCACCTAAATGTGAATCTTCATCATCACCTATCGGTGTTTCCATTGAAATAGGTTCTTTAGCAATTTTTAATACTTTACGCACTTTATCTTCCGGCATTTCCATACGTTCTGACAATTCTTCAGGCGTTGCTTCTCTTCCTTTTTCCTGAATGATTTGTCGGGCAATACGATTTAATTTATTAATCGTTTCAATCATGTGTACTGGAATACGAATTGTCCTAGCTTGATCTGCAATAGAACGTGTTATCGCTTGTCTAATCCACCATGTTGCATAGGTTGAAAACTTATAACCCCGTCTATATTCAAATTTGTCCACTGCTTTCATCAAGCCAACATTGCCTTCTTGGATCAGGTCTAGAAATTGTAAACCACGGTTAGTGTATTTTTTAGCAATTGAAATAACCAGTCTCAGATTAGCTTCAATCATATCTCTTTTGGCACGTCTTGCTTTAGCTTCACCGACAGAAAGACGTCTGTGTACATCTTTTAAGTCTGCAATGTGCAAACCCTGTGCTTTTTCTATTTCTAGCAAACCACTTTGTGCTTTTTTTATTTCAGCTTTATGTTGTTTTAAAATAGAAGAGAAATCATGTCCTTTTAGATACTGATCTAGCCATTTTGGATTTGTTTCATTTGCCACAAAAGAATCAATAAACTCTTTCCTAGGCATTTTTGCTTTCTTGACACAAATGTCTAAAATTATTTTTTCTCTTTTCCTAACCTCTTCAATAACAGACCTGATCATAGCCTGCATCTTTTTAAAATACTGAAGCACCCATTTAAATTCAGAAAAAACAAGTGCTAATGCCTCTAATGCCTGCTCAGATTTTTCTGAGCCGTAACCATTTTTTTCAATGCTGTTGGTAGCAATTTTCAGTTGCTCCCTTAGCTCATCTACTCTTTCCTTAACATCGCTATAATCCAATCCTTTAGGCTTTTCGTCATTATCACTCTTTTCTTTTGCGGCCGCCGCATTAGCTATAGCGGTTTTCGGATCAAACTCAGGTTCGTTTAGATCAATCAACGCAAGGACCAGATCATTCAAACGAATATCCGACTCTTCATCAACCACCGAGTCAAATGAATCAATGAATGAAGCCACTACCATTTTTGATCTTGCTATTGCTTCGGCAATTTGACGTTGACCTGCTTCAATCCGTTTAGCAATTTTTAATTCTTCTTCTCGAGTTAATAATTTAACTGAGCCCATTTCTCGCATATACATGCGCACAGGATCAGTCGTTCTACCAAATTCACTGTCTACTGAAGCAAGTGCAACTACTTCGGCTGCGGCTTCATCATCATCTGATGTGACCGCAGAATCTGTTGTTAATAAAGAATCAGCATCGGGGGCAACTTCATTAACCTGAATACCCATATCTGAAATCATGCTGATAATATCTTCAATCTGTTCAGGATCAACAATATCTCTTGGCAAATGATCGTTTACTTCCGCATAAGTTAAATAACCTTGCGACTTACCTTTTGCAATTAATTGTTTAATTTGAGATTGTTTATGCTCTTGATTCATTCTTTACCCACAAATACATTCAACTCGAAACCCTGCCAAACAGGCAATTATAGCATACAATATGCTGTCCTAGAAGTCTTTGTCTAAATTCGGCTTAGACTTCCTTTTAATTCAAATTCTTTTCTAATAATTCATTAATATATTGTTTCTTACCTAGCTCTATGACTCGCTTTAAAGCTCCTACAAATGCTTCTTTAATGTCAAAATCGTCATTATCGAATGGAATGACCTCCGTGTTTGCCAATCTTGTTAGCCATTCATGCTTTTCTGTGTCATCTCGATAAGCTTCTAATAAGCCTCCCGTATTTCTAGGCTGATTAATCTCAATGCCGTCCAAAACTGCTAATAATCCATTTTTTGTCTTAAAACTTATTTCATCCCATTCATCAACAAACTCTTCAATTATTTCTGCCATTTCCGGGTTTTGTATTAATAATGCCAAGACCACATGTTCTGGTTTTATTGGCTTTATTTGAAAAGTGGCAGTGTTAGATGTAATTTCCCTATCAATTGTAGCTTGGATTGCTAAAACATCTAGTGCTGTGCTATCTGATAATTCATTGAGTTTTGCAATCATTTTTTCACGAAAAATACCGTTAGGGATTTTTTCCACATGTGGTTTTGCTCGTGAAATTATCTGTGATTGACCCTCCAGAGTCGCTAAATTTAACTCTTGACCAAGAAATTCAATAAAATAATCTGACAGCATTTGAGAGTCGTGCAATCTTTTCTCAAAACCTGTCACTCCATCCTCTCTAACTAAGGAATCAGGGTCTTGACCATCAGGCAACAGCATAATTCTGATTTGCCGACCATCTTTCAAACAAGGAAATGATTCTTGCACAGCTTTCCAGGTAGCATTTTGCCCCGCTGTATCGCCATCAAAGCAAAACACAATTTCTGATGTAAAACGAAATAATAAGTCTAAATGGTTTTTTGACGTAGCCGTTCCTAATGCAGCTACTGAGTAATGGATACCAAACTGTGCCAAAGCCAACACATCCATATAGCCTTCAACGATAATAATTCTTTCTGGCTTTGACTGCTTTTCTAGTAGCTCAAAAAGTCCATACAGCTCTTTTCCCTTTGAAAAAATCGCTGTTTCAGGTGAGTTCAAGTATTTAGGCATAGAGTCATCCAGCACTCTTCCACCAAAACCAACAATTCTATTCCGCTTATCTCTAATGGGGAAAACCAATCGCCCTCTAAAACGATCATATCGCCCGCCATTATCTTTAGCGACGACCATTCCTGCATTTATCAGCAATTCAATATCAAATTTTGAAGAAAGAATACTCCAGTCATCTGGCGCATAACCCAAGGAGAATTGTTTTGCTATTTCCCCGCTCAGACCTCTGCTTTTCAAATACTCAATCGCTTTATTACCTTGAACATGATGCCTTAATTGTTCAACATAAAATACCGCTACACGCTCAAGTATTAAATATAAGCCACTATACTCTTGTTTGTTACCTTGATATTGACGTGCTTCCCTAGGCACTTCAATACCAGCAAACCCCGCTAAATCCTCAATTGCCTCAACAAAGTCCAGATGGCTAAACTCCATTAGAAAGCTAATAGCATTCCCTCCCACACCACAACCAAAGCAATGGTAAAACTGCTTGTTACGATTAACAGAAAAACTCGGGGATTTCTCAGTATGAAAGGGACAACGTGCCTTGAAACTGTTTCCCGCTTTTTTTAGAGGAACATGTAAATCTATTAAGTCAACAATATCAACTCTGAGCAAAAGCTCATCAATAAACTCACGGGGGATTTTGCCTGCCACTACGGGTCAGCCATGACTGCTAACGTGCAAGTCGAGCTTTAATGATCTTAGCAACGACAGACATATCTGCACGGCCTATCATTTGAGGTTTTAAAATAGCCATCACCTTACCCATATCCTTAATGGATTCTGCATCAGATTCTAAAACTGCTTTTTCAAGTAGCGCATTTATTTCACTTTCAGCCAATGCTTTAGGTAAATAGTTTTGAATGACTAGCAGTTCAGCTTCTTCAATCTCGCTTAAATCTGTACGCCCCGCATCATTGAATTGCTTGATAGATTCACGCCGCTGCTTTTGCATTTTATCCAAAATAACAATCATTCGAGCATTATCAAGCTCTATGCGCTCATCCACTTCAATTTGCTTAAAAGCGGCTAGAATCATGCGAATAACAACTAGGCGTTCCTTATCCTTTGCCCGCATTGCTGCTTTCATTTCATCCTTGATGTGCGTTTTTAATTCATTCATCTACACGGCCTTTTATTAAATCTGCGGACGACCACGACGTAAATTCTTAAGCGCATAACGCTCGCGTGCTAATTTTTTCAAATGACGTTTCACTGCAGCAGCACCTTTACGCTTGCGTTCTGCTGTTGGTTTTTCATAAAACTCACGACGACGAACTTCTGACAACACACCTGCTTTCTCACACGAACGTTTGAAACGACGGATAGCGATATCAAAAGGCTCGTTTTCTCTAACTTTTACTGATGGCATTATAATGACCTTATTATGTTAACATGCTCTTGAGCTACCGCTTAAGCTAGGCAAGCAGTAAAACTCAAAAGTGAACTCTCAATTATACTCAAAAATTTAATTTATTAAAAGTCCAATGTATATTTTAGGTATAGAAACCTCTTGTGATGAAACCGGGGTCGCCATATATCACTCAACACAAGGCTTAATATCACATCATCTTTATAGCCAGGTCAGTATGCATAACGACTACGGTGGCGTTGTCCCTGAACTGGCTTCAAGAGACCATATCCGTAAACTAATTCCACTAATCAAACAAACCCTTTCTGACAGTCGATTAATAAAATCTGACATAAATGGTATAGCCTATACTGCAGGACCTGGATTAATGGGTGCGCTGTTAGTCGGAGCAACGACAGCAAGAAGCCTAGCTTGGACATGGCAAATACCAGCTATTGCCGTCCACCACATGGAAGGACACCTGCTCGCGCCGATGCTGGAAGAAAATCCTCCCCGCTTTCCTTTCGTTGCTTTATTAGTCTCAGGTGGGCACACCCTACTCATTCAAGTTGACGGCATAGGACAATATACACAACTTGGCGAGTCTCTTGATGATGCAGCAGGTGAAGCCTTTGATAAAACAGCCAAAATGCTGGGGCTTGGCTACCCAGGCGGAGCCAAAGTAGCAAAGCTAGCCGAACAAGGTAATGATCGGTTTAAATTCCCAAGACCCATGACAGATAGACCAGGACTGGATTTTAGCTTTAGTGGATTAAAAACATTCACCATGAATACCCTGAATAAAACTGAAAAAACAGCACAAGATAAGGCAGATATCGCCTTTGCCTTTCAAAAAGCAACGGCTGAAACCTTGGTAATCAAGTGTCGCAGAGCCTTACGACAAACTCACTTAAAGACCTTGGTGATTGCCGGCGGTGTTAGTGCAAACACACAAATCCGCAACGACTTATTAATAATGACAAAAAAAGAAAATGCCCAGCTTTTCTTTCCAAGATTAGAGTTTTGTACTGATAACGGTGCCATGATCGCCTTTGCTGGCTGCCAAAGACTGCTAGCAGGACAGCAAGAAAATCTGGAAATATATGTCAAACCACGCTGGTCTATTGCTACTTTAAGAGGATGCTAATTTTCTATTTTTCCATTCCGCTTAAACCAAGTACTAATCTTCTTCCCCTGCGATTAGTCGCTCAATATTAGATCTATGCCGCCATAACAATATGACTGAAATCAATATAAAAGCGAGCAACAATGACACATCTCCAATAATAAACCAAACATATACTGGCATTAAAAACGCTGCAACTAAAGCGGATAAAGAAGATATTTTGCTGATTTTAAAAACCAAAAACCAAGTTCCTGCTACAACAATACCCAATATCCAATTAACACCCAAGGTAACACCTAAAGTAGTTGCAACACCTTTACCGCCTTTAAAAGCAAAAAACAGTGGGTATAAATGCCCTAAAAATGCCACAAAAGCAACCAATGCCAACACTTGCACTCCCACTCCCATAGATTGAGCTATTAGCACAGGTATCAAGCCTTTCAAGGCATCTCCCAACAATGTGATTGCCGCTGCTTTTTTGCCACCTATTCTCATCACATTAGTCGCACCTGGATTACCAGAACCTTGTTTTCGAGGATCATCCAAGCCCATTAAACGACATACAATAATAGCGCTGGAAACAGACCCAACCAAATATGCAAAAGGCACTAATAACCACTCAAACATTTCACCTCCTAATAATCAGACTTGTATAGCAACGACATTTCCCCGATACTTATACTGTAGAACTTCATTTTAACTGGAAAACTTAATGGACATCATTTTTTTAGGCGCATTAGAAGCAGCCACCATCATAGGTATTTATGACTGGGAAAGAGAAACCAAGCAGACTATTGTACTTAATATTGAAATGGCTTTTGACATAACAAAAGCCGCTAAAACAGATGACATCCAACACACACTAGATTATAAAGCGGTCTCCGAACGTGTCGTTTCTTTTGTTGAACAGAGCGAGTTTTTCCTAGTCGAAAAGTTAATTAATGAAATAGCCAATATTTTATTGACCGAATTTAACACCCCCTGGGTAAAAATCACCCTCAATAAAAGAGGAGCCATCAGTCGCGCTAAAGATGTTGGTATTATTATCGAACGTGGAGAAAAATAACCGATGCCTATTGGTTTTGTTAGCATAGGAAGCAACATTGACAAAGAGATCCATATCCCCTCCAGTTTACTTGCGTTAAAAAAAGAATTTGGTCAGCTAGTCATTTCCAGTCTTTACGAAACTGAAGCCGTTGGCTTTGAGGGCGATGACTTCCATAATTTGATTGTGCAATTCGACTCAAATATTCCTGCAAAAAATGTTGCCAAGATTCTCAGAAAAATTGAACTGGAAAATGGAAGAACCCGTGACAGTAGAAAATATGCTGCCAGAACACTGGATTTAGACCTTATTCTTTACGGCAATCAAATTATTAGCGATGGCCGTTTGCAAATACCACGCGATGAAATTGAAAAATATGCCTTTGTACTTGAACCTTTAGCAGAAATTGCACCTAAGCTGTTACATCCTATAAGCCAAATAAAATATGCGGTATTATGGGCTGATTATGACAAATCTAATCTAATGCAGAGGGTTATCTCTGCAAATCTTGAAATTTAAACTATTTTATCAACACTAGTGAAATATATGAACAACACACAAAATCATAAAATATTAAACAGCCTCCTTATCACACTTACTCTTTTGCTCAGCATCAGCATTAATCAGGTAAATGCTACAGAAAAAGAAACTGGCAATAGTGTAAAAACGACTGCCATTAAAAAAGAATCAACAAAAGATGCATGCCTTAAATTTGTGCAATTAAAACCCGCGGAAAGAAAAGCATATACTAAATGTATAAGACACACTTATGACAAAGGGCGCTGTTATAAAAAAGTTAATTTATGTCTTAAATAAAAATGAATTTTAAACGTAACTACTAAGAACCTGTTCAAGATCTATTGAGTAAAATTCTGATAAATGCCAGAATCACCATGTGTAAGCTAGAATTAAGGAGTCTTTCGCAATTTTTCCAAAGTCTGCGGCATTTTTCAAGTCAAGAGAAACTTCTCTCTACA
>QPIN01000033.1 GCA_003666385.1 Methylococcales symbiont of Hymedesmia sp. n. MRB-2018
GCGGCGGCATAGAGTTAGCAGGTAGCTATCGCTACAGCAGCCCCATAGGACTAGAAATGGAACTACGCGCCCACGGTTTACTGGTACATGAATCTTCTTACCAAGAATGGGGACTCAGTGGCTTAGTCAAATACCAAGCCAACAGCAGTGGTCAAGGCTTATGGTTAAGCCTACAACCAGCTTGGGGCGACACCCCAGGCAATGTTGCCGATGGAGTATGGCAACAACCCACCGTAGCTAACAATGTAAACGATGAGGATAACAGCAACAGTAGAAGGCTACAGTTAAACACCGAGTTAGGCTACGGACTACCTGGATTCTTTGGTCGCGGCCTACTCACCCCTTACGCTGGACTAAGCCTAGCAAACGGCACACAAAGCTATAATATAGGCGGACGCTGGAAAATAGATTCTACAATGAATCTAAATCTAATAGGCGAGCATAAGCAAACAGACGACAGCATACAGTTACGTGGTGACTTTAAGTTTTAGGTAACTACTCAGCCAGCCCTCTATTTTGTCCAATAGCCGCGTTGAAAGTGCGCATTTACACCTGTAAACTCTGGAATATAGGGGCGCTACCCTTATATTTCCAGGGGGACCACGGGGGGTCGCCCGTACGGGTTTTAATATTATATTTTTATTTGGGTTGTATCTATTCATGGTTTATTAATCGTAGGGGCAACCCCCTGTGGTTGCCCTTTAATTAAGCCAATAATTAACCTAGCCATTCAAGCATAACTTCAGGAGCACTGGCAAAATACCAGTGAATATAAGAAGCTCGCAGGTTTTTATAGCGTAAGCCTTTATCTCCTCGTGAACATTCAAAACAGGTCTCTATTGCTGTTTCACATGCTCGAATCGAATAATGAAATTCATGCCCTTTCATTCCACTGGCATCTTCTCGATAACCTAAAGAAGCTAACTTTTTTTGCATGATCGAACGATAAGGTAAAATATTGGCCATTGACCATGCTTTTCCCTTAATATCTATTAGCATTTGACCTAACAACATAGCACCTCCACACTCTGCCAATACAGGTTTATCACTTTCAATAAAGTGTCTAATGCTTGACCAGCTTTTTGAGTTGGATAGTGGTTCTGTATAAAGTTCAGGGTAGCCACCTGGTAACCATAAAGCCGTTGCATTAACAGGTACATCTTCCCCACTGATCACTGAGAAGTAAAACAGTTCGGCACCTTGTTCAATTAGCCAGTCAATATTAGCTTGATAGATAAAACAACAAGCCTCATCTTTAGCAATCGCTATGCGTTTTCCTGCTAATAATTGAACAGAGCTATTAGTCACTTCATCTGGTTTTCTCCAATTAGAAAAAACAGTCGATAAGACATCAATATCCACATGAAAAAAAGGTTGAAAATCGGCTATATTAATTTGTTCAGGCATGACTAGCCCTAAATGTCGTTCTGCAAGCACAGGTGCTTGCTTTTCCATCCATGCCACTAACGGTGGCATTCCATAGTCCTGCAAAAATTGTGTTAATAACTTTGCATGATGAGGGCTGCCAACATGATTAGCAATAATACCGGAAATTTTGATCCCCATTTTCTCAGCATAGTGACAAAAACCACCCACCAAAGGTACTATTGAACCACTGATCCCCCTGGCATTAACGACTAATATAACAGGACAACTTAAACCCTTTGCCAGATCAGCACTGGAACCTTCCTCACCGACACCTGTGCGCCCATCAAACAAACCCATAACACCTTCAATTAATGCTATTTCTGCTTGATTAGCCTGGCTATTGATTAATTGCCTGGATATATCCAGACCCACCATTCTTGTATCTAGGTTATAACTACTTTGTTCAGTAATGGTCTGATGCCATAAAGGATCAAGAAAGTCTGGCCCTGCTTTAAAAGCAAGAACGCGCCGCTTCCGTTGTTTAAGGTATTGCAGTAAAGCCAACATAATAGTGGTTTTCCCACAGCCTGACTGAGTACCTGCTAATAATGCTATTTTCAATTGTTACCAGCCACTGGAATCATCCTCATCATATTCTTTAGCTTTAAAATCTTTCGGAACTTTTGGTTTCTTTGCCGTTCTGAGCAACACAAATACGCTACCAAAAACAAGGCAGCCTGCAAGTAATACAAAAGCAAACAAAACCATAGACACCTCATAATAATTTCTACAAAATGCTAACATATCATTAACACAGAGACATCGTTAATCAGTCTGTCGTTTTACTTTTTAGAATGTAACTACCCAGCTTACCCTCTATTTTGTCCAATAGCCGCGTTGAAAGTGCGCATTTACACCTGTAAACTCCGCGCTTTCGCCTTGCTCTTGAACGCCTTGATCTTGAACAGAACAGAGGGCAATCTGAGCAATTACGGAGTACGCTGAGTAGTTACTTTAGAATAAATACTAACGAAAAAACCCACATACGTTAAAATGGGTGAATATTAACCAAGCAAAGAAGTCAAGATATGCAAATTAAACTGGCTAACCCCCGTGGGTTCTGTGCTGGCGTTGACCGCGCTATAGAAATTGTTGACCAGGCCATTGAATCATTTGGCGCTCCTATTTATGTTCGCCATGAAGTGGTACATAACCGCACAGTTGTAGAAGGACTGAGAAGCAAAGGGGCTATTTTTATAGAAGATGTCAGTGAAGTCCCTGAAAATTCTTATTTGATTTTTAGCGCACATGGTGTGTCAAAAAAAGTACAAAATGAATCTAAAGAACGAAATTTAACAGTTTTTGATGCCACTTGCCCCTTAGTCACAAAAGTTCACATACAAGTTGCCAAACATGCCAAAGCAGGTCGTGAAGTCATGTTAATAGGTCATGCTGGACACCCTGAAGTAGAAGGCACTATGGGTCAATATGAAAAACTGGCTAATTCAACAGGTGGCATGTATCTAGTAGAAACTCCAGACGATGTTAAACATCTTCAAGTAAATAACCCAAAAGATTTGGCCTATGTCACACAAACTACTTTGTCGATGACAGACACAAAAATCATGGTCGATGCTTTACATGCGTTTTTCCCTCATATTCAGGAGCAGAAAAAAGACGATATTTGTTATGCCACGCAAAACCGACAAGATGCAATCCATGAATTGGCGGCAACAGCCGATGTTATTTTAGTCGTTGGATCGCCCAACAGCTCTAACTCAAATCGTTTACGTGAAATTGCAGAGCAATTAGGTAGAACAGCTTTCTTAATAGATACCGCAGCAGATATGCATCAATCTTGGTTTGACAATGTTAATGTTGTTGGTGTTACAGCGGGGGCATCAGCACCAGAAGTTTTAGTGCAAGCGGTTATTGATCAACTCAAACAATGGGGTGGTGAAACAGCTATAGAAATACAGGGTATTGAAGAAAAAGTCGTGTTCTCTATGCCTAAAGAACTTAAAAAACATAGGGTGACTCTTAATGAGAACTCAGCATAACTCATGAACGGATAAAAAAGACTAGAAGTTACGTTAAATCAAGAAACGCATCATTTTATTGATCTGCGTCTCTCTTTTCTACATTAAGATCCTGCCCTTTTGCAAAACCCCTTGCGTATAATCCATTTCATCAAATAACTCCTTGGAGCATACTCTCCATTCCGAACATAATGCAATTTATATTCACTGTTAATCGTTGCATTAAATAATCTATGCGCTAATGCTGTTCCACAAAATAACAACTGATCATTTTCTTTCACTGGATAATGACTCGATGGTAAAACTATTTCCATATCACTTGTTTTAATCACAAACACTACCAAGTCCAGATTTTTATCGCGTGCTCTGGGGTCTTTAATTAAATCACCCAATAACACTTTTTCACCGTTTTTTAATAATAACATCACCGCTTTACTCTTTTGCCAAGTAAAATCCACTGTCACCAAATGTGGAGCCTGCTTTCCGACTTTATCAGACAGATCTCTGATAACGGCCTCCATCTCCCCCTTTCGTCCTGGTTTGTTTTCTAGCAAATAACGAAAAAATGTCTTTAACAAAGGTGCGATCAAAATAAACAATACTTTTCTGGCAGCCACCAAAGTAGGTTGCATGATCATATCAACATTGGTTGCCCGAAAAGCAATCTCATTCTCATGTCTGTTCTGACGAACGATAGTAAACAAATTCCGATTTAAGCGACCAGCATTCAATAAAATACCTAAATTATGACCATCATTATTGGTTCCAGAGAGGATGCCTACCGCATCTTCTACGCCTGCCCCATTCAATGTAATGGTGGTTGTTCTACCCATAATGTAACGATCAATATAGGCCGATTCCTCACAATCATGTGGATCAATAACGGCTGTTTTAATACCATAACGACATAAAACCCGATTCACTTCCTGTCCCATTCGACCATATCCACAAATCACCCATTTACCAATAGGTGGCGTAATATAGCTTTCTAAATTAGCTGATTTATCTCTGACCAACCAATTATTAAAAGAATAAAAACCCGGATTCCGCATGGCTGAAGCCAGCACTTTTGCAAAGGTTTTAAAGGGGTCAACCACATGGACTTCACCGCCCAAGGTTGACAATGTTTCTTCAAACACTTCAACTTTAGACATGCTGATAATGGCTACATCAGGATTTAATACACGCGCCAAAGCGGAAATTTTCAAATTGACTTCTTCACTATTTGTTATGGCAACAACAGCTCTGCAATTTGAACGACGTAATCCTGCTTCTAATAAATGTTTAGGAACACTGGCATCACCACAAAAGGCAGGAACTGCCATAGAGTAATCACGTAACTTTACCGCTTTAATACGTTCTTCACTATTATCAATAATAACAGCAGGATAGCCATAATCACTCAATCCACGTGTCAACACACTACCGGTATCACCAAAGCCACAAAGAATAACAAAAGGTTCTGCTATCCTTTGAACACCCCTTGAAAATTGCCATTCAGAAACGGCTGAACGTAAAAACGGATTTTGCAATAAAACAACAATCGTGCTGATAGCATATAACCAGGTAATCACACTTAAATACAAGCAGATAATCGCCCAGAAACGCTGAGCATTACTAAATTCCATAGGGATTTCACCAAAACCAGTGGTGGTCGCCGTATAGGTCATAAAGTAAAATGCATAAAAAATACTCAGATATTGCTTTTCACCATTCAATTCAATCCCAGGAATAAAAACCATACCTAGAATTGATATTGAATACACACATATCAAAGCAATCAATGGACCACGCATTTCGCGCATTACTATAAAAATAACGCGGCTTAAATCAACGGATGCTGCCATAAAAACCTCTAATTCAGACGGTTTTGTTTATAACCGATTAATCAGTGTTTCAGATACTAAAATAACGGTAGAAATAACATTAGCCAATAAAGCACCACCAGCCAGAGAAACAATACTTGCCATGACATCAGGGGTAAGACCTGTTGCCGTGATATGTACAGCAAAAGTCCACGTTGTTGCAGCCGCCAGCAATTCCAGATCAGCTACTAGGCTGGTGGCCAACAAAACAGCTCCAATTTGAGACCTGTCTCCCAGTTTTAGTGCTGTAGCAATCAGGTTCACCACAATCACAGCAAATAATTCCATGATATTGTGATGATCAGGATTATCCATATCGCCTAAAAAGAATCCAAAATTCAATGTTAATGCAAGTACGACAAAAAAACCAAAAATGACTTTCTCAAGATTCATTTTCTAAACTCCTTATGAGATAAAAACAGACCAAATCTGTTCAAACTTAGAATGAAAAAATAGTGATCATTCAAAAACAGTTAAGGATAATAACACTACCCCACAGAGTATAGCTATTTAAGAGGAATATTCTAGTTTCAAATATAGTTACTAAGCAGAAAAAACAATACCACTTTGAACCATTAGCCCCTATTAGTTTCTAATATGTAGTTTTTGATATTTAAGGCATTATAATGAACACCCATCGCCTTCATTTTTCTGCTTCATCACTCAAAAAGAAAGAGCAAAATCGTTTGTCTGACTTTTTACAATTCTTATCAATAGAGACCAACCACTTTCTAGGCTACCCTATCTCTCGTGAATTTGACTACAGTCCCTTATACCCTTTTTTTAATATCCCTTTAAATAATGTAGGTGACCCTTTTTTAGAGAGTAGATATCATGCAAATAGTCATCAGTATGAACGTGAAGTCATCGCTTTTTTTTCTGCGTTATTACATGCCAAAAAAAATGATGTTTGGGGCTATGTCACCAATGGAGGCACCGAAGGAAATATGTATGGTATTTATTTGGCCAGAGAAGTTCATCCTGATGGCTTACTGTATTATTCTGAAGCAACGCATTATAGTGTTCCCAAGATATTACGCATGGTACACGCCAGAAGCATCATGATAAAAAGCCAGACAAATGGTGAAATGGATTATCAGGATTTGGCAGAAACACTGCGTATCCATGCTGATGTTCCCGCTATTATTTTTGCCAATATTGGCACCACCATGACTGGTGCAATTGATGATATAAGAAAAATCAGTCGTATAATCAAAGATCTGGATATAAGGAAATATTATATCCATTGCGATGCTGCACTAAGTGGTATGATTTTGCCCTTTGTCAATAATCCTCCAGACTTTGATTTTGCTTCAGGAATAGACAGTATTTCTATCAGTGGACATAAAATGATAGGTTCACCAATTCCCTGTGGTTTGGTATTAGCCAAGAAAACTCATGTCGATTGTATTGCCCGTGCAGTAGAATATATTGGTACTCTTGACACCACCGTAACCGGCTCACGAAATGGCATAACACCTTTATTTCTCTGGTATGCCATTCATTGTAAAGGCAAAGAAGGGTTTGCTAAAACCTGTCAACACTGTTTTTCTATAGCCGATTATGCTATTAAACGATTTGATGAAATTAATATTAAAGCTTGGCGAAATCCTAATTCTATTACTGTGGTTTTTCCCAAACAATCCGAGAATGTACTGGAAAAATGGCAAATTGCCATTCAGAAAGAATGTGCACATATTATTGCCATGCCTCATGTTAGCTCACATCAAATAGACCAGTTTATTGATGACCTAAATCAAGATATTAAACAGCAGGTAGCATAATGAAACAGTTAAGAATTATTACCAAAAATCGCTTAGGTATTGTCACCGAAATCAGTGAAACACTGGCAACTGAAAATATTAATATTGAATATATAGATGCTGACATTTCAGCAGAAAATGTGGTTGTAACCCTTGATGTTGATCAATATGATAAAGCATTACAACTTATTCATAAAATGGATAATATGAAAATCGTAACTGAAGATGCTATTTTGATAAAACTCAATAACGAACCAGGTGCGTTAGCAAAAATAGCTCGACGATTTACTGATGCAGGAATCAATTTACGGGGGATTCGCTTCATAAACCACGACAAAGAATTTGCACTGGTGGCTATTTCAACCCCTTGTACTAAAGAAGCTATGCAACTGGTAAATGATGTAATAGTTTCATAATGCCATTTTTATCTAAAATGATAGATTAAAATTACTTACAACTTACATGCAACTCTTGTAGTATTATAGAGTCATTTGTAGCAGACTTTTTAAATAAGGAAACATTACCATGCGCTTAAACTCCGTTGCTTCTCATTCACAAACCAGCATTTTATCTACTAATAAAATGCTTAGAAACACTTACACCCTCTTATCTATAACATTGCTATTTAGTGCTGCAACAGCAGGCTTAGCAATGGTTTTTAATTTACCTCACCCAGGTATAATTATTACTATGGTGGGATACTTTGGTCTGCTTTTTTTAACCAGTAAATATAGTAATAGTGCTTTAGGCTTAGTTTTTGTCTTTGCTTTGACTGGTTTTATGGGGCTTACCTTAGGCCCTATCATTAATATGTACTTACAAGCTTTTAGCAATGGACATCAATTGGTTCTCACTGCTTTAGGCGGTACTGGTGTTATTTTTCTCGGTCTATCTGCTTATGCATTAACTACCCGTAAAGACTTTAGTTTTCTAGGTGGTTTTTTAATGGTAGGTGTTCTGCTTGCATTCTTAGCTGCTATCGGTGCCATGCTTTTTTCTATTCCAGCCTTGTCTCTTACTGTTTCTGCCCTCTTTATTTTATTAATGTCAGGCATGATTCTATATCAAACCAGTGCAATCATTAATGGCGGTGAAACTAACTATATAATGGCAACCGTTTCCTTGTATATTTCAATTTACAATTTATTTTTAAGTCTTTTACATTTATTAGCTGCATTTAGCGGTGAAGACTAATTTATTAAGTTTAAAAACCCCAATAGCCTTAGCTATTGGGGTTTTTATCACTATTCTACTGATAAGTGCCTGCGAATCAGTAAAAACACCTTCTCAAGTCACCTTAATATTCTGGAATGCCTTAGCTAAAGATGATTTAAGCCTCGCCACAAAACAATGTAACTTAACTTCACAACCCCGTCTTGATTCGCCTGTTATCTCACTGAATAAATCAAACTTTGACTTTGGCAAAATTATCATAGACGGTAGCCATGCAACGGTAGAAACTTTTATAACACCCTCTATCAATAACAAGTCATCTTTCACAACTTTTTTATCTCAAGAAAAACAGCAATGGAAAATTGATTGTCACAAATCTTTAAAAGAATTATCCAACAGGCCTTTTAACAGTTTTTTTAAAAGCCTGGATTCTTTAGGAAAAAACATTACTAAACAATTAAAACAACAGTTGCCTAAAATAAAAAAAGAAATTAACGCCTTTGCAGAAGAGTTAAAACAGCAAGCTGACAAGTTTGGAAAAGAACTGGAAAAAACATTACCGCAGAAGCAAACGGAGTCTTACCAAAATACAATTTAGTGTGCCCTTAAATAATAAGAGAACTCAGCATAACTCATGAACGGATAAAAAAGGTTAGAAGTTTAAAAATATGCGTTCAATTAAAAATGGAGATAATCCTGTTTATGCTGCCAGCTGTCTTATTCAGGGAGTAAAGTTATTAAGTAGCCCGCAATTACGAAAGTATTTATTAATTCCTGTTTTAATTAATCTAGTTTTATATAGCATTGCATTCACCTTAGCTTATTTATATCTTTCAGATTTAATTGATCAGATAATTCCTCGCTGGCTGTCATGGTTAGAGTGGTTGATTTGGCCGATATTTTTTATTAGCTTTTCAGTCATCGGTTTTTTTAGCTTTACTATTTTTGCAAATATCATTGCTTCGCCTTTTTATAGCCAATTATCTGTAAAAACATGGGAATTGATTTCTGCTCAACAGAGTAGCGTTAAAGAACAAGCTGTTAGACAAGTTATACTGGCAGAAATAAAACGAGTGGCTTATTTACTCAGCAGGATGTTACCACTCCTTATTTTGTTTATTATTCCACTGATCAATTTAATAGCGCCTTTATTATGGGGATTATTTGGAGCGTGGGGTATAGCTTTAGAATTTATGGCTTATCCTCTGGAAAATCAGGGTTTGCTATTTGAACAACAAAAACAGCAGGCAAGAAGCCAACGATGGGCTATGTTAAGTTTTGGAGGAATTGTTATGCTGGGGTTATCAATTCCCGTCATCAATTTAATTGTTGCACCCGTTGCGGTTATAGCTGCGACTGTTTATCATTTTGGCCTTACTGAGTAGATCTGTGAGTAATTTAAAACTGAAGTCCTGCAAAGGGGATAATGGGACAGGCTACTTTTTTTATCAATTATTCTCATTTTTTGTAAAAAAAATGGCCGTATTATCATAAAAAGTAGCCTTTCCCCATTACTTTCTATTGCCTTACATAACCGAGGGATATACTATATTCCATCCTAGAGACCTCAGCATAACTCTGGCGATGAGAAAAAAAGTGATAGAATTTTTCAGGTTTTAGTCAAAATACAAGTGTAATAGTAAGCTATTGCACGTTATTTTGGCTGACCTTTTTTATCCGTTCATGAGTTATGCTGCGGTCTCTCCTAGATAATGGTTGTAGTTGTGCTAAGTTCTAGGTAGTCTCTATATGAATAGAGAAAAACTAATAATTTATAATAAATAGAAGGAGATGGTATGACAAGTGTACCAGTTAAAGTAACTCCAGAATACGAGGAAGCGATTATAAAGCTTTCTGATAACCACCAGAATCAAAGATTTCTTAATGACTCAATTGCTCACGCTGAGCTTTTAGCAACACTAATGATAGGAAGAGCTAAAATAAATGATGACATAATTATATACAGTGGGGGCTTACCGCCATCTTGCTTCAGTTTGGGATTGAATGGAACCAAAAGCACGAATGTACGTATCGTCCTTGATGATAAAGATGCGGCTACTAAAGAAGAAGAAAAATTTAAGGACAATCCGGGTGTCCAGATAAAACTTAAGGATCCAAGCAAAGCTAATGAAGCGCATTTTTTTGTAGCTGGAGAGTCTTTTAGGCTAGAGATTGATCACGGCAAGGCTAAAGCCGTAGCGAACTTTAATGATCATGATGCTGTTAGTATATTAAAAGACAGGTTCGAGCTTCTTTGGGATGCCTCGGTAAATGTATGATACGCATATAGCCCATTCTATTAGTACCTTTAGCGAGATAGGTATTGTAGCAAGTGTTGCAATGTTATTTGAAGTCATTCCTTTGCAGAAAAAGATAAAATCCGACCTACTTATAGCTATTGAAAGTCAACGGGTTACGCAAGCAGATTATCATGAAAAAGCCAATGGCTTCCCCCTATGGGTAAGTAAAATCATCCATTTTATTCTAATTTTTCAAGATTTTCTTTTAAAGTCATTTATAAAAATTTTACTCATAATAATAAAAATATTACCTGCCATTTCTATAGTACTTGGTGCTTGGGCTTTATTTGGAATTGCTTTTTATCCGCCTGTACTCTCATCCATGTCGCTTTTTACTCAGTACATTTCTTTTGAGCGCAAGGAAATAGACGCTGTTTATTTTACTATGTCATTAGTATCAGCCATGAGTGTATTCACCCCTATTATTACTAAGTGGACTCAAGATTTAATTAATTGGTATGCACTAAAAGATGTCAAGATCGAGTAATAGCTGTGAAGCTGAAAAAGCAAAACGTCGTGCGAAATAAAGACAGATACAACCTTACAATTAGGTATGACAAGTGACTGTGGTTAGGTGAACCCATAATGACAAATATCTACTATGTTTTCAGGCAAATTTTCAAATATGAATGCGTAGTGATCTCTCCACACTCGGTCTTCTGCAAAATCTTTAGTTAATAGAAATATAGAATCATATTTCCGTAGGTCACCAAGAAAGTATCTTTTCCCTTTGCCAATACCACTAGAAGTCAACCACATATCTCTTTCAAGATATTTAATATGATGGTTAACCGCTTGAGGCGATATTGAAAATATTTTTGCGATATATTTGGCTATATCTCTTGGATGATAAACTACATCTCGGAGAATCTGATGCCTTATTTTTACACCTCTTTCTTTGTTATTCATTGTTATCCTTTAAGAAAATAATTTTCTTAAAGGATAATAGAATATTACTTAAAGGACAATAAATAATACAACAAGGGTAAAGTACACACTCGCTCCGCATTATAACGAATTACCCTTGCATCTACCTTTAACTCATTGTTTACCATCGCTCTATATATGACTATAATCCTATTTGACTCAATATGGAGAAAATTATGCAAGTCGTTGACCTCGTTATTTATGCACGCTGGATTATACCTGTTGTACCTCAATCAGTAACCCATGAAAATCATGCTTTAGTCATTAGCAAGGGTAGAATTATTGATTTACTCCCTAGTATTGAAGCTGATCTGAAATATCAAAGCAGTCAAATAGTAAAACTGGATGAGCACGCATTAATTCCCGGTTTGATTAATAGCCACTCTCACACTGGCATGTCTTTATTACGTGGAATTGCTGACGATTTACCATTAATGGACTGGTTACAAAATCACATTTGGCCTTTGGAACAAAAATGGGTTAGCGAATCATTTGTTAAAGATGGAGCCGACCTCGCCATTGCAGAAATGATTAGAGGCGGTACTACCTGCTTTAATGATATGTATTTTTTTCCTGATGTTGTTGCCGAAAGAGCCATTGAACATGGCATACGCGCCAGTATTGGTTTGATATTAATAGAATTTGCCAGTGCTTGGGCAGAAAATGCAGATGATTATTTAAAAAAAGGACTGCGATTACATCAACAACTGCAAGGTCAGGCATTAATGACTACGCCCTTTGCGCCCCATGCGCCTTATACTGTTTCAGATGATTCCTTAATTAAAATAAAACAGTTAGCCGAGAAACATCAACTAGCTATACACATGCATCTGCATGAAACACAACACGAAGTTGAAGAGCAGCAACAAAAAACCCAACAATCCCCATTACAAAGACTGCATCAATTAGGTCTGCTTAGCCCTTCCCTTATGGCTGTGCATATGACTCAATTAACTCAGCAAGATATTGATTTGGTCGCCCAAACAGGTACACATATTATTCATTGCCCAGAATCCAACTTAAAGTTGGTCAGTGGATTCTGTCCTGTTGCTCAGTGTTTAAAATCAAACATTAATGTTGCATTAGGTACCGATGGTGCTGCCAGCAATAATGATTTAGATATGTTTGGAGAAATGCGAACAGCGGCATTATTAGCCAAAGGTATATCCAGTGATGCCAGTGCAGTCCCTGCCAGCACAGCTTTAGAAATGGCAACCATCAACGGCGCTAAAGCACTTGGAATTGAAAATGAAACGGGGTCTTTATCACTCGGCAAAGCAGCAGATATAGTTGCTATTGATTTAAGTCAATTAGAAATGCAACCTATCTATGAACCCGTTTCTCAAATTGTTTATGCTGCTAATCGACAACAAGTGAGTGATGTCTGGGTTGCAGGAAAACAGTTACTCAAACAAAGGCAACTAAGCACTATCGACATCGCTGATTTAAAAGAAAGAGTTATGCTATGGCAAAAACGGTTAAAAAATTAATAATCTAGTCCGCATGGAGCTTTGCGTAATACGGGGACTCGATAAAAAGCCTCTCGTATTCAAAAAAGCAAGTGCATCGTTTAAAATTCTATAGTAAATAGAGGAGACGATGTTTTGCAAAGAAATTACAAACAAATAGATCAATTGGAGCGAGATAAACTAGCGATCCATCGATCAAAAGGGTTATCATTTTCGGCTATAGGCAAGATGTTAGGACAAAGTGGCGCCAAGAAACCAAAGACTCAACCAGGGCACATAGGTGATTACCAGCAGACAAAGTAGCAGTATCAGCATAAAAGGTAATGTGGCCTGATAAAGCTCAGTAATAGGTCGATAAAAACGGTAACTGGCAATAAAGAGATTCATTCCCACTGGCGGTGTTAAATAACCAATTTGCATATTGGCTAAAAAAATAATACCTAAGTGTATAGGGTGAATCCCATAACCCAGTGCCACAGGCACAATTAACGGCACCACAATAATCAAAGCTGAAAATATATCCAGAATAGCACCTAAAACCAGCAAAAACAGATTCAGCACAATAAGAAATGTTAAGCGACTATGAACATTCTCTTTCACCCATTCAAACAGCCACATTGGCACTTCGGCATCCACTAAATAATTGGTAAATGCCATTGAAACAGCTAAAATCAATAAAATGCCACCCACCATTTGCATAGATTCTGACATCACATTAATCAACTGTTTTAAATTAATTTCTTTATAGAGAAAACATTCTACAATCAATACATACAGTGCGGTCACTGCGGCAACCTCAGATACAGCAAAGAAACCGCCAAAAATACCTAAAAATATAAAAAAGGGTAACGGTAATTCCCAAGCTGCATCACATACTGCATCAAACGCCTGTGACCAAGAAAAGATAGTCTTTTCAGCCACTCTATGTCGTGTTATCCATGCTACCCACAAGGCTAAAACAACCACCATTAACAATCCAGGCAATAAACCTGCGATAAATAATTCAGTTAACGTAAAACTCTGCCCCAAGTTCATTTGCTGAACAATAATGCCATATAAAATTAACGGAATGGAGGGAGGCAATAATAAACCCAAACTGCCTGTTGAAGTCACTAACCCTAAACTAAATTTTTCGTCATAACCTTCTTTAAGCAAGGCCGGTAAAAGCAATGCACCCAAGGCTACAATAGTCACACCTGAAGCACCGGTAAATGCGGTAAAAACTGCACACGCAACCAAAGAAACGATAGCTAACCCTGCTGGCATCCAGCCAAAAAATACCCTCGTTAATTTTATTAATCGTTCGGAGGCATTACTTTCTGAAAGAATATAACCGGCAAAAGTAAATAAAGGTAAAGCCAATAATAAAGGCGTTTCAGTCATCCTGAACAACTCTATCGCTATAATTGAAAGATCAATTTTGGCAGAATAGAACCCCATCAATGCCGCAGATAAAATAACGACAAATAAAGGTGCTCCAAATAACATCATAAGCAACAACAGCACAATCAAAACATAAATCATTCCATCTGCCTCAAACCAAATAATGCAGAGAGAATATAACGCAAACCTATAATAAAAAAAGCAAAGGGAATAATGGATTCACATATCCAGTTAGGTACAAAAGCAAAAGCCAGTCCACCCTCTTCATATTCCACTTTTACAAATTCAAAACTGTAAAACATCACCATAAAACAAACCACTGCCGTAAAGGTATCTGTTATACGCTTAATGATGACCTGCATCTGTTCACTTAAAACCTGTGAAAAAACTTCAATAGTTATATGTTTCCCTTGTCTACTAGCCACCATGGCTCCGACTAATGCCATCCATAACACAGCAATTCTGAGAAAAGAATCCACCCAGAGAAATCCCGCTGAAAAGAAATTGCGCATAATAATTTGTACAACGGCTAACACAATCATTGATAGCAACAAAAGCACGAGAATTCCTGTTTCTGTTTTAAGTAAAAATTTATAGCATTTAAGTATCATAACTAATAAAAAATGGGTCTATGTTGAATAGAGTGGGTCATTAAATTTTAGTTTTCCACTAGGTAAGTAAATCATATTAATAAGGTTGTTGCTATTTTGGAAACCTCTGGCTCTGCTTTTAGCCATTTGAATTTTGTTATTAATGCTTGCAAGCAATAAGCTTTTCCTAGCTTAGGGAAAAGCGTGAAGTTCACTTAATGATGCTTTCTTGCTATCAGATAATGCAGTCTGATTTCTCAGGAAGGTATATTTATGCCCTTTTAATTCATCATGCTCTTGTCTTTCTTGTTGCCGAACTTTATCCATTCAATTCTTCATAGGTCTTTATCTTTACTGAAAAGACTTTAAAAGTTCCTTCTGAATTAAATATGGCTCTTCGCCTTCAGCAGGTTTAAGTTGTATATAATTACCCTCACTTTGTAATATCCAAGCTTGCGTATTATCTTTTAAATACCCCGCTAAATCCCTAAGTACTCTATCATGTGACTTTTTGTTTTCTATAGGAAAACAGACCTCAACCCGTCTAAACATATTTCTGCTCATTAAATCAGCACTCGCCGCATACACCTCCCATGCACCATCATTAGCAAAAGCAAAAATACGGGTATGTTCTAAAAATCGACCAATAATTGAGCGGACTTCAATATTTTCTGACAAGCCTACAACTCCAGGACGCAGACAACAAACACCGCGTACAATTAAACTAATTTTTACACCCACTTGTGATGCTCTGTACAAGGCTTTAATTAATTCTTCTTCATCAACAGCATTTACCTTAATAATAATTTCTGCTGCCTTTCCATTTTGTTTGTTTTCTATTTCCCTTTCAATTTTTTCCAGTAATCCTTTATGTAAAGTAAATGGTGATTGTAATAATTTATGTAATTTGGCCATTTTTCCTAAACTGGTCAATTGCACAAAAATACGCCTGACATCTTCGCCTAATTCTTTGTTACAACTGAACAAGCCATAATCGGTATATAACTTAGCC
This sequence comes from Methylococcales symbiont of Hymedesmia sp. n. MRB-2018, assembly GCA_003666385.1. Taxonomy (GTDB): domain Bacteria; phylum Pseudomonadota; class Gammaproteobacteria; order Methylococcales; family Methylomonadaceae; genus QPIN01. The sequence goes on from QPIN01000033.1 coordinate 15,890, forward strand.
GTTGTTGGGTGATAATTACCTGTACCTATATGTACATAATTACGCAAGGTCTTGCCTTCTTTTTTTAATATCAAACACATCTTTGCATGTGTTTTATAACCCACGACACCATACACTACATGAACGGCAGCTTCTTGTAATTTAGCGGCTAGATCAATATTTTCTTTCTCATCAAATCTTGCTCTTAATTCGATAACCACAGTGACTTCTTTACCTGCCCGAGCTGCCTTGACTAAAGCGGCGACAACAGGTGAGTCTACTCCAGCTCTATACAGTGTCTGCTTGATAGCCAAAACGTGTGGATCAATAGCAGCTTGTCGAATAAATTCAACAATTGGTAAAAAAGACTCGTAGGGATGATGCAGCAAAAAATCCTGTTTTTTAATAGCCTCAAAAATATTCTTCTTTCTACCTAGTCGAGAAGGAACGCTAGGTTTATAAGAGATAAATTTAAGATCAGGGCGTTCAATCATGTTATATATTTCTAGTAATCGACTTAAATTAACAGGACCTTTTGCGTAAAAAATACGCTCCGAATTCATTCTGAACCGTTCTTTTAAGAAAAAGACGGTTTGTTCAGGACAATTTTCATCAATCTCCATGCGTACTTCATCGCCATAATTACGCATGACTAATTCACCTTCTACCGCATGCATTAGATCATCAACGGCATCATCATCAACAAAAAAATCACTGTTACGAGTGACTCGAAATTGATGACATCCTTTAACTGTCATACCAGTAAATAACTCATTAACAAAAGCATGAATAACGGACGATAAAAAAACAAAATCATTCGCCCCACTATCAGCTTCTTCCGCAGGCAACTGAATAATACGAGGTAATGCCCTAGGTACTTGTAGTATGGCTCTACCGCTATTTCGACCAAAGGCATCTTTGCCTGTCAAAGAAATAATAAAATTTAAACTTTTATTAAGAATACGCGGAAAGGGATGGGCTGAATCCAGCCCTACTGGCGTGAGAATGGGTAATAACTCTTTATTAAAGAATTTTTCTATCCATTTACGTTGTGTTGCCGTCCATTTATCTCGCCTTACAAAGCGAATATTTTCTTCGTTTAATTGTGGAATTAATAATTCATTAAGAACCCGATATTGTTCTTCAACTAATTCATGTGCTTTAAGTCCTATCTTTTCCAACTGCTCATGCGGTGTCAAACCATCTATACTGTATGCACTTGGGTCAATATTTGCCATTTGTAACACACTGGCAACACGCACTTCATAAAACTCATCCAGATTAGAACAAGAAATACATAAATATTTTAACCGTTCTAACAAAGAAATCGTTTCATCTTTTGCCTGCGCTAAAACGCGAACATTAAATTCCAATAAACTCAGTTCACGATTAATGTAATATTCTGGATTCTCTAGTTCTTCTATGTCCATAGGTTTTTATTCATTTTTTTAAAGTTATTACAAAACTACTCAAATCATTCAGAACGGAGTGCAATACAGGGTTTCGAGTTATCAGTTTCGGCTATTATCTATTACCTTGAAGACCACCAGTATGTATGGTTAATATTTTTTGTCCTGCTTTAAAATGATCTTGTTGAATTAAATCAAACAAGCCATAAAACATTTTTGCGGTGTAAACTGGCTCTAGTACAATGTTATGACAAGTTTTAAAGTCATTGATAAATAATAATAGTTCATTATTGCATTTTGCAAAGCCACCGAAATGATAATCTAGCTGAATTAGCCAGTGGATTTTATTTGAATGATTCTTTTTCAGTAATTGTTCAATGTCTTTTGATAAAAAACCGGCACCTTTTAATGCAGAGAAACCCATAACTTTTGTATTTTCTGAACACGATGCAATAATTCCAGCTAAAGTTGTTCCGCTACCACAAGGTACACAAATAACGTCAAACTCTGTTTCCAGTTCAGTAACAATATCTGCCACACCTTTTAATGCCAACGCTGTTGCCCCACCCTCTGGCAACCAGTATTCACCCGTTTTATTACCCGGCAAAGCATCATATTCTTTCAATTGTCGTAATACTCTGTATGCCTCGCGAGGAACGTAACGTAAGTCCATACCCCATTTTTGCAAATCTAAAAGAGTGGGACTTTTCTGTTTAGCTTCTTCTCCTCGGATGATGCCTCTTGAATTTAAACCCAGTTGCTTACAGGTATAGGCTAAGGCATGTAAATGATTTGAATAGGCACCGCCCATACTGATTATGGTATGGCTGTTCAACTTTAAAGCATGATCCAGACAATATTTTAATTTACGCCACTTATTTCCAGAAATAATTGGATGCATTAAATCATCTCGTTTAACCCAGCACTCTATCTTTTTTTGTTCTAATAAAGGGCTAAAGATTTGTGTCAGTGTGGATGATTGAAAACTACCTTCTAAGTCAGTCAGTTTGGCATGTAGCATATTTTATAGCCCACGCTACATCCGCAGCTTGTCTGTTTTCTTTAACATCATGCACTCTAAACAATTGTACACCGACCATAACCCCTAATGCGGTAGTAGCAGCTGTTGCAGCAGCTAGTTCAGCAGGCTCTGACACATCACAAAGACTGCCCATAAATCGTTTACGACTGGTACCTAATAGAACGGGGAATCCCATTTCTACTAATTGCTCTAAATGTGCCAATAAATTCAGATTATCTTCTCTACGTTTACCAAAACCAATGCCAGGATCTATTATAATATTTTCTTTTTTAACCTCACTGTGCAATGCCTCTGCAATGCTATCATTTAAACTATCCATGACCTCATTAACCACATCTTTATAATAAGGCTTATCTTGCATAGTTTTGGGGGTGCCTTGCATGTGCATCAAAATAATAGCTGCATTTTTTTCAGCGGCTATGCTAAAAATATGAGGATCATGCTGCCCTGCTGAAATGTCATTAATGATATTAGCACCTGCATTAATCGCTGCCTTAGCCACTTCACTTGAAGTCGTGTCAATGCTAATTAAAACCGTTTCTGACAGCTCACTTCTAATCGCTGAAATAATAGGCACAACCCGTGAAATTTGACCATCAATACTGACTGGGGCTGAACCTGGACGGGATGACTCACCACCAATATCAATAATATCCGCACCTTCTGAAAGCATTTTTTCAGTTTGCTGGAGAGCAGATGCTATATTCATATATTGTCCGCCATCAGAGAAACTATCTGGAGTCACATTTAAAATCCCCATAATGATGGGTTTATTACTGTTTTTGAACACAATAGAGTCCTCTATATTATTCCTAAAAAAAGTTTCAGGTATAATGCCCCTTCTGATTAATTCTTAAATCAACAATGAATCGAGCTAAAATTGCTTGGGCTATCACCGGTTCTGGTCATTATATAGAAGAATGTCTTGAATTCCTGCTCACTCTGAAAAATGTTGATGTCTATTTAAGCCAGGCAGGAGAAGAAGTGCTAAAAATGTATGGTGTTGATTTAAAAGATGTTCATGCCATACATTCTGTTTATAGAGATAAGGCTGCATCTGCACCCCCTGTGGGTCATTTTTATAAGGGCTACTACCATACCTTTGTGATGGCACCCACCACCTCCAATACCATTGCCAAATGTGTTTTAGGCGTTGCTGATTCATTAGTCACTAATTTATATTCCCAGGCAGGGAAATGTCAGATACCTAGTATTGTTTACCCCTGTGATATTGCACCTGAAATGGAAACCACGGCACCTAGTGGTAAAGTCATGGTTTACCCCCGAAAAATTGACCTAGAGGCAACCGATAAAATCAAAACCTTTGAATATACCGAAGTGGTAGAAAGTGTCGATGAGCTTATAGTCAGCGTTAAACAACGGATTAAATCGCTGGCATGAGTTCAAATAAGCCTGAACATTTATTGTTTTTGACCGGCAAGCTGGCAGAAAAGCAATTAGCATTGATTTTACAACAGATGGAAGCTGATTTTACCTACAATATTCATCAGCTTGGGGTCAAAGTAGCCGCTTTAATGACTACTGAAATGATCAGCCGACGCTTAAAAAACACTTTCAATGCCGATAAAATAATTATTCCAGGACGTTGTCGTGGCGATATAATAGCTTTGTCTCAAACCTTGGGTATACAGGTAGAACGTGGCCCAGAGGAGCTGAAAGATTTACCTTTATTTTTTGGCAAAGCCTCGCATAAAATTGATTTATCCCGCTACAAGGTCAAAATTTTTGCTGAAATTGTCGATGCACCCAATTTAACAGTTGACCAAGTCATCAACCGTGCATTTTATTACCAGGAAAATGGTGCCGATGTCATTGATATTGGTTGCCTACCAGAAACGCCTTTCCCACAAATGGAAGACATCATCCGCACTCTAAAACAAGAAGCTTTTACAGTCAGCATTGATTCTTTAGAGGATGATGATTTACTCAGAGGGGGACAGGCGGGGGCAGATTACATACTAAGCTTAAACAACAAAAGCATCTGGATTGCCGATGAAGTGAATAGCACCCCCATTTTAATCCCAGAAATACATGGCGATTTATCATCGTTGGATTATGCTATCTCAAGGTTACAAGGTAAAAACAAGCCTTTTATTGTTGATCCTATTTTAGACCCGATACATTTTGGTTTTACCGAATCTATTGTGCGTAATTATAACTTTAGACAGCAATATCCCAATGTGGAAATGATGCTGGGTGTAGGCAATATCACTGAGCTAACCCACGCTGATACTTCAGGTATGAACACTCTGTTATTGGGCATCTGCTCTGAGTTAAATATCAACCATATTCTGACAACAGAAGTCAGTCAACATGCCTGTCGTGCTATTAAAGAAGCCGACAAAGCTAGGCGCATTATGTATGTTGCACAGCAACACGGCGCCTTACCTAAACATATTGATGCTAAGCTAATGACAGTTCATGACCTTGCACCTTTCCCCTATCAATTAGATGAAATCAATGAATTTGCGGCACAAATACGAGACCCCAGCTTTCGTATTCAAACCAGCCCAGAGGGAATTCATATTTATAATCGTGATGGCTTATATACGGCCACCGACCCTTTCGCTCTTTTTCCAAAATTACAAGTAGATACCGATGCCAGTCACGCTTTCTATTTAGGTGTAGAATTAGCTCGCGCCGAAATTTCCTGGCAATTAGGCAAACGCTTTAATCAGGATCGGGCCTTAAATTGGGGCTGTGCCTCCAATACAACTGAACAAACTGTAGATTTGCATAGCTTTAAACCTGCGGCAACCACTTTACAAAAAAACAAATGATACAAGAAGTTATTGTCAGCACTCAAAATGCACAAGGTAAATCACACCTGGCTCCCATGGGCATTCATGTCCAGGCGGATGAAATTATCATCCTGCCGTTTCGTCCCTCTAACAGCTTAAACAATATATTAGAATTAGAATCAGCTGTGATTAATTATTGTGATGATGTCCGTATTTTTGCCGGTTGTTTAAATGGAAAGCACGATTGGCCATTAACAAAAACAGACAAAATAGAGGGGCATTACCTCTCCACAGCACTGGCTCATAAAGAGCTTGAACTGATTAAAATTGAAGATGACCCCACAAGACCTAAACTTTTTTTTAAAATAGTTCACAGTCAAAATCATGCACCTTTTCAGGGCTTCAATCGCGCTCAATATTCAGTACTGGAAGCGGCAATTTTAGTCAGTCGCTTACATATACTACCCATGGAAAAAATAGAATCTGAAATTGAATATCTAAAGATTGGTCTGGACAAAACTGCAGGTGATAACGAACGTGAAGCATGGGGCTGGTTGATCGCGTTAGTGGATCAACACAAACAAAAGCAGTTGCAAACATGAGTAAAATGCTCGCTAGTATTAACAGTCTTGAAGAAGCTCAATTCATCCTCACCACCTCTGTTGATATTATTGATCTCAAGCAACCTGAGTTCGGTGCATTAGGAGCATTACCTAGCGACACTATTAAGAATATTGTAAAGCTGGTCAACCATAAAAAACCAATCAGTGCAACGATAGGTGATTTACCTATGAATGCTGATTTAATCTTTGATGCGGTAACTGCCATGTCAGAAACACAGGTCGATTATATCAAGATAGGGTTTTTCCCTGGTGGGGATTGGCAGCAAACGCTTTCCAGACTGAATCAATTGACACAACAGGGACAGCAATTAATTGCTGTACTATTCGCTGATAATGATCCCGATTTCAAAATCATTCCGTCATTAAAAGAAAACAATTTTACAGGTGTCATGCTAGATACTATGGATAAAACATCAGGGGCTTTATCTCAGTTAATGTCTTTCAATGAATTAAATATCTTTGTAAAATCTGCAAATGAAGCTGAATTATTCTGTGGCTTGGCAGGTTCACTTAAAACCGATGATATTCCTGAACTGTTAAAATTAAATGCTGATTATTTAGGTTTTAGAGGGGCTTTATGTGAACAACACAATAGAACAGCGCCTCTAAACACTGAATCAACAAATAAAGTCCTTGCTCATTTTTAACCAAACACCTTGAAAATATAGATGGAAATTAGTAAAAACCCGTTAGGCAAAAGATTCAGAGGCTATCTCCCTGTTATTGTTGATATTGAAACGGCAGGATTTAATGCAAAAAAAAACCCACTGTTAGAAATTGCCGCTGTTATTGTTGAGCCTGACCAACAAGGACTGCTACAAACCACAGAAACACATGCTTGTAATATCATCCCCTTTAGAGACTCAGAACTTGATGATGCCGCATTAAAATTTACCAACATTGACCCTTACCATCCTTTCCGCATGTCTATTGAAGAAAAAGAGGCACTGTCAAAAATATTTAAACCGATCAAAAATGCGGTTAAACGTAATGACTGCTCACGCGCCATTTTGGTCGGTCACAACCCCACTTTTGATATGAATTTTTTAAACGCAGCGATTGCAAGAACCAAGACAAAACGCAGCCCATTTCATCCTTTTAGTAGCTTTGATACAGCCACTCTAGGTGGATTGGTATATGGGCAAACCGTTTTGGCTAAAATTGCCAAAGCAGCTAATTTAGAATGGGATAGTGATAGAGCGCATTCGGCGCTTTATGATGCAGAACAAACAGCCAAGCTGTTTTGTATGATAGTTAATCGTTGGAAAAAGCTGGAGGAGTTAGAGCAGACGAAAGACTAAAGACTAGAGACGAAAGACTAAAACGCCTTCCGTCTGGCTAAAACCAAATTAGTTTTCTGTAGCCGCAGCCGCTGCTAACATTTCAGCCAATTCACCTTTGCCGTGTAAGTCCATAATAATATCGCAACCACCTACTAATTCGCCTTTAATATAAAGCTGTGGATAGGTTGGCCAGTTTGAATAGGTTTTCAATGCTTCACGTACTTCCTGTTCATCAAAAATATTAATGTACATAAAATTAGCATTACACGCTTTTAACACCTGTACAGTCTGTGCAGAAAAACCGCACTGAGGAAAATCAGGTGAACCTTTCATATACAAAACAACAGGATGACTTTCCAATTGATCTTTAATTCTTGCTATAACATCCATTACTAAAACTCTCAAAAAAATAATAAGCTAGTAATTTTATCAAACTTTATAAATTAAACAAAACAAATTTAAAATATAAGCAACAATTTCTTGCTTGTAACTATATTACATATATAATTAAGGGTTTTTCGTTTTCAACCTATTACATCAGTCACTTAATAAAAATGACCCGTCATATCATGCCCACTTATGAACGTTTACCCGTTACTTTTGACCGGGGTGAAGGCGTTTGGCTATGGGATAAAAATAATAAACGTTATTTTGATGCTCTTTCAGGTATTGCTGTCTGTAATTTAGGTCATGCCCACCCTGCTATTCACCAAGCAATTTGTCAACAAAGTAAAAAATTACTGCATACTTCCAATCTCTATGGTGTTGCTGCTCAAGAAACACTGGCGACAAAACTGATTAATAAAAGCGGTATGGATAATGTCTTTTTCTGTAATTCGGGTGCAGAAGCAAATGAGGCTGCGATTAAAATAGCGCGTTTATACGGTCATCAACAAGATATAAGCAACCCTTGCATATTGGTAATGGAACAAAGTTTCCATGGCCGCACTATGGCAACATTAAGTGCCACTGGAAATCCGAAAATACAAGAAGGCTTTGCCCCCTTGCTTGAAGGCTTTATCCATATCCCTTTTGATGATATTACTGCCATTAACCAAGCACTTGAACAGAACAGTAACATTGTTGCTATTATGCTTGAACCTGTACAAGGTGAGGGTGGCGTACATATTCCTGCTAGCAATTATCTCAACCAGGTGCGTCAAATTTGTACTGATAACAATCTATTGATGATGCTGGATGAAATCCAGACAGGTATTGGCCGCACTGGAAAGCTGTTTGCTTATCAACATAATGAAATTATTCCAGATGTTTGTACATTGGCTAAAGCTTTAGGCAATGGCGTACCTATTGGAGCCTGTCTTGCTAAAGGTAAAGCGGCAACTGTGTTAACAGTTGGCAAACACGGTTCAACTTTTGGTGGTAATCCACTGGCTTGTCATACTGCTTGTGCGGTTTTAGACAGCTTGAGTGAGGCGGCTATCATAGAACAAGTTGAAGCCAAAGGCAGTCAAATTTGTAGCCTCTTGAGGGAGACACTAAAAGATAATAATGCTGTTTCTAACATCAGACACAAAGGTTTAATGATAGCCATTGATCTTGCCATACCCTGCGCTGAATTAGTTGGTATTGCACAAGAAAATGGTTTATTAATTAATGTCACCAATGAAAAAACCATACGATTACTGCCTCCTCTAATCATCACTTCAGAACACATTGAATTTTTGACTGAGATATTGGCAAAACTTATTCAAGCATTTACAAAACACTAATAAAACAATGCAACCCAAACATTTTATTAGCCTATTAGACCTAACTAGCGATGAGTTTCGCCGTTTAATACATAGAGCTAAGGAATTAAAAACTAACAAAGACCCAGACTTTCAACCACTTAAAGGTCAAGTCCTTGCCATGATATTTGAAAAGTCATCAACACGAACACGTATTTCTTTTGCAACAGGTATGGCTCAATTTGGTGGCAACGCGCTATTTTTATCACCCAGAGACATTCAGCTAGGTCGAGGCGAGCCTCTGGAAGATAGCGCAAAAGTCATTTCTAGTATGGTTGACTGTATTATGCTAAGAACGCATTCTCATGAAATGGTCACTACTTTTGCAAAATACTCCTCAGTACCTGTTATCAATGGTCTGACTGATTTATTACATCCATGTCAATTACTAGCTGATATGCAAGCTTTCTTTGAACACCGAGGTGATATAGAGGGCAAAATGGTTACTTGGGTTGGTGATGGCAACAATATGTGTCATTCATATATTAATGCGGCACGTGTTTTGAACTTTAAACTTAATATTGCTTGTCCAGAAGGTTATTACCCTAAGCAGACAATTGTTGATAACGCTAAAGGCCGTGTCCATATTTTTAATTCTACAGAAGCAGCCGCTGAAAATTCTGACCTGATTGTGACTGACGTGTGGGCAAGTATGGGGCAAGAAGGAGAACAGAAAAAACGTGAACTTGCATTTAAAGATTTTCAAGTCACTAAAAACACCATGAATGCAGCAAATAGTGATGCACTGTTTATGCACTGTCTTCCTGCTCATAGAAACAAAGAAGTCACCGCAGAAGTCATTGATGGATCTCAAAGTGTAGTATTTGATGCCGCTGAAAATCGTTTACATGCACAAAAAGCATTACTTGAATTTTTACTCTGTTAAAGAGAACTCAGCATAACGCATGAACGGATAAAAAAAGGTGAAATCATGAAAATAATAATAATTGCATTGCTTACTTTGTTGACAATCAGCCCATATTCTCAAGCTGAAACAGTCTATGTTACTGATAACCATAAATTTACCTTTAGAGATAGTGCCATTAAAAATGCAAAAATTTTAAAAATGGTTCCGAGTGGCACAGCACTCACGCTAATTAGTGTTGATAAAAGTACTGGCTATAGCAAAGTACGTAGTAATGATGGCACAGAAGGCTATATCCTAACTCGATATACTTTAAACAAGCCCATAAGTCGCTGGCAATTAGAAAAAGCCAACAAACAGCTCAATACACTAGAAAAAGCGTTTGGCTTAGCAAAACAAGAATTAGATCAATTAAAAGGTAATAATAGCGAAACATTAAGTTCAAACCAGTCCCTTACTCAAGAAAGAGACACCCTGAGCAAAGATCTTAATGATTTACATCAAACAGCATCTAACGCAGTGCAATTAAAGCAGCAAAGAGATCAATTGCAAGAACGTGTCATTTCTGTAGAACGTGAATTACAGCAAGTTAAACGTGAAAACCAGACCTTGGAATACAGCACTAATCAAGACTGGTTTTTATACGGCGGAATTTTATCGCTAATTGGTGTCATTTTAGGTTTTATACTGCCTAAATTAAGCTGGCGCAGAAAAACCAATAATTGGAATACTTTTTAAAAGGTAATGGAGAAAGGCTACTTTTTATGGCAATACAGCCATTTTTATTACAAAAAAATGGGGCAATTTATAAAAAAGTAGCCTGTCCCTGAAGTATCATTTTTTAAATTTGTGGCAATGATATAAGGGCAACCACAAGGGATTGCCCCTACGATTAATAAACCATGAATAGATAGCCAAATAAAAATATAATATTTCCTCGTTCCCATGCTATGCGTGGGAATACCTAGCAGAGCATAAGCTAATAAACCAGCAACTGAAACAAAATATGCATTCCCACGCAAAGCGTGGGAACGAGCTATATAAGGGTAACGCCCCCTATATTCACACTTTCAACGCGGCTATTGGGGAAAATAAAGAAATGACAGACAAAAAAAATGAGGACGTTTTGTCCTCATTTTTTCTTTTTCCTTGGCTCTTTGTTATTTACTCACTAAAACCTAAAGTTACCACGCAACTGTATGCTGTCGTCTGTTTTCTTATGCTCGCCTATTAGATTTAGATTCATTGTAGAATCTATTTTCCAACGTCCTCCTATATTATAGCTTTGTGTTCCATTTGCTATACCTAGTCCAGCGTAAGGGGTGAGTAGACCGCGACCAAAGAATCCAGGTAGTCCGTAGCCTAGCTCGGTGTTTAACTGTAGCCTTCTACTGTTGCTGTTATCCTCATCGTTTACATTGTTAGCTACGGTGGGTT
>QPIN01000032.1 GCA_003666385.1 Methylococcales symbiont of Hymedesmia sp. n. MRB-2018
TGCAGGTGCAAACATCATCGTAGTTGGCGCGGCCATCTACGGCGCGCCATCACCTGCGGAAGCTGCCAGTGAAATCAGAGAACTTGTAGAAGCAGCAGTTTAAAAAGGAGAACACATGCATCAACAAAGCAAAGCGGATATTCATCTCCGGTGCTGGACGCTCAAAACTGGTGGGAAATTTCTTTGCAATGCGGTTGGTGCATAGTGGCTATTCAGCATAGACACCTTTGGTGAATCAGCACTGGGCTGTTGTTTTAAAACACTTCGGCTTTACGTTTAAAAACGAGGTTAACACTGTGAAAGGTGTTTTGTAATTAAAAAATCCTTTCCTAAAGACAATGTAGTTATAGCAAATTACACTGTCTTCTGGAAAAGACAGTTTCTTGTTGATAATGTTCTCTGACAAGTTTCTTTGTTCTGGTGTATCATTTGCAAATGTCTGTATGATTCCAACATAATAAGTAAAAGAGGGATAATTCGATGAGTGGTTTTTTAGCAGCGTTGCCGTTTTTTTCTGAAAAACGACCAGACTCTGAAATTTACAGAACTGAGACACTTTCTCCTGTTTCTTCAGATAATTTGAACAGTTTAACATCTGTTGCAAAATATGTAGATAATTTACAGGAAAATAATGTACTTGCTGTACAAACAGGCTCTTCTGGTGTGGAAAAATACTTAGACAATGTTCCTGTTAAAACAGGCGTTTCAAATTATTTGGATAACACTGAAACGACTGTGGTTTCTGGTGTTTCTCGATATATAAAAAATCAAGTAGAAGATACACCTAGTGGCGTAGCCAAATATATAGCTACACAGTTGGTTGTTGCTAAAAGCATTGCACCAACGAGTAGTGTAGATCAATACCTAAGAATACAAGCTAGAATTGTAAAAGCACCCGTTGTTTTGAGTAGTGTTGATAAGTATATGGCCTCTCAAAATGTCACTAAAGAAGCGACAACTGTTGGTAAATATCTAGCTAAAAAAATTGCTGCTACTAGAGTAAGTTCTAGTTTGTCTGGTGTAGCTAAATATCAGCTTGAACAAGAAATTGCAGAAAAAAAGAGAGAGGCAGCCATGATTGTTGAACGATATATAGAACAACAGGCTATTCTTACACAAGAAAGATTAGTAGCTGAAGCAGAAGCAGCTGTGATTACTGAGGCAGAAGCAAGAATCGCACTCGGTATGGCTGAATTGGATGCAGAGAGTGATCAAACATTATCAGCGGTAGGGAAATATGCTAAAAAGCAGGCAGAGTTAGAAAAAAGCAAACCCACTGTAACCCGTGTTGATAAATATTTGGCTAATAAAATTGTTGAAGCCAGTAAAAAACCAAAATTGAGTCGTGTAGAAAAATATCTAGCAAGCCAAGCAATAGCGGCTAAAACTGCACCAAAATTGAGTCGTGTAGAAAAATATTTACAGCAACAAGTTCAAGCCGAGAAGTTAGCAGCTAAGAGTAGTGTTGCTAAATATGTAATACAAAAAGAAGTCGCGGATAAATATAAGCCTGATGTCAGTGGTGTTGCAAAATATTTAGCCAGTGTCAGGTCAATGGTTAATGTAGCTACATCTATCATTGAGAAAAGTTTAGAAGGTGAATTTATTCCTGCCAATGACTCTGAATCATCGGTTGATAAATATGTTCAGGATCAAGAAGCCATAGCAATTAATAACAGGCCGTCAGGGGTCGATAAATATTTGCAGAATCGTCTCGACGCCGATGTTGAAAAGGTAAAAGATATAGGATCTACGCGTGTTGAAAGATACCTTGGAGATCAAACATTGGTAGAAAAAGAAAAGGCAGTTTCAGGTGTTGCTAAATATTTATCTCAGCAGGAAGATAGTGTTAAACCAAGTGGTGTAGAAAAATACCTTCAAGCAAGACCTAAGGTTGTAAAAGCACTTGTTCAATTAAGCAGTGTTGATAGATATATGCAAAAACAGGAAGTCATTGCAAAAGAATTGGCCATTGCAAATGCAACAGGTGTTGAAAAATATCTACTGAGCATGGCTGACTAAGCAAAAATTAGCTGGGTTGAGAAACACAAAACTCGGCTAATTTGAATATATTCTTAGTCTGGTTTATAGCATAACTCGGCTAATCTGTACTACTGGCTTGCCCTTTCGTTTATCCCTTCATATAAAAACTAGATCATGAATAATCGTGAACATGTTTTTTCCCCTACCTTTGAAACGTCATTAAGTAAGCCTTCTTTTGATGATTTGAGTTCAGTTGATAATATTGATGCACGGCAGTTATTTTATTTACTGAATCAACCCGAAAAACAATATCAAGTTTCTAATTTAGCTTATGATTTTATCTGTTATAAATTAAATGTTGCTAAACATTTTTATGACTCATCTATTGATCATTGCTATGACGTTAAATCAATAGCTCAATTAAAGATCACAAAGATTGCCCCATTAGCGCAACATTTTTCGGTTTTAGACAATCAACTGGAATGTGTTAGACAAACTACCGCTATTCAACTAAGTCAACCCTACTGGTTGAAAAATACTTTTCAAGTTTCTTGTAGTCAGAATAAGATAGCATTACAGCTAATGTCCTTATTTCATAGTTTTAATGTGAATGATCAGGAAAAAATTAGTTTAGATGTTTCATATCGATCATTATTATTGAGGCTAGGTGTTAAACAACCACTTTTGTACACTCAGGAATTTGCACAACAAGAGGATATTTTAGAAGAAGTTTTTAACTTTTCTTCAATTCAACTTTCTTTAATGCAATTTCCACGATTATTGTTCCCAGAAATTTTGGGCTTTACTCTGGCATTTTTGCAAATGCCAACATTGATTGAAATTTGTTTCCCTGATCATCAATTAAATTCTGATTTTTTTAAGCAAAGACAACAGAAAATTGAAATACAAATAAAAGTGTTATTTATTTGTATAACAGACTATTTAGCTTTGTTTAAGCAACAGAATGATAAATTATGGTCAAGAATACAATATGGTTTTTTTCTCTTTCAACAGCAAATATTAAGTTGCAGAGATCAACTGTCTCAACTATTTGATAAGCAGCAGACTATTGAGCAGAAGATAGCATTTTTATTTCAACAGAAAGCGATAGCTGCACTTGGTCATCATCAAAACATAATACTTGAGGGGGTTTCTTTAGATCACTGGTTCTCCAACATGCCGGATAATTCTGAGGCATTCTTACAAGCATTAAAAAACTCAAAATTTGTTGATGTAAACCAGCCAGATAATAGCAAACTGTTAAAGCTGTTCGATTTTAAAGGCCCTATGTTAGGCGTATTAAATAATAAGGAGCGTAAGCTATTACTAAGATGGCTAAAAAGTGATGGCAATATTCTATTAACAACGCAAGCAGTAGAAAAAGACTTATCTAACGCTAGTTTATTTGCAAAAGTTTTAACTCGTCAAACAACAACATACCAAAAAATAAATAATAGAGAGCTTTATTATTATCTTGTTAATGCCGACTTATTTCCTGATGTATTGTTAACGGTTACAAATAAAACAAAAAGACTGCTACAGGTTTGTGATTTTTTCTCTCATGTTCCTTTTAAGAAGTATAGCCATGAACAGTTTGATAAATACATAGCAGAAATTTATCATAATGAAATGAAGGCTTATCAACCCTTACAAGGTCAGCCTAAAATATCTAAACCAGCTTATCTTTGGGGGTTAGAGCAGATTGCGCCAATGATATTAATTGATGGCTGTTGGCTACAGAATAGTCTGGCTATAAAACAGACCAATGCGGGCATCAGTGAAATATTGTTTAGTATTTATCGAGATGAAATTGGCAATGGTGTTCTACAACAAAGCCACCCTTATATTTTTAAACAATTACTCGATAGTCTCTCTATAATGGTTCCAGCCGTTCATAGTAAGGATTTTATAAATCATCCTAGATTTATCAATAGTGCGTTTGATTTGCCGGTTTATATGCTGGCTTTATCTTATTTTCCAATACAATTCTTACCCGAATTATTAGGGCTCAATATGGCAATTGAGTTAAGTGGCTTAGGCAAAAGCTATATGCAATTAGTGGATGACTGGCGTTATTGGGATATAGACCCAACTATTGCCAGCATTCATATATCTATTGATAACTATGCTTCTGGTCACACTTATCTAGCAAAAAAAGCCATTAAACTGTATTTAGATCAGATTCAAAACATGACTGCAGATAATGTAATAGTTGATAAACACTGGCGAC
Source organism: Methylococcales symbiont of Hymedesmia sp. n. MRB-2018 (assembly GCA_003666385.1). GTDB lineage: Bacteria > Pseudomonadota > Gammaproteobacteria > Methylococcales > Methylomonadaceae > QPIN01. The sequence goes on from QPIN01000032.1 coordinate 4,214, forward strand.
GAATTTGTTGTGGTTACAGCTCCCTGCGATTTGTAGGAACTCGATTTAAACTGGCAATGCCTGCAACATATTTGGCTAATAAATATTCTTTTCACCAAGGTTAAAGTAGGCAGTCTTCAGTGTTTAATCATTTAAAGTATTTAGCCTGTTTTTATTTTCCATGTTCTGTCCTTATTTTTTTATATACAGGTCCTCATAGCACAATCAATGCAATAGCATGGACTCTATCGCTTTGGTTAATTATTCTGGCAGATTTATTAAGTCCTAAAATTAGCCCCTGCAATAACAAAAAAGTGGTATCTCCTGTTTTTTATGATGCTATTTTATATGCTTTAACAGCTATACATTTTTTGATCATAAGCCTATTGCTTATCTATGCCAGCCAATTACAATGGCATTCAATAAATAGTAGTGTCACTTCAATAGTCAATTTAATAGTTTTGAGAATACTGGTTGGAACCACGTCAGGAAGCTCAGCAATTATTGTGGCACATGAATTAATACACCGCCCCCAGTTTTATATGAGACTGATGGGGCGAATGTTGTTATATACCGTATGTTATGAACATTTTGTGACTTTCCATCTTCGCAGTCATCATTTAACAGTGGCAACCGTTGATGATATGGCTACAGCACGGATAGATGAAAGCTTTAATGATTACTGGAAACGTGTTTTTACTGGGCACTTTAGCTATGCCTGGTCTTTAGAAATGGAAAGAATCAACATTCATACTTCAGCCACTTTTTTTTACAAAATATTTGCCAATACGGTTTTACAGGGATTGCTTGTTGAGTTTATTTTAATCGTTCTTATCATTATTAACTTTGGCTGGATTGCTACATTTATTTTCCTGATTCAGGCTTTATCTGGTGTACGTTTACTTGAGACGATTAACTATTTCCAGCATTGGGGACTGGAGCAAGGTGAAGATAGAAATGCATTAGCCTGGGTCAATCAGTCTTGTGTCAGTGAATATGCTTTAGTAGGCTTATCAAATCATATTGCACATCATCAAAATTCAGCAACGCCATTTCAAAATACCCCTTATAGTGAGCAAGGACCAATAATGCCTTATGGCTATTTTGTAACAAATCTTTGGGTCAAGTTAAATAATGCTTCTTTCAGAAATGCATCAAAACAACGCTTAGAAATGTTTTTTAAGAAAAACAATTAGATCGACTATTTTATTTCTACCTTGTTGTTTGGCTTGTTTGAGCGTTTTAATTAAACGCCCAATAATTTTTCTGGTACCTCTTCAGCAAAACACTGTGTAATTCCAAGTTTTGTGAAATCCTATTCCGATTACTTTTTTTCTATTCATATTAAATTCTAACAGCTTACGCAATGGAGTTTATGCCACTTTTGCATTTTCGTGACAGGCCAATAATTACTTTGTAACCTTTGTTAAATATGGTGTGTGGCGAATTCACATCATAAGTGCAAAGCTCAATAGTAGCTATGTAAATAAATAGATAGCTACTGCTCTTAAAAGTTTTTAGTCCAAAGGTTCTTTATTTTTCTTGGATCTTGACATAACTATCATAGCTAAAACGACCACGACCAGAACAAGCAATAGGAATATAACCATAAATGACATCCCTCCTTCCGCAGATTCCAAACCTACCGAAAAAGGCAGATGTGAATCCAGTTTTCGTCCTTCATGTTCTATTGTTATATGCGCTAAATAATTACCTTCTCCATAGGGAGTAAAATCAACTTTTGCATCCACAGTCCCTTTTTTAATTTTTTCTGGAGCCTGATAAAAAACACGTGTTCCTTCTGGTTCTTTGGTAATTTCAAATTCTACTGTTGTTTTCCGTAACTTTTGGCCTTCGTAATCAAAAACCAAATCTGCTGGCCCCACATAAGGAATAACATGACACAAGCCCGTCCCACCAGTCATAGCAGTATAAGCCGTAAAGTGGATAACCTCATCACCTACAGAAATTCGACATGTGTCAATTTCATTGGTGGAACCTCTATGTGCAAAGGCTGTTGAAGGTAGAATCACACAAAGAAATAAAACAGATAATAAAATCTGAATTTTTCTAATCTGAGTGAATAAACTGTACCGTTGATCAACTGCTGTTAATTCAAAATTTTCTTTCATGCCACGATCCCCTCTTAATAATTGTTATGTTTTTCTTAATCATAATCACTTGTTATTTATACATTCCCATTCAATTAAAGTCAAAGATAGAATGCCTGAGTCTAGGGTTTTTTTAAAGGGGAGGGCGGTATCAAAAACTGGCTGTTGTTAGCAATGAATTTTAAGAGATATTTAATACTGATCAAGGTGACCAATACACCAGTAAAGCGCACTAAAAGGCTAAAGAAACTAGGTATCACCCTCTCAATGAATGCAAAGGAATAGCCACAGATAATATCTGCATTAAACGCTTTTGGAGAAGCGCAAAATGTGAAAGAATTTTATTTGAACGAATATCAAGCTATCAGTGAATTAATCACCAATGTAGATGATTATATTGAATTTTATAACCATAGAAGATCCCATGAAACATTGAAGTATAAAAAACCAATGGATGCGTACCAAGAAAGTGTAAAATTAAATCAGGAAAAGAGATGTTCTATATAAGGAATTTTAAAAAATTGGCAGAGGTTTTGGGAGTTACGATTTATTATAGTTTTTTTAGAAAGGATAACGGGGACTCATTTTTAACCGAGATATATCACAATAAACCCAGAAAAACTAGGCAGAGGTAGAAAAAGCCTAAAGCTAATAACTTCGCATAATGTATATTATGTTAAATAGTAACTATCAAAAAATTACCCCAGTGAGCAATCCCATTATCACATCTAAAATCCCAAAGGATGTCAGTTTAGATTTAATCCCATGTCATGGTCATCTGCTTGAACCGCTTTTTTGCATCTGGATGTGCCACCTCGTGATGAATGGAACTATTAACCTTATATTTGACTATACTGACGAAAATCAATGTTAGGAAAAATATTATCCATTATTTCCAGAGCTAATAAATATTCTTCATTGATTTTGTTTCTGCGTATACAATCGTGTAAATAGTTAAATCGTGCTAACTGATCTGTGATTCTTTTATTGGCATAGTCAGTGGTTGTTCCTGATTTCATAATAAAGGGCCAATCTGATGATTGTGCTAATAATAAGGATCTTAATGCTTGATTCAAGGCTCGTTTTTGTCTTGCTGAAACGGTAATGTCTTTAAAATCTAAAACCAGTTGTTCCATTTCTTCTGCTGCTTTATAAAGAAATGGATAAATCCATTCGTTTTCTTCATTGAGCCAAAAACTGCAATAACCTTGTTCTCCCCATGTTGAAAATGCAGGGATGGCCTGATGATGTTTTTCCTGTTGCTTTAAGTAGTCGCTACAAGTTACTGTTTCTATTGTATTTGTTTCTTCGCTTGCTATTCTTAATACTTGCTCTAACCAGTTTGGTCCCTCAAACCACCAGTGACCAAATAATTCTGCGTCATAAGGTGAAACTATAATGGGTGTACTCGCTATGATTTGCCCCACACTGTCAATTTGATTTTGTATTTTTTGAATAAAATCAATTGCATCTTTCTTTATTTGAGTTTGAGCTTCTCTTGGATTATAAAGCACCCTATCTTGTTCTTTATTAGAAATTTGGTGATATTTTATGCCGGTATTTATTCTCTTTTCATTATTTAGAATATAAGGGGATATATAGTTTTTATCTAATTCAAACCCTATATCACTATAGTATTCTCTATAATTAGAATTTCCAGGATAGCCCTCCCCTGCGCTCCAGACTTGTTGGGAAGATTCTGGGTCGCGGGCGAAAGCCATGACACCATTGCCACAATCAATCGGTGCATATACGTTGTTGACTGGCTGTACAGAAGCATTCATTACCCCATGTGTATCAACAAAAAAATAGTTAATGCCTGCTTGTTCAAGTGTTTTTTCCAGACCAGGGTAATATCCACATTCTGGTAACCAGAAACCTGTCGGTGCAAACCCCATCTTTTCTTTAAATGTATCTAACCCTACTTTAATCTGACAGCAAACAGCGGCTTCACTTATATTCAGTAGTGGTAAAAAACCATGGGTTGCAGCGGTTGTTATTAACTCTAGTTGTCCTAGTTGATAATGTTTTTTAAAAGCGGATAACAGATCACATTGATATTGATTTTTATAGCTATCCCTGACATTAAGATAAAAGCGTTTATAATGTCGGGCTAATTTTTGATTTTGTGGATTGTTACGTGTTCTTATTATTTCTTTTTCTGCTAATTCAATCAGTTTTTGCAAGTGATTTTGATAGCGTTTTTGCAATAATTCATCGCCCAACATAGTAATAAGTGTGGGCGATAAAGAAAGTGTTATCCGGTATTTGACTTTATCTTTGTACAATCTATCAAATACATTAATAAGGGGAATATAACATTCTGTTATTGCCTCAAATAACCAGTTTTCTTCAAAAAAACTTTCATGTTCTGGGTGTCGCACATAGGGTAGATGTGCATGGAGTATGAAACTTAAAAATCCTTTTTTCACTCTATTGTTTTTCCTTTACTTGAACGATTAGAACTTAGGTAACGTGATTTTACAGCTTGAGGTTTATTCTGCTCTGTATCAATTTTTGATAGTACCACTTTTTTAGGCAGTTTATTTTTAGATTTAGTTTGCTTCTGTGTTTCATAAAAACTATAAATTTCATTTGAGTTAAGCAAAGCTAAAAAATTGTTTGCATCCAATGACTTCCCCAGACTTGCAGTATATATCGCCCCTTTTTCCGATTTCTGAAAATTAATTCTTTGTTGCCTCTGCATGGATGATACTGTTGACTCATAAACCAACTTCGGTTTTGTTTTCTTACATTGTGAATACACTCTAAGTTTTAAATCATCATTTTGATGGCCATGACTATATTGATGATAATCAGCTAAATTCCAATAGACATAGAAATGTTCTAGGTCTATGGGAAGCAATGCTAAGGTGGAATTATTTGACAGGACTCTTGGGGTATAATACAGATTAATATTCTGGCTGACTTCAAGCAATTGTGCTTGGGTCAATGACATGCTCACATTATTATCAAGCTTTACCAGTGGCCTATTGGGCGAATAGTTTTTGCTTATTTTTTGACTTATCTTAAACAATTCTTTTCTGTTGGGCTGTCTTTCACAGACACTTTCAGAAAGGTAGCTATTGTTTAACATAAGTCACTATTTCTCTTTTGTTATTTATAGTCTTTAGCGATGATTTTCCACCGTCGGTGGAATAACATTTCCCTGCGCTTGCAAGGAAAGTGCTTTAGGGTATTTATTATAGTGTTGTCGTACTACCTCTGCTAAAGCTAACTTAGTCTGCTTGTTAATTAGACAAGGTGATTGTTTGGGTAATACCTTTATAATGTCTGCTAGTAGTTGATCTTGTGGAGATACCAGCTTTACTTGCCATGCAGTCAGTAATTCTTTATCTATATGTGCAGGTAAAGAAGCCATTATGCCAAGGTCATTTTGATTATGTACTAATAATCCAGAGCTTGTTCCTCTATCCAGAATCAATACTTGAAACAAATATAAAGTATGATAAGCAAGTTGTTTTTTATAGTCGTCATCTGGTGGATCAGGATACTGTTGAATAGCTTTCTGCATAAGATCTACATACGTTTCTATGGTAGATTTTCCTATGGTTTTTGCCATATTAAAATCAGCTTGTAAATTACCACTCGAATAATCTTCCAGATAAAAATGAGAAACGCCTCGATGTCGACCAAGTGCTGGGATATTAAAATACCTATCCCCTTGATTTGCTCCAGCCTGATATATGTTTAAAGCTGATTTTTTTATACTCTGAATAAAACTCTGAGTTGCATCAGCATTTTCTATGGCTGGGTTTAAGTCAGCCATCATCCGCCAATAGCCTTTGCCATCCTTCATTTCTGTCCAGCTAAAATGCATATGGACAGATGGAGCATGAGGATTTAATGGATGAATAATGGTTGAAATTGCAGTGGCTGACGACAGTGATTTATTGTCAAGATCATCATAATGAACTTGAGAGACATTAACAGAAGCACGGTTAAAAACCTGATCATTATTTGCTACATAGCGCACCCCTCCCCCATGCAGTCCATCATCACGAAACCATTCAATGGCTTGAAAAGAAGAGTTTTCTGTCGATTGACAAACGACACTGTCTAACTGATGGACAAAATATTGCTGTAGTTCTTCAATCAATGTATTGGCAGCTAATGCATTGATGGATTGGGCTTTGCTACGAAACATATACTTTTTGTCCTTATTCTTAAAGCATTAAAGTCTAAATCAAAACAGGTCTTGATTCAGACTTTACAAATAAACGGTAAGCCTTTGGAGCTATTGGTATAGCCTAAACTATTGGCATCGCTCTTAATTTCTCAACGACTTTATCACCAAATTCATCTGTACCAATCATTTTTACACCTATTCCTGGTTTTGACAGATCCGCCGTTGAAAAACCATCGCCAAAAACACCTTGCATAGCTGCCCAGATATTTTTAGCTTCATCAGCCATGTCAAAACTGTTTTCCAGCATCATCGCAACTGAACCAATCATTGAATATGGGTTTGCAATATTCTTTCCTGCTATATCAGGTGCTGATCCATGTGAAGGTTCGTAATAGGCTTTTTCATCACCAATACAGGCAGATGGCATTAATCCTAAAGAACCTAAAATACCACCGCACTGATCACTCAATATGTCACCAAACATATTCTCCATTACCATCACATCAAATTGTGTTGGTTTAAGACAAAGCAATGTGGCCGCTGCATCAACCAGAATATTGATAACTTCAACTTGTGGATAATCCTTGGCAACTTCTGCTAAAATTTCATTCCATAACACACTCGATTTTAGAACATTACTTTTATGAATATTATGTAATACTTTTTTTCTGTTACTGGCTAATTTAAAGGCTTGAATTAGAATCTGACGAATTTGTCCTTCGTCATACTCCAGAGTTTCTTTTACATAACGCAAGCCATCATCATTAACGCCCGTTTCTTTTTTGCCAAAATAAAGACCACCCACCAACTCACGAACGATAATGAGATCAACCCCCTCACCAATAATTTCTGCTTTTAAAGGTGAAAAATGTGCTAATGCTTTAGGTAAAGAGACAGGGCGGAAATTGGCATAAGTATTGTAACGACGACGCATAGGTAATAAAGCGCCACGTTCGGGTTGTTTATCTACTGGGATATTTTTTGACTCTTCGTGACTCAAGCCAATAGGGCCTTTTAAGATAGCATCTGCATTATCACAAATATCTTTTGTGACCTGAGGAAATGCATCACCTGAATCAAAATAAGCACAAGCACCAAATAAGCCATCATTCAATTCAAATGAAACATCATTACGCTCTTCAACCACTTTCAAAACTTTAATCGCTTCTTTTATAATTTCCGGACCAATACCGTCACCCGCTAAAACGGCGACTTTATAATTCTTCATTGTTCACCTTAAAATATGGATTAGGAATAATGGGGACATATACCATCTTTCTTTAATACTTGTCAGTTTTTTGCGATTATAATATGTATAACGATGTGGTTAGATGCCGTTGGCAGATATACGATGAATTCTGACAAAGCACTGACATTTGATAAAAAATGACCTTCGAAAAAAATCTACGCTGCCAATGGTCAGATGAACCACCCTTGTTAGCCTTTTTATTTATATAAATCAACATGGCTATTAACAAACCACAGGTTTAAGAAAAACTGGTTTGTGATCAATACAAATTCTTAATAAACGATTGGGAATTTGTTCCTCCCAAAAGCGACGATTTAGTCGATAACAAAACTCATCCAAGTATTCCTGCATATACTGTCCTGATACACCATGATAGGTTCCAAGCAAATAACTTTTGAAGTTACTTCTGTGTTTAAAGTTTGTCTTGGCTCAATGTTTTTTTGTGCAAATGTTCTTACATTCTCTTTATCAACTTTAGGTACTGCTTTCATAGCAACAAATAAAATAGCAGTTTTACCTTCAGCTCCGCGGCCACGCTTCCCTTTATGCCTGCCACCGACAAAAGCATCATCCAATTCAATGGTGCCCGTAAGTTTGTATAAACTATTCTGATCTCCCATCGTTACCCGCAATTTTCTTAGCATCCGTTGGGCTGCTACCCATGAAACACCAAATTCTGGCGTTAGATGCCTGTTAACAATAAGTCTATAGCAGCCAAAATATCATATCTGTAATGCTCGAGGGAGGTTACCTTATTCTTCAAAGCAGAGCAAGGTACTGAAGTCATTTGATGTGTTAGTAACACAAATATGCATTCATCAATTTCGATAGAAGGACACAGCTTTTTTGCATTTAAGTTGTTCAATGCTTCTTGTGCGGATAGAGGAATTACAATCCTAGAATTTAAGTCACTCAAAAGATCATTTTGAACATCAATAAAATATGGGTAGGCTTTTTTTGAGTTTTTATTTTCATTCTTGTAAAGAGTAAACTGCTGCATCAAAATTCCCTATATGAATCAGAAAACAGCCCATTTTTTTCAACAAGATTATTTAGGGAAGTTATTGCTTTTTTATTTTCTTTTAGCCATTTTTCACGTTCTGAGAGACAAACTTGAACTTCAAGTGCAGACTCTAGGGTGGCAGATAAGTTAATTTTTAAACCTCTAGCTTTTGCAAGCAAGTCACTGTTGACACTAAGGTTTGTTGGTTTTTTAGGGGCGCTATGGTTATAAATATTATGCATGTCGACAACCTCGAATGTCATGCGTATAGTATATGCGTATTAGAGTGTAGCATGGGCATCTAACAATTACATCCATCTGACCGTAAAAAGCGTCACATTTTTTGCAAAGCAAAAAAGTGTACCCCTTTTTACGTCAGCTGATGCAGGCGTTATGCAATCAATAGATATTATCGAAAACATTTGAACTTATTTTTATAAGTACCTAACTTTTTTTTTAAAAAAGAGATTTCCGATAGTGTCTAATGAATAGACAATGTAAAATAGCCATATGGATTTTGAAATTATTAGTGACATTCTTGATTCTGAAACCTTCGCCCAAGGTTCTGGGATTCGAGAACTGCATCGCCTGCAAAAAATTTATGGCAAAGGTCGATGGCAAAAGTGTAAAGGTTATGCTGCCGTCAGGCTTGAAGATGGAACAGTGCTGAATGCAGAGCTTCATTGGCATGAAGCGCATGGGATAGGAAAACATGAATTTAAGATAAAGCAGTATTTGGAGTAATAGTTTATGACCAATCCACAATTTGTTATTTGTATCAGTAATTCGGGTTACGAAGTGTCGCTTGATGTGCGTAAATTGTACCAATTAATGTCAGACGAAGAGGCAAAAAAACATCATCAATTACGAGTAATTGATGAATCTGGAGAAGATTATCTATATCCAGAGTCTTGTTTTTTACCTGTAGCGTTGTCTGAAAATGTTGCACAGCAAGTTGCACATATTGCCTAACAAGCACTTCCATCTGACCGTAAAAAGCGTCACATTTTTTGCAAAGCAAAAAAGTGTACCCCTTTTTACGTCAGCTGATGCAGGCGTTAGCCTAAAAAACATGTTCCGTTTATTGTACAACTTCAGCTTGAGTGCTACACTTGTTTATTAACTTAAACAAATGAGGTGAAAAATGCGAATTGTTTCATTTACAGAAGCCCGAAATAGACTTAAAAGTGTTTTAGACCAAGTGGTTAATGATGCTGATTGTACTGTGATAACTAGACGCGATAGTGAAGATGCTGTTGTAATGTCATTTGAGTATTACAGCAGTTTGATGGAAACAGTATACTTATTAAAGTCTCCTGAAAACGCAAAACACCTTAGAAAATCAATTGAACAATTCAACCAAGGAGTTGTTCAAGAAAGAGAGCTAATTAGGTGAATAGATGTTTAGCTTGGACAGATGAAGCATGGTCTGATTATCTTTATTGGCAAGGGCAAGATAAAAAGACATTAAAACGAATCAATAAATTGATTTCGAATGTAAAACGAACACCATTCGAAGGAATAGGTAAACCTGAACCGTTAAAAGAAAATTTATCAGGTTTTTGGTCTCGTAGAATAGATGATACCCATCGGCTTGTATATGCAGTAACCAAAACACATATTACAATAATAGCCTGTCGGTATCACTATAATCAAAAAGGCTAATAAAAAGTTGCAGTTGACCGCTGGCAGCGCAGTGTTTTTCAAAGGTCATTTTTTATCACAATTCTGTGTGTTAGCAGAGTTCACCGTATATCTGTCAGCGGTCACTGAATTTGGCGTTATGTTTAATGAATCACCTAACCTTATAATGAGAATTTAGTGGATGTAACGTAAGGAAAACTCTTTCAACGGTGAGTAAGTTAGTCAGCAGTGGTCAGCACAAAGCCGCTATTGATTTACTGCTGGACTATCTTGAATCAGATCCAAATTCATCGACTGCTCTCAATGTATTAGGGCACATACTTTCTTGATCATCAGCCAGGAAAAGCGTTATTCAACTAAAAATATCTCTTGAAATAACACAAAGCAACAATAATAAAAATAACAACCTGTCGATGTATCAATCTGATGATTTCGACGATAATGACATGGCTTTTGTCGAAACACAGAGCAAGATATTTGCTGAAGACATTTACAGTTTAGAATTTGACGAATCTGCTTAGAATTTGACGAATCTGCACAGTCATCTGAGAATAAAGAGGCACAAAAAAGCTCAAATGATAGACACGTATTAAGTACTGGCTCTGTAAAAACAGGGGAGTTCAAATCTAAAAACGACAAAAAAAGAGTTCAAATTATTTGTCGAGGCAATAGAAAAGTAACACTAAATAATTACGTGGTTTCATCGTTGAAACACGACGACTTGAATGGAGTGATGGAAGACATCCAGAATTCAATACTTCCTCATACTAATGAGAAATCTAGTCTTACCATACCACCCCCTGTGTCAGGATAGTTCCATTAATGAAGATAGTAGTTCAGATTGGGTAGATGACGAAGGATTTGAATTCTTCGAAAATGAGCAGCTATTTCTGGACAGATTGTTCGAGGATGGTAACGATGATCAAGATGAAGAGGCTCTTGATGAGATAGCACCTACTTCCTTCCTCTCCCAAGAAGAACTCGGTGAACTAATCTGGGATGAGTTTGACGAACTTGCCCACCGATGGAAAACAGATTCTATGGGATCTTGAACTTCAATTAAATCAAATGAGGCTTGGTTTGCAGCCACAGAAGATGCGGCAGATAGAAGTCTGACCGATGTCAGTAACCAACACCTGCACCCAGAAAACAACCAATGGGTTTCTGGAGTATGGGTTAACGCTTAAATGAAAACATAACAAACGCATGCACTCGGACAGCAAAAAGCGCCTATCCTTCGTCGCTTTGCTTTTTGCTATCGGTGATGCGGGCGTTATGAATCACCAGCAAGCATCCAAAATTTCATTATTTTTTAACCAAATTACACTAAAAAATTGTAAAAATATATGAACCCATATTTTAAAGGTAAATCAATAAAACTATTTTTAGGAGATAGTTTAGAGCTGTTAAAGCAAATCTCTAAAGAAAGTGTGGATATGATTTTCGCTGATCCGCCTTACAATCTATCTAATGGTGGTTTTAGTTGTCATGCAGGAAAAAGAGTTAGTGTGAATAAAGGGAAATGGGATAAAAGTAGGGGCGTTGAAGAGGATTTTAAATTCCATTCAAAATGGATAAAGGCTTGCAGAAGAGTTTTAAAACCTAATGGCAGTATGTGGATTTCAGGTACGTACCATTCTATTTATTCTTGTGGTTTTGCCTTGCAAAAACAAGGCTGGCATATTATCAATGATATTTCATGGTTAAAACCAAATGCAGCCCCTAATTTATCATGCAGAATGTTTACAGCTAGCCACGAAACTTTAATTTGGACTAGAAAAGATAAAAAAGCAAAACATACTTTTAATTACTCTGAAATTAAAAATGGTGCCTTTCCCAAAGATTTTATTAAAAAACCAAATAAACAAATGCGTAGTGTTTGGGCGATTGGCACACCTGTAAATGGTGAAAAAAAATATGGAAAGCATCCAACACAAAAGCCTGAAACTCTGTTAGAAAGAATTATTATCGCTTCAAGCAATGAAGGGGATTTAATATTAGACCCATTTTGCGGTAGTGCCACAACAGGTGTTATAGCATTAAAACACAATCGTAAGTTTGTTGGATTGGATTTAGAGCAACAGTATTTTGATGATTTAGCAATACCAAGAATAAAAGATTTATTATGCTAAATGGTCTCTGTTTTTTCATTTTGAAACGGTCTTTTCATTTATTGCAAAGCGTTTAGATAGAGCTGCATTAGTGAGACTAGATTGTTGTATAATTTCTCTTGAATGCAGATTAGTTTTTGCATTCGTGTGATAGCCTTGGGACATATTAATTCCTTTGTAGTGAAAGTTTAATATGTTATCAGGGCTGTCCTTTATTATTTTTAAATCAGGTATAACGTGGTGAAACTATACACCAGAGAAGTAGATTCTGATTTGATAACAGAATTGCTGGTATAAAATAAATCATGCCCTACCCTGTTTTAAGCGACATTTACGTCTACCCAGTAAAATCTCTCGCCGGAATTAAAGTTTCAAAATGGCCTGTTACTACTAAAGGTCTCTTATACGATAGAAAATGGATGCTGATTGATAGTAACAATCAATTCTTAAGTCAACGCCAGATACCAAAAATGGCATTAATACAAACCCAACTCACTCACTCTAAACTGATACTAAGTATGCATTCAACGGATAGTATTTCATTGCCAATTAATGCAACAACTGGAGACAGTTGTAACATCACTATTTGGGGTGATACCTGTATGGCAAAACAAACTTCCTTAAAAGTTAATCAAAAGCTTAGTGACTTTTTGAATATTCAATGCCAATTAGTTTACCAGCCCGATGATATTGTTCGACCTGTTGACCCTAACTATTCAAAAAAAACGGATCAAATTAATTTTTCGGATGGATTTCCTTTTTTGTTAACATCAGAAGCATCCATGACTGCTTTAAATAAAGAAATGAATCTGGAATTGAGCATTGAGCGATTCCGGCCCAACCTTGTCATCTCCCAGTGTGAACCCTACGCAGAAGATAGCTGGCGAAAAATATCCATCAATAGTATTGATTTTAGACTACCAAAACCCTGTTCCAGGTGTGCTATACCGACTATTGACCCCACTACAGCCAACACTGGCAAAGAACCACTTCGCACACTCAATCGATTACGAAAATGGAATAAGCAGGTTTATTTTGGACAGAATGCACTACATGACCAATCGGGTGAACTAGCTATAGGAAGTGAAGTACACATTGTATGTACAGGGCAAAAACAGCCGCCGTTATGATCTTTATTAGTGCCTATCTTCATTAATTTGAGACCTCAGCATAACTCTGGCGATGAGAAAAAAGTGATAGAATTTTTCAGGTTTTAGTCAAAATACAAGTGTAATAGTGAGCTATTGCACGTTATTTTGGCTGACCTTTTTTATCCGTTCATGAGTTATGCTGAGTTCTCAATTTATGTATAACGCATTATCTCTCTTTCTTTGTGGCTTTGCGGAAGCCTGTATTTACAGTTAGAATGGTAGCTTTTCGTTCGTATTCTCAAATAAATTAATGAGCTCAGCAGAAACTTCCGCCTCATCAAACTTTATCCGACATATTATCAGCCAAGACATAAATGATAATAAACATAATGGTAAAGTGATTACCCGTTTTCCACCAGAACCTAATGGTTATCTACATATAGGACATGCAAAATCCATTTGCTTAAACTTTGGCATGGCTATTGAGTATAAAGGTGCCTGTAATCTCCGTTTTGATGATACCAATCCAGAGAAAGAAAGCATTGAATTCATGCGATCTATTGAACAGGATATAGCATGGTTAGGCTTTAACTGGGCTTATAAACATCATGCTTCTGACTATTTTGAGCAATTATTTGAATATGCTGTTGAATTAATAAATCAAGGCAATGCTTATGTTGATAGCTTATCGGCAGAACAAATCCGTCAGTATAGAGGTACCTTAACTGAAGCAGGAAAAGAGAGTCCTGACAGAAGCCGATCAATTGAAGAAAACTTGTCTTTATTTACTGCTATGCGTCAAGGTGAATTTGCCGATGGACACTATGTATTAAGAGCAAAAATTGATATGGCATCTCCTAATATCAATATGCGTGACCCTGCGTTGTATCGTATTAAAAGAGTACATCACCAACGCACAGGCGACGATTGGTGTATCTACCCAATGTACGATTTTACGCATTGTATTTCGGATGCCATTGAGGGTATTACCCATTCTTTATGTACGCTTGAGTTTGAAGTACATAGACCACTCTATGATTGGGTACTGGAAAAATTACAAACCGATGCACAACCACAACAAATTGAATTTGCTCGTTTACAACTGGAATACACCGTGGTTAGTAAACGTAAATTGGCACAACTGGTTAATGAAAACTTTGTTAATGGCTGGGATGATCCTCGTATGCCTACCATTGCAGGACTTCGCCGTGCAGGTTACACACCTGCTTCTATTCGTGATTTTTGTGAACGTATTGGCATCACCAAAAAGGATTCATGGATAGAAATGGGGGTTTTGGAAAATTGTATTCGCGAAGACTTAAATGATAATGCACACAGAGCGATGGCTGTCTTGCATCCACTGCGCATAGTCATAGAAAATTATCCCAATGACCAAGAAGAAATATTAGAAGTAAGCAATCATCCTCAAAAACCAGAACTAGGTACACGTAAAATTCCTTTTTCACAAGTGATTCTGATTGAAAAAGATGATTTTTCAGAAGTTCCTCCAGCAAAATATAAACGCTTATTAGAAGGAGGAGAGGTTCGTCTACGCAACGCTTATGTCATTAAATGTAATAAAATTATTAAAAACGAGAATGGGAAAATAATTGAACTGCGTTGTAGCTATGATGCCAATACATTAGGCAAAAAACCAGAAGGTAGAAAAGTAAAAGGGGTCATTCACTGGGTATCAGAACAACATGCCGTCAATGCTGAAATACGTTTATATGACCGCTTATTTAATGTGGCAAACCCCGAGTCTGAAGATGATTTTTTAGCTGTTGTTAACCCCGATTCTCTACAAACACTTAAACATTGTAAAGTAGAAGCCAGTCTGGCTAACGCTAAAGCAGGTCAACGTTTTCAATTTGAACGTACCGGTTATTTTTGTGTTGATGCAGTTGATAGCAAAACTGACAAGCTAGTATTTAATAGAACTGTCACTTTGCGAGATACCTGGAGCTAAAAAATTTATAAGCAGCCGAACAAGGTCTCATTATCAGCCACCGACTATTTTGTCCAATAACCGCGTTGAAAGTGTTCATTTACACCTGTAAACCGTGCCTTTACCGTCATTCCCGCGAACGCGGGAATCCATAGAAGCCATAGCAGTATGATAAAGCAATCAGCCGTATACTTACCTTGATGGAAGGATTTATATAATGACATTGTGTAATTTACAGATAATGACACTGGATTCCCGCGTTCGTGGGAATGACGGTAACTTGCTCGGAAATACGGTAACTTGAACAAAATAGAGGGTAAGCCGAGTAGTTACTTATAATTTTCTAAAGTCAATGCCTACTGGAACTTTGTTGTATAATTATCCACTAAACCAGTAATTCTTCCTGCACACCGTTTCTTTACTCTGATGTCAAAATCCCGTTTATTTTGTTTTTTTATCCTATTGCTATGCTTGTCCAATACTTCATCAGCCCTTTTTCAACCACCCACTACAACAGAAACCTATTTAGGAAAAGTTGAAGATTTCTGCCCTAAAAAACACATTAACTCATGGAGGCAACAGCAACAAATTGAGGGTGTTGATATTGCCGCATCGCCTGTATGTAGTCCTGACAACCCCTACAATATAGCGGCCTTTGTTAAAGGTACAAACAATGTGTCCATGGCTACATTAATGAATACTCACCTAGCACCTGACACTTTAATAAAAGGTAAAGACCTTGATGGCGATGGAGACCCTGATGAAATTCATATTCGTCTTGAAGTATTGGAATTAAATGGTTTTTCACCCGACCTTGCTGACCCAGTGACCACCTATAATATTGCACCAGGTATTCAACCAGGCTTTTGGACATTTGTCCCTAAGCACCGAGGCATGTCTAATAAAAGTGCAGAAACCTTAGTCGCAAACCCGTTAATCCGGCTACCATCACCTGCCATTCGGGTTGAACAAGGCGATAAAGTATTTATTACTTTAGAAAATTCACATTATTTTCCACATACGATTCATTTACACGGTGTAGACCATTCTTTTCAGACTACAAAAGGGGAAGGTAATGATGGCGTACCACAAACCAGTAATAAACTGATTATGCCGGGTAAGCAATTTACTTATGAGATAACACCCAGACAACCCGGTACCATGGTTTACCATTGTCATGTTCAAGCCCATACGCATATTATGATGGGACTCATCGGCATGTTTATCGTTGAAGAAAACAGAGCAAATAACTGGGTACAGACATTTAATGTTGGCAATGGTTTTGTCAGACATTCTTCAAAAGCCGTTGCTAAAAAATATGACCGAGAATATGATCTGCAATATCAAGATATTGACAGAGAATTACACAATATCATTCAAACAGCTAATGACTCTAGGCTATTAGCCAAAGCCTTTAATCGTGATTACAACATTACTGAAAGAACGCCTGATTACTTTATTTTAAACGGACGATCATTCCCCTTTACCTTAAGAGAATCTTTAATTATTGTTAAGCCCGAAGAAAAAATAAAACTACGGGTTTTTAATGCTGGAGATCAATTGCTTGCTTTACATACCCATGGTTTTAAACCTACTTCCACCCATTTAGATGGTGTTGAATTAAAACCGAGTGCCCGCATTCAACGTGACGTGTTTACTTTAGGACCAGCCCAGCGTGTTGACCTAGAACTCTATGCGCATAATGATGGACTGCATAATATGGGTGCTGGTATCTGGACTTTTCATGATCATAATGAATTAGGAGTCACTACTGATGGAATCTATCCTGGAGGGCATATTAGCAGTATAGTTTTTGAATCATTTCTGGGTGAAAACGGCATGCCAAAATTACAAGGTGTTGACCCGACTCCTTTTTTTACTGCTGAATTTTATAAAAAACAATATCCAGTCTGGACCTTATCTGATGATAAAAAGCATTATGGGGATGTTTTTATAGCCACAGATGAAAGCCTGCCAGCAGAAGATTCTGAAACCACAGACGAAACACAGATGCTCATTTTATTAGCTCAAATAATAGTACTCATTGGCACCGTTATTTTAGTTAAAAGAAACACAGGAAACAGCCATGAAGCATAACAAAATATCGACAGGGACTTTAGTGGCTTTAGGTTTAAGTATCCAGAGCTTATATGCTGTTGCTGAAACTGGAACTGATAATATAACTGAGGTAAAAGATCATAGCCATATAAGCCATAATCACAGCCATGCGGCAAAGGATAAAATTGCTGAAGGTATGTGTGGCAGTGGTATGCGTATGGATTTAGATGGCATGGTAATGCATGAAAACATCGACAATTTACCCAAAGATTGCAAACAAATTTCTGAAGAGATCAGCATTCAGGTCAAAGCTGGTGTCAAATATTCCGAACCTTATCCAGGTACTGTTTTTGGTTTAGACTCACATTCTTGGCATGCAAAACCCTGCGCTCGAATCACCATTGAATTTAAAAATGAAGACGAAATAAGACATCAGTGGATGCTTCATGGCCTACCTCGTTATTTATATCCTGGTGGTATGTTTCATATTGAGGCCAATGGCTTAACCACCAAAACAGGCACTTTTATTGTACCCAGTAGCCATTACACCTATTTAGTACATTGTGACATTGCCCAACACATGGAAAAAGGCATGAAAGCGCAATTCGTTATTGGTAAAGGCCGCAAAGACTTGTCCAGTATTCCAGGGCTGACAGAAGCAAAATTTGCAGACAGCTATCCTAATAAATCATCTACCGCTATCTCTACTTTTAGAAGTGAAAATATTGAATAACACAAGTGGAAAGTGAAACCCATTTCGCCTCTCTTGCATTTTCTTCATTATTGGCTTTTTATCTGCTATCATCATCAAAATGAACGAATATATAAAAAAATTAGAAGCACTTGATAAGGATGATAGTGTTGAATTAATCTCTAATGGCAGTGAAGAACATGCTATAGAGTTAATTAAAATGCTACTCACCAACGCTAAAAAAAATGTCAATATTATTTCTAGTAAGTTATCTTTATACGGTAATTTAGCAGTCATAGAGGCATTAAAAATAGCATTAGAAAATGGTGTTGTTATCAAACTATTATTGGATAACTATAAAAACAGCGACATCAATAAAGAAAATATGTTTTTGAAAACTTGTAAAGAACATAAAAACTGTACTGTAAAAACTTATAGCCAACAGCTAAAAGCTCATATCATTACTAGAGATGGGAAAGCATTTAGATATTGTGAAAAATTGGGTAGTAATACTGCCGTTGCATCTTTTAATTATCCCAGTGCAGTTAAAAATGCAGATGAAAAAGTTTTTGGCGAGGATGGTATTTTTAGTAATGCCCCTAGTTTTTCTTAGAATATTTAAAAACAATGTCATCTGGCTTTCTTGATTTAGCATATTTGATAGAAATCTCAATTGTTTTTAATTTAGCGTATAGAGAAGTCAAACCTTTGTTTGACAGACATCAAATAGAAAATAAAATACAACAAATAACAAATGATCCAGAAGTCAAAAATACCATTGAATTTTGCAAAAATAACTCAAATAAATTAGCAGAAGGCGTAGTTGTAGGGTCTCATAAAAAATTTATTGCTAGTGCAGAGTCTCTATCTAAAGAACAGAATGGATTGTATTTGATTAAATGGATAAATTTTAATATGTCGATAGTTTTATCCATACTATTATTTGCAACTATATATCAACATATCCCCATAATTAAGTATATTGCTGATAATTTTGAGTTCGTATGGTGGGGATTATTTGTTGTATTAGTTCTAAGTATTGCCTTCCCTATATATTTAACAGCCCGTTCCAATAAAAAAATTAAATCAATATATGGAACATTGGAACGTGATTTAAAGGAATTTTTAGATACGCATAACAAATATCTTGCAGAAAAAGCAGACAATCAAGGCTGGAAATAATATCTTTGGATTAATGGGGATGCTACC
Source organism: Methylococcales symbiont of Hymedesmia sp. n. MRB-2018 (assembly GCA_003666385.1). Classification (GTDB taxonomy): domain Bacteria; phylum Pseudomonadota; class Gammaproteobacteria; order Methylococcales; family Methylomonadaceae; genus QPIN01. Next base: position 23,458 of record QPIN01000032.1, read on the forward strand.
CTTTTATTTTTTGTGTTGTATATATTTACCAGCAGCACCAGCACCTAACGAATCGTTCCAGCCGACCGCTAAAAAATAAGCTGCCCCCTAATCCCCACAACTCAAAATAATTAGAGTCACAAAATAATTAGGGTAAAATAATTAGGTTCAGAGTGTAATTAAATGAAAAATGTTATAAAACCACATATTTTTAATCTAAAACAGCATTCATAAATTTAATTATAAGCGTTGAAATCAAAGGATTTATTATGCAAGCAGACTTGTTGACTACTATTATTCTACCTGTATCATTATTTATTATAATGTTTGGTATGGGGTTATCTCTACGCACAATTGACTTTACTGGCGTTTTAAAGCAACCAAAAGCGGCTGTGATTGGTATATTCGCTCAAATAATTTTATTGCCCATAATAGCCTTCCTAATAGCCATTGCTTTTAAATTACCCCCTGAATTAGCGGTTGGGCTAATGATTATTTCATTTGCACCAAGCGGGGCAACCTCAAATATGTTTACTAACTTGGCAAAAGGGGATGTTGCACTGTCTATTAGCTTAACGGCAATAGTAAGCCTTATTACGCCCTTTACCCTACCTTTGTTGACCCTATTGGCAATGAATTATTTTATAGGCTCAGCGGAGGCATTTGAGCTGCCCTTGTTAAAAACTATCTTTCAACTATTAATTATTACCCTAATACCCGTGCTAATAGGCATGTTTATGTTGTTTAAGTGGCAAAAGGCAGCTAATAAAACCGAACCCGTCATCCGAATATTCTCGGTCATTTTTTTGTTACTAATTATATTGGCGATTATTTTTAAAAACAAAGCACAAATGCTCGACTTTTTTATACAAACAGGGGCTGCAACTTTAACTTTAAATATATTGGTGTTGGGGCTAGGTTATTTGTTAGCCAATTTTTTTAAGCTTTCACAGCCGCAATCGGTATCAATTGCTTATGAAGTGGGCATTCAAAATGGAACACTGGCATTAATGGTGGCAGGTACTCTAATCGGCAATAACACCATGATGATTCCCGCAGTAACTTATAGTATTTTAATGTTTATTACAGGTTTTGCATTTGGTTTTCTTTTAAAAAAACAAAGGGATTCCCTTTCAATTATGGAGGAATAATAGAATATATAACAAGTACTTAAATGTGGAAAAATCGGTTTATTATTTTTCTTTGCATTTATTTTAAAGCGAGAATAAGGTCAAGATGTTCAGTAAATGGTAGAAAGTCTCTATCTGAAAAAAGAAGCGGTATTTTATTTTGAATACAAAAACTAGCAATTATTAGGTCGGAATTTTTTCTTACCGTTAACCCTTTTTTTCTAAGTTTCCTAAAATTGTTTGCACACTCAGAAACCATAAAACTACCAAACAATTCAAACTGCTCTAATGTCTCCAGTGCCTTTTTTGTTTTAATATAATCTTTATCGTGCCTTATACCTTGAAGTATTTCCAATATTATCAAATCACCAATAATTACACTCCCTTCGGCAAGCGAATTATCAAGGAGGACGTTTTGTCCTTAGAATATAAGGGGACGCTACCCTTTTCCTGCATTGAATCAATTGGCTACATTAATAGCTTAAAGATTGTATATTTTGCAATTATTGGCTTAATTAAAGGGCAACCACAGGAGGTTGCCCCTACGATTAATAAACCAGCAACTGAAACAAAATATGCATTCCTACGCAAAGCGTGGGAACGAGCTATTGGGAAAAATAAAGAAATGACAGACAAAAAAAATGAGGACGTTTTGTCCTCATTTTTCATTTTTCCTTGGCTCTTTGTTATTTACTCACTAAAACCTAAAGTTACCACGCAACTGTATGCTGTCGTCTGTTTTCTTATGCTCGCCTATTAGATTTAGATTCATTGTAGAATCTATTTTCCAACGTCCGCCTATATTATAGCTTTGTGTTCCATTTGCTATACCTAAGCCAGCGTAAGGGGTGAGTAGACCGCGACCAAAGAATCCAGGTAGTCCGTAACCTAGCTCGGTGTTTAACTGTAGCCTTCTACTGTTGCTGTTATCCTCATCGTTTACATTGTTAGCTACGGTGGGTTTTTTCCATACTCCATCGGCAACATTGCCTGGGGTGTCGCCAAATGCTGGTTGTAGGCTTAACCACAAGCCTTGACCACTGCTGTTAGCTTGGTATTTGACTAAGCCACTGAGTCCCCATTCTTGGTAAGAAGATTCATGTACCAGTAAACCGTGGGCGCGTAGTTCCATTTCTAGTCCTATGGGGCTACTGTAGCGATAGCTACCTGCTAACT
>QPIN01000031.1 GCA_003666385.1 Methylococcales symbiont of Hymedesmia sp. n. MRB-2018
ATGAAACGATGATTTTGCAGCTGGCTAAAAGCCATGATGTGCTGGTGACGATTGAAGAAAATGTCTTGTCTGGTGGTGCAGGTAGTTTAGTTAATGGCTTTTTACAGGCACAGCAAATTTTAATGCCAGTACTGAATATTGCTTTGCCTGATGCCTTTATTGAGCAGGGGACTAGAGAAGAATTACTGGCACAATGTGGCTTGGATGCTAAAGGGGTTTTGAAGAGTATTGAAGGCTTTTGTGCTTAGGAGATAAACAACTATGCTAGACATCGTTCAATTAGCGGTATTAAATGATAACTACATTTATCTAATTCATGACCCTGTTTCAACACAAACGGCTGTTATAGATCCTGCTATTACAGAACCTGTTCTCACAACGCTAGAAGAAAAAGGATGGAGCCTAAACTACATCCTTAACACCCATCACCATTGGGATCATATTGGTGCCAACCTTGAATTAAAGAAAATCACACAGTGTAAAATTGTTGCAGCCAATACAGATTGTTCAAGAATTCCAGGTATTGATCTGCTATTGAGTCACGGTGATAAAATAAAACTAGGTAATGAAGTCGCTACCGTATTGGAAACGCCAGGACATACCCTAGGGCATATTATTTATCACTTTGCCAATAGCCATGCCTTATTCTGTGGAGATACTTTATTTTCTATGGGCTGCGGACGTTTATTTGAAGGGACTGCAGAACAAATGTGGCAATCATTACAATTAATAAAACAACTACCTAAGCAAACACACATTTATTGTGCCCATGAATATACACAAACAAACGGCGAATTTGCCTTAACACTAGAACCTAATAACCCACAATTACAACAAAGAATTCAGCAAGTCAAAGTGCTAAGATCAAAACAGCAATCTACAATCCCCAGCCCATTACTACAAGAACTTCAGACTAATCCATTTCTTCGAGAAAACAGCTTAGAAATTCAACAATCTATAAACATGACAAACAAAACAGAGATTGAGATATTTAGCAAAATAAGACAATTAAAAGATGCTTTTTAATTTTTAAAATGGTATTAATCACTGCGGAAAATTTTGGTAACTGCTTAGATTGCCCCCTATTTTGTCCAATAACCGCGTTGAAAGTGCTTATTTACACCTGTAAGCTCCGCGCTTTCGCCTTGCTCTTGGACAAAATAGGGGGCAATCTAAGCAGTTACGGAGTACCTTGAGTAGTTACAAAATTTGCAATGATTATTACAACAGCTCAAGGTTAGTGTAGGACAACATTAGCCACTTTAACCCTACACCCTGAAAATTAATTTGCACCCTCTCCTGCGTAGCTTCACCTTCCATTTGCAATACCACCCCTTCTCCAAATTTTGCATGTCGGATACGTTGGCCTAGTTTATAGGTTCCCTCTTGTTGTGCTGAATATTTAGCCCTTTTGGGCATACTCATCGAGCGAGCGACATTAGCTCTAATTCTGACTTCTTGCAGAAATTCAACAGGGATCTCTTTTAAAAAACGTGAAGGTCTCGGATTCGTTTCTTTACCATACAAACACCTAGATTCTGCATGGGTTAAATACAACTGCTGCATAGCACGTGTTATTCCCACATAACACAGCCTACGTTCCTCTTCCAAACGTGCGACATCATCAGTCGATTGTTGCGCAGGAAATAAGCCATCTTCAAGACCGACTAGAAAAACCAGCTTAAACTCCAGACCTTTAGAGGAATGCAAGGTCATTAATTGCACACAATCCTCATAATCGTCAGCTTGCATTTCACCGCCTTCTAATGCTGCATGTGCCAAAAACATATCCAGCTCATTGAGGTTTTCTTCATTCTCTTCATCAAAATCAAACATCTGTGCTGCATTAACCAATTCTTCTAAGTTTTCAATTCTAACTTCAGCTTTTCCGCCTTTTTCTTTCTTATAGAACTCAATTAAGCCGCTTTTTTCGACAATCAACTTAACTTGTTCAAATAATGCTGCTTCCTTTGCCTCTCCACTTAATTGTTTAATTAAATTAAGAAAGCCTTTTAAGGCATTGCTTGCACGTGCTGATAAACTATTGTTATTCAACAATATAACGGCTGCTTGCCATAATGAAATTTGTTGCTCTCTCGCTATCAAACGGACAGCATCAATAGTTTTTATGCCTATTCCTCGGGTTGGCGTATTGAATACTCTTTCAAATGAAGCATCATCATTATGATTTGACATAATACGAAGATAAGCTAGGGCATTTTTAATTTCCATACGCTCAAAGAATCGCAAACCGCCATAAACCCGATAAGGTGTGGCAGTATTCATCAACTTTTCTTCAAATTGTCTTGATTGTGCGTTGGAACGATACAAAATAGCAACATCCTGACGCAAGCCACCATCATCCACCCACTTTCTGATTTTCTCAACCACAAAATAGGCTTCATCTTGTTCGTTAAAAGCAGTGTATAAAGAAATCAGTTCTCCATCCTCTGAGTTCGTCCATAATTCCTTACCCATTCTTGAGTCGTTGTTATTAATCAATGCATTGGCAGATTTGAGAATATTACCTGTTGATCGATAATTCTGTTCCAGTTTAATCACTTGATGGCTAGGATAATGCTTCTGGAAATTGTAAATATTTTCTATTTTTGCACCACGCCAAGCATAAATAGATTGGTCATCATCGCCTACCACAAACAAATTGTTTTTACCCTCTGTTAATAGCCGTAACCAAGCATACTGAATAGTATTGGTATCTTGAAACTCATCCACATGAACTTGCTTAAATCTATCTTGATAAAACTGTAAAACATCTTCATTATCTCGCAATAGCTCATGGGCTCTCAATAATAACTCAGCAAAATCGACCAGCCCGGAACGATCACAAAATTCTTCGTAAGCCTTATATAACATCAGCATAGTATCTTGATAGATATTACCAGACTCCAGCATATATCTTGCTCGAACGCCCTCATCCTTTTGCCCATTAATAAACCACATGACCTGTTTAGGCGGCCATTTGCTATCATCTATATTTAAGCCTTTGACTAAACGCTTGATCACTCTTAACTGATCATCAGAATCCATGACTTGAAAAGTATCCGCTAATTTTGCCTGTTTTGGATGACGCCTTAATAAACGATGCGCTAAACCGTGAAATGTCCCAATCCACATAGCATGTGCAGAAATTTGCAATAATTCCTCCAGCCGTCCACGCATTTCTCTGGCGGCTTTATTGGTAAACGTCACTGCCAAAATATTATGGATAGAAAGTCCTTCTACTTCTACTTGCCAAGCAATTCTATGCACTAAAACACGGGTCTTACCACTGCCAGCACCAGCCAGGATTAACATCGCTTGGTTAGGTGCAGATACGGCCAAACGCTGTGCATCATTTAAAGAATCTATTATTGAAATTTGTTTATTCATTTTATTGCTTGCACATTTTTACAAGCTGTGTATATTTGATAAGTTAGTTAATTCAAACAATGTCCATTTTGGACAGCATAATAATAACAAAGGGGGTTATAAATGGATTTTGATTATAAACGGTTAGTTAAACTTGAGGTTAATGTCGGTGAAAAAGAAAAGAAAATGCGTCTAATTGCAGGTTCAGTTCTTGTGTTTATTTCTCTGTTTCCAGCAAGTGTCATATTACTCATAGTTGGCATTATTCTGCTAGCCTCGGCTTATACAAAAATGTGCCCGTTTAATTCAGCACTGCATAGAAATACCTGCGAGCCAGAAGAATAAGTTAAAAACAAAATACAAGGATGTATTTTTCTACTGAAATTCAACTGCTCCTGCAATTCATGCTTATCGTCTTAATACCCACCCTTCCTTGATTATCATCTAAAACTAGGACAGGCAGGAAAGCATTTGATAAGAAAATCATGTTGCAAGAACTTTACACGATTAACAAAAAACAATTAGCTTGCTATGGGCTAATTTATCCGCCTTCAATATAAAAAAAATCCTAGGTAAAAATTAGTTAATTGGCGAAACACGAGCAAGTATGCCAAATTTTGGATGATCCAGATAATGGGTTTCATTCAGTTTAAAGCGCCGTTTTTCATTCAGCCTATAAACCACCCCATCTTGATACCTATCTGGAGAATATTCTATATCTACTATCATGTTAATCAAATTACCTCGCTGTAACCTGAAGAAACCATCAATAGTCCTCGCTGCGTTACTCATTTGAACAGCCGAACTCATACTATTTGCTTTGACTGATTGTATCCAAGCTACATGCATTAAAGTCTGGTAATCTTGCTGACGAGACAAGACAGCATAACTACCCTGTAATTTCATAAGCTCACGACTCACTTGTTTGTATGCTAATCGTTCATATACTTTTCCGGGCCACTCTATTAAGCTTTCTGTTTGCTCAAACACTTCAGTATTTGGTGTGTCCTGTGAAAAAACCACTAACTCTATTTGGTATAAACGCTCAGCAGCATAGCTATTAATAGCAAGCAAGCAGAGTATAAAAAAAACCATCCATTCTCTAATTTTCATCCTCTTATACCTACGTTGTTACTGGAGCTAGTTTAGTTAATAAATCCGTTAAAAACTGAATTTTTTCATCAAATACCTCAAAGGATTGGGTGAATCTTAATTTATCTGCGCCATCAAACTGATAGCGTTGCGGTTGAGTTTGTATCATTTTGATTAATTGGTCAGTATTAATATTTGGGTTCGTATTAAAAACTATCCGACCACCTGCCGCATGAACGTCCACTTTTTTAACGTCTAAAGGCACGGCCAACTGCTTGAGTTCAGTTATACTAAACAAGGCTTTAACTGCATCAGGCAGCAAGCCAAAGCGGTCAATCATTTCAATCTTGAGTGCAACTAAATCTGCATTTGTTTCAGCACTGGAAATGCGTTTGTATAATACCAATCTAGCATGAATATCGGGTAAATAATCTTCTGGTATTAATGCCTGGGTTTGCAAATCTACTTCTGGCCCTGTTTCCATCGGCGCATCCAGTTCGGGTTGATTACCTGATTTTAAGGCATTGACTGCACGCTCAAGCAACTCGGTATATAAAGTGAAGCCTATTTCCTGAATCTGCCCACTCTGACCATCACCTAATAACTCCCCTGCACCTCTGATTTCCATATCATGCGATGACAGCATAAAACCTGCACCCAACTCACCTGATGCATCAAAGGCTTCCAATCGTTTTATCGCATCTTTACTCATTAGAGATTTAGGCGGTACGATACAATAAGCATAAGCACGATGATGCGAACGTCCTACACGACCGCGTAATTGATGTAACTGTGCCAAGCCCAGTTTATCGGCACGATTAATAATAATAGTATTGGCAGTGGGAATATCAATACCACTTTCTATAATCGTGGTACTCAATAATAAATTAAAACGTTGGTGATAAAAGTCCAACATGATCTGTTCAAGCTCTCTTTCTGCCATTTGACCATGCGCAATTTTAACGCGAGCTTCTGGCACTAATCTTTCAATCTCCCGCGCCATTTTATCTATACTTTTTACATTATTATGCAAAAAGAACACTTGTCCTCCACGTTTAATTTCCCGCTGGCACGCTTCCTGAACTTGCACATCTAGCCATTCGCTAATAAACGTTTTAATGGGGTGTCGATTAGGCGGTGGCGTGGCAATAATGGAAATATCTCTTAACCCTGCCATCGCCATATTTAACGTTCTAGGAATAGGTGTTGCTGTTAAAGTCAATATATCCAATTCATGTCGCAACTTCTTGAAATGTTCTTTTTGACGCACTCCAAAACGATGTTCTTCATCAATAATAAGTAGCCCCAGTGCATTGTATTTAAGCTCTTTGGATAATAATTTATGCGTGCCGATAATAATATCGACCTTGCCCGCTGCCAAATCTGCACTAATCAATTTTTGCTGTTTGGGGGTAACAAAACGAGACGTCACTTCAACACGCACTGGCCAGTCAGCAAAACGATCTCTAAAATTCTGATAATGCTGCTGAGCCAACAATGTTGTGGGCACTAAAACAGCGACTTGCTTGTTACTTTGCAAGGCAATAAATGCGGCTCTCATCGCCACTTCTGTTTTACCAAAACCCACATCGCCACAAATCACTCGATCCATGGGTTGTTGACTAAGCATATCCTGATATAGAGTATCAATCGCTGTTTGCTGATCAGGAGTTTCTTCAAAAGGAAATGCCGCTGAAAACGTCATAAACTCTTTATCTTCAACACTAAAAGCATGCCCTTTTTTTGCTGCACGTTTAGCATGAATATCCAGTAATTCTGCTGCCACATCCTGCACTCGTTCCATGGCTTTTTTCTTCGCCTTACTCCAGCGATCTGTTCCTAATTTATGCAATGGCGCACTATCTGCACTCGCGCCACTATAACGTCCGATAAGATGTAAAGAAGAAACAGGCACATACAGCTTGTCATCACTGGCATATTGTATAGTAAGAAATTCTGCGTCAATGCCTCCTACTTCAAGTAATTGCAAGCCTAAGTATCGGCCTACACCATATTCCTGATGAACAACAGGCGAACCTACTGTCAGCTCATTTAAGTTATTGAAAACATTTTCTAACTCTTTAGCGGCCGATTTTTGTCGTCTACGTCGTTGCTGAACTTTACTGCCATTTAAATAACGCTCAGTGATAATAGCAATATTAGGATGGTTTAATAGTAAGCCATGATCTAAAGGTGCCACTATGATATTTGGCTTATTCGCCATGTCTGTGCTATTTTCAGGTAACTTCGCCAAAAACGCCTGCCAGTCCTTTAGCTTATTTAAACGCACTTTATAGGCTTTTAATTTTTCTATTAGCCCTTCTCTATGTCCTGCAGTTTCAGCCACAAAAACAATATGTCCATTAAATTCATTCAAAAAATCAAGCAACTGTTTGGCAGGTTCTTTTTTCCTGTCATCAATAACCATTTCTGGTAATGAAAGACATTGAAAGGTATTTTCTGTGCCAGCCTTATGCCCAATAGTGATTCTGCAAAAAGACTCAAATTTTTGCTCTATCTGCTGTACCGAAAGGAATAATTTTGACGGTTCTAAAAGAGGTCTGTCTACATCATATTTACGTTGCTGAAATCGCTCATCCGCTTCTTTTACAAAAGTTTCTGCTGCCTGAGTAGATAATTCAGGCAGAACCAACACCGTACTTTTGGGTAGATAATCAAACAAGGTTTCAGTCTGTTCTACAAATAAAGGGAGATAATATTCAATACCTCCAGGCGCAATACCCTTACTAACGTCCAGATATAAAATATTTTTAGCGGATACCTCTGGAAATTGTTTTCTAAAAGATTGTCGAAAATGCTTTATCGCATCATCGGTAAAAGGAAATTCCCTAGCGGGAAATAACTCTATCTTGTCTACTTTTTTTAAAGACCTTTGTGTTTCAGGATCAAAGGTACGAATAGATTCAATATCGTCATCAAACAACTCAATACGATAAGGATATTTACTGCCCATAGGAAACAAATCAACAATAGAACCTCGCACGGTAAATTCGGCATGTTGAAACACTTGGGATACACATTGATAACCCACACTTTCTAGTTTAATGCGGTTAAGCTCCAAATTAAATATTCCACCCACTTCAATTGAAAAGCTGTGTGCTAACACATGCTCTCTTGGTGCAAGGCGGAGCATTAAAGTAGATACCGATACAACTAACGCTCCTCTTTTGGTTTCTGCTAAAACAGCCAGCGTTTTTAAGCGTTGAGAAATTATTTCGGGCAGTGGAGAAAAAATATCGTATGGCAAAGTTTCCCAATCGGGAAAGTGTAAAATCGGATATGCATTAGACAAAAAGAATGCTAATTCATGTTCCAAGCGAAGTGCTGTTTGATTATCAGGCGTAACAATAACAAACAACCGATTTTCATTTTTAATCGCAGCAGCAATAGCTAATGAATCACCACAGCCTTTTAACCCCGTCCAAAAGACGGGTTGATCAATATTTAAAGGTATTTCGGGTGAAAATAACGGAGTTTCAAGCATTACAATGAACGAATGAGAAAAAAATCGTTATTATACTCTTTTGACCGACTAACGAGTGGTGCACTTATGATACGAAGTGGTATTAATCAGTCTTAATTAAGGGTAATTAATCATCATCAAAATCCTGAAAACGGGTATACTGTGCCGTTTTTTCTACGAGCAACAATAATGAGACCAAGTGGACGTAAGCCAGAACAATTAAGAGATGTTAATTTTATCTGCAATTATACAAAGCATGCAGAAGGTTCTGTCATGGTGGAGTTTGGAGATACAAAAGTTCTTTGTACTGCCTCGGTTGAAAAAAGAGTCCCTCGCTTTTTAAAGGGTAAAGGAGAGGGTTGGGTCACTGCAGAATATGGCATGTTACCTCGCTCAACAAATGATCGTATGGGACGTGAAGCGACTAGAGGGAAACAAGGGGGGCGTACATTAGAGATTCAGCGATTAATTGGTCGATCTTTACGTGCCGCCATTGATTTAAAAGCACTGGGTGAACATACCATTACTATTGATTGTGATGTCATTCAGGCTGATGGTGGCACTCGTACTGCCTCTATTAGCGGTGGTTTTGTCGCATTATCATTAGCGATTAATTATATGCTCGTTAAAGGGCATATTAAAAAGAATCCTGTTCACGGTCAAATCGCTGCTATTTCTGTGGGTATTTACAATGGAATAGTTGTTTTAGATCTGGATTATGCAGAAGATAGCAATGCAGAAACTGACATGAATGTAGTGATGAATGATGCATCAGCCTTTATTGAAATTCAAGGTACGGCTGAAGGCCATGCCTTTAGAAAAGACGAGTTGAATAGTATGCTGAAATTGGCAGAGTTTGGCATCGATCAATTATTGGAAAAACAACGTCTTGCATTGGCAGATACGCAATAACTATTTTATATTTAGATATATTCTATGGCCTTTTTAGCAAACAAAAAAATAGTCTTAGCCAGTGGAAATCAAGGAAAAATCAGAGAGATTCAAGCGATATTAAAAAATCAGAATATTATTCCACAATCTCAATTTAAGATAGCAGAAGCAGAAGAAACAGGCTCTAGCTTTGTTGAAAATGCCATTATTAAAGCCAGAAATGCTGCACTTCATAGTCATCTTCCTGCTATTGCAGATGATTCTGGTCTTGTTGTAGATGCATTAAATGGGGCTCCTGGTGTTATTTCAGCACGCTATGCTGGTGTCGGTGCATCAGATCAGGATAATTTGCAAAAGTTATTAAATGACTTGACCGATATTAGTGTAAAAAAACGTACCGCACGTTTTGTCTGTGTGATTGTTCTGCTGCGACATGCCAACGACCCTTTGCCACTTATTTCTCAAGCTGTATGGGAGGGTGTTATTTTATCTGAACCTGTAGGTGAGAATGGGTTTGGCTATGATCCAGTATTTTGGCTACCCACTCATCAGCAAGCGTCAGCACAATTACGACCTGAAATAAAAAATAAAATAAGTCATAGAGGTCAGGCTTTAAGGCAATTAACCGAACTCATTAAAACAACAGCTTAGTGATCTGTTCAGCACAAAAAGCGGTTAAATGTTTTAGCAATACTAAGCACCATAGGGTTTCTGCTCTGGGAAATGGCTTAATCAACGATACTTTTCTGCTACGCTCAAAGCAAACATCTTTCGTTTTACAACGGATAAACACCTTGGTTTTTCCTGATCCTGAGCAGATCATGGATAATCTGGTTCATCTAAATCAGCATCAATCAAAAAAAGGCAAGCCATAAGGCTTGCCTAATAATTTATCATCATTTGACAGTCACCAGCACTTCTGCCTGTGCTGTGAATGAATTATATTATTATTTGTATAAATACTTATGCGTTTGGGGCAAAGTCTCGATTAAGGTAGATAGAAAGTTGCGTGGAACATGTTAAAAAATGCTGAAATTAGGGTTGATTTTTAAGACGGTATCTGTCCCATTACTCCTTTGGTATAAGTCACCACCAAGATATAATTCTGCAAGTGTTAGGTTTTGCCCGTTCCAGCACTCGCTTCGATTAAGTTGAACCCTTGCAATGTAACCGTATTGGTATCAAAGGTAGACATGTTTAGCTTTCTTCTGACATGCTATTTTTATATTCGTCAACCAATTTATACAAAAATGACATGCCTGCCAAATTGAGAAAATAGCGATCAGATCCTGTTTTATGAGCAAAATTCCTGACACTTAAAAACTCCAACGCTTTATCCCAGCCACCTGATAGTTTTGCGGTGCTGAGAATATCTGCGTATTCACTATTTTGAGATAACACTTTCAAATCATCCGCATTAATACCTAAATCAATTTTGCCTATATTCTCAATATCTCTTCCTGAGCGAGCATAATACCGACCTAGTAACATTAAAATAACTTGCACTTTAAAGGCATTTTCATCCGCTTCATTATTCTCAAAGTCTTGTGCATCTTTAATATAAAAGAATTCACCTGATTCATCTAAAACCAGTTCAAAACCTATGTGTTGATATAGTTGATGAAAATGCGATTGATGTTTAAAAAGCAAAGTGTACTTTACATTATCTATCAACTCCGACTTCAAATTGTGATAAAGCTGTTTCGGTACAATCTTTCCTGCTGCTAGATCACGATAAATTGCTGTACTATCCGCTATTGTTATCAAATCAAAATCATTACTACTATTCACCGTGACCCTCCATTAACTCTAATCGTTGTATGCGATAGATATAAGCCTCATCCCTATATTGGATATGTTGTTTTTTGTTCGTTGTTACTAACTTAAATCCTGCATTGTCTTTTTTATACTGATGGGATAAATGAAAAATAGCCGTCAGTAAGTCAGTAAACTGATAATCATCAAAGTGGGGTTTAATACGGTAATGCATCATCACTGTAAAATCATTTGTATCCCTAAAGATCATATTTGATAATAAGCTATATATCCTGCCTGCTCGCACCATTCTTTGCTTGCTTGAGCCTTGTTTTTTTGCCTGGCCTTGTTCAGGTAGCAAAAGTTTAAATAGTTTAAGATCATCAAGCCGTAATGCTACTTCATTATGGAAATTAGCAATATAAGAAGTCGAATGGCCTAGCCGATACGTTCTAGGTCTGTTTTGTTGTTTTAGCCCCATGACAAATTTTGTCTGCTTCGCCCAGTCTTTTTCCATATATTTTCGAGCCATATTTTCAGTTTGGGTTTGCTGATGACTATTTAATAAGGCTTGATAGGCGGCTTCCATTGCGTTTGATTCTAAAATTCCCTGTCGCGTTTTTTTCAAAAACCGCTCAACTTCATCAGATAAACGGTTAATAGGCTTGGCAATATTAGTTAAACTCATTGAGAATAAAAATATTTGATGTGCCGTGTCGGCCTGCCCTCGATTATCCATTATCGTTATGCAATCATCAATAATTGAAAATAAATTAGCACCATCATTTAGCCGTATTGTCTCATTCAAAAATGATAATGTCGGCTTGATTCTTCGCTCATAAATATGGCTTACACGTTCAAACATCTGTTGCCGATAGTCACTAAAATCACTTTGTTGTCGACTTGCTTGCGCCGTCATATCTTCTAATTCTTGATTCATTTTCTCCATAGAAGAAATATTTTTTCTTAATAAACCATAAATATCACTAAGCTGTTTAAGTAAGTCATCCTTTATTTCAGTATGATTAAAATCCTGCTCATCAAACACAGCTAAGTCATCTAGCCGCTGTTTCACCGAACGTAAACTTTCTAAATGGCTACGCAAGCGTGAATCCGTTAGTTCTTGGTGTAGCGATGCCTTGCAGAGACGAAAAAGACTGATCACTTCGTCTTGAAAAATAAGCTGGCGATCACCCTCGACAGAGCTGACATCCGCGATGATCTGACATTGAAATAAGTTTTCAGTCTTAAATGCAACTCTAAGGCGTTGTTGCTGTTCTTTTGGCGTTATTTTTAGGTAGCGTTTCAACCTGCTTATAAATTGAGATTCACGGATAAAAATCTCTGATTGTTCATCCATCTGTTCAATACAATCAAACATCACAGTAGGATGGTCAAACAGTATTTTTACCGTTGTATGGGTATTAAACTTCTTACTCATGCTGATCAAGCCAATTAGTCTGATCGGCCAATGCAAGATCCATCAAGTTAGCCGATCCTAACGGCTCAAAGCCCTCACCACCATTCCAATACACCAGTGTTCGTTTCTTGTCATAAGGTTGGCTGGTCATCATTTCATCCACTGAAAAATAAACACCAATTTTGTGGATAAGTTCAGTGCTAACGCTATGCGTTGCCGCCGCAAATAAGCTAAAGCCTGCTTGCGATAAATTGGGTAGAATCCAATCAAATTGGTCAATATTAATATCTGCCGCCTCATCAAATATCAGTGGCATTTCTAGTCTAATCCCTCTCGGAATAACGCGTTTAAGCAGTATTTTAACCAATTCTAAATTAATCAATACGGTTGTAGACATAGATTGTGCCGTATCTTGCATAGCATCATCTTGTTCTTTTTTGGTTTTATATTCTAAATTAGTGATTATTTTATCCATCGTCAACTTAGCATCACCGTCTTTAAAAAAAGTTTCGACAAATACTTTTAATCGCTCATAAAACTGATCTGATAACATATCACCACTATGTTCATCTAGCTTATTGACTTCATCTACTAAATGTCTAAATTTGGGGTGCACGGCAATGGTCGCTTTTATCTCCGTTAAATCGTTGATTGTAACCGTACTTAATTCTCGGTTTATACTAGATTCAAAGCGATGAATAATGTCATAATTATCGCGTAATATTTTGGCATAACTAGCAACAGATTCATTATGGCTATGTAAAGAATCATCATATGCTTTTTCAATATTAGCTAAATCATTAAATGTATCGCGTAATTGCTTAATGCCATTTTCAATTACATGATCATTGGGTGATTGAGAAAGCAACTCTGGCTCATTAATAAAATCACGGCGGTGCAAGTCTTTCAATTCTGCTTTAATATCATTTCGTAGCCGATCAAACTCTCGCAAGTCATCCTCAAACTGCTCCACATCTTCTTCTGTAACACTAACGACTTGATCTACCTTAACATCGCCTGAGCAAACTAGCTTTAACCTTGGATAAGATATTTCTAATCGACTTAATAACCGCTTACATCTATTTAAGTCACCGACCGCCTTGTCTTTCTCATCCCTTATTTGTTTTAGTTCTACTAATTTAGATTGTGACTGTTTAAATGTAATTTGTAGTTTTGCTAGCTTGTCATCCAGCTTCCCGATTGCTGTTTCATACTGCGTACAATTTTGTTGTTCTTGTTCAAGCAGTGACGGGGTAGGATAATTATCAAGGCTAGCAATATCGCTCTCAGATGCATCCCATTTCTTTTTGAGTTTATCTATCTCTTTTTTCTGACTAATGGCATCTTTTTCGATACTGATATTTTTATATATTCTTTCATCACTGGTGAGATAAGCTTGAAGATCAGCTAGTTTTTGGGATAAATCCTCACCAATACCACTTACTTGCTTTGCTAGGATTTCGTCAAACCAACTAACAGTATCCTCTCCATCTTTAAACAGGGCAGTGAAATTGGTTATTCCTAAGCGTTCTTCTTCTGTAATTTTTCTATGTGGATTTGCCACTAATAAACGGTTATTAATTGTCGAGAATACCATGTTGGCATGCTCAGGCAACTGCTCAACCAGTTGAAATTCTTTATTTTCTAATGATTGTTTAATCCGTGATATTTCTGCTTTAACTTTCTGTATTTTTTCTTCCAAAGTTTGCTTTAATTTAAGATTGTCTTCTGTGTTCTGTAAAGCATTTAACTCTTGTGTTATTTGCTCTATATCTTGTTGTAAATCAGCTTTTATTTCACCCAAACTGTAATTAGGATCAGGATACTGAGTCTGTAAAATCTTTACCTTAAGTAGTATTTCATTTTGAGTTCTTCTTCGTGATTTACTGTCTTTTAATAATGCTTTCGTGTCGCTTAACTCATCACGAAATCCCTGTAATATCTCCAATTGCTTACTTTTATTCTGTTCTTCTTTGCCAAGCTTATCTGTACTCTCTAATGCTTCTTTTTTAAGCATTTTTTCTTGCATCAAAACTGACTGGCTAAGCGTTACATACGACTTATCTGTTTCGCTCAATTTAATATAATTATCATAATCTGTTGATAACTTCTTAAATTCAGGCTGTAAATTGTGTAATTCAACGATATGGCTTTGCTGTTTTTTCAAATCATCATGTTTGGCTAAAAAAGCATCAATATCAAAATCTAAAATATCATCTGTTGTTTTTTTGCCAGATTCAATAATATTAGCCAAGGCCTGTGCTATAGATTCAGCACTAGCATCCATTTCAAATAACAATAAAATTAATGCCCGCAATGATTCAATATTGTCATCATTCACTTTATGTAACGGCACTAAACAATAGCGGGTGGCATCACTATCCAGCAACTCATTCGGCTCAGCATAAAGGGTTCGACGTAATTTAGCCGTGTCGCTGATCACCTCCGTTTTAGAAGACAACTTTTTCAAACTATTTTTAATATGGGCAATGGATAACTCTGCTACAGCGACACCAATGCCATCATCGTCACCCCCTACCCCATCCCAAAAAAAGCGACGGATATGATCAAAAGAAAAAGGCGTAAAAATACGTCCATAACCTAATTTATTGGTTCGATACAGGATCTGGCAATGTGTGCCCGCTTCATTTTCACTCTCTAAAATTAAAAAGCTTCGGGTACTAGGGAAATAGTGTCTGTAACTATCATCATTGCTGTAATAGTCATTCTTCTTAGGTTTTCTAAAAGCAAATTTAACGCGACTTTTATGAAAGTTATTTTCGGGTAGTAAAAAAAGACGTAATGAATTAAGTAAGCTTGATTTACCAATATTACCTTTACCCAATAAAATTGCATGACGATCAATGGGGATCTCAATAAAACAAAATCCTGCCGAATCAACCAATACTAAGCGTTTTATTTTTATCGTATCCGTGGTGCTAGTCATCATCCATCTCCAATAAGAGCATTTCTTGCTCCATAAACTTTTTGTGCTTTTGTACTGTTGCAGCCAATGCCACAAAACCTAATTGTTCTGCCAACTTTATGCATTCCATCAGCTGGCGCTGTGTTTTTGGTTTCATTTTAAAACACTGTTGGTATTCACTGTAGCTATGTGGTTGAAGAAATTGAATGTGATCACCTAGATTAGTTTTAAGTGTACGATACATCTTCAAACCCGTAGCATCATAATCAAATGCACATAAAATATGATCGTATTGTTGATACCATGAGCGTGCTAGTCTTGATGTAACACGAACACCACTGCCTAAAGCAATATCAGTATTTGTTGAATCAATCTGTTGCTTGGTAAATTTTGTTGCTAATTTCAACATTAATTCAGGTAAAAAGAAATTTTCTTCATTTTCAACAATAAGCAAACGCTTTTTAGCTTGAAAATTCTGTAAATAACTATCTTGTTCGAGGTACACAACATCAGGTCGCATATCTGCCAATGCGTGATGATAGACTAATAAAAAACCAACTGAAACAGCAAAGCGATGTGAATCTCCCCTATCGGCGGCTTGCAACCTATTAGTCGGATGTTCTGCCAAGGTCTCAAGTTCTTGTAAAAGATCCAAAGAACAGTTTACCAACCATTTTTGTGGTGCCTGTAATGTAACATCAAATCGCTCACGTTTTTGTGTTTTGTATAGTTCTGGCAATAAACTAATAAAACGTGAAAAGTTAATAGCCTTCCCTGCTCTAATTTGATTTAAGTATTGCTGAAGGTTCATCTTCTGTTTTCCAAATGCTTATTTGGCACTCTGCTTTTGCATAAAACGGCAAAAGCTAATATCTGTTCTTTTTGTAAAGCATAGTAAATAATAGGCTATCATCTGCTGGGGGGGGGTAAATGGGAACAGGGTGGTTTTATGATATAACGCCCGTTTTCCATTGCAAAAAATGAGAATAATTGATACAAAAGTAGCTGTCTCCATTACCTCCCATTACTCTCCTTTTTAAGTTTATCAAAGCTTGACTTATCCATCTCAACTAATTGAATATTTTGATTTAATGATCGCATAAAATCAAAGCTAAAATTTAAAGACGATTCTGCTAAACGGTTAATGATTTCAATGGCAAATGCTCCCCGACCTGATACAGTCTCAAGAATACGTACATTTTTCAAGTTTTTCGTAGATAAATACCCTACTTCATCTAAAATGTATTGCACTACATTTAGTTTGGTAAATACTTCTCCGTGATTTCTGCCATTCTTACGTTTCATAATTTTATTTAAACTCTTTAAGTTGTCCGATTAAATGACTTACAAAAGAAAATATACAAAGATTCTACTGAAATTTCGTCCATTACATTTCCGATGGTTTTTTAATATTACCTTTGATTATTGAAAAGTTACCTGGATTTGTAGAATATGAATAATTCCAAATATGAAAACACCTGAGCTGTTAAACAAATCAAATTCTCAGATTTTTATTTTTGTTGCATTAACCTGTGAAGCTAAACCGCTAATACAATTTTTTGATTTAAAAAAAGATAGTAGTGTTCACTTGTTTTCAATTTACAAAAACCAGAATATGGTTTTAACAGTGACAGGGGTAGGGAAAGTTGCCATGGCAAGTGCAATGGCTTATTCATTAGCATTATTTAATCTGTGCTTAAAGCCTGTTGTTCTTAATATTGGTATTGCAGGGCATAAAACAGAAGAAACAGGTGGCTTATATAGGGCAATGAAAATTATTGATGGAGATACGAATAATGTACATTATCCGCCGATAGTATCAAAAAATACCACAGAAACATCTGTGTTGATCACTGTTTCCAAGCCTGCTAAGCAATATAAAGCTGATTTACTCTATGACATGGAAGGCTCTGCATTTTATCAGACAGCTATTCGTTTTAGTAGCAGTGAATTGGTTCAATGTATCAAAATTGTTTCAGATAATGAACGCTCACCAATAGAATGTATTAATGCAAAGCGAGTTTTTCAATGGGTTAATGATCAAATGCAAGCGATAGATAAGGAAATAAACGCTTTGATCACTTTATCTGAGACATTTAAGTCGATAGAACCAGATAGTTATCTGCAAATAATTGACCACTGGCATTTTACAGTGAGTAGTCAGATAAAGTTAAAGGCATTATTGCTGCGTTGGCAAGTTTTGAGTCCGAATACTCAATTTGTTTTTCATAAAGAGGACATTAAAAATAGCAAGGAATTAATAAAAAAATTAGAGACTGACCTCAATCGTTTAAGCTTTTTTTTATGAAATACAGAAAAAAATCATTTATTCTAAGTTTTTTATAAAAAAAACGAGCATTTTCCCTGTGAGTAAGTTATAGTACTGATGCTTGCGTTGGCTACAAGCTGGTTTTCTAAGAACACCCCGTAATTGGCTTATCTCTGAATCCTTATCATGTCATCTGCACGCTTTAATTTTAATTTATACATTTTGAGGATTTCAAAAAATGGCAACTGGTACAGTAAAATGGTTTAACGAATCTAAAGGTTTTGGCTTTATCTCTCCAGAAGATGGTGGTGATGATGTTTTTGTTCATTTCAGAGCTATCGCTGGTGACGGCTTTAAAACTTTGGCCGAAGGTCAAACTGTAGTTTATGAAGTTGAAAAGGGACCTAAAGGTTTGCAAGCTGCTCAAGTTCAGGCTCAGTAAACAATTAGTTTATTTAAAAAAGCCTCGTTTTTTAGCGAGGCTTTTTTTTGCTTTAAAGAAATGCAATCAGAAGCTGGCGTTTAAACAAATCAGCAATAACAAATATACCAATGAAGCTGGCTATGGCTGCAAAAAATGCCAGCCAACGTTTTAATCCCTTGTAGCGCATTGCCATGCCGCATATCACATATAAAACCAGTAAAATAATTTTCGATAGTATCTAGCCAAACTCCCCAGCCAGCCAGTTTCCTTGAATAACGAGCGTTATACCACTGATTAACAAAATGGTGCCGATGATATGAGGTGCAACTTTGAATGTTTTAAGTTGCAATAGCTCGGGTTTAAATACGGATATCCACATGCGAGAAACAAAACTGACAAAGGACGATATAATAAAAATAAGTAACTACTCAGCGTACTCCGTAACTGCTTAGATTGCCCTCTCTTCTGTTCAAGATCAAGGCGTTCAAGAGCAAGGCGAAAGCGCGGAGTTTACAGGTGTAAATGCACACTTTCAACGCGGCTATTGGACAAAATAAAAGATGTTTAATTATATCAATTCAAAGAAGATTGCCTGAAACTAAATATCATGATTTCGTTGCTTGTCTTTTATCTGAGACGTGCAAGCATTAACAATAGTAAAATAGACAATATTGAAGCATTTAATTACCCCAGTGAAACCACAATTAAAAAATTTAGTACAGACACGTATCCCCACAGAGAACGGTGATTTCACCCTGCATTATTATAGTAACAATCTGGATGATAAGGAACATATCGCTTTTGTAAAAGGTGATGTGGTTGGTAAACAGGGTGTTCCTGTTCGTATTCATTCTGAATGTTTTACTGGTGATGTGCTGGGTTCACGCAGATGTGATTGCGGTGAGCAACTTGAAATGGCATTGCAATTGATAGAAAAAGCAGGTTGTGGTGTTTTGATTTACTTGCGTCAGGAAGGACGAGGTATCGGGCTATTAAAAAAACTGCAAGCTTATAATTTACAAGACCAAGGTTTGGATACAGTGGATGCGAATATTCATTTAGGACATCTTGCTGATGAACGGCAATATGATTTTGCCGCTTTAATGCTGGAAGATTTAAAGGTTAAATCCATTGCCTTACTAACAAATAACCCTAATAAAATTGACGGACTTGTGCAATTAGGGGTAAAAGTCGGTCAGCGAATCCCCATAGAAACACATATTCATCATGATAATAAGGATTATTTAAAGACTAAAGTAGAAAAAATGAGTCACATATTATCTATGCCTGAAAACGATCCCAATCACTAAGGAGAGAGGATTTAATAAGTTGCTGAAGTTATTAAACCCGCATCCGTGACCGTGCGAAGTATAACTAGGAGGCTGTCTGGGAATAGAAACCGTAGCGAGGGAAACCCATTTTGAGTCAGTTTTTTTTGATCGTTATGTATTGATAAAGACGGATATTAGCCCGAGAATAGTATTAATTTTCATGTAGTCTCTCGGTTAAGAGAAATTCTGAGATGGATGAAGATGAGGACTAAAATAACAAAGATGAAAAAAAGGAATAAACAGTCATTCTAGTTTATTTTAACACCAGAAAAAATGCTTCTGAACCTCTTTGAATATTAATTAGTAACTCTCTGCGCTGATCAACTATTTTTTTTAATTGCCCTAAATTTCTTATCCTATAACGATTTGCTGAAACAATAATATCGCTAGGTCTAAGACCATGTTGCCATGCTGATGAGTTGGCATCTATTTTTAAAAATATGACACCTTCTATCTGTTCCTTTCCTGTATCACTTAATATCGTGCCTTTTAAAGCACTATGGAATTTATCACCGCTTATTTGAGTTAATTGAGGTTTCCCTATAATTGCAAGTACTGATTTTTGTTCATTACCACGAATTAATTTAATATTTGCTTTATCGCCAATTTGTAATAAACCAATAATATTTCTGATTTGATGGCTACTTTTTATTTTTTCCCCATTCAGTGACACCATAATATCACCAGGTTCGATCCCTGCTTTCGCCGCTGCTGAATTAGCTTCAACCCGACTCACTACGACACCATTGGTGTTTTTTAAATCAAAAGCCTTGATTAATTCTGGGGTTAAATTCTGAGTTGTTACACCTAACAGCCCTCTTCTGACTTCACCATGCTCTACCAGCGAGTTTTTTAAGGTTATCACCATATTGGCAGGAATGGCGAAACCAATGCCTACATTGCCACCACTGGGCGCCAATATTGCGGTATTCATCCCTATAAACTCACCGCGTAAATTAACTAATGCACCGCCTGAATTTCCTGGATTAATTGAAGCGTCTGTCTGAATAAAATCTTCATAGCCTTCTATACCAAGCCCTGTTCGCCCTAATGCGCTAATAATACCTGAGGTAACGGTTTGTCCTAGGCCAAACGGATTGCCGATAGCAACAACAAAATCACCTACTTTTAATTTATTTGAATCAGCAATAGGTAATTCCGTTAAGCCTTCAGCTCTAATTTGAATAACCGCAACATCGGCTTCTGGGTCTGTACCTAGCAAAGTTGCACTTAACTGGCGACCATCATTCAGTGTCACCATAATCTTATCTGCTTTATCAATGACATGGTTATTAGTCAAAACATAGCCTTTCTGACTATCAATAATAACACCAGACCCTAGGCTATTTTTTTGTTGTCTTCTCTGTTGTTGTGGTAATTGAAAAAAATGTCGAAAGAAAGGATCTCTTAATAATGGATTTTCTCTAAGCTGTACGTTTTTTGTGGTAGAAATATTGACCACGGCAGGCATACTTTTTCCTAGCATAGGTGCTAAAGAAGGTAACGCCTGTCCATCGACATATACTGGAAAAGCAGCAAATGTGGCATTTGTAGTCAAACTACAAAACAAAACCAATATTATTACCCTTAAACAATCTGTACCTTTATTTTTCATTTTATTTCCAAATGTTAAATCGAAACCATAGACCGCAGTCATTGAGAAATGTTTAAACCCTCTTATTTTCTAAAGTAATATTCTTTCTCAGATAGCAGGATTTCTTTAAGGGCTTTTTCTACTTGTTTTAAGGTTGTCATAGTGATTTTGAGTAGGGTAGTGATTTGATGTAGTCTTGCATAAATTGCCAATCAGGTTGGTTGTTTTTTATTGGTAACTTTATGCTTATTTCTTTCATTCTTGTTTGACTACACTTTCTGCCATAGTTATATCTGTATTGCCTAAATTCAGCTTATTTGATAAAGCCAACCCCGTCATTATTGTTTGTGAGAACGAAAAAATAATGGAGATGCCACTTTTCTATTGCTTATGAATAAGCTTAACGCCTTTATAGTCGTAGGGGGGGGTAGACAACAGAATCTAAAATAGAAAACGCAGAAGATACAGTAGATTTTGCCATAGAAACATAGAAGAATGATGATGTTGAAAACAATAATAGTGCAGAAGAGTCCAGAGACTCCCCAAACACAGCACAATCAACCCATGCGATTCAAACTGAAAATCAACAGTTAAAATTGGCTATTGAAAAGCCAAGCACAAAAAAAGACGAATTAGAGAAAATACCGTCTTTTGTACAAACAAACAGAAAAACTAAAATCCGTGCTAGATTCTTTGAAAATAGGTGAAGATTAACCTTGGCTGTTTGCTAGTCTTAAAAAAGAAATACTTTTTGCCGGACATTGAATCTATCCAAGGAATAAAAAACTATTTAATTTTTTCTTCCTTGTACATGACATGCTTACGAGCAACTGGATCATATTTTTTCATCTCCATTTTCTCGGGCATTGTTCTTTTGTTTTTAGTTGTTGTATAGAAGTGACCATTACCTTCACTAGATACCATTTTGATTTTATCGCGCATGAGAGAGATCCTTATACTTTAATGCCAGATTTGCGTATATCTACAAGCACTGCATCTATACCTTTTTTATCAATAACTCTCATGCCTTTTGCAGAGACTCTTAGACGAATCCAACAGTTTTCACTTTCAACCCAAAATCTATGTTGATGAATATTAGGATTAAAACGTCTTTTTGTTTTATTGTGTGCATGCGATACGTTATTACCAGAAACAGGGCGTTTTCCTGTGACTTGACATATTTTGGACATGATTACCTCTGTCGTGCCTAGGCGATGTTCGCCATGATTTAAATTTAGCCAACCTTTATACCAAAAATTCTTTTTAAGGTAAACAACATTTATAAAATAAATTTGATAAAATCACTGCAACTTAGAGATACTGAATAAACTAATGACAATAAAATTCGGTATGGTCATGGACTCTATTGACCAGATCAAGATAAACAAAGAAACCAGTTTTGCCATGTTACTTGAAGCCCAATCCAGAGGTTGGGAAATTCATTATATGGAACTTAATGACTTATACATGAGTAACGGGAAACCCTATGCAAGAACACGTCTTTTACAAGTACAAAGAGACCCAAATAATTGGTATGACTTTATTGGCGAACAGGAAATTGCTCTGGAAAACCTGGACACTATCATTATGCGTAAAGACCCGCCATTTAATCAGGAATATATTTATGCAACCTATCTTTTAGAGCACGCCGAACAAAAAGGCACTTACCTTGTTAATAAGCCTCAGTCTCTACGGGATGCTAATGAAAAACTTTTTACAGCTTGGTTCCCACAGTGTTGCGCAGATACACTCGTTGCCAGAGAACCACAACGCTTTAAACAGTTTCTACAGCAACATAAGGAAATGATTTTAAAACCACTGGATGGTATGGGAGGCACTTCTATCTTTCATGTACGGGAGAATGACCCTAATCTCAATGTCATATTAGAAATAATGACTGATTATGCCCGTCGCTATATTATGGCTCAACGCTATATAGCTGAAATAAAAGAAGGTGATAAGCGTATTTTATTAATCAATGGAGAACCCGTACCGTATGCTTTGGCACGCATTCCTGCAAAAGGCGAAAGCAGAGGTAATCTTGCAGCAGGGGGGCATGCTGAAGGACGGAAGCTATCGGAGAGAGATTTATGGATTGCTAATCAAGTAGGGCCCACCCTTAAAAAGAAAGGCCTAGTTTTTGTGGGCATTGATGTCATTGGTGATTTTTTAACGGAAATCAATGTAACCAGCCCCACCTGTGTTCAAGAACTTGATACTATTTTTGGTCTTAATATCAGTGCTCAACTGATGGATCATATTGAAAACACACTAGCAAAAAAATCGTAAAACTTTAATATGACAAGCACCGTACAAACATCCCCATTCGTCCAACCCGTTATGTCAGCGAGCGACTCCTTGCTTATCTCCCTTTTTGCCTCTACTATTTTTCATACTCTTATTATCCTCGGACTTAATTCTACTACTCCTCTACTTGAAAAAATTAATAAGCCCATAGAAATCACACTCGCCATCTTACCCGCTAAAAAAGCCCCAAAAAAAGCCAAATTTCTTGCCCAAGACAACCAACAAGGAGCAGGGAAAGAAGTTAAAAAACCAAAACCACCTAAACAAAAAACGCCCAGTCAAGGAACAAAACAGAACAAAAAACCAGCGCCTCGCAAATCACAACCCAGAAGCCAACCCAAGGGAGTAAAAAAATTAATCACCCAAACAAAAGCGGTGGAGAAAATAGTGACAGCAAAGAAGCCAGCACCACCCTCGGTTAAAAAAACAGCGAAAATAACCTATTCCGCTTTAAAAAGACAAATTGCCCAGTTAGGCTCAGAAATACGTCATAGCAAACAAAGCTCTGAAAAATCCAAAATTAAATTTGTTAACGCAGTCAATACGCATAAAACCGTGGCAGCTCAATACCAAAAAGACTGGGAACAAAAAATTGAAAAAGTAGGCAATCTTAACTTTCCTGAAGCAGCCAAGAAAAAAGGTTTTTCCAACACCTTAACCATGGATGTTGGAATCAATGCTAATGGACGCATTACTGGCATTAGCATTATTAAGTCATCGGGAAATAAAGCACTGGATGATGCGGCAAAACAAATTGTAATGTTGAGCGCACCTTTTCCTGCGTTACCAAAAGAATTACTTCAAGAACTCGACATTCTGCGTATCCGTAGAATCTGGAATTTTTCTGATGAATCGAGGCTAAGTGCACAATAATAAAAGCCACAACAGTGCAGTATCTCTAATCCCTCTATTAAAGAAACTTAATAGAAAGACGGAAGGAAGGTCTTGTTAGGTGCTTTTATAATCATAAATTATTGTTTTTAAATGTAATTTTCTGGATAAAAGGGTAGCGTCCCCTTATATTTTACTGATAATATCTGAATATGCTTGATATTCATTTTCCATGCTTTGATTTTAATTCTTCTAGAGATATAAAATTAGCATGTCCACTTTCTATTTTTTCTTTTCTATCAAAGAGTATTTCTTCATGCCATTTAGGCGATTTAATTCCAGTTGGTTCGCGAGTGAGTGAATCCCATAACGCCTCCATTGTTTGAAGCCGTTCAATAACACTCATGTTTGAAATTTCCAGATAGAACATGTGTATTTATTTTAAGCTAACGACCCAAATCAGATGCCGCTGGCGGATGTTCGATGAACTCTGATAAAGCACTGGACTTTGATATAAAATGACCTTTGAAAACGAACTGTGCTGCCAGCAGTCAACTGGAATTTTTTGTTATGTGTGATTTTAGCTATTAAACTGAGCATGTATTTTACAAAGTTCATCGACTATTGGTTGGACTTCATAGCGTATACCTAGGGTTTCATAAATACCAATATCAATATAAAAAGCTCGAAATAAATGCACTGGAACACCGTTACTTTCAATAGCACCGCCAACATAAGCAGGCAAAACACGCCCCACAACAGGTTTTTCCATAAATAGTTATCTAAATTTTCATCTATATGTTCCAACTGATTTCTTAGTTTTCTATTTTTTAATCCACTATCGTCAGTTAACCCAAAGTTTTTCCTTAACATTTCTGCACGCAATTTATGAACCTTATGCTTTCCAACTTTAGAAGGTCAAAAAAATCTAGGTAATGCTACCGCATGAGTGAATATATTTTGGAGGTGATCAAGAATCAATGTTCGTAATTCTCGAATCATTTCATATTCACCTTCTGTATTATTACTCATTTTAATAAATTCAGCTAAGTAGTCAATTGAATTCATTGTGGCTTCACTGTTAAAGCGAATAGACTCCATATAGAAAGCCAAATGAGGAGGTTGAATCCCTCCACATTCTTCTATAAGTTGTTGTAATTCATTTATCGCTTTACACATAACGCCCAAATCACTTGACGTAAAAAGGGGCGCATTTTTTGCGTCGTAAAAAAAGTGACGCTTTTTACGGTCAGATGCAAGTTTTTGTTAGAAGCCTTATTTATGATGGGCAACATAGTCTTTTAATATATTATCTATACGGCCTTGCCAACCCTTACCGGCTGATCGGAAATACTCTGCAACCTCAGGACTTACACGAATACTAATGGGTATTTTAGTCGGAGATTTTTGAACTCCTCTCTCGCCAATGCCTTTTTTAATTTTAGCTAATAACGATGGGTTTACTTCTGAAATGGGTCTGAATTTTTTCAGCTCATTTTCAGTTAATTCACGAACTTCGCCATCTTTATCTATTAATGATTTCTTGCTCATATCTTTTCACCTCTCTATTATTTGCCTTCCTAAATGAAATAACTCTAATACCATCACTTGTTTCGGTAAAACAAACAAAATGCAATCGTCCATTTAGAAAACTATAAGCAATGTAACGTATTTCATTATATTCATTTCGCTCATCTTCAAAAATCCATGCACTATCCCAGTCTAAATTTGCAACCTTATCGAATCCAAGGTCTCTTTTGTCTAGGTTGCGTTGGTTTTTATCTGGATCATATGAAATACCCATAAGCTAATTGTACATACAGATAAACAATAATGTGAAGTTTTATTGTATATACAGTGATTTTCACCTCAGATGTTTATGAGCTTCTTAGAACCTGTTCAAGATCTAATATTAGTGGTATCCTCTAACTATTTGAAAAATGGATAGTGAGCAAAGATACCCTAGCGATATAAGCCGAGAACAATTTGAAAGAATAAGACCTATTCTTGAATCGGCTCGTAAAAGAACGAAAC
>QPIN01000030.1 GCA_003666385.1 Methylococcales symbiont of Hymedesmia sp. n. MRB-2018
CTCGAATCAATAAGGTCAGAGAGTCTCAGTTTCTTGCTGAAAAAAAACAACAACAACAGTTGTTACAATCTGCACTAGCAAAACTAGCCCAGCAGGAGCGCTTAAGCTTACAATTAAAAACACGCCTAGATAAAGGTGAAATACTATTAAGTGACCTTGAAACCGAATTAAAAAATCGTAGCGGGGTACTCGGTGAATTATTTGGTGTGGCTAGACAAGCCGCTGGTGATTTGAAAGCCGACTTACGTCATTCATTAGTATCCGCTCAATTTGGTGACCGTATTAACAAACTGGATTCTTTAGCCAATAGTAAAGCTTTACCAACCATCGGACAACTTGAAACGCTCTGGTACACCTTACAACATGAGATGACCGAATCGGGCAAAGTAGTCTATTTTAATAGTGAAATTGAGCAGACTTCAGGAAAACCAGTTGCAGCCAAAGTGATCCGCATAGGAACTTTTAACGCCTTATCAGAAGGGAACTATTTACAGTTTTCGCCAGACACAGGTAGACTTACTCATCTTTCTAGGCAACCAGATAGTCATTATTTATCACTGGCTGAGGACATGGCTACTGCAACAACAGGAACAGTAGCTGTTGGTATTGACCCTACACGAGGTGTCATCCTCAGTATGCTAATTCAAGCACCTGATACCTTTGAACGTATTAATCAAGGAGGTGTTATTGGCTTCATCATTTTGATTCTAGGTGTTGCAGGTTTTATTTATGGCATTTTCCGCTTAGTTAATTTATCCGTTACCAGTCAAAAAATGACAGTTCAAATGAGCGCATCAGTTGCATCAATAGATAACCCGTTAGGTAGAATATTTGCTGCGGCAGAACAAGATAAGTCAAGCGATACGGAAAATTTAGAACTGATTTTAGATGAAGCTATTACCCGAGAAATTCCTGTTTTAGAAAAAGGTCTACCTATGATCAAACTCTTAGCGGCAGTAGCTCCTTTACTAGGACTGCTGGGAACAGTAACAGGGATGATTGCCACTTTCCAGTCTATTAGTTTGTTTGGTACGGGTGATCCAAAATTAATGGCAGGAGGTATTTCTCAGGCATTGGTGACCACCATGTTAGGTTTATGCGTTGCTATTCCATTACTCTTTTTACATAGCTTACTGGCTTCCCGAAGTCGAATTTTAGTACAGATTCTGGATGAGCAAACCGCTGGTCTAATTAGCCGACGCTCTGAAAAATAGTGCAAATGTCTTTTTTTGATTCAATACAACAGCTTTTAAATTCAGGTGGCAATGTCCTTTGGGTTATCCTTTGGGTGTCAATGGGCTTATGGTGTTTAATTATTGAAAGACTATTGTATTTTAGACAAGCCTACCCTATACAACGTGAACGCTGGTTACAGCAATGGCAATGTCGCGCTGACAAAAACTCTGCACATGCTTTATCTATTCGGGAATGTATTATTTCTGAAGCAAAAATCAGTATGACTAAAACAATCCCCATTATTTCTATGCTGGTTGTTTTATGTCCTTTATTAGGGTTATTGGGAACCGTTACCGGCATGATTCATGTATTTGATGTCATGGCTGTCACTGGCTCAGGCAATGCCCGAGCAATGGCATCAGGTGTTTCTCAAGCCACTATTCCCACCATGGCAGGCATGGTCATTGCCATTACTGGACTTTATTTTAGCAAGTTGATTGAACAGAAGGTGAGCGAAGAAACCCACCACTTAACTGATCTATTACAATATCATTAAATTAGCTTATCGCTCACTAACACCCTAGCCGGAGACATAAAGATTATGCGCCGTAGAAGTAACCGATCCAATAGTGAACAAACATCTGATATAGATATGACCCCGATGTTAGACATCGTGTTTATTATGTTAATTTTCTTTATCGTCACCACGTCTTTTGTTAAAGAATCAGGCATTGATGTTAATCGTCCGACTGCACAAACAGCAACACGAAAAGAAAAAGGTAATATTATTGTCGCCATTAAACCCAATGGCGATGTCTGGATTGACAAAAGACTGGTGGACATTCGAGCAGTACGTGCCAATGTTTCTCGTTTGCATGCTGAACAACCCCTGGGTTCTGTGGTTATTGCGGCTGATAAAGAAACTAAAGTCAGGGTATTGACTCAGGTCATGGATCAAATTCGTTTAGCGGGTATTATGAATGCGTCCATCGCGACTGAAATAGAATAAAAATGAGTAGCCTGATTCAATTTTTGTATGAAATGCGATACCCTGCTTCAATTATTTCAAGTATTGTTATTTCCCTAATCTTGTTTTGGCTCATGCAAACCATGATTAGTAATAATCAGCATGGACTTAAACAGTCTGTAAATCTGCAAATGACTGAGTTTGTGAGATTAAAACGAGAAACAAGGTTATTAACCAAAGACAGAAAAGTGCCTGAAGAGCCGCCGCCCAAAAAACGTCCACCACCACCTGAGATGCAAGTGCAAAAGGCACACGTCAAAAATAATATACCCAGCATAGATATTCCTCGTTTAGACATCCCTTTACAAAGTGATCGATTTAAGGGATCACTCATGGGTAATTTACAAATGGGACAAGGACAAATAAGTACTAATGTTATTCCCTTGCTTCGCATTCCCCCTAGATACCCTATGCGGGCAGCCAACCGACGTATTGAAGGCTGGGTTAAAATTGAATTTACTATTACTGAAGAAGGCACCGTTAAAGATGCTGTTGTCATTGATGCTCAACCGAGCAAAATATTTAACAAAGATGCATTAAGGGCAATCGGCCGTTGGAAGTTTAAAGCTAAAATTCTGGATGGTGAGGCTTTTGAACAACGCGCTATACAAGTCTTAACATTTAAACTGAAAAAATGATACGTTCTCTAGTCTTTATTCTCTGTCTCTGCCTGCTTTTGCCTGCAAATGTAAAAGCAGCGAATCAAGCGAAAAGAATATCGCCCAGAATATATAAAGGGCTAAAAAAGACGGAAGCATTAATTTCAAAAAAAAACTATCAACAAGCCGAACAAAAATTAAAAGGCTTATTGGCTAATGTTAGTCAAAAAAGCTATGGACATGCCACTGTGTTAAGAAGCCTGTCTTCTGTTTATGCACTCAAAGGGCAATATAAAAAAGCAGCGGAAACACTATCACAATGCCTGAGCCTTAACCTGCTACCCGATGACCAAAAACAATATGCCGTTTTAAATTTAGCTCAATTGTATATGGCTACAGAGCAATATACTAAAGCCATTCGCACCATGAAGCCCTACTTGGCTACTCAAGCAAAACTAGATGTAGAAATTAATGTGATGATTGCTAATGCATACACACAACTAAAGCAATACCAAAAAGCCTTACCTTATATTAAGAAAGCACTATCCACCTCAAAAAAACCAAAAGAATCCTGGTATCAATTAAACCTAGCTATCTATTTTGAATTAAAAGATTATTCGTCTGTAGCAAATATATTAAAAAAACTGATTCATATTTATCCTGAGAAAAAAACATACTGGAATCAATTATCATCAATTTATCAACAATTAAAACAATATAAAAAAGCAGTATCAGTTAAGCATCTTGCTTATAAAAAAGACTTTATTAGTTCAGAAAAAGACTTATTAGGTTTTGCAAATTTGCTTTTATTTATAGACTCGCCTTTTAAAGCAGCCAAACTCATTAAAAAAGAAATTGAGCATAAACGTATAAAAAGCAACTCAAGAAATTGGGAAACTTTAGCGAATGCCTGGACTATGGCTAAAGAATTTGATAATGCAATTAAAGCCTTGGAAATTGCATCCAAATTAAAGCAAAAAGGCACTCTTTATCAACAACTCGGACAAATATATGTTGAGAAAGAAAAGTGGAGCCAAGCCATTACTTCTTTAAACAAAGCACTGAATAAAGGCGGTTTAAAAAATATAGGCACATGCTATTTATTGTTGGGTATCAGCCATTATGAATTAAAGCAAATAAAGCAAGCAGAGAAATCATTTTTAAAAGCGTCAAAATACGGAAAAAGTAAAAAAGCGGCTTGGCAATGGTTAAATTATATTAAACCGACTACATTATAATTTTCCATGGGCTTTTGCTAATTGCTCAAGGTATTCCATATATAATGCCCTCTCAAAAACTGAGGAATAAGAATGCCAATAAGCAGAACAAAACATTAGGCATAGGCATCAAACAAGCTCAAATCAGCTACGCCAATTCTATGCAAGAAGCCACCAGGCACCGCCAGCACAATACTCAATAATGGCGTGGTAGTGCTATCCCCCGCTTGTGCCAGTTTTGATATGTTCGATAATTTTGAGCATCGTGGTAGTGTGTTTAAAGATTGTGTTGCTGGGCTTTAAATGATTAGTAAGCCGCCACATCAATAGCATCGTTAAAACTTTGACATAACATCTTTAAAAAACTTTTAACTGCTTGATTATTCTCTGCGTGCAAACGATGCCCTATTTGTATCGCAATTTTTTCGAGTGATTGCACGCATTCGCTATGTAAGGACAAAACTTCTTTTTCCGATAAGTCGCAAAATTCAACCCCAAATCGTAATAATTTTTCCCTATTCGCCCATTTTTTACTGCCGAACATCAGCAATGCGGGAATGTCATTTTTTATATAAATAGTCGTGCAAACCACGTCAAAAGCCGGTGCAATTTTAATATTATTCGCACCTTCATAAATCAATCCAAAGTTTTTTAAATGTGCGTCTCCATTGCCAATAAGCGTGTTGATGACCATCATTTTAAAAAAATCTATAAGAGACTGTTTTTTGTTGCTTGGGCTGACAAAAGTTTTGATGGTTTTTGCCACTTTTTCATAACTGCTTTCATATTTATCATCTTTTGAATATGCTTGCAATACGCACATATCCTCAAATCCGAGAAACTTTCCATCGACATCAATGTCAAATCTTTTGTTGATAAATAGGGCGTTATCATCAGACAAATGAAATTCAGGGGTAACAACGCCCGCCCCTTGCATAACTTGCATACAGTAATATTCGTTAATAGCAAGATTGGGGTAATCATCGCCCCAAGCTTTGACAATGTAGTCTTGTAACGCAAGTGCCGCCTTATCTTTGACCTTTGCCATAACTTTCGGCTGTACGCCACTTAATGCCGATGTTAAGGCAAATTTAGATAGCAATTCATTAAATAAATTGCCCGATGATGGGTGTAATAAATCATTTAAGGTAATGGATTTACTTGTATCGGCGTTGTCATAACTTACTCTGCCCTGTATATTCTTTGATAAAAGCTTGAGCAATCCAAAATCGTCTGTTGGGGTTATTTTTGCAAAATGTTTTTTGATAATCGCGAGTAAATACCCTTCAGGCAAGTGCATCTCAAAAATAGGGGGAAGTTTCCCAAATTCGCCAGCGTAACTTTTTGCCCTGACAGGCATAGTTAAAGAGACATAATCATCTGTATCACTTGCCATACGGTAATTAAATACAATATCATTAGTGTTGCCATCTTTCACCAAAACGCCAGCTAGCGTATGATTAACATTAACGGATAAAGGCAGATTCAAAGTATCATCGTTCAAGCCTCAACTCCTCAAGGGTCGGAAACCTTGATAATTGTATAAATTTTAATTCATATCCCAAATAATCAGCCATTTGTACAATGGTTTTGATACTCACATTCCCCGCATTCTCAGCAGCAGAAATAGTCGCACGTGCAAGGTGCAATTCTTTAGACATAGTAGGCTGCGTTACCCCCTGTGATTTTCTAAGCAAGCGTAACTGTTGCCCAATTTCTTTAAATTCCATAACCCACAAAATGTATAAAATAATTTACATTGTAACAATAATAATAAATTATGCACACTATTTTATACATTTTAAAACCTAAAATCAGCCGCTGGGTTAATGGTTAATAGTTAATGGTAATTTTAAGCATTGGGGTAATGTATTCAAGCAATGTGTCAAGCAGTTGGGGTAAAATTTAACAAAAATAAACAACAAGGAAAAAACTATGAACAAAATTATTTCACCCATCGCCATTGATATGGGGGCAAAAAACACTGGGGTTTATCTTAATCATTTTGAGCAAGGAGAATACCCAACGAGCAGTGGCAATAGTCAGGGTAAAACGATTGTTATTGATAGTACTAATATTACTTGGTCGCAAGCTGATAGAACAGGGAAACGTCACCAAATTAGAGCCAATAAAAGACGCAAATTATCCAAGCGATTATTAAAGCTGGTGTTAAACGAATATGACTTACAACCTAACCAAGCCCAAAGCGAGTATTTAAGTGGATTACTTAATCGCCGTGGTTATAACCGTATTGAAATCACAGAAGAGCACGAAGGGATATTACAATCGAAGTTAGTTAGTGATTTTTTTTCACTCATTATTTTTAATAATTCTAACAATAATAATATTTTAGATGGGTTATTAAAAGAATTAACCATAAAAAATGATGAAGACAAAATAAAATGGGAAAACGTTTTAAAAAATAAAATATTTTCTATGTCAGAAAATAAAAACTCAGAATTTAAAGAATATATTAAAAACAAATATGAAAAAGACGAAGTTACCGAGTTATCAAAAGCATTTACAGCAATTAAAAATACGATTGAAAAACAAATAGATAACTATGCAACGGGACATTTACATAGAAAAAACTACTTAGAGAATATCCAAAAAGATATAGAGGTAGAACTGTTAAAACCATTATTAAATAATAGTTTAACTGTTGAAAAACTAGCTTATCTAATTGGTAATATCAGCAACTTACAACTACGCGTATTGCGAAAATATTTTAACGAAAAGTCAATGCAAACAGACGATGTTTGGCTACCTGAAAAACTGCATCTAGTGTTTTTTAAGTGGATTAGAAGTTGGCATACCAAACAGCAAAATGAAAAAGACAACCGCATAGAAATATTAGCACTTAAAGATAACAAAGATATTTTAGATATTTTTACCTCGTTAGATCCTAAAAAAACCATCCCACCTTATGAAGACCAAAATAACCGCCGTCCACCTAAAGATTTAACACTTAGATTAAATCCTAAAGCTTTAGATGGGCAGTTTTCGGGCTGGGAAAGTATTACAACATCATTGGCAAATAATTATATTTTGCCTCCAATAAACAATCACATTACCGAACGAATAGATATTCAAAAAGGATTAGAAGATAATGTTAGCCCACAAAAAAATAAAGGGGAAATCCAAGATACAAAAGAAAGGCAAATATTAGCGGATACATTGCATAGAATTTTAGATAGAACGATTATTTTGGACCCGTATAAATTACGCTGGTTAGCTCAAGGCGATACGTCTAGGGGCGCTACAACGGCTAAAGCGTTATTAAACCAACACAGCAACAACAATCAGGCGGGCATTATTGTTCGGCTTGCTAAAAAGTATTACGCGGAAGTAGAGGTCGCTAAGCAGGGCTTATGGGCAGAGGCTGGCAGTTTATTCTTTAGGTGTAATACCAACCCACCACATAAAGGCAAATTAACACATAAATTAGTCGGGCACATTCTACGAGAAGAATTTAATGATGAAAGAATAAAAGAATTTAGACAGGAATGCTGGGAAGTAAAAACAGGTCGCTCAACTATAAAAAGTATGGCTGGGAAAATTGAGGCTACGCGTAAAAAATACGGCAATGGGTTTAATTACATTGTGCAAACGATTAAAAGACGCAATTATGTATTAGCAAATAATAGTCCAGCACAAGCACAAAAAGACAGATGGGTTAAATACGCAGAAGATCACAAAGATGTAATTGAGGCAATTAACAATACTAAATTAGTGGCAGAAAAAATTAATGATTTTTTGGATAGCAATAATCAGGAAAAATATAATAACCCCTATAGTATCGCCCAACTTTATAACCATTTGGAAAGTGAAATTACAGGCTTTAGTAAAACTGATAAATTCAATACCGAGGAAAATGCGTGGCGTGATAAAACGCAATCTATTGAAATTTTGAATAAGGAAGGCGGAGTAATAAAAGTAACAAGATCCAATGCTGTGCGTCTAACTGCTGATAGTATTCGCCCGTTCGACGGTTTATTAGACAGAATTATCAGCCGCCAAGCGATTGAAATTGCACGTGCGAAAATTGCTCAGTTCGAAAGTTTGAATATTGATAAAAACGATATTTTATTTGTACCAATTTTTATGGAACAAAATCGTTTTAAGTTTGAGCAAGATATGCATGAGATTAAAGGTGCAAAAAATGTTAAAAAGAAAGCAAAAGATAATGCACAAAAAGGGTTAGAGGAACAAGAAAAAGAATGGCAAGATAAAAATACTAGAGTCAAAAAAAACCGTCACTGCCCTTATACGGGTGAAATTATTACAAGTGGCGAAATTGACCACATCGTCCCACAAAGCGAATCTAAGAGAAATCAAGATGTGGTGTTTAATTGCGAGGCTAATTTAATTTATTGTTCAAGCGTGGGTAATCACAGTAAAAGCAATAATAGATACACATTTGAACAATTGAACCATAATTATTTAAGCGAAATTTTTGCAGGTGAAACAGATGTAAAACAAACAATTATAAATTTTGTTAATGGTCTAGATAAAAACGACCCTATTAGTTTTCATAATTTAGACGATAAAGAACAAAATTATTTAAGACACGCCCTCTTTATTCCAGAATTAGATAGCCAGACTTTCCCAATTCTTAATACTAGATATAAAACTTTTGTTAATGGCACGCAGGGTTATCTCGGTAAGAAAATACGCAAATTATTGCAAAAAGAATATCCAAATATAAAGGTTAAAACCTATCAAATTCCAGCCCAAGAAGTGAGCCAATTGCGCACTGTATTAGGCGAGCAAGATAAGGCATTCGAAAAACAAGAAAGACAGGGGGCGTTTTCTCACGTGGTGGATGCAGCTTTAGTGTTAGCTGCCGCCTTACAAAAACCAAAGATTGCCGAAGAATTAACGACTATCCATTTAACTGATGAGTTAATTAATAAAACTGAGCATGGCCAGTGGTTAAAAGATTTATTACCTAAAAACGCATCAGTTCAACACATCAAACGCAAACCTAAATATCGCAAAAAATTAGAATCAACACAGATATTTAAAGAGGGTTTGTATGGCGAACGATT
This sequence comes from Methylococcales symbiont of Hymedesmia sp. n. MRB-2018, assembly GCA_003666385.1. Taxonomy (GTDB): domain Bacteria; phylum Pseudomonadota; class Gammaproteobacteria; order Methylococcales; family Methylomonadaceae; genus QPIN01. The sequence continues at coordinate 9,071 of QPIN01000030.1, forward strand.
TATGCCAATTTTATTAGACGATGAAAAACTTTATTATGGTTTTTCATTAGATAATTGCCACCAAATAGAGCCATTAAAACATCCTAAAAAGACAGTTAAAGATTTTGATAAAAAACTACAGACTGCCAAACAAAACCAACAAGTCAAACATAGTGAATATTTTGAATTGTTAAAACCATTTTTATATACAGGCAAGAAGAACGCTAAGGAACCAGTTACAGGAGATTTATTTGATCATTGGCAATATCAATATTTGTCTATTGATAAAACCAAAGCCCTAACACATTTGCAAAAATGCGCTAAAGAAGTTTGTGGCGAGATTGAAATTAAGCAAGCACAACAACTAGAAAAACTGCGTTATAGCGTTGAGAAAAAAGAAATAAAAAGCGTGTTATTAGAAGGACAAGGTAAACGCACTTTTATTAAGCAGTTAGATCCTAAAAAATTTACTGTTGCAAAATTAACTCTACCAGCAAAAAATGAATGGACCGCTTTAATTAAGCATCCAATTAAAGACTGTACCGGCAAGCAAACCACCTTAGAGGCCTGTTTTGGAGAACTAGAACAAGTGGAAATAGATAATCCAGCCCTATGTGGCTTTTGGGAAACCTTAGCCGCTGAAAGTAGCTTAGAGATTGATTATCTAAAAGACAATTTACTCAAAAAGAATGATAAAGGTGAATTAAGTAAAAAATCTGGCGTTATTCCAAAAACCGTTTTCAATATTAAGATTAAAACTGATGAACAGTTAAAGGGACTTGAATATAGTCCCTTATTAAGAAAATCTTTTGGCGTTGATTTTAAAGTAATGACTGATTTAATCCCACAATCAAGCTGGGGTGGATTATTTAAAGCGTTTTTCCGCACTGATAAAATTAAAAACAGTAGTCATCACAAGCAAGTTAGAAAAGATTATTCCCTACCCATTGTATCAGCGCCGTCAGGTGGCTTCAGAATTAAGCGTAAAAATCCATTAACTGGTGAAACAGTTTATCAAGTTAGTAGTATCGCAGACGGCGGCTATGCTTGTGGGTTTGAAAAAGATGAAAAGGGAAATATCAATATGACAAAAACCGGGGTTACATTTCATGCAGGGTTAAAGGAAAGCCCTAATGTCGCCTATATTGGGAAAGGTGGGAAACCTAATATTAAAAAACAAAGCAATGGTAATACGACAGAGCCGTTCGGCAGCACAAGGGAAGTTAATCTAAATGTCAGTGCTATTAAAAGCAGTTATTTAACCCTAGCAGAGGCCAGAAGGATTGACATAAGAATCCTTATTGAAAAACAACTTTTTGAAACGTTGTGCGAGTTTAGTGATATTGATGCTAACAACCCACCGTCAAACATTAACATTACTTTCGATAAAAAGACGGAAATAGAAAAACATAAAGAATTTAAAAAGCTTATGAGTGATCAACAAATACCCATGCCAAGAGATAGCGGTAAAAATCGTTGGGCATACAAACTTTCCGTGCAGGTCTTAAATCAAGATATAGAGTTATTTTATAGAATAGGGTTAACTGATCCGATGAGAGACGCCTATCAAAACGGCACAGCATAGAGTGAGCGGCCAAACAGTCGTCTATCAACCCTAAGCAGGCGAGGTAAAAATTGATGTGCGTTTTGAGGGCGATACGGTTTGGCTTAATCGCCACCAATTAGCCAGTTTGTTTAATAGAGATATTAAAACCATCGGTAAGCATATTGGCAATATTTTTAAAGAGGGTGAGTTAAGTGAAAAATCAGTTATCGCAAATCTTGCGACAACTGCGGCGGATGATAAAACTTACCAAGTTGATCATTACAATTTAGAAATGATTATCGCCGTGGGCTATCGAGTGAAATCTCCGCAAGGCACACAGTTTAGAATTTGGGCAACCAAACAACTCAAAGACTATATTACCAAAGGTTTTGTGCTGAATGATGAACGCTTTAAATCGGGTAATTCAATGAATTATTTTGATGAGTTGCAGCAACGCATTCGTGAAATTCGTATTTCTGAGCGGTTTTTTTATCAAAAGATTAAAGATATTTACACCACCAGCATTGATTATGACGCCAAAAGTGATAAAACCACCCATTTTTTTAAAGTGGTGCAAAATAAACTACTTTGGGCGATTAGTCAAAATACTGCCGCAGAATTGGTTTATAAGCGTATTGATATATCAAAACCTTTGTTGGGAATGTCATCTTTTGATGCAAAAATAATTCAAAAATCAGATATTAGTATTGCTAAGAATTATCTTGCCGAAGATGAAATCAAGTTATTAGGGCTTTTAGTTGAGCAGTATTTGGCATTTGCCGAAACCATGGCACAGTAACAAACCCCGATGACGATGAACGATTGGATAAAGAGGCTGGATGTTATTATCAAATTAAACGGTAAAGAGTTATTGAGTAGTGCAGGCAAAATCAGCCATAAAATGGCATTAGATAAGGCGCAGAAAGCTTATCAACAGTACCAATTAGAAAGAAAACAGCAGCAAAAACAACAAAGCCTAGCCGAACTTGAGGCTGACATTAAGCACTTAAAATAAACGATGCACGCTCATTTAACCCTAAGTGAATACGGTCAATTTATCGGCGTAACCAGCGAATGTTTAACGATTAAACACGAGGGATTTACTAGGGAATATCCACTTAACCGCCTAAAGAGTGTGCAAATTGCCAAACGCGGGGTAAGTTTTTCATCCGATGTGATTATTGCCTGTGCTAACAGAGGGATTAAATTTTTCATTCAGGATTTTAAAAACGAAACCATTGCCAGTATTTCAGGCACTGGGCAACACGCTGTGGTGCGTGTTCGGCAAAATCAGTTTGAATTTATCAAAACCATTAAAGTGGCGAGCTTATCCGCATCAGTCATTGCAGGAAAAATTAAAAATCAGCGGGCAACACTGCTTTATTTTAAAAAATATCATCAACAGCATAAAGCCACTATTGACAAAACTGCTGAACAATTAAACAGTATTCTCACGCAAATAAAATACCGAAAATGGCAGAATTTTGACAAATGGAATGAAATATTATTAGGAATGGAAGGGCAGGCAGCCTCGAGATATTGGCAGTGCTTGGTTGCGTGCGATTTAATGCCCGATGATTTTAAAAATAGAATTGGCAGGCAAGCACAAGATGTTGGTAACAAAGCGCTAAATTATGGCTATGCAATTTTGACATCCTATATTTGGAACGCACTTTTAAATGCAGGGCTAGAGCCATATTGTGGTTTTTTCCATACGCAAAGAGCAGGTAAGCCTTCATTGGTTTTGGATATGATGGAGGAATACCGCGCATGGGTAGTGGATAGAAATATCATCAAATTACGCACTCAATTAAATGGAAAAAGTGATTTAACGCCCGCCATAAAAAAGAAAATTATTACCGATATTCACAAAACTTTTAATACCAAATATCATTATAAAAAACGAAAAATGCGCTTAGAAAGCATCTTACAAAGGCAAGTTTATCATTTAGCAGGGCATTTTTCTGATGATAAAAAATACAAATCTTATCGATTTAGGTGGTAATAATTTATGGCTCAAGCAAAACTACATAATGAAGTTATGGTGGCTTATGATATAGAAGACAGTAAAAAACGTACTAAATTATTTAAAAAACTTAAAGATATTAGCCTTAAACCCATTCAAAAATCCGTATTTTGGGGGCATCTGAATAAAGCAGAAGAGGACAGCGTGAAGCGATTGTTAAAAGAATATTGCCAGAAAACCGATAAAGCTTTTATTGCTAGAATTGCACTCTCAGAACAAGTCAATCAAAACAATTCGATTGGCTATGAGAAAGATGATTTCCCCAAAAATCCACATGAATATTATGTCTTATAGCCTGCCAATTAGCCTTATTCGCCAATATTGTTTTTGCCCACGGATTCCTTATTTTCAAGAATTATTAAAACTCAATCCCAAAAGACCGCAATGGGTAAAGCAAGGCGAAGACTTACATCAAAAACAACAAAAAGTTTTCAAACATCGCACTCTAAAACGCTTTAATTTAGAGCAAGCAACCCAAACATTTGATGAATTTGTAAGCTCCGATAGTTTTGCCCTGCATGGCGTTGTTGATAGTGTTTTAAACAATCAAGAAAATATTTACCCAATAGAATTTAAACTAGGCGGCAGTAAACCGATGAAGGGACAAATCTTGCAACTCACAGCCTATGGGTTATTATTGCAAGAAAAGTATGATTTTCCCTGCCAAATGGGGTTTATCCTATATGAAAACAAAGGCAAAACGCATCAAATTAATTTTGACGAAAATCGCATCCAGCAAGTGATAATAATTAGGGATAAAATCTTATATGATTTAGACAATTCTTATATGCCAGATAGCCCTGCAACCCCCGCCCAATGCACACAATGTGAATATTTAAACCATTGTAATGATCGGTAAATGGTATAATATTCTTACTTTTAATTAGACAATAAAAAACCCGATATGTGCAATACAGAGATCGGGTCAAAATTTATTTTAGATGATTTCAGTGCATTTTATTTAGGTTATGATTTGCTGGCACTTGAGTGAAATTATAACAAAAAAACTTCGCAAAATTTAACACTTTTTAATATTTTTATGAACTTCGTAAAAACATCAAGTTTCAAAACTCTAAATCCCTTACTGGATAAGCATTTTAAGACGCTCCAGCAAATCATAACCTAATAAACCAGCAACTGAAACGCAATGACGATAGTAGGGCTTACAACTCCCTGCACCAGCAAATCATAACCTAATAAACCAGCAACTGAAACCGGAATAATTTCATCAAAATCGACAAACGGCGTGAGAGTGCCAGCAAATCATAACCTAATAAACCAGCAACTGAAACTTGGTACTTCTGAATTAAAATTAGTGAGTGTTATTTCCAGCAAATCATAACCTAATAAACCAGCAACTGAAACATTCATGTCCTTCTTTTTCAAAAAAAAATACTGTCCCAGCAAATCATAACCTAATAAACCAGCAACTGAAACTCGGAACTGGATATGTTATATGCGTATAGCTTCCCCCAGCAAATCATAACCTAATAAACCAGCAACTGAAACGCGCGGACAGCCGCAGTGATCAACGAGAAGCTATCCCAGCAAATCATAACCTAATAAACCAGCAACTGAAACAGAAAGCAACATAGAGGGCGGACTGACCACAGAAGCCAGCAAATCATAACCTAATAAACCAGCAACTGAAACTGCCAAAAGCTTTTTCTGAGGTAAACATATTATACCAGCAAATCATAACCTAATAAACCAGCAACTGAAACCTAACAATTGAAAATTGAAAATTGAAAATTGAAAATTGAAAATGGAAAATGGAAAATGGAAAATGGAAAGTTGAAAGTTGAAAGTTGAAAGTGGAAAATGGAAAGTTGAAAGTTGAAAGTTGAAAGTTGAAAGTTGAAAGTTGAAAGTTGAAAGTGGAAAGTGGAAAGTGGAAAATGGAAAGTGGAAAGTGGAAAATTGAAAATTGAAAATTGAAAATTGAAAATTGAAAATGGAAAGTTGAAAGTTGAAAGTGGAAAGTGGAAAGTGGAAAGTGGAAAATGGAAAATGGAAAATGGAAAATGGAAAATGGAAAGTGGAAAGTTGAAAATGGAAAGTTGAAAATTATTTTTTATCTGCTTAAACTTCCTTTTGTTGATTTTACTATGCTTGCTAATAGTTTTATAAGCTCTACGCTATCTGGGTGAATGGAATTAAAATTATCTATGTTTATGTATTCACTGTCTTTTAATAACATTAACCAGTATTCCGTTTCATTGGCTTCTTTTAATGCAATGCTCATTTTATTAATAAAATCTTTTTTTGATTGAGCGTGTTCTGCTTCTCTAATTAACGCGCCAACACTTGTGCCACTTCTCAAAACCTGCTTAGAAAGCACATGCTCTTTCTGTTCTGAAACAAGGTATTTATACAATTTTATTATTCGCAATGCAAAAGCATAAGATTTATCAGCAACAATATTTTCTCTTTGATTAATCATTTTCAACCTTCCATTGTATAAAACACTAATCATACAAAAACATCGCATCACCATAACTAAAAAAACGATATTGCTGTTTTATAGCATGTTGATAAGCTGTCTTAATAGGATCATACCCTGCAAATGCAGAAATCAACATTAATAATGTAGATTCTGGCAAATGGAAATTAGTTAACATGGCATCTACTGATTTAAAACTATAACCAGGGGTAATAAATAAATCTGTATCTCCCATTCCTGCTTGTAGTTGACCTGCTATAGATGCTGACTCCAAGGCTCTAACAGTGGTGGTTCCTATTGCAACTATTCGCCCTCCTTCTGCTTTAGTTTTCTGAACAGCATCCACTGTACTTTGATTCACTGAATAATATTCCTTATGCATAATATGCTCAGATAGTTCATCTACTCTAACTGGCTGGAATGTTCCACTACCTACATGCAATGTCACGAATGCTTTAGAGATACCTTTTTGTTCTATCTTTTTAATTGTTGCTTGATCAAAATGTAACCCTGCTGTTGGTGCAGCAACTGCACCAGGCTGTTTTGCAAAGACTGTTTGATATCGGCTAATGTCTTCCGCATCATCTTCACGTGTTATGTATGGAGGTAATGGAATATGACCTATTTGCTCTAATATTTCTAGTACGCTTTGTGCGGTCGTAAATCTCAACTTAAACAAGTCAAAATCCCTGCCTGTAACTTCGCATTCATAACCATTTTCAAGCTCTAAAATAGTATTTTCTTTAGGTGATTTACTGGAACGAATATGAGCGACTGCATGTTGTTGACCAGTCACTCTCTCAATCAATAATTCGACTTTACCCCCTGTTTTCTTTTTACCATATAAGCGTGCAGGAATAACTTTGGTATCATTTAGAATTAATAAATCATTCTCATTAAGTAAATTGACAAAATTGACAAAGCTCTGGTCTTTTAGCTCCCCCGTCGATTTTTGCATACTGAGCAATCGACTTTCTACTCTATTGGCTAATGGTTTTTGGGCAATTAAATGCGCAGGCAAATGATAATTAAAATCACTTTTCTTCATGTCACTGGGTAAATTATGTGGTTCAGGCTGTTTTATAGAAAAAACCAGTATTCGGAATGATTCTTTTTATTATTTGAGATAATTTTATTTTTCTGTCTCAAAAATCTCTGTTTATGGAGGGAAACTAATTAAGTGTAGTCAAGACACATTCATAATTAGGTTCATCCGCTATTTCTGCAACTAACTCTGTATAGATAATATTGTCATTTTCATCAGCGATGACAATTGCACGAGCAGTCAGCCCTTGTAAAATAGTATCCGCTATTTTTACACCATAATCTTCTGCAAAATTTGATCTAAATGTTGAAAGAGGGATCACATTTTTTAAACCTTCTGTTTCGCAAAATCGACCTTGGGCAAAGGGTAAATCAGCTGAAATAACTAACACTACTGTATTCTCTATTTTGCTGGCTTTTTGATTAAATATACGTGTTGATGCTGCACATGTAGGTGTATCCAGACTAGGCAATATGCTCAATATTTTTCTTTTTCCAGCATAGTTCGCTAAAGATATATCCTCAAGCTTGCCATTAACTAATGAAAAGTCTGGGGCTTTGCTTCCTACTAAAGGTAATTCACCTGATGTATTTAACGGTTTACCTTGAAATGTTATTGTTGTCATTTTTTTCCTTCTTTCATTAAGTTTAACGATTCCCCATCTGTTTATACCATTTTCAAAAATAAATGGTATTACTTTACTTTAAAAAGACCAACTACATGACCTGTCATTCCTGTATTCACTAAGAAATCTAAATGTTTGATTGTGGATTGCCGATAAAAGACTTCGGGAATGACGTGTACTACAAAGCGTTACAGATACTTCAGACTTTATTTAAGATGGCAAAATATCATAAGTACTCAAACTATTCTCGCATAATAATCAAGCACCCATTACTTTAGATACGCCTTATTTGGGGTATATGCCATTTGTTTTGCAGTGTTTATAGCAATTTCATTAGTATAAATTTTACTCACCAGATACAAGCTCATATCAATACCAGCTGATATTCCACCTGAAGTAATTACATTACCATCTTCAACCCAACGCTGATTTTCTAGGACATTGAGAGAGGGATAATTTTCTCGTAAAAATGGAATATCCTCCCAGTGAGTGGTTACTCTTTGGGCGGATAATATCTTTGCTTCAGCTAATAAAAATACACCTGTACAAACACTTGCAATAATTTTTGCTTTTTTAGATTTCTTTTTGATCCAGTTTAAAACTTGTCGCTTTTTCATTTCTGAAATATAAATACCTCCGACAATTATTAACAGGTCTATTTCTGGATGGTTTGAAAAGCTATAGGCTGGATTTACGCTATAACCGCCACGGGCAGTAATTGTGCCGCCTGTTTCACTAACTAAAAAAACATTAAGCTTGTCTGATTTTTTTAGCATTCTTGATGCAGTAGAAAAAACCTCAAACGGTCCTGAAAAATCCAAGACCTCTGCTTTTTCATAAATGTAGATGCCAATATTCATTTTTTACGCATAACACCAAGGTAACTTGATGCTGACTGATACGCTAAAAATATCATAAATATACCAAACTTTCAAAATCCCCAGATTATTTTAAAAAAACCTACTTTAGGAAGTCAGGTTGACCGACTGGTTGGTGCGGCGATGTAACCTAATGTTTGTAAATACAACAAACGATACGCTCCGCTTCTTTTAAATGCTCTTTGCTGTAACTGGGCTTGGTTTCATAAAGCTCTTTACTTTCAATTTTGTTTGCACGCCATTTGTTTAGCAATGCCAATTAATTATGCTTAGGTGCATATTACCAAACCCATTGATTTTTCTATTTTGAACGAGGTACTAAAAAAATATTTATAACATCTACGCTATTCCCAAAACATCTTGCATATCATACAAACTGGGATCTTTATCTTTTAACCATTCAGCAGCTCTGATAGCACCATTGGCAAAAGTCATACGACTGCTGGCTTTATGTGTAATTTCAATACGCTCACCTTCATCAGCAAACATTACCGTATGTTCACCGACAATATCACCCGCTCGAATAGTAGAAAAACCAATGGTCTTTCTATCTCGCTCACCGATATCACCTTCCCTTCCATAAATTGCACAGTCTTTTAAGTCACGATCTAAAGTATCAGCAATCACCTCACCCATGCGTAAAGCGGTACCCGATGGAGCATCAACTTTATGTCTATGATGCGCCTCAATCACTTCAATATCGGTATACTCACCCATCACTTTTGCTGTCATTTCTAACAGTTTAAGTGACAAGTTAACCCCTACGCTCATATTCGGTGCCAAGACAATCGCCACATCTTCAGCAGCCTGATTGATTATTGCTTTTTGTTCATCGGTATAGCCCGTGGTGCCAATAACCAGCTTTTTACCTGCTTTTCGACAAATTTCAATATATTCCAGAGAAGGAGCAGGACGAGTAAAATCTATTAACAGATCAAATTGATCAGTCACTGAAGATAAATCATCAATAACTTTAATATTAACTGTTCCTACCCCCGCTATTTCGCCTGCATCTTTGCCTAATGATGGACTTTCTGGTCTGGATACGGCTACAGTTAATTCTGATTTTTTTGATAGCACAGCCGCTTTTAGTAAACATAATCCCATTCGCCCTGATGCACCGACAACAGCAATTCGCATTTTTTATCCAGTCAATTTATCAAAAAAACTTTTCACACCATCAGTCCAACCATGCTCTTGTGGACTGTGTTTCTTACCACCACCGGATAATGACTGTTTTAGATCTGCAAGCAATGCTTTCTGCTCCTTTGTTAAGCGAACAGGGGTTTCTATTTGAACTTTACACAGTAAATCACCCACTGCACCACCACGGACAGGCTTTACACCTTTGCCTCTGAGTCTAAATAACTTTCCTGTTTGGGTTTCATCTGGTATTTTTAATTTTACTCGACCATTCAAAGTGGGAATCTCTAATTCCCCTCCCAAACAAGCTGTTGGAAAACTAATAGGTACTTCGCAATATAAATTGGCCTCATCGCGAGTAAAAATATGATGATCTTTAACTTGAATCTGTACATATAAATCACCCGATGGCCCACCATTAACACCTGCTTCTCCCTCTCCAGCTAATCGTATACGATCACCGTTATCCACTCCAGCAGGTACTTTAACAGACAAGGTTTTATTATCTTGAACTCGACCCTGTCCACGACATGGGCGACATGGATCTTTTATCTGCGAGCCGCTGCCTTTACAGCTAGGACAAGTTTGCTGAACAGAAAAAAAGCCTTGTTGCATCCTGACTTGACCATGACCTTGACAGCTTGTACAGGTCACTGGGCTTGAACCTTTTTTAGCCCCCGAGCCTTTACATTCACTACAAACTACTTTTAACGGCACTCTCACAGAAGCTTCTGTACCACCCACCGCTTCCTCTAGCGTTAATTCTAGGTTATAGCGTAAGTCGGATCCACCTTGTCCGCTGCTTCGTCTACGATTGCCGCCGCCTGCACCACCGCCAAAGATATCACCAAAAACATCACCAAAGATATCACCGAAATCAGCACCACCGCCAAAACCTCCTGAACCGCCACCCATTCCTTGCTCAACACCTGCATGACCAAACTGATCATAAGCCGCTCGTTTTTTAGGGTCAGATAGAATTTCATAAGCTTGCTTGGCTTTTTTAAATTTTTTTTCAGCCTGTTCAGGATTATCGGTATTTCTGTCAGGGTGATATTTCATTGCCGAGCTTTTATAGCTCTTTTTTAATTCAGCATCACTGGCATTTTTTTCAACACCCAGAATTTTATAAAAATCTTCTTTTGCCATAAGGTAAATAACCGCCAGCGAGAACCGCCAGTTTTTTATAGTCCACTTTTTAAGGGAAAAAGGGCTATAAAATAGCCCTTATCAGGAACGACTTATTTATTATCGTCGTCTTTCACTTCTTCAAACTCAGCATCAACCACATCGTCATCGGGAACAGTAGACTTATTTGTAGTTGCTGAATCTGCTTCAGAAGGTGCGCCTTCTGCTTCTGCTTTTTGTGCATACACACGTTCAGCCAATTTACCAGACAATTCAGTTAATGCTGTTGTTTTTGCTTCGATAGCATCTTTATCATCTGCTTTAAGCACCTCTTTTAGTTCAGATACTGCCGCATCAATCGCTGTTTTTTCATCTTCGCCGACTTGATCTCCTAATTCTTCCATAGATTTTTCAGTGGCATTAATCATGCCTTCTGCAGAGTTTCTTGCAGAAACTAATTCAGTCACTTTCTTATCTTCATCAGCATGCGCTTCAGCATCTTTAATCATACGATCAACCTCATCATCCGATAAACCACTAGAAGCAGTCACCACAATCGATTGCTCTTTACCTGTTGCTTTATCTTTAGCTGAAACATTGAGAATACCATTAGCATCAATATCAAATGATACTTCAACTTGTGGAATACCACGCTGTGCAGGTGGAATATCGGTTAAATCAAAACGGCCCAATGATTTATTACCACTAGCTACTTCACGTTCACCTTGTAAAACATGAACTGTTACTGCTGTTTGATTATCTTCAGCTGTAGAAAACACTTGGGAAGCATTAGTAGGTATCGTGGTATTTTTATCAATCAGCTTGGTCATTACACCGCCCATTGTTTCAATACCCAAAGATAGTGGTGTCACATCCAGTAACAATACATCTTTAACATCTCCACCTAAAACACCAGCTTGAATAGCGGCGCCCAAGGCAACAGCTTCATCAGGATTCACATCTTTACGTGGCTCTTTGGCAAAAATGCTTTCTACAATCTCTTGCACTTTAGGCATACGCGTTTGACCACCGACGATAATCACATCATCAATTTTTGATGCAGATAGACCCGCATCTTTTAATGCTTTTTCACAAGGTGTTTTTGTTCTTTCTATTAAATCATCAACCAATGATTCTAATTTTGCACGTGTTAATTTAACATTTAAGTGCTTAGGACCCGACGCATCTGCGGTGACATAGGGAAGATTAATATCAGTCTGTTCAGATGATGACAATTCAATTTTGGCTTTTTCTGCAGCCTCTTTAAGACGTTGTAGTGCTAATGGATCATTATGTAAATCAATACCATTATCTTTCTTAAATTCATCCACCAAAAAGTCAATAATCCTTAAATCAAAATCTTCGCCACCTAAGAAAGTATCACCATTAGTTGATAATACTTCAAATTGATGTTCACCTTCAATTTCTGCAATTTCAATAATAGAAACATCGAATGTACCGCCACCCAAATCATAAACCGCAATGGTTGAGTCACCTCGTGGCTTATCCATACCAAACGCTAATGCTGCCGCTGTTGGTTCATTAATAATACGTTTTACCTCTAGACCAGCAATACGCCCCGCATCTTTGGTCGCTTGACGCTGTGAGTCATTAAAATATGCAGGGACAGTAATAACCGCTTCTTTCACTTCTTCACCCAAAAAGGCTTCCGCATCTTTTTTAAGCTTCATTAAAATGCGTGATGAAACTTCAGGGGCTGCCATTTTTTTACCATGACACTCAACCCAGGCATCACCATTGTCAGCTTCAACAATACTATAAGGCACCATTTTGATGTCTTTTTGCACCACATTATCTTTAAATTTTCGACCGATTAAACGTTTGATTGCAAATAGGGTGTTTTCAGGGTTTGTGACTGCTTGTCTTTTTGCAGCCTGCCCAACCAAAACTTCTTCATTACCTGTAAAAGCAACAATTGAAGGTGTAGTACGTGCGCCTTCACTATTTTCAATGACTCTTGATGTGCCATTTTCTAATACGGCCACACATGAATTTGTGGTGCCTAAATCAATTCCAATTATTTTAGCCATTTGACTCTCCAGACTTTAATGTTATTTCGTATGATATCTATATAAGGTTTGTTTCGCTTATTTCAAGCTTGTTCATCTAAGTTTATTGAATCACTTGCTGGTTTATTATCTTCACTTTCTGTCGGATTATCAGTTTGAGTCTCAGCACTTTTAACGGCTTGAGAAACCACAACCATTGCTGGACGAATCAAACGTCCATTCAAAACATATCCTTTTTGAAAAACATTTAACACTGTATTCGGCTCGGCATCAGCACTGGGTTGCATGGTCATCGCTTGATGTAATTCCGGATTAAAGGGCTGTCCTTCTGGTTCTATCGCCTCTATATTGAACTTGGCAAACACAGCTTCAAACTGCTTAATGGTTAAGGCACTGCCTTCTCTTAAAACAACCACTTCTGGGTTATCACTGGTTGATGCTTGAATACCTAATTCAAGACTATCAATCACGGCCAGCAATTCTTTAGCAAATCGCTCCAAAGCGTATTTATGTGCATTTTCTAAGTCCTTTTGCGTTCTTCTTTGCAAGTTCTGCATTTCAGCTTGAGCTCGAACGGCTTTATCCCAATTTTCTGTTGCTTTTTTTTCAGCCTGTTTTAATTGTTTTTGCAGCATTTCTAACGATATTTCTTCAACCAGCCGATCCTGTTCAACTTCTTTCTCATTAGCTTCTATCTTTAACTCATTACTTGTTTCATCTGTTTCAGGCTGATCATTTTGTTTATCACTTTCTGAAACTTGTTCCAGAACTTCCTCAATTAACTCGCCATCTGATTTTTCATCAGACATACTATGCTCATTACTCATTTACCACTCCAAAATGCTATATTACGATGTTGTTTATGATGGGGTCTTTCACTTGGGATTCAAGGCTGAACCTAATAATTTTGCAGTAGTAACGCGCAGTGATGAAGGCGGAAAGTAGGGTTATCAGCCCTAAGAAAACATGCCGAAAACCGAGGGTATCATTCTGGCTGTATTTAACTGACCATCATAGTATGGGTGAACGACTCATTCCCACTCTTCAGGATATGATTGCTGAACGTGCATTACTTGCTTCTGGTTATTGAGAAGTTACTAAATTATATCAGAGTAATCAAAAAAACCACCCTGTGGCGATAGCTTTTTATATTATTTTCAATGGCTTATGGGCTTATGGGCGAGAACTAACCAGGAACTACTCCCAAACCAGTAAAAGAACCAACAAAATACATTGTCGAATAATTAATTACATGCCTGACTTGTTAATTAAGCTATTTTTTATTAACTCGCTTCTGTTGTTTGGATAGTTTGTTTAAGGTAGCCGCTAATTTTAGTAATGCATTTTTTAATGACTCATCCGTTTGATTATTAGCTTGTTCTAAGATAAATGAGATATTTTCTTTTGATGGAATGATGTTAGACAATTTGTTTTCCCTTTCAACTACCGCAGGAATAATTTTTATTTGAAGAACCTCAAAATGCCCCTGATTCGATGTCAATAGTTTTTTCAGCATTTGCTGATGATAAAAACGTAGCTGAGATGACCAGATCGCAGAATCTGTATAAACCGAGACTTTTCTCTCAGTAACAACACAATACAAAGCATGACAAGCAAGATGGTCAGGCAATGATGCTTTTATAATATTCAGCAGTTTTTGTTGAATTTCTTGTTGCTGTTTGTAATAACTAAAAACTTTTCCCTCATAAGCCAAAGCTGATTTGAAAAAATTATTTTTTGCCATCAGTATTATAAGCCCTGTTAATTACAAGACCTGACTGCACAATCTGGAGATACTACACTTTGATATTGTGAGTCATCAATAACCGCAACACCTCGCAATAATTCATGATTTGATATATTTTTTAGTAATAAATCAGCTTTTCGTACACACAGATTAATGTGATTAAACGCTTTTTCTGTCATTGCCTCTTTCTCGACGTTTTCTTGTATCATTGCGAAAACTGCGTTTTCAGTAAAAATAACTGTATCGCCTGAGTGAGTACTGTCTAAAAAAGATCTTGGTACAGGAAAACTACTGATAATATGGAGCATGTTAATTCCTCTTGTTTAATAAGATAATATACATTAGGTATAAACTATAAGCATCTAATAACTATTCAATATATAGATTAGCTCATAATAATAAAATGGCTAGTTATTTTATAAAATTAATTATGCCTAGGTGCTTAAATGTTCTTTTGAGCTAGAATAGTCATTAAACTTCATAGTATTCAGGTCATTTAATGCAAATCGGTAAAACAGAACAGTTTCTAGAAAAAACAATGTACGCAAGCAGGTGGCTATTAGCTCCTGTCTATTTGGCCATGAGTTTAGCTTTGTTCGCCCTATCTATTAAGTTTTTCCAAGAACTTTATCATTTTTTACCTCAAATACTTGAGCTTAATGAATCAGAATTAGTTTTAAAATTACTGACCTTAATTGATCTGACATTAGTCGGTAGCTTAACCATTATTGTCATGTTTAGTGGTTATGAAAACTTTGTTTCACAACTTGATATTGGAGACAATACTGAAAAACTAAGCTGGCTAGGGAGTCATGATTATGGCTCACTAAAAATGAAGGTGGCATCTTCTATTGTTGCTATTTCTTCCATTCATTTACTAAAGATTTTCATGAATGTAGAAGAAACTGAGAACGATAAATTGATGTACTATGTTTTGATCCATTTAACCTTGGTTTTATCCGCTTTATTAATGGGTTATCTGGATAAAATTTCCAGACATCCAAAAGAATAATCATGCTAAATTTAATCTTATTTGGCACTGAAGGCTGTCATTTATGTGAAGATGCTGAGAATATTTTAGCGGAGTATAAGCAAAATTTATTTAAAATTGAATCCATTGATATTGCCGTTGAAGAGCAGTGGCAGAAACAATATGCTGTACTCATTCCTGTCTTATATCATCCTGAAACTAAAAAACAACTCGGCTGGCCTTTTTCGTTAGTTCAGGTTCAAGCATTTATTAAAGAGTTATCTAATGACTGAAAAATATCGAATAGAAAAAGATAGCATGGGTGAGCTGGAAGTACCTGTTGATGCTTTATATGCGGCACAAACGCAAAGAGCAATTAATAACTTCCCTATTAGCGGACTTACTTTACCCTCGGCTTTTATTAGTACCGTTGCTTTAATTAAAAAAAATGCAGCTAAAGTCAATATGGAATTAGGGCTACTGGATGAGATAAGAGCAAATGCCATTATTCAAGCTTCTCAACAAATAATAGATGGTAATCATTTAGATCAATTTCCTGTAGATGTTTTTCAAACGGGTTCTGGCACCAGTACTAATATGAATGTCAATGAAGTATTAGCGCATTTAGCAAGTAACATTGCTAATGTTGCTGTTGCTGCAAATGATCATGTCAACATGGGACAAAGTAGTAATGATGTTATCCCCACAGCTATTCATGTCAGTGCAGCAATGGAATGCCATAATACTTTACTACCCAGTTTAAAACATCTCGCTGAAGTGATAGAAAACAAAGCATATTCTCTTCAAGCAATCACAAAAACGGGACGCACGCATTTAATGGATGCTATGCCCTTAACAATGGCCCAAGAATTAGGCGCATGGGCTTTGCAAATTAGAAACGCAATTGAACGCATCAATGCCACCCTACCTCGGGTTTATAAATTAGCCCAAGGTGGAACGGCAGTTGGCACGGGTATTAATGCAGACCCTCAATTTGCAGAAAAATTTGCCGCAGCGTTAAGTAAAGAAACAGGACTACCCTTTAAACCCAATGAATCTTTTTTTGAAAGTCTAAG
>QPIN01000029.1 GCA_003666385.1 Methylococcales symbiont of Hymedesmia sp. n. MRB-2018
CAAAAATGCAACCGTTTATGGTTTAGCTGCCATGGCTGCGAACATTCGCAAAGGAGCCAAGTTTTTAACGCTCTACGGCATACCAGAGCCAAGTTATGTGGGGTAAATGTGTCAAAAATCGGGGAAACCCACTGAAAAACAGGAATAAAATTGATTTAATGTATTAAATGACCTAAAGAACAGTGTAATTGACGAAAAAATAGGGGAAGCCTAATGAATATGGATAAAGTTGTTGGTTGTGCTGAGGTCTCATAAAGATTATTTTTTTGACGGTTTTAAGAACATTTATGGATAAGAATGCTTATTAGATGTTTTTATCGAATATGCAGTCCATATAAATAAAATCAGTGTAACTACGAAATTTTAAATCTTATTTATAAGGGGGTATTCAAGTTAAGCAACACTGAATCGGTGAGCTCTCTGTGTGCATTTTATAGAGTCACCAAGAAAAAGACTTTTCCTCATCTAAAAAGCGGTCAAGTGTTTTTTATGAAACAATTATGTCCAGCGATTTAAAGCGCAGACACACTTTTTGTTTATAGTTTTTTAATATGGCCTCTGGTTATTGAAGTTGCATTTTTTGCATTTAAGCCATTGAAAAAATGTAACTACTCAGCGTAGTTACAAAAAAATAATCTCAAACTCTGAATTAAATGAACTCTCACAGGAATTAGAGGAATATGATCGGTTCTTAGCTGTCCAAGATAAATGAATTGAAAATTTAATAAGGACTTAAATACATTTTGTCGTAGAATGGGCTGTTTTTTCTTAATACTCATCTGAATATCAATATTCAGAATTCACATTACAGGATAAAAAATGTCTGTTACAAATTATATGATAAGTGGCTTTATTTTAAAGAAAGCCAAAAAGCTAGCCGCTGCCGCCCGTTTAGAAGACGGTGAAAAAGCAGATAAACTATTTCAACAAGCCTATGATGCCTTTGCATCTTATTCCACCTCTCGTTCTTGGTATTCAGATTGCCTACATAATTGGGGTTTAGCACTATTTAATCAATCACAAAAAAAAGAGGGTGATGTCGCGCTGAAAATTCTGGATGAAGCCCTTACTAAATTTACCTTGTGTGAGGCGGTTAAACCAAAACATATTGGTGCTGCACTGGATGGTGGTGTTGCTCTAATGGCTGTTGCCAAAATTAAATGCTTAAGTGCTGATAATGAAATGTACAGCAAAGCCAAACAATCTTTTTTAATCGCTGAAGAAATCCACCCTGGTACTGCTGCTTATAACCTGGCTTGTCTACATGCCTTGCAAAGTAACGCTGAAGATTGTTTAAAAGCTTTAGAAACAGCCAGAGATTGTGGTGTTGTTCCTAATGAAGAAGATATTTTGAATGATCCTGACCTGAATAATGTTAAACAATTATCCTGGTTTAGTGGATTCATCAGATCCTTATCTGATGAAGTAGTTGAAGAAGATCCAAAATTTACAGCGGAAGGAAATCCCATAAAGAAAGCGGATCCATCGACTGCTAAAGAAGAAGCGGTAAAGCAAGTTGAAACAACAGCCGTTGCGAAACAACAAGCTACACCCAAAAAAGCACAGGAAGAAACAGAAAAAAAAGAAGATTCTGCTAAGTAATACAAAAATTGAAAACACTTGTGTTATCTCTATAGCATGATAAATAAGTAACAAGTATTTAAAAAAGAACTATAAGCAATCCCATAATATTAAGAATTTTTTAAATTGAGTAAAATATTGTGTTCTCGATATGTAAGAAATAAAATAAACAATGATAAAAAAAGCATTAATAACAGGTATAACGGGCCAGGATGGATCGTATTTAGCTGAATTTTTGTTGAAAAAAGGCTATGAAGTACATGGAATTAAACGCCGTGCTTCGTCCTTCAATACACAGCGTATAGACCATATTTATCAAGACCCACATCTTGACCATAAAAACTTTATTTTGCATTATGGTGATTTGACTGATACCTCCAATCTAACCCGTATTTTGCAAGAAGTACAGCCAGATGAGGTCTATAACTTAGGAGCCCAGTCGCATGTAGCAGTATCTTTTGAAGCACCAGAATATACAGCAGATACTGATGCAATAGGGACATTGAGAATGTTAGAAGCGATTCGTCTCTTAGGTCTTGGGAAAAAGACACGGTTTTATCAGGCATCTACCTCTGAATTGTATGGTTTGGTTCAGGAAACACCTCAAACAGAGAACACACCTTTCTATCCTCGCTCTCCTTATGCTGTGGCGAAGATGTATGCTTACTGGATTACTGTTAATTATCGTGAAGCATATAATATGTATACTTGTAATGGTATTTTGTTTAATCATGAATCGCCTCGAAGAGGTGAGACCTTTGTAACCCGTAAAATTACCCGTGCTTTATGTAATATTTCTCAAGGATTAGAACAATGTTTGTATCTAGGTAATATGGACGCTTTGCGAGACTGGGGACATGCTAAAGATTATGTGCGTATGCAATGGTTGATGTTACAGCAAGAGGTGGCGGATGATTTTGTAATTGCCACGGGTAAGCAAATGTCGGTGCGTGAATTTGTTAGGCTCTCAGCATCTGAACTAGGAATTGATCTTGAGTTTACAGGCAAAGGTGTTGAGGAGATAGCTAAGGTCAGGACTATAAAAAGTGATACAAATTTGGCAATTTCAATAGGTGATGTTTTAGTTCGTGTTGATCCACGTTATTTCCGCCCCACTGAAGTTGAGACATTATTAGGCGATCCTTCCAAGGCAAAAGAAAAATTGGGCTGGGTACCTGAAATAACAGTAGAAGAAATGTGTGCGGAAATGATCAAAAGTGATTTAGAACAGGCAAAACAATATGCTTTATTAACAGCACATGGACATGATGTGAATATACCTGTTGAATAGAAGTTGGGTCGATATTCATTTAACGGCTATTTAATTGAGAGTTTATGCTATTTAATAGCTACCCATTTGTTTTTCTTGTATTGGTGTCATCTGTGTTTTATTACGCCAAGCCATTCAAAAATCTCCAAGTCAATATTCTTTTTGAAAGTAGAATTCACCACTTACATCCTAACCCAAAATAATTACTCTTTAATGATTCCATCTCAAATAATTACTCTTTAATGATTCCATCTCAAATAAATATCGTCAAAATTAGATTTTTCACTGCGGTGATAAGCTTGTTAATTTCAAGCATTGTTTTTTATAATGCTGATATTATCAATCGTGACGGCATATTGTATATAAATATAGCCAGTACTTATACTCAAAAGGGGCTAACAAGTCTACAATATTTCCATTTTGGATGGCCATTTTTTTCCATCGTTATTGCCCATATTCATCAAATAACCCAGCTCTCGTTCGAAACAAGCGCCAATGTGCTTAATATTGTATTGTTCGCGATATTCACCGACACCTTGCTTAGGATAAGCAATAAAATATTACCTAATTATCGTCAAGTTGCTGTGGCAGCATTGTTTTTTCTATGCTTTCTGACACTTAACTACTATCGATCTTTAGTGGTACGAGATCCTGGTTACTGGGCCTTCTGTAGCTTGGCTTTGTATCAATTTATTTTATATATAGAAAAGCCTACAATTCAAAAAGCAACTCTATGGCAGCTTTCTATGATTGTAGCTATATTATTCCGAGTGGATGGCGTAGTAATTTTGTTAGGTCTACCCTTATACTTATTTGCTATTCGGCCACCAAAACAAGCTCTAAAGCAATCTCTACAACTTTTTTATTTAGTAATTTTCGCCCTGTTGGTAGCGATGTTAAGTTCTATCGAACAATCCAGTTTGCCATTGATATTTAGCAGATTTTACCTATACACAAACCCAGATTATGTACTCACAAAATTTAACTTTAATACCGAACTGATTGAAACTCAAATCCTAAACCAATATTCAGCCAAATACAGTGCTCTTATCCTCAGTTCTGGATTAATTGTCATGCTGGTTTACAAGCTTTTCAAGGCTTTAACACTTGGCTATATTGCTATTTACATATATAGCTGGTGGAATAAAACAGCTTTAAAAAGCACTCCTTATCGCTCCTTAATTGCTTATTTTCTAATCCTCAATATTATTATCCTAGTAGGCTTTATTTTTACATCATATTTTATCTCAAGACGTTATACCGTTCTCGCATTAATCAGCTTATTATTATTAATGCTTCCTAGAATATGTGATACTGTGGAAAAAGCATGGCTTTCCAAACATAAACCTATTCTTGTAATTGTGGGGATCATCTTATCTGTTAGTCTGGCAAATAGTTTAATCAATTCAAACTCTAAACTATACATAAAAGATGTTGCCATTTGGGCAAGCAACAACCTACCAGTAAAGAGTGCCGTCATCACGAATGATAAAATTGTTAAATATTATTTTGAAAATCACCAGCCTGTAGCTAAGATTTCGCTAAAATCAAAAATCGATGCCTATCAAAATTATGATTACTTAATTGTGGTTGAAAAGGACAGGCATAAAGTGCTTAAACAACAGCTAGATGCAATGAATATTAAAGCTGTTTTTAAACTGAAAAATAAGCATGGTGACAACGCAACTGTTTACGCCATTCATTCAGAGGGGTAGGACGCATAATTTATTGTGTCCATTGGATAGATACATTAACTTCAATTCTTACCACTTTATTGAGATTGTAAATGAATGATACTTGTAAAATATTTATAGCAGGTCATCGAGGTATGGTTGGTTCTGCTATTGTCCGCCAATTAGAACAGCAAAATAATGTTGAATTAATACGAGTCAACCGAGATGTGCTGGATTTAGTTAATCAGCAACAGGTGCAAAATTTCTTTGCCCAGAATAAATTTGACCAAGTATATTTGGCTGCTGCAAAGGTAGGCGGTATTCATGCGAATAATAGCTACCCGGCTGAGTTTATTTATCAAAATTTGATGATTGAGGCTAATGTGATTCATGCCGCGTATTTATCGGGTGTTCAAAAATTACTTTTTTTAGGCTCATCGTGTATTTATCCTAAAATGGCTTCCCAGCCTATGAGTGAATCTGCATTATTAACAGGCACATTAGAGTCAAGTAATGAGCCGTATGCCATCGCGAAAATTGCAGGTATTAAGCTATGCGAGTCTTATAATCGGCAGTATGGTGTTGATTATCGATCAGTAATGCCCACTAATTTATATGGAGAAAATGATAACTTCCATGCAGAAAATTCACATGTTATTCCTGCACTTTTAAGACGTTTTCATGAGGCAAAAACAGATAATAATCCTATTGTAACAGCATGGGGGAGTGGTAAACCCATGCGAGAATTTTTGTATGTAGATGATATGGCCGAAGCGGCTATTTTTGTTATGAGCCTTGAGCGTGAAATATATCTAAAAGAAACACAAGCTATGTTATCGCATATAAATATAGGGTCAGGAATAGATTGTACTATCCGGGAACTGGTCGAAACCGTTGCTAAAACTGTCGGCTATCAAGGCAAAATAGAATTTGACGATAGCAAACCCGATGGTACTCCCAAAAAATTAATGGATGTTTCAAGATTAGACAGACTGGGCTGGAAAGCTAAAACGAATTTAGAAGAGGGATTGAAAATGACCTATGACTGGTATTTATTACATCAGGATGATTTTAGGAAATAATGAGGAATACTCTGAATGGCTGAAAGATTAATGTTAAGCGATTGCTTGTCGGTATCATAGCCAGAAAACATAAATTGAGAACTCAGCATAACTCATGGACGGATAAAAAAGGTCAGCCAAAATAACGCGCAATAGCGCACTATTACACTTGTATTTTGACTAAAACCTGAAAAATTCTATCACTTTTTTCTCATCGCCAGAGTTATGCTGAGGTCTCAGAGAAAAATAAGTAAATTAGATATTCAAAGACGAATAGATAAGACTGCTTAGAAAGGGCGATAAGATTTTTAAACAAGCACAAAAAAAACTCTTAATGCCTAGTGGCAAAAAGAGTTTGGAAAGACCAGCAATTAGTGAGGAGGATTTGCTTGGTATACATTACTAAAAAAAGCAATGAATTTAACTTAGGTGCAATTCTACAGGGCTATAAAAAATAAACAATATGGCATTTAACGAATTAATTGTTTCTTTATAGTTTACAATATGCCTATAGTTCAGCGTTATTTCGTGTAAAATTCCTTCTCAGTGTTGTGCTAGCACTAGAGATAAATAATAGTAAGGTAAGACACAACACATATTAGTATCTGATTTAAGGGTTTTTCGTGGACAAACTGGCAAGTATGAATGTTTTTGTTCGTGTAGCAAAACAAGGGAGTTTTGCTGGAGCTGCTCGGGAGTTAAACATATCAAGGGCCATGGCAACCAAGCATATTATGTCCTTAGAGAAAATGTTGGATACTCGCTTATTTAACAGAACGACACGAAGTTTACATTTGACGGAGGTTGGTGTTACTTATCTGCAAAAATGCCAACAGATATTGTTTGATGTAGAAGAAATGGAATCAGCGATTACTCATTTGCAAGTAGAGTTATGTGGCGTTTTAAAAATCAGTGCACCTCCCGTGATTGGAGCGACTCATATTGCACCTGCCATCGCAGAGTTTTTAAAAATACATCAAGGATTATCTGTAGATGTCATATTGCAAGGTAGTCAAGCTGATATTGTTGACGAAGGTATTGATATTGGGATAATTTTGGGTGCATTACCCGATAGTAGTTTAGTCGCTCGTAAGTTAGCTAGTTCAAGGCTCGTAGTGTGTGGTTCGCCTGATTATTTTAAACAGTTTGGTACGCCTGATAGCCCTGAGGATTTAACCCGTCATAGTTGTTTAGTTAATTGGGCAGTGCCTCCTTATAATAAATGGAGATTTAGTGACGGACGGAATGTAAAAGAAATAAAAGTCTCTGGGCGGATGGAGTCAAATGTAGCTGATCCAGTTCGAAAGGCAGCAAATAAAGGCTTAGGAATGGTCATGTTACCTCATTATATTGTCGGTCGTGATATAGAAAAGGGAAAGTTACGAGTTGTATTAAATCAATATAAAATTTCACCTTTGGAAATATACGCAATTTATCCTCACCGAAAATATTTATCGGTAAAAGTCAGGCGTTTTTTGGATTTTTTACAAGACTGGATGCCAGCCCGGGTAGGAATGCTGTAATGAAAAATAGCGTTTTCTTATTATCAAGATGAAAGACAAGCCTTGTAATAGAGTGAACATTGAAAGTAAATGGGATGCTATTTATGAAAAGAATGTGCTTTTCTTAGCCGCCAATGTAGTATTTGAAAATAGTTTTTTATTGCCTCGTGCAGGGAAGGCATTAGATTTAGCTTGTGGTCTAGGGGGGAATATATTGTTTTTGTCAAGACAGGGGCTAGACTCATACATGGGATATTTTAGCGGCTACATTAAAAAAGTTAAAATTAAAGGCTAAACATCAGAACTCAACTATAACCATAAATCATACTGATATTAACCCTAATGTATTGTCAAAAAATGAATTTGATGTCATTGTTGTGAGTCGTTTTCTTGATTGATTTCTAAACAATGCGATAATAGAGAGTTTAAAAGTTGGTGAGTTACTATTTTGAGACCTCAGCATAACTCGTGAACGGATAAAAAAGGTCAGCCAAAATAACGTGCAATAGCTCACTATTACACTTATATTTTGACTAAAACCTGAAAAATGCTATCACTTTTTTCTCATCGCCAGAGTTATGATGAGGTCTCATTTTATCAAACTTATGTCAAAGACAAAGTCGTGACTGAAGGGGCAAATAATCCAGATTATTTGTTAGATAGAAATGAGTTGTTACATGTTTAAACTATTATCAGTCCTTTTTTATAGAGAATATAGCTTAGTTGGTAATATAGCTTAGTTGGTAATATAGCGGATGGGGATAGAAATGAAGCTTATTTTATTGTTCAAAAACTTTCGTAGAAATAATGGTTGAAAATTTAGGTTCACTACAATGCAGGGATTTCTTACAAGAAAACCCTGCGGCCGTCATTATTGATGTGCGTACAACGATGGAATATTCTTTTGTTGGCCATCCTCCAGAAGCAATTCTAATAGTCTGGAAGGAATTTCCAGGAATGAAGTTAAACGCGCAGTTTGTTGCACAAGTTGAAGAAGCTGTTCCCGATAAAACGAACCCTATCTTACTACTGTGTCGGAGTGGCGCTAGGTCTTTAGCGGCGGCAAAGGTTTTAGAAGAAGTAGGATATCAACATTTAATCAATATTGCGGACGGTTTTGAAGGCGATTTAGACGAAAAAAAACATAGAGGGAATGTTAATGGTTGGCGATTCCATGGACTCCCTTGGATACAAAGCTAGAAACGATGTGTTTTAAAATAACATGGGTATTGACAAGCCACAGGTTTTAGGGTGTTTTCACTTTGTTTTTCGAGACTATTGAGAGCATGGATATCGTCGCTAAGGCTACATGGATCCACCTACGCCATGTTTTGAAAGACAAATTGGAAACACGCTGTGCTTTAATAACCATGTAAAATTAATTATGCCTAGGTGCTTAACACATTACCTATAAGCAATATCAAACATATAACACTAAAATACTAAAGTGATAGAAAAACTAAGAAATATTGCAATTATTGCGCACGTTGACCATGGCAAAACTACATTGGTTGATAAATTACTCGAACAGTCAGGAACATTCTCAGCCCATGAGCAAATTGGTGAGAGAGTGATGGATTCCAATGATCTTGAAAAAGAAAGGGGAATTACCATACTGGCAAAAAACACAGCAATTGATTGGAATGGCTATCACATTAATATTGTAGACACACCTGGGCATGCTGATTTTGGTGGTGAGGTCGAACGTGTATTATCAATGGTAGATTCAGTGTTATTGCTGGTTGATGCTGTAGATGGACCTATGCCACAAACGCGATTCGTCACCCAAAAAGCGTTTGCATTGGGTTTAAAACCTATTGTTGTCATTAATAAGATAGATAGACCAGGTGCAAGAGCTAGTTGGGTTGTAGATCAAACATTTGATCTATTCGACAATCTTGGTGCAACGGATGAGCAATTAGACTTTCCTATTATTTATGCGTCTGCTTTAAATGGTTTTGCTGGTTTAGAAGAAGATATTTCTGCAGGAGATATGACACCTTTATTTCAGACGATTATTGATAAGGTGGGGGCGCCTGTTGTAGATATTGATGCACCGTTTCAAATGCAGGTCATTAGTCTTGATTACAATTCCTATGTTGGTGTTATTGGTATTGGGCGTATTCAACGAGGTATAGTGAAGCGGGGTATGCCTCTTACCCTCATTGATTGCGAGGGTAACAGCAGAAATGGACGCATGTTAAAGCTTTATAGCTTTAGTGGTTTAGAACGTGTTGAAGTTGAATCGGCAAATGCTGGTGATATTATTGCTTTTTGTGGAATTGATAAATTACAAATTTCAGAAACAATTTGTGACCCTGCTGATGTCAATGCATTACCTGCACTTTCAATTGATGAACCTACTGTCAGCATGACATTTCAGGTCAATAATTCACCGTTTGCGGGTAAAGAAGGTAAATTTATTACCACACGGCAAATTAGGGAGCGGCTGGATAAAGAGTTACAACACAATGTTGCTTTGCGAGTTACTGCAACAGATGATCCTGATAAATTTAAAGTATCAGGGCGTGGAGAGTTACATCTATCCGTATTGATTGAAAATATGCGTAGAGAAGGTTTTGAGATGGGAGTGTCTCGTCCAGAAGTGATTATCAAAGAAATTGATGGCGTTAAGTCCGAGCCTTTTGAATATGTAACTATTGAGGTTGAGGATCAGCATCAAGGTACTATTATGGAAAGACTCGGTGACCGTAAAGGTGACTTGAAAGATATGGTACCTGATGGAAAAGGTCGTATTAGGCTGGAATATATTGTTCCTTCCCGTGGATTGCTTGGTTTTCAAACAGAATTTTTAACCGCGACATCAGGCTCGGGTTTGTTTTATCATGTCTTTGATCATTATGGTCCAGTTAAAGAGGGGGGAGTAGGCACTCGTAATCAAGGTGTGTTGATCTCTATGACTAAAGGTAAAGCGGTAGATTATTCTTTATATCCATTACAAGCGAGGGGTGAGCTACTCGTGGTTAATGGCGATGAAATTTATGAAGGTATGCTGGTTGGTATTCATTCTCGGACGAATGATTTAGTGGTAAACCCCACTAAGCCAAAACCATTGACCAATGTACGAGCTTCAGGAACCGATGATAGTTTGGTTTGTGCAAAGATTCAGAAAATGACTTTAGAGCAAGCGCTGGAATTTATTGATGATGATGAGCTGGTTGAAGTTACGCCAGAATCAATTCGCTTACGCAAAATATTATTAACAGAAATTCAGCGAAAGCGTGCCAAGTAATGAAATAGATGTAGATGATAGGGGTATATTTTATAAGGCTTTGAATAAAATAAACCCCCAAAACCAGAAAGTAGCGGGACTTATGGGTTGAATTCGCCATTTCTTAAACTAGATAATTTTTTTATAAAAGTCCGCTTATGAGACGATAATAAGCCATTGCCCAAAAATAATGAAAAACCATTCGGAAAAAGGCAATAAAACCTGATGCCGTATGCACTGTGAACTTTATGTATCCCAAATTTTCGAACATAAGCCATGTTGCTAGTGCATCAGTAATAATACCCAATAAAAAGAAAGTCACATGCCAATATTTAAGTCTTTTGTTGATCCTTTCACTCCACACCTACTGTATAGAAAAATAGTGCGACAGTAAAAAGAACAACGGCTATTATTAGCAGGCTTGTCATAAATTATCTATCCTATTACTGATACACTCACTAGCTGTACACTTTATACAACTAATTGAATGTTTCTTGGGTTGAGGTTTATTTTTAATACGTGTTGCTGAAACAAGATCACTAAGCCAATCTAAAACTTCTCCCGTTGGGCAAAGTAATCGACACCAAATCATTGGGTAAATACTCGCTATCAGAATAGTTGCAAGCGCAATATAAAACCAGAAAGAGAGTGCTTCCAACCCAAATAGATCCGGAAATAGTTCATAACTAGCCCATTGGCTTTTCCCAATAATGACACCCATTGCAACCACCAAAGTCAACACTGTTCTCACCCGCTTTACCCAACGTGATGAAACAAAAAATGACTGTCGTAAATTCGGCATCATACGTGTTATCAATCGCTGTACATTGCCATAAGGACAAACGAATTTGCAGTAGGTATTATTATTCCAAATTGCACCTAGTAAGACTAAAGCACAATAAAAACCTACTAATAGAGAAACTGTGACACCTAAAAATGGATGTAATAACGAAATATAGGTAAAGGAATTATTCAGATAGAAGCCAATATACAAAGCCGAAAACAACATCACAGCGGTTGTTTTGCTACGCGATCTTGTTACCCAAGGTTGCCAGAAATAACTAAATATCAGTGTAATAACAACTATTTGAATGATCCATTCATTAGTGAGTAGAGCATCAACACGTGTATCTGCTGTATCCTCATCCATATAAAGAGATAAGGGTGATTCTGCTGCTTTATTTAACAGCTCCGTTACCGTTTTAGCCATTGCCTGAGTACTAATCGTTGCCCCTGATACCGCATCTATTTGATGAGCATTACCATCAAGATCTACTCTTGAAAACTGTTGATAAAATCCTGCATTCTCTATTTGACGTAGATAACTGCTAGTTTCTTGTGAAGCAATATAATGAACTTTGTTGATTTTACCTTGTGGTGAAATACTTATCCCTAATGTAATTGCACCCGCATAGCCTTTTATATGTTCAGTTAATCCTGTGCTTTCTATATATAAACCTGAAAGCTTGCCTTCAACATTACGTTGCTCTATATAGAACATATCCAAAGCTGATTTTAATATTGCTGTAGATGATGAATTGAATAGTTTTGCACGTTGGTGTATTGCCTCACCGACTTCTGCAAACATTGACGGTTGGTGATGTGGATCGGCAATCAAACCATAAGATTTTGTCATGTTTTTCTGACCGACCAATTTATAGGGGCTGACACCTGTATTTTCTGTTTTCTTCGATGAAAGTAAGCCAAATGTTTTTTGTGGGATCTCAGTATTATCTTGAATAAAAATAGGGATTAGGAATGCTGATTCATTTTCTACTAAATTGATTAACTGTGCGGGTTTATTGAGCGATCCTTGTGACCAAAACCAGAAAAAAATAATGCCAACAAGCAATGTGACGGCAAACTGTTTCCACTGCTTATTAGCATTAAAAGGAGTAACCATCCTGAACGTCTTAAATAGTCGATACCACTTGATTGGTGATATCTACTACCCAGTCGTTTAAATTATCATCGGGCAGAATAGCGTCAGGTTTATAAATTACATTTTGTGAGTTTTCAACATTTTTTGTTGCTGTTTCGATTATTTCTATCTGAAAATAAGGATCGAAAGCAACTAATAGTGGCACAACCAATACTCTATCTTCCAATTCAAAAACTTGTTCAATAGCCTTTTCAGTCGGTTCCGTTGAATAATTAACCAAGTGGCCACACCAAGCATAAGCAACCGTATCCATATCTAATTTTATCTTTAAGAACCGACCAATTTCATCCATCATTTCTTCCCACTGCTGGTTGTAATCCTTATCACCATAGGCAACAAGAACGAGTCCCTCATTGCCTGAACCATCACTTAATGCTTTTACTCGACGTAGCACATTCTTTTTAAGCAAGGTTGTAAAATCTAAATTAGGTGTAATCGTTACCCGTGCTTTTGCTCGATAGACTTCAATTTTTTCTTTAGCCAATGTTGCAATCACTTTTGGGTCTGCATTTATTCCTAAAATAGTAGGAATATCTGTCAAAGAATGACTGCTCACCGTTAGAAAAAGCGGCACCAGCACCACTTCATCATAACCAGCCTTATCAAAGGCTTTCATTTGTGTGGCAATAGAAGGCTCCGTATATTCCATAAAGGCGGTTTTAACATCACTGATCTTAGCGTTAGCCAATAATTTATCTTTTACGGCACTGTCAACATCAGTGAGCATATTACGCCATTTTTCAGATACTGAACCGTGATTAACCAACAGTATGCCTACTTTTTTTTCACCATTTTCTGCTTGTTCTACGGCTACTTTATCGGAGTCTGAACACCCTGCTAACACTAGCAAAAATATCAATGTCGAAAGAACTTGTTTTAAAACTGATTTATTCATTATTTTTCATCTCTTATTATTTGTTGTGTCGATGTTGTGCAATACACGTCATTTTTGCCATTTAATGCCATCTTTTCTTTGATAACGATACATTCCATTCTGTTTTTGGATTCTCTTATTTCAATATCTTGCCTCTCCATTACGATAAGATAGCTAGTATGCGCCATTTTTTTCTCTGCTTGACTATGAGAAAATTTAGAAAGCGTTAGGTCACTTTTAAAACAGCTATTTTTTACTATCTCGGTGCCTGATGCAGAAATAACAGTACCCAGCATTTTTCCTTTAGTCTGGCAAGTAATAAGGCTTTTAGTATTCACAAAAGCGGCATTTATTTGTCCCACATCACCCAAGGTGAGTAGGACTAAAAGAAAAGCTGTATTCACCTTTATAAATCTCCAACAGTTCGTGGTTTATGCACTAAATATTGCACTAAAGCGTGGCTATTTTGCTGCCAATATCTGCTGGTGGAAATATTGCTTATACTTCCACCTTTTTGTCGCTGTTCCTGAGGATTATCAGAAATGTCTAATGGTATTAATTGACGGATTATTCAATCTTCTTTAAAACTTAATACTGCCCTTCACAACAAAGTGTCGGCTTAGTACGAACAAGCTCTCTTGTGATGGTGTGTAGGTACTTGTTCTACAGCTACTTTATCGGAGTCTGAACACCCTGCTAACGCTAGCAAAAATATCAATGTCGAAAGAACTTGTTTTAAAACTGATTTATTCATTATTTTTCATCTCTTATCATTTGTTGTGTCGATGTTGTGCAATACACGTCACACCGATCATTTAGTGCCAATTTCTCCTTCAATCCTCTTTAAAACTTAATACCTGCCTTCACAACAAAGTGTCGCCCTGGTGAGATCAAGCTCTCTTGTGATGGTGTGTAGGTTTTATCAAAGAGATTATTGAGGTGTAAAGAGATATTAAGTGGGGTTTTTATATTAATATCTGCACCCATTGATAAATTCAATGTTGCCCAACCATCATAATGTTCAGTGTCTTTACCTGATGGCGCACTACTGTCTGGTGATTCATTATCCGCATCAATCGCACCACGCATATATAGATCACTCCAATAATCTATATTGTTATATGTTGTTGCCATTTCTAAACCTATCCGACCTTCAAAATTTGGATGCCCTGTTTGGTAGGTCGAAAATTCAGTGAACTCAAACTCTCGTCTCAAATAAGTCAGATTGCTGTAAATGGAAAAGATTGAATCAGTGAATTGATAAGCACTGAATAGCTCTATACCAAAGGTATTGGCACCATTGACATTGGTATATTGTGTATCGCTCCCAGCAAAAGGAGTGGGACACGATGCTGTTGATGATGAACAACTTACCGTGGCAATATAATCTTTAGCCTCGGTATAGAAAACTGCGCCATCAAAGGTGAATTGTTGCTTATCGAAGCGTAAACCTATTTCATAACTATTTGATGTTTCAGGATCAAGATCAGAATTAGCATGTAATATACCCGAGCCACCGTGTGGTGTGCCTTCTAACAGCTCTAGCAATGCCGGTACACGAAACCCTTGTGACCAGCCCGCTCTAATAGCCGTATTTTCTATGCCTGAATAGACAAAAGCTAAACTGCCTACTGCACGCGACTCGTTTGTGTCTATCTTATTTAGAACACTACTGTTTTCTTTATCTAGCTCTGTATCTACCCATGTTTGGCGTATACCTGCTGTGATTGTCATATCATCATTTAACGACCATTCATCTTGCAGATAAATCGCCTTTGTTTCTTGATGAGATTCAACCGTTGTGTCTGTTACAGAAAGCGGTGGTGATGGGAAGGGTACACCTGTAAACGTCGTTTTGCTTACCGTCATCACATTGGATTTCATCTTGTCATAGCTGTAATCAAAACCAGAGACGATGTAATGATCGGGATGAAATACCAAATCAAATTGAGCTTGCAGACCCGAGTTTTTCTGTTTAAATACGGTCTTCAAATCTAGATCTATCGCTATATTAGAACCAGGACCTGCAAAATTAGGCACATTCACTAATAAATCTTGTGAAAAATCACGATCTCTTACCTGATGAAATGCATCTAAGCGCATTTTTACCAAGCTTTCGGTTACATCATTAGCTTCAAAGAAAATACTTGCCTTTTTACGATCCCGTTTCGGCAGATCAAGTTGAAAACCCTCTAAACCGTTTTCAATAATGCTGTTATCAGTATGTGATTCTGTATCAGCTTTGTAGCTTTCTAGTCGAGCACCAATAGTGATCTTATCCATGTTATAAGCTAGATAAGCATTGACATTACTATTATCAAAAGAAGAGTTTTCTAATACTCCATCCTTATTGTTATAAGCAATATTGTCATCCGTGCCATCAGGCACTTTTCTATCACCATGATCTGCTCGGCTAACCGAAAGCCTATAATCAAAATTATTAACCGATCCATAAAGCTGAGCATTAGTGTCAAAACCATCAGTGGAGCTATTGTAAGAAGCATTTAATTCAGCTTGGATAGCACGATCTCCACCTTTTTTAGTGAATATATTAACCACACCGCCAATCGCTTTAGAGCCATACAATACTGATGCTGGCCCTTTTACAACTTCAATCCGTTCGATAATATTGGGATCAACCAGTAAGGGGGCAGCACCATGAGACGAGCGTTGCTCTGAGATTTCTTGGCCATCAATAAGAATTAAGACGTTTGAGCCAACTTCGCCTCGAATACGCACTCGTTTTGCACCAGCAACAGAAGTATCGGTAATTGTTACACCTGGAATATCTCGTAATAACTCGCCGACTTGCTCAGCACCATTACGTTGAATATCTTCTTGGGTAATCACCGATATACTAACTGGCACGTCCAATAATATTTTTTCTGTTCTAGAACCAGATACGACCATTGTGTCGAGTTTTACCATTAAAATATCATTATTAGCATTTGCTAAAGGTAGGCTTAATGTACTAAGGAGTAAAATTGAAAGTGTTGTTTTGTTCATGAAGTTTCGCCTTAAAGTTTGAAACTACACTCCATGACTTGCTAGTGACATATTGAAATGTCTTGGCTGGCTTTGGAAAATGTAAATATGTTTATAAAATTATTTGGTTAAAATTAGCTTTTCGCTTTTAGTTATTCGCAAAAAATAGTGCTCGCTTTGGTGTTCAATAATGATTGACTTCTCACCTTGGAATAAAGCACCAGACTGGTAGGTTATTTGTCTAGTCGATTTAGTAGACAAGCGATAGGCAATCGCATTTGATATTGTTTTTTCAGCCATGGCATATCAACTATGTAACGTGAAGGAAGATCGTTCAGAGAAATAGGCTGATGATCGTTTATAAGCATTTAGTTGACTAAGCCCTTTTCCTAAATCTTTAGTTAACTCTTTAAATTGCTCTGTTGGGATCCGTAGCACCATTGAACCCATCATTAAATGAATCATTTCACAATCAGGGCAGTATTGAATTTCACATGTCGATGCGTTTAATAATATTTCTGGTTGGCACGGTGTTGAGTTCATAAGTTAAATCCTAATTATTTCAATAAACACAAATGATAATCATTCGCATTAATATTGTCAACTATAATTTATAATAAAATGACCTATCCTCATAAGGCGAATTCAACCCACAAGTGCTTTCATTTAAAAAATAGTTCTTACCAGTCATTTGTGCAAAAACCTCAAATGGGGTCTTGTACCCCAAACATTTCCTAGGTCTATTATTTATTAAATCTGTGGCTATAAATACTTCTTTTTTACTCACACCATCCAAAGCCTTATGCTTGGAGAAGAATTGCCTTAACAAGCCATTATGGTTCTCGTTTAAGCCTCTTTCCCAGCTATGATATGGCTTAGCAAAGTAAGTGCTACACGCAAGGTCTTTTGCTAGTTTCTCATGCCAGCTAAACTTTCTACCATTATCAAAAGTTAAAGTTTTCACTTAGTGCTTGAGCGGTGTGAGTAGCTTGGTAATAGCATCATTTACAGCCTTTGCCAATGACTAATTAACTTCCCAATCACCAATGCGAGAGCGAGTATCAACCGCATTAGGACGCTCATCAATATCAAGTAAGGGCGAACGGTCGTTCGCCCTTTTAATCACCAAATAAAGACCTCAGATCGTGACAACAAATGGCTATAAAATAAAATCCTTGTTTTTTCATTAGATAAATATGGTATCTTTATGCTTCGGTCAAATGGGTATACATTTTCATCATTCACTCCTATTCTTGTCTGATTAAAGGGTGGTTAATATACTTTTTTGATCGACTAACGAGTGTTGCACTTATGATGTGAATTCAAGAGGAATTACTTTGGAAGAATTGCCAATAAAAAATAAATCAGACTATATCCACGATGCTACAAAAGCTGGGCTAAATTTAATACCATTAGTTGGTGGGGCTACAGCAGGAGTATTTGAAACCATTTTCTCTGCTCCAATAGATAAAAGAAAAGAAGAATGGTTAAAACGGTTATCTAAGACGGTGGATCAATTATGTCAAACAGTTAATGGACTAACAGAAAAAAAATTATCAAATAACCCTGAGTTTATTTCTATATATCTCCAAGCCTCAAACATAGCAATACGAACACATAACGAAGAAAAATTACGAGCATTAAATGCAGCAGTAAAAAATAGTGTTCTTATTGAAAGTTTAGATGAAAGCAAAAAAATGATCTTCCTTAGAATTGTAGATCAAATGACACTACTACACTTTAAGGTACTTCATTTTCTGTCAGATCCAGAGAAATATATCCAAGATCTAAATAGTCGTCAGCCAGCAAATCAGAAAACTTACTGGAGGGATATTAGAAATGTATGGGATGAGTCATTTACAGATGTCAGGTCTAACAACCCTTTGATTGATTTATCAATTAGTGATCTTAAAAATTGGGGGCTTATTTATATTGGAAAATTTCATGAGGCTTCGTTACAATCAGTTCAAACTCAAATAGGACAAGAGTTTCTTGGTTTTATAAATGATAGAACATAACAAGTTACATTAAGGCGTAAGAATGAGACAGCGAATAGTTGAAGTTGAGAGAAATACGCTCGAAACGCAAATCAAAATTAAAATTAATTTAGATGGCTCAGGAGCGTCTAGTTTTCAGACGGGTGTTCCCTTTTTTGACCATATGGTAGACCAAGTGGCTAGACATGGACTGGTGGATATAGATATTAAAGCTAAAGGTGATTTGGAAATTGATGCACATCATACGGTTGAAGATATAGGTATTACCTTGGGGCAAGCCTTTAAACAGGCTTTGGGAGATAAAAAAGGAATTGTTCGTTATGGTCATTCTTATGTACCACTGGATGAGGCTTTATCCAGAGTAGTTATCGACTTCTCAGGGCGACCTGGTTTATTTTATCAGGTCAAATATCCTAGAGCGAGCATTGGCAGTTTTGATGTGGATTTGTTTCGTGAGTTTTTTCAAGGCTTTGTTAATCATGCGGGTGTGTCTTTACATATTGACAATTTGAAGGGAGACAATGCTCATCATATTGCTGAAACTATTTTTAAAGCCTTTGGCAGAGCGATGAGAATGGCTATTACAGCCGATCCAAGAATGGTTGGAATTATGCCATCGACTAAAGGTTCATTATAATAATCAATAGCTAAAGGGTAAAAAAGCGATATTTGAGAATCTTTTACCTTTTACCTTTTACTAGGCTTTAAATATGTCATCAGTTGCTGTTATAGATTATGGGATGGGAAACCTGCACTCCATCGGGAAAGCTTTACAATGTGCCTCGCCACCAACAGATGTGCAGATTACATCAGATAGTGAACTTATAAAACGGGCTGATCGCGTTGTCCTTCCTGGTGTGGGTGCAATTAGAGATTGTATGCTGGCATTGGATCATTCAGGTTTGTCGAATACCATTAAACAGGTCGTAGCAAACAAACCTTTTTTAGGTATTTGTGTAGGTATGCAGGCATTATTATCAGAAAGTGATGAAAACAATAGAACCCAATGTCTGGATATTTTTAAGGGTCGTGTTGAGCATTTTCCTAAAGCAATGGCTGATGAAAAGGGGAGGCGCCTGAAAATACCGCATATGGGCTGGAATCAAGTGATTCAAAATGAGCACCCTCTATGGCAAGGTGTTCCACAAAATAGCCGATTTTATTTTGTACACAGTTATTTTGTAAATCCAGAAAATGCAAAAGACACGATTGCTAATACTGAATATTCAGCGATGTTTACCAGTGCATTGGCTAAGGATAATATTTTTGCAGTACAATTTCATCCAGAGAAAAGCCAAACTGCTGGCATTCAGCTACTCACTAACTTTTTGTCATGGGATGGAAAGCCTTAAAAAAATTATAACTACTCAGCGCACTCCGTAACTGCTTAGATTGCCCTCTGTTCTGTTCAAGATCAAGGCGTTCAAGAGCAAGGCGAAAGCACGGAGTTTACAGGTGTAAATGCGCACTTTCAACGCGGCTATTGGACAAAATAGAGAGTAAGCTGAGTAGTTACAAAAAATTATAGATTGAAGCATTGAGATATCGATTATGTTGCTTATACCTGCAATAGATTTAAAAGAGGGCAAGTGTGTCCGTTTACGTCAAGGTCGTATGGAAGACGATACTGTATTTTCAGATGACCCTGTGTCTGTCGCAGGCAAATGGGTAGAGCAAGGTGCAAGACGCATTCATTTAGTAGACCTAGATGGGGCATTCGCTGGAAAGCCTAAAAATGCTGATGTTATTCATGCCATTGTCGAAGCATTTCCTAGTGTACCAGTGCAAATCGGCGGTGGCATTCGAGATGAAGATACTATACAAGGTTATTTAAATGCGGGCGTTCAATATGTCATTATTGGTACAAAAGCAGTAACAGAGCCACATTTTGTCAATGATATTGCGGTTGAATTTCCTGGGCATATTATCATTGGTCTGGATGCAAAAGATGGAAAGGTCGCTATTGATGGCTGGTCAAAATTATCAAAGTACGCTGTAATTGACTTAGCGAAAAAATTTGAATCAGATGGTGTAGAAGCGATTATTTATACCGATATTTGCAGAGATGGCATGATGAAAGGCATCAATGTGGAAGCTACTGCAAAATTGGCTAGAGCTATTAATATTCCCGTCATTGCCTCTGGTGGAATTACCAATATGGATGATATTCATGCGCTGGGTAAAGTGGCAGATGATGGTATCACGGGGGCAATTACTGGTCGAGCCATCTATGAAGGCACACTGGATTTTGCAGAAGCTGAAAAAATAGCGGAAACATATAGTTAATATGGGATTAGCAAAACGAATTATACCCTGCCTAGATGTTGATAATGGCCGAGTAGTTAAAGGTGTTAAATTTGTCAATATCAGGGATGCAGGTGACCCTGTAGAAGTTGCTAGACGTTACGACCGAGAAGGGGCTGATGAAATTACCTTCTTGGATATTACGGCGACCAGTGATAACAGAGAGACGCTTGTTCATGTTGTCGAGCAGGTGGCTAGTGAGGTTTTTATACCATTAACTGTCGGTGGTGGTATTCGAGAGCTTGAAGATATTAGGCGGATGTTAAATGCCGGTGCAGATAAAGTAGGGATTAACAGTGCAGCCGTACTTAGACCTGAATTTGTTAGAGAAGCAGCAGAAAAATTTGGTTCGCAATGTATTGTAGTAGCCATTGATGCAAAAAAGGTGAATATTAAAAATGAGCCAGATCGATGGGAAATCTTTACCCATGGTGGCCGTAAACCGACTGCTATTAATGCTGTTGAATGGGCTGTAAAAATGGTAGATTATGGTGCAGGAGAAATTCTACTCACCAGTATGGATAGAGATGGTACTAGAGAAGGGTTTGATTTAGCATTAACCAGAGCAATCAGTGAGGAGGTATCCGTTCCCGTTATTGCATCAGGTGGTGTAGGTGAGCTGGAGCATTTAGCTGATGGCGTTATTAAAGGCAAAGCCGATGCCGTATTAGCAGCCAGTATTTTTCATTTTGCCGAATATAGTGTTGAACAAGCCAAGCTGTATATGCAATCCAAAGGTATTGAGGTGCGTTTATAATGATTGATGCTTGGCTGGATGAAGTGCGTTGGACAGAAGAAGGCTTGATTCCTGTGATTGCCCAGCTTGCAAATTCAGATAGAGTGGTGATGTTTGCCTGGATGAATAAGGAGTCGTTACAGTTAACGGTAAAAAATGGAGTTGCTGTGTACTGGTCTCGTTCAAGACAACGTTTATGGCGTAAAGGTGAAGAGTCAGGTCATCAACAAAAAATTATTGATATACAACTGGATTGTGACCAAGATGTTATTTTGTTAAAGATAGAACAAGTAGGAGGTATCGCTTGTCATACTGGAAGACAAAGTTGTTTTTATAGAAGTTTGGTTGACGGACAATGGCAAATAAAAGAGTCCGTATTAAAAGACCCCAAAGATATTTACCCATTGGTTGAAAGCAGAAATGAGTGACGTATTACAACAATTAGCCGAAATCCTAGAGCAGCGAAAAAAACAGTCTGCCGATGAATCCTATGTAGCCAGTTTATACGCGAAAGGGTTAGACCATATTCTAAAAAAAATAGGTGAAGAAGCAATAGAAACAGTGATAGCAGCAAAGGATGGTGATAAAAAACAAATAGTTTATGAAACGGCAGATTTATGGTTTCATTCTATGGTGATGTTGGCGGATCAAGGTCTAGGACCAGATGATGTATTAGCTGAACTACAGCGTCGATTTGATTTGTCAGGTTTAGAAGAAAAAGCGCAACGTAGTAATACCATTCATTCTTGAAATGGTATCAATAAAAAGTATTGTAGTAGGAGTAAAAAAATGGGTATGAGTGTTACTCAATTATTAATAATATTGGTCATTGTTATTGTATTATTTGGCACTAAACGCTTACGTAATATCGGTGGCGATTTGGGAGGAGCTATCAAAGGTTTTCGTTCTGCAGTAAAAGAAGGTAGTGAAGATAAGAAAATTACCGAGGAAGACGATACTATTGATAGCGAAGTAGTTAGCGAAGAAAAAGAAAAAACAGAAAAGTAGCATGTTTGATGTTGGATTTTGGGAATTATGCCTAGTTGGCTTGGTCAGCTTACTGGTAATAGGGCCAGAAAAATTACCAAAGGCAACACGGGTTGCTGGGTTTTGGCTAGGGAAAACCAGAAATATGATAGCGTCTGTAAAAACAGAAATACATCAAGAATTGCAAGCTGAAGAAATGCGTCAAATATTGAAAGAACAATCAGCTACAGAAGAAATTAAGCATTTACTTGAAGATGGCACGGAAGCAGCCAATGAAATAACAACATCTTTAAAATCATTATCTGAAGAGCAAGTTATACAGTCAGATGAGTCAAAATGAACACGATGATGTGTCTGAAGATGAGGCCCCGTCTTTCACCAGCCATTTAATTGAACTACGTAATCGTTTATTGCGGGTTGTTGTTTTTGTTTTAGTGCTATTTTTGTGTGCAGCACCGTTTGCCAATGAGATTTATGTTGTTTTAGCGGATCCTTTGCTACAGCATATGCCGGAAAACAGCACCATGATAGCTACAGACGTTGCATCCCCTTTTTTTACGCCGTTCAAATTGACATTAGTTGCTTCCATTTTTGTTTCTATTCCCGTTATTCTATTTCATTTTTGGGCTTTTTTAGCACCTGGTTTATATAGTCACGAAAAGACAATG
Source organism: Methylococcales symbiont of Hymedesmia sp. n. MRB-2018 (assembly GCA_003666385.1). Lineage (GTDB taxonomy): Bacteria > Pseudomonadota > Gammaproteobacteria > Methylococcales > Methylomonadaceae > QPIN01. The sequence goes on from QPIN01000029.1 coordinate 22,813, forward strand.
GTTTTCCCGTTATTAATAGCAAGTACGGGGCTATTCTATTTAGGTGTGGCATTTGCCTATTTTGTTGTTTTTCCACTGGTATTTGGGTTTTTAACGACAGCAGCACCCGAAGGTGTTGCGGTGATGACTGACATCACTAAATATCTAGATTTTATTTTAACCCTGTTTTTTGCTTTTGGACTTGCCTTTGAAGTGCCTATTTTTACTATTCTACTGGTCTGGACTGGGCTGGTATCTCGACACAGTCTTGCAGCAAAAAGACCCTACGTGATTGTTGTTGCTTTTATTCTAGGAATGTTTTTAACACCTCCCGATGCCATTTCACAAACCTTATTAGCAGTGCCTGTCTGGATGCTGTTTGAAGTAGGGTTATTATTTTCTCGATTCTTTGAAAGGGAAGAGAGCAATAATTTCGGGCATAAAAAATGAAAAATAATGTATTAATTACTGGTGCTGCTAAACGTATAGGGGCATCATGCGCACGAATGTTACACCAACAGGGTTGCAATATTTTTTTACACTATAGATCATCAGAGCAAGATGCGTTTCAACTATTTGAAGAATTAAGCAATATCAGGGCTGATTCAGTAAAAATAATGCAGGCAGATTTGTTAAAACTGGATGAAATTTCAAAACTTGCAGAGCAAGCCGAAGCGGCATGGGGAAGTATAGATATTTTAATTAATAATGCTTCCGCATTTTATCCACAGTCTATACAACAAGTTTCTGAACGAGATTGGGATGAATTATTGAGCATTAACTTGAAAGCCCCTTTTTTTCTTTCTCAGAAATTATCTAGCACCCTGATAGCAACAAAAGGATCTATTATCAATATTATTGATATTCACGCAGAGCGAGGCCTAAAAGGATATCCTGTGTATAGTATAGCTAAAGCAGGGCTTGCGGCTATGACTAAAGTGTTAGCGAAAGAATTAGGGCCTGAAGTAAGAGTTAATGGTGTTTCTCCTGGGGCTATATTATGGCCAGAAACCGAATTATCTGATCAGAATAAAGCAGAAATATTGCATAGAGTTGCGTTAAACAGAAATGGAGAACCTGATGATATTGCTAAAACAGTCTGTTTTTTAGCAAAAGATGCAAGTTATATTACTGGACAAATTATAGCAGTGGATGGTGGGCGTACTCTTTTTTGTTAGCTTAGGGCTGAAGTTATTAAATCATAAGTCTCTTATAAAGAGAGATCTCAGCATAACTCTGGAACGGATAAAAAAAGTGATAGAATTTTTCAGGTTTTAGTCAAAATTTATTTTTCTTATGGGGATAGTTCAGACTCCGACCCTTTTGGTTATGTTTTGACTTTGTTAAGCACACTTGCCTTATCATTTTTATTTTTCTATGATTGTACGTAATTATTGTACATAAATTACTAAGGTATTTCAAGATGAAAAATGTAAGCATTACTGAACTAAGAGCTAACCTACTAAAATATTTAAAAATTGCACAACATGGAGAGCAAATTAACGTAACATCAAAAGGTAGATTATTAGCTACTTTAACCCCCCCAGTTGCACAACAAAACTTCGCCAAAGATAAGCTTAAAAAACTTGCCAATACAGCAGTAATACATGATGTCATTTCGCCAATGGAAGATGTTTGGGATGCTATGAAATGATATTGCTAGATACTTGCACACTAATTTGGGATGCCATAGACCCTAATAAACTTACGCCTAAAGCAAAGAAAGCTATTAAATACTCCGAAAATGAATTGATGATTTGTGATATTTCTATTTGGGAAATATCAATGCTTATAAAGAAGAATCGTCTTACCGTTGATGGTAGTCCTTCAGGGTTTATAAAGCTATTGCTTCAATCTCGCAATTTTCAGGTTCAACAAATAACTCCTGAAATAGCTGAGTTATCAGTCAATTTTGGTGCAGAAATTAACAATGACCCAGCCGACAGGCTTATTGCTGCCACCTCAATTCTTAAAAACATTCCTATCATTACCGCAGACCAAAACCTAAGAGAAGTAACAATACTTAAAACAATTTGGTAAAGCATAACGCTAGAATTCACCTGCCGCGTTAGCGGTCAGGTGGAGTGAGTTGTTAGATGGTTTTTATTTCATAAGTTATTGTTTTTACTAAAATTAAAAATCAAGTGATACTGACCCTTTTGATTTCTTTTGATTTTAGCAATCGTTACATACGTCCTTATTATCAACTTCATAAATACTTATCTACAGTATATTTTTCAGAACATTTAGAGCATGTTATCTGTGCTGGGTTCTGTTTATCAATTTCATTTATTACATACATTAAGCAACTTCTTAAAAAAGTGACGCTTTTTACGTCAAGTGGATGTGGTTGTTATGAATTTTTACTTAGATTGGCATTGATTGCATTGTTCCTTGCCACTCGGCTTAGAATCTGTTTGTTCCCAATCACTAGCAGGGTAGTTATTGTTAGAACCTGTTCAAGATCTAATATTAGTGGTATCCTCTAACTATTTGAAAAATGGATAGTGAGCAAAGATACCCTAGCGATATAAGCCGAGAACAATTTGAAAGAATAAGACCTATTCTTGAATCGGCTCGTAAAAGAACGAAAC
>QPIN01000028.1 GCA_003666385.1 Methylococcales symbiont of Hymedesmia sp. n. MRB-2018
CTTGGCAGAACACGATTTATGGGGCTTGCCAAAAATGCAACCGTTTATGGTTTAGCTGCCATGGCTGCGAACATTCGCAAAGGAGCCAAGTTTTTAACGCTCTACGGCATACCAGAGCCAAGTTATGCGGGGTAAATGTGTCAAAAATCGGGGAAGCCTAATGAATATGGATAAAGTTGTTGGTTGTGCTGAGGTCTCTACATATATAACTGGAAATTTTTCATCGTAAAGACAAAAACCCGAAAATTCATCGCGCTGGAAAGCATCTTTAAAAACAAATAACCCAGAGTCTTCAAGTATTTTCCTCCATTCCTTAAAGGCATTATTAGGATTACCAAAAGAACTTTGCTTATCAATGCTTATATCGAGGTGAAACTTGACAACTACTCAGCTTACCCTCTATTTTGTCCAATAGCCGCATTGAAAGTGCGCATTTACACCTGTAAACTCCGCACTTTCGCCTTGCTCTTGAACAGAACAGAGGGCAATCTAAGCAGTTACGGAGTACGCCAAGTAGTTACGATATTTATCTACTTAAGTTTCGTTTCAACTGACAACACTGTTACTAATGGTTGCTTGCAATATAACTGTAATACAATTACTATTTTTAACATAATCACTTACCTTTTCAATTTGTTTGAAAAATACCATGAGCAACCAACAAATACAGAGCACTTCACTGTTCAATAATAATGTGTTTAAAGCGTTATCTGCATTCACTTTCATTTTATTAGTCATTTATTTAGTTTCTATTTTTATACTACCAAATTCTGGTGACACTGTTATCGTTGTTGCCGCAGCTTTTGGCGCTTATATGGCATTAAATATTGGAGCCAATGATGTTGCCAATAATGTAGGTCCTGCTGTTGGCTCCAAAGCCCTGACATTATTTGGTGCCGTTGCTATAGCCGTGATATTTGAAGCAGCAGGGGCTTTGCTTGCTGGCGGAGATGTTGTCAGTACTATCAAAAAGGATATTATTGACCCCGCACTTATTGCAGATTCTAAAACCTTTATTTGGATCATGATGGCTGCATTACTAGCGGCTGCTATTTGGTTAAATATTGCAACTGCATTAAACGCCCCTGTTTCAACCACCCATTCCATTGTCGGCGGGGTATTAGGTGCGGGGATAGCTGCCGGCGGTATGGGTATTGCTAACTGGTCTGTTTTCGGTAAAATTGCCGCCAGTTGGGTGATCTCACCTTTATTTGGAGGTATTATTGCCGCCTCTTTTCTGTATCTGATAAAACGAACCATTACCTATAAGGAAGACAAAATTGTGGCAGCAAAAAGAATTGTCCCTCTTCTTATCAGTTTAATGACCTGGGTATTTTCTACCTACCTGCTTTTAAAAGGACTTAAAAAAATATGGGAAGTTGATGTTTTTGTTGCAGGAGGCATTGGCTTTGCCATTGCTGTCATTGTTTTTTTTATTATTTCTCCCATCATAAAAAAATCCGCTACACAATTAAAGAACTCAAAATCAGGGGTTAATCGTTTATTTACTATCCCTCTTGTTTGTTCTGCTGCCTTATTATGTTTTGCCCATGGGGCCAATGATGTTGCTAATGCTGTTGGCCCTTTGGCCGCTATAAATGATGCTGTTTTAAGTGCGAGCATTGCCGCTAAAGCATCTATTCCACTATGGGTTATGTTAGTTGGTGCTGTAGGCATATCTACAGGCTTGGCACTCTATGGTCCTAAACTGATACACACTGTCGGCTCTGAAATAACCGGACTTACTAAAATACGTGCCTTTTGTGTGGCTATGGCTGCCGCTATTACGGTGATTATTGCAAGTCAATTAGGGCTACCTGTAAGCTCCACTCACACGGCAGTCGGTGCTATTTTTGGTGTGGGTTTTTTGCGTGAATATTTAAAACATAGTAATGCCAAAAGAATTGCTGAAATCAGAGAGCATCATGAAGGTCATGCCCCCGATGAAGTAAATAAAGTGCTTAAAGAATTTGAACAAGCTTCAATCAAAGAAAAAGCGCAAATACTCTTTAATCTAAAAAAGAAGAATATTAATACACCTTTTACTAAAAAAGAACGTAGTAGCCTGAAAAAGGTTTACAAAAAAGAATTAGTCAAGCGCTCTCATCTCTATAAAATTGCAACAGCCTGGATTATTACAGTCCCTCTATCAGGTCTGCTAGCCGCATTTTTATATTTTACTATCCGCGGTTTTATGCTTCCCTAGGATAAATACATTGTAGCCAAAGTACCCTATTTATAGGGTGTTTTGAGTTTTATATAATTTAATCTGTATACAACGATGATTTTTTCTAATGAAAATGATATGATTCAGCCACTTAATTTTTGACTATTTATAAGCAATGTCGACAGACACTGAAACTCCGACTTATACAAAATCAGCTTTAGAATTTAAAAGCACTTCTTTTAGCGTACCAATTCTTATCATTTTTAACGCTGAATTAGTACAATTAGAGCACCAAATAGAACAAAAAATTGCTCAGGCTCCAGAGTTTTTTAAAAACTCTCCCATTTTTATTGACTTGCAAACTTGCAACCATCAGCAACAAAAAGTTGATTTATCAGCATTGATAAAATGCCTGCAGAACAAAAAGCTATTCCCGATTGGTATTTGTGGTGGCAACAAACAACAAAATAAACTTGCATTAAAACTCAACATTCCTTCTCATACTATTCGGGAAAATAGTGCAACAACAATAGACGCATCTCTAAAACTAAACACTATCGATATAGAAAAAAGCGATAAAAACTCCTCGTCTGAAATAACACCTTCTGTGGAAAACATGCTCATTACCCAGCCCATTCGCTCTGGTCAGCGTGTCTATGCAAAAGGTGATTTAACTATATTATCCCATGTAAGCGCAGGCGCTGAAGTCATGGCTGAAGGTAATATACATGTATATGGCACACTAAGAGGCAGAGCTCTGGCGGGTGTGCAAGGCAATATTGACAGCAGAATTTTTTGTTCTAAACTACATGCTGAACTTGTTTCTATTGACGGACACTATAAAATAAATGGAGAAATAGACAAAGAGATAAGTAGCAATCCCGCACAAATCTATTTACAAGATCAAAAACTAATCATTAAAAACCTGTAATATCAGGTAATTATCATTCCTGAGAAGTAAAATTTTTTCTTAACACAGATTAATTCTTACTCCTTATGACCTTTATGTAGAGGATAAAAAATTGGCTAGAATTATTGTCGTAACATCTGGAAAAGGTGGCGTTGGTAAAACAACGACAAGTGCTGCAATCGCAATGGGCTTGGCTAAAAAAGGCCATAAAACAGCCGTTATTGATTTTGACGTGGGCTTGCGTAATCTGGATTTAATTATGGGTTGTGAACGTCGGGTTATTTATGACCTGATCAATGTTATCAATGGAGAAGCCTCTTTGCGCCAGGCCTTAATTAAAGATAAACGCTGTAATCAACTATTTATACTCCCTGCTTCTCAAACACGAGATAAAGATGCTCTAACAAAAGAAGGTATAGGTAAAATACTAGAAGAGCTGGCCAAGGACTTTAAATATATCGTTTGTGATTCACCTGCTGGTATTGAACGTGGCGCAAATCTAGCCATGTACTTTGCTGATGATGCTTTTGTCGTTACCAATCCCGAAATCGCATCAGTAAGGGATTCTGATCGTATGCTAGGTATTTTAGCGAGCAAATCTCGTCGCTCTGAAAATGATGAAGAAGCTATCAAGGAATATTTATTACTCACGCGTTATTCTCCCAAGCGAGTAAAAATTGGAGAAATGTTAAGCGTGGAAGATGTTCAGGATATTCTTTCTTTACACTTATTAGGTGTTATTCCTGAATCAAAGTCTGTTTTAAACGCATCAAACTCTGGAACTCCTGTTATTTTAAACGAAGAAAGCAATGCTGGTCAGGCGTATGCTGATGTCGTAGCACGTTATTTAGGCGAAGATAAACCTCATCGTTTTATTGATGAAGAGAAAAAAGGCTTGTTTAGAAAAATTTTTGGGAGTAAATAATGAGTTTATTGGATTATTTTAGATCATCAAAACCAAGTTCAGCTTCACTGGCAAAAGAACGTCTGCAAATTCTTGTCGCCCATGAACGTGTATCAAGAAACCAGCCCTCTTACATCCCTAAACTTCAGCAGGAATTACTTACTGTGATCCAAAAATACGTTAACGTTGGGCAAGATGCTATTTCTATCAATTATGAACAAGATGATAATCAAGAAATGCTTGAACTTAACATTACTTTGCCAGATGAGTCTGAGCAAAACAACTAATTTTTTAACAATATAATATAGGAAAAAAAATGGCTGATACTATTGGCGTTGCTGCTGGAAAAATATGGGAATATTTAAACAACAAGGATGCAACCAGTGTTTCAAAAGTGACCAAAGAAACAGGTTTAAGTAAAAATGAAGTTCAAAGAGCTATTGGCTGGCTGGCTAAAGAGGATAAACTTAACATTGAAACGGAAGGTCGAACTGAACTATTATCTTTGAAATAGTTTTCAGGTCTTTGTGGGCTATTCTGTAGATTGAATTTGTAATTTAGCAAATATACTATTCCAACCTACAGAATTGTACCATTTTCAAGAATAAATGGTATTAAATCCCCCTCACAATAGAAATACTGTAGCTAACCCCAGAAATGCCAAAAAGCCAATACAATCAGTCACCGTAGTTAGTAAGACACCACCTGCCAATGCAGGGTCAATACCTAACTTATCAAGTATTAACGGAATTCCTGCACCAGCTATTGAAGCACAGACCAAGTTTATAACCAATGCAACACCTAATGTTATCCCTAAATCAGTACTTTGAAAAGCAATGCTGGCAATAACAGCAACAACAGTTGCCCAGGTAATGCCATTGACAATACCCACAGAAAATTCTTTTATTAATAGCTGACTAGCGTTTGCCGCACTCACTTGTCTTAATGCCAAGCCTCTAACTACCAGCGTCAATGTTTGACTTCCTGCTATCCCTCCCATACTTGCTACAATAGGCATCATCACCGCCAAAGCAACAATTTGCTCCAAAGTTGCCGCAAACAAACCTATCACCCACGATGCTAAAAATGCAGTCACTAAATTAATACCTAGCCAAACTGCACGTCGTTTAGCACTGGTCATAACAGGGGCAAACATATCTTGCTCTTCATCCAGACCTGCCATACTCATTATCGAGTAATCCGCTTTTTCTCTAATGATACCGACTACATCATCAATAGTAATACGCCCCATTAAGCGACCATTTTCTCTAACTACAGGTGCTGATAACATTTGACGTTGCTCAAACATTATAGCAACATCAGCAGCAGACATTTGATAGGGAATCCCCTTCACTTTAGCATCCATAGCATCTGATACCTTTGATTCTGGGTCATGAATGAGTAGATTAGATAAAGATAAAACACCTTGTACTCTATCTGCACGATCCACAACAATTAAATTATCTGTAGAAGAAGGCATCACCATACGTTTACGCAAGTAACGCACTACAACATCAAGCGTTACATCAGATCTTATCGTCAAAACATCTAATGACATTAATCCACCCGCAGTATGTTCATCATACTCCAGTGTGGACTCAAGCCTGTTTCGTTCATGTATCCCCATGGCTTCCATGACTTCTGATAACAAGGGTTCAGGTAACACATGTAATAAATCTGCCATATCGTCCGATCCAAGGTTTTCTGTTGCCTTAATTAAATCTTTTCTATCGGTAATTTTAAGTAAACTCTGTCCTACTTCGGTATTCACTCTAATCAGGATTTCTCCCATCACATTAGGGGGAATCACATTCCAAATCATTTTTCTTTGTGATTCATCTAAAGACTCAAGAACATGGGCTGTATCTGTAGGATAAGATGAATGAATAAGATTTCTTATTTCAACCTGAGTACCGCTTTCCAATAACCCTTTGACCTGGGTTAATATGTTTTTTTGTTCTGCGTTTTCAATAGATGATGACATGAGTAAATATATAAAAAGTATAAAATGATCGTGCTATTTTTCTATAGCTCTATCTTTCATAACTATGCAACACAATTAATAGTAGTTTATTTTTCTATGCATAAGCAATTGAATCTATTAAGGTAACTCTCTATGCTTCTCTGAACTTTCAGAAAACCTCAACAGACTTTCACTGTAATTCCTAGCATCAATCCCTATCGCTGTTTTGAGCTAAGTTTCACTTTCAATACCCATAACATGATCGATAAACTCTTCTAACAAACTGATAGGCAAGTTATCAATGCAGTAATATCCACAGTATTCTAAAGTATCTAGTACAACACTTTTCCCTGAGCCAGAAAGCCCACTGATAATTAAAAGTTTCATGCTTTTTCAAAAAAGAGAAAATAAGAGACAGCTATTGCCTCTTGTGTCTTGTTGTCTCTTTCCTTGGTTTATCGATGGCTATTTGTTTTTTCTTTATGTTTAATAATTTGACGATCCAATTTATCAACCATATTGTCAATAGCTGGATACATATCAGCCTGAGTATCTTCTGCGAATAATTTTGCACCACTAATTTGAACAGTAGCTTCCGCTTTTTGCTCAAGTTTTTCTACTGTTAGAATGACGTGTACATCAGTCACATTATCAAAATGACGCTTTAGTTTTCCTATTTTTTCACTCACATAAACTCTTAACGACTCTGTAACCTCTACATGGTGACCTGTTACACTGATTTGCATAAATTAACTCCTTCATAAAAATATTTTAAACCTTTTCTGTCATAAAAGACGCTTTCTCTGGCTTGATGATTGGATAGACATGGCTTCACGGTATTTTGCTATCGTTCGCCGCGCAACTTTAATGCCTCTTTCCTTTAATAGATCTGATATTTTACTATCACTTAATGGTTTTTTCTGATTTTCATTTTCAACCAATTCTTTAATAAACGCTCGAATGGCTGTTGCTGAACACCTCCCTCCTCCTTCTGTAGAAACGTGACTGGAAAAAAAGTGTTTAAACTCCACTATACCATTCGGTGTGTGCATATATTTCTGAGTCGTTACCCGTGATATGGTTGACTCATGAAGCTCTAACTCTTCTGCAATATTTCTTAAAATCATGGGCTGCATCGCTATAGCACCATGATCCAAAAAACCTTCTTGCTTTGCAACGATACTTTTGGCCACACGCAACAATGTTTCATTCCTGCTATACAAACTTTTTATAAACCAGCGTGCCTCCTGTAAATGTTCCTTCATACAGACATTATCTTTACTCCTACTCGCTCTTTTTATCATTCCCGAATAAGTAGAATTAACCCGTAACTTTGGTGCAATATCAGGATTCAGGTTAACACACCACTGCCCATTTTTTTTTAAAACAAATACGTCAGGTACTATATATTCAGAATCAACACTCTGTATTTGAGTGCCTGGTTTAGGATCCAGCGTCCTAATTAAAGCAATCACTTCTTTTAATTGAAATTCAGCAAGCCCTAACCGTCTCATTAATCGTGATAAATCATGGGAAGCCAATAAATCCAGATGATGTCTGACCATATCTATGGCTTCTTTTCTAAAAGCGACATTTTCAGGGAGCGATTTCAGTTGTATTAACAAACAATCCGCCAAATCTAATGCAGCGATACCTACAGGTTCAAAATTTTGAATCCTATGTAAAACAGCTTTGATCTCATCTAGCTCAATATCTTCTATTTGAGGTTGTAAACCAAGAAAGATGTCTTCTAGTGAATACGCAATATAGCCATCTGTATTAACAGAATCTATAAGCCCAATTGCAATAGCATGATCTCTTTCTGAAATTGAAATCAACTCCAGTTGTTGTAATAAATGCTCAACTATCGTAACTGAGTTACTATGCTGTGTTTCAAATCCAGCAGTTTCTGTAACCGTGCTAGTACTTGACCGCGTATTCTCAAACACATCATCCCAATCTGAATCAACGGGCAACTCATCAGGAACATCGGTTTGAGATCCCTCACTTGTGGCTTCATCCTGACTTATTAGCGTAGTTTCGGCAGGTGTTTCTGCACGCTCTTGAGTGCTAACAAGCTCTTCCTGAGTAACAGCAAGCTCTTCTTCATCAACCTCCAACATCATATTTGAATCAAGTGCTTGTTGGATTTCTTGCTGCAAATCCAATGTAGATAACTGCAACAATTTTATCGCCTGCTGTAACTGAGGCGTCATTGTCAAGCTCTGACCAATATGTAACTGTAAGGACTGTTTCATTCAATAAAGGCGACTAATAAAATGGAGTCAAATTAAAAAGGAACATGACTTAATTCTAACACTAAAAAAGTATACATTAGAGAACGTAGAAGAAAGAAATATTATTCTATACCCATACTTTTTCAAAAGTTAAAGACTAAAGTTATCACCTAAATAGACTTTTCTTACTTCCTCATTTTCAACTATTTCTTGCGTTTTCCCTTCAGCAATAACTTTTCCTTGGTTAAGTATATATGCACGGTCACAAATTTCCAGTGTTGCTCTTACTTTATGCTCGGTAATTAAAATACCAATACCTCGTTGTTTCAAATGGGCAATAATTTCTTGCAAATCAATAATGGAAATAGGATCAACACCAGCAAAAGGTTCATCGAGTAAAATGAACTGCGGATCCGTTGCTAATGCTCTTGCAATCTCAACCCTACGCCTTTCACCACCAGAAAGCCCTAAAGCAATATTATCTCTTAAATGCGTAATATTAAATTCATCCAATAAATCATCAATTAAGACTTCAGTTTCCCTTATGGTCAAATCTGAACGAATTTGTAAAACAGCACGTAAATTATCAGCTACTGTTAATTTACGAAATACTGAAGGTTCCTGCTCTAAATACCCCACACCTATCCTTGCTCGATTATGCATAGGATAATGAGTGATATCTATATCATCAAAAAAAATCTCACCACTCTCTGCCTTAACCAATCCAACTAACATATAAAAACTGGTCGTCTTACCCGCTCCATTTGGGCCTAGCAAACCAACAACTTCACTGGTATCGACATGTAGACTTACATTATCAACAACGTTGCGCTTGTTATAGCTTTTAACCAGATTTTGTCCGCTTAATCTAGTCATTTGTTGCTGACCCTGATATCGTTTCCTGTTCTGGTTTGGCAACAATTTCTATCACTTTCTTTATAACAGTTTCTTTAATTTTTTTGGTCTCTAATGGAAGCAGTGAAGTCGTTTGTTTTTTACTGGATTTAAACTTGAATACAGAATGAACCCTTTTTGACTCAGATGACTTATCACCTGCCTTTATTAAGGAATTTTTACTGTCATAAATTATAACTCGGCTGGCAGAGCGGCTACCTCCTTGTGAAACCATAGCTTCCTCCATTAAAATCAACTTATCTTGCTTGGGATAATACTCACCGGTTAAACCTTCACCATGTACATACTCCTTACCCTTACTAGGGAGTTGCCTGAATTTTGCTGGTCTGCCAGTAAAAACCACCTTCTCAACTTCACCATTTTTAAGCTGCACCACTAATTTATCTGAAGTTATATACAAACTACCTTGCCTAGTAATAACATTGCCAGTGTAGATACTTAATTGTGTTTTATCGTTAAAACTTGCGGTATTTGAATCTATATAAACAGGTTTTTCAGAATCGCTTTTTAAGGCATAAGCCCCATTAAAAAACAGCAACAAATAAATGACAATAGTCCTTTTAATTAATTTCATATCGCCCCTTAACATTTGACAAAAATTTCACCTTAACGGGATAACTAAACGTAGTTTCTAAACCAATCCCTTCTGTTCTGTTTGAACCATCTATTATTTCTGCCCATTGATCGGTTTCTGCATAACTGACAGACAAATACACTTTTAATTCAGCAGTGTTAATATTAAAAGGATTCAGCTTTTCTGTTCCCTCACGACTGATAAACACTTTACCAGCCAATAATAAATGATCACCATCTGCTTCTAAAATCCCAGTTTCAGCTTTAATGACCCAGGGAGGAGCATCGGAGTTATAGAGTGTCATCACGGGTTGCTCAAGGTGTGTTGTGCCATCATCGCTATAATGAGTCATTTTATCTGCATTCAATTCATTTTTTATATTACCAGCAACATCCATTTCTTTTTTGTAATAGCCTACACTAAAGTAATCGGGACTATGTGCAGAAACAGCAACTTTCTGCGTCTCTTTTTGTTCAAAAATATCTGCTAAAAACCATAACCCCAATAACAAGATAGTCAAAACAGCATAAATTTTATATTGACTGGCTGTCATTGCAAATAACTCTGTAAAACATCGTCAAAAGTCCCTTGAGATTGCATAATAAAATCACAGACTTCCCTTACTGCACCTAACCCCCCAGGGGTCTCAGTACACCAGTCAGCATATTCCTTAACTGCAAAATTTGCATCATTGACAGCAATGGATAACCCGACTCGTTTCATGACTGGTAAATCAATCAAATCATCCCCGATATGTGCTACTTGTCCTGCTTTAATCGACAGTGTCTGAAGCACTTCATTAAATGCAGCGACTTTATCTTCATGTCCTTGATAAACATATTCGACACCTAATTTTTTCATTCGTATCGCTACAGAATTTGATTTTCGTCCTGAAATGGCAGCAACTTCGACACCCGATTGTCTTAATAATTTAATGCCATGCCCATCACGGGCATGAAAACATTTATATTCTGTGCCTTGATTGTCAAAAAATAATCGTCCATCTGTTAACACGCCATCCACGTCAAGTATTAACAATTTCAATTTTTTTGCTTTTTCAATGATATCCTGCATTAATTTTACCCTGTATTTAAACAATCCCTGCACGCACTAAATCATGCATATTCAACGCACCGACCAACTTCTTCTCCACATCGACAATTAACAATGCATTAATCTTTTTTTGCTGCATTACTTTCATCGCTTCTGCTGCCAAAATATCAGAACTAATCAGTGTACAAGTAACAGTCATTACTTCTGAGATCTTGGTGTTATGAATATCTCGATTATTGCTCAACATTCGCCGTAAATCACCGTCAGTAAAAATACCTATTACTTGGAGCTTAGAATCGACAACAGCGGTCATACCTAATTTCTTTTCCGTCATTTCCAGCAAGGCATCTACTACCATTGCAGTTTCTATTATCAAAGGTATTTCATGACCAGAATGCATAATATCACTAACCATCAATAACAAACGTTTGCCTAAACTTCCTCCAGGATGTGATAAAGCAAAATCATCACGGGTAAAACCCTTAGCTTCTAGCATGGATACCGCAAGCGCATCACCCATCACTAAAGCTACCGTAGTACTTGATGTGGGTGCAAGTCCCAAGGGACAAGCCTCTTCTTCTACATTAACATCAAGATGAACCGTGGCAAATTTTGCTAGGGATGAAGCTGAGTTTCCAGTCATTGCAATAAAAGGCACGTCTATACGCTTAATGATAGGCAAAATAGTCAAAACTTCGCCTGTTTCACCTGAATTAGATAGTGCCAGCACAACATCTTGCTGTGTAATCATACCCAAATCACCATGACTGGCTTCACCAGGATGAACAAAAAAAGCAGCTGTCCCAGTGCTTGCTAATGTTGCTGCAATTTTGCCAGCTATATGCCCCGACTTCCCCATCCCCGTTACGACCACACGGCCCTTACAATTAAGCATTAAATGACAAGCTTTAACAAAATCATCATTTATTCTGTCTTGTAATGCGGATACAGCCTGCATCTCAGTCTTAATAACAGCCAGCCCCAGTTGTTTTAATCGCTGATCTTTTTTAGTCATGATTTATTAACTAAGGGTACTGTGAAAAACAACATATTGGTAGCTACAAAAGGCAAAAAGCAAAGCAAACCCTGCTAACCTATTTATTTGTCCTGACTTGCCACCCCCATAACCTAAAATAAATAATGTACCGATAAATGCCAACATAACCGGAAAATCACGATAAATAACACTTTCTGCAACTGCGCCTGGCGCTATTAGTCCTGGCAATGAATAGACTGCTAATAAATTATACAAGTTTGAACCAATTACATTGCCCACTGCCAGATCGTATTCTTTTTTCAAAACACTGGTAATAGAAGCAGCTAGTTCTGGCAAACTGGTGCCAAAAGCGACAATAGTCAGACCTATCACTAAGTCACTAACACCAAACGACTGTGCAATATTGACTGCGGCCCAAACAATCACACGAGAGCCCACCAATAGACCAAGCAATCCTATTGCGAAAAATAAATACGCTTTCTGTGTGGCAATAGACTCAGGCATTTCTTCCAATATTTCTTGTTTTAAAGGATCGTCTATTTCGACATTCTGCTGTTCCTGCTTGGCTAAGCAAGCCATCCAAACTAAAAAGACAGATAGCATAAACAACATACATACACCATCAATCATGCTCAAGCCATCAAAAGATAAGAAGTAGCAAATCAAACTTACGGCCATTAATACTGGCAGTTCCCGTTTAAGTAATGCAGACTTAAACATTAGCGGTGAAATAAGTGCCGTACAGCCCAGAATTAAACCTACATTTGCAATATTAGAACCTATCGCATTACCGACCGCTAAACCAAGGTTACCTTGAAATGAAGCAATTGCTGAAACCAATATTTCTGGGACAGAAGTCCCCAGACCAACCACTGTCAAGCCAATCATTAGCGGAGAAACACCAAAATTCTTAGCTATTGTGACAGCACCAATAACAAACTTGTCAGCAGAAACAACTAATACAAACAAGCCTACAGTCATTGCAATAAAGTCCAGTAACATAATAAAACTTATAGTTTAAAATGGAATTAAAACTTCATTATGCCATTTTTGTATCGCTCCAGCGAACCCCTTTTAACTTTAAGAAGCCGTATGGCTAAAAATAATCCATGCAAAAAATTGATAAAAGCAGCACATTTTCTACTGCTTTGAAACAGACAACAAACCCAACTAAACAATGGTTTTTTAAAAACCCAAACCATTCAACAAGCTTTGTAGCCTGTTTATTTTGGGCACACATAGATTGTCAGAGCACAGAAGTTTGACTTGAACATGGGATCTCGGAGAGAATGGCGAGTTAATCCGTTAAAACTCGATACTTGAACTTTTCCATGGATACCAAGGCACCACCTAAAACTGATATTGTTTGCATACAAAACCTGACTTTTTCCCGTGGGCACAGAAAGATATTTAATGCTATTTCCCTCGATATTAAAAGAGGGGGAATCACCGCTATTATGGGGCCCAGTGGAACAGGAAAAACTACCCTGCTAAAACTTATTGGCGGACAACTGTATCCTGATAAAGGCAATATTATAGTTGACCAACAAAATGTTCATCAGTTAAAACGTACGGATTTATATACACTTAGAAAACGCATGGGCATGTTATTTCAAAGTGGTGCATTACTGACTGATATTAGTGTTTTCGATAATGTGGCATTACCCTTAAGAGAGCATACTGCTTTAAATGAATCTATGATTCGCACACTTGTTTTAATGAAATTACAAGCTGTTGGTCTACGAGGTGCCAGAGACTTGATACCTGGAGAATTATCAGGAGGCATGGCTAGAAGAGTTGCCTTGGCAAGAGCTATTGCTCTCGATCCTATGATGATCATGTATGATGAACCTTTTACTGGACAAGATCCTATTTCATTGGGCATCTTGGTTAAATTAATTAAAGAACTTAATAATACCCTAGGACTAACCAGTATTATTGTTTCTCATGATGTAGAAGAAACCATCGGTATTGCTGACTATATTTACGTTTTATCAGAAGGTAAAGTGGCTGGGCATGGTACACCAGAACAAATAAGAAATTCAGATTCAGAATGGGTGCAGCAATTTATGAAAGGGGATGCAGATGGCCCTGTACACTTCCATTACCCAGCTACTGATTATAAGGAAGACCTTTTCCAATGATAGATTTTCTACAAAAACTAGGACAAACAACGCTTACCAGTTTGGGCAAACTAGGTAGAGGCTATTTTTTCCTTATTCATACGTTAGTAGGAATTATTTCTGTTCTTTCACGCCCCAGATTACTGACTAAACAACTCTATTCTGTCGGTGTTTTATCTTTCTTGATTATTTCAATTTCTGGTTTATTTGTTGGCATGGTTTTGGGGCTACAGGGTTTTTATATCCTCTCTGATTTTGGTGCAGAAGAAACTTTGGGCGTTATGGTTGCTGCTTCTTTAGTCAGAGAATTAGGTCCTGTTGTAGCTGCTTTATTGTTTGCCGGTCGAGCAGGTTCAGCACTAACTGCTGAAATTGGCCTAATGAAGGCCACGGAACAATTATCAGGCATGGAAATGATGGCAATCGATCCGATAAAACGTATCATTGCCCCTCGTTTTCTGGCGGGATTCCTTTCTATGCCGCTGCTGGCAGCTTTATTCAGTGCCATCGGTGTTATCGGTGGACAACTCATTGGTGTGGGTTTGCTAGGTGTTGATGATGGTGCCTATTGGTCTCAAATGCAATCAACCCTAGACTTTCAGGACGACATTATTAACGGCATCATCAAAAGTATTGTCTTTGGTTTTGTTGTCTCATGGATTGCATTATTTGAAGGCTATGATGCAATACCCACATCCGAGGGCGTAAGTCGAGCCACAACACGAACGGTGGTCAATTCCGCCTTTACTATCCTTGGTCTGGATTTTATCCTGACCGCACTCATGTTTGGAGATATTTAACGTGCAGAACTCAAAAACACAGGAAACGCTGACAGGACTTTTTGTTGCCTGTGGCATTGCCGCTCTTTTTTTTATGGCCATGCAAATAAGCAATCTTGGTTCATTTTCTAGCGAAAAGGTTTATAACATTAGTGCTAACTTTGAAAACGCAGGTGGACTTAAAGTCAAATCACCCGTCACTATTGCCGGATTCCGTGTTGGTAGAGTGAGCAGTATTAGTATTAATAAAGACTTTGTAGCTGTGGTTAAAATGAATATTGCCTCGCAATATAAATTACCTGATGATACTGTTGCCAGCATCTATACAGCAGGACTACTAGGAGAACAATATATTAGTCTTGATCCTGGTGGAGAAGAAGAATTTTTAGAAGAAAATGGAGTTATTGATATTACCTCATCAGCCGTTATTCTGGAACAATTGATCGGTAAGTTTTTTACAGATAAAGAGTCACAATAAAGATGTCATCATTCAAGCTGACAACAGATGATAACAGCATTTATTTTGTTGAAGGTGACTTAAAATTTTTATCCATTAGCAAAGAAAGTATCAAGTCATTTAGTTTTCTTAATTCATCTAAAAAAATCTCTATTGACCTAAGCAAAGTTAAACATGCAGATAGTGCGGGTATGGCACTTTTGATTGAATGGATAAAACACAGTAAAATATATCAAACCCATCTATCATTTATCAATATTCCTGAGCAATTATTAACCCTTGCAAGGCTGAGTGGTTTTGAGATTAATGATCATCATTCTAATATGTAAATAGGTCTGGGCAACAAACAATCTCGACTAATAACGAAAAGTGAGTCGTTCATATACCTAAACCAAGCGATACGATAAAAGCTCTTATCTCTGTTGCTACCCTTACTGACACTAGGCACACTAAAATCTCTATGGATAAACTCATTATTACTGGCGGCACTCAACTTTCTGGAGAACTTAGAATTGCAGGTGCAAAAAATGCCGCACTTCCTATATTAGCCGCGACTCTACTCAGTGAAGAGGCTGTCTCTGTGGGTAATATCCCCCATTTACATGATATTACCACTACCATGCAACTGCTTGGGCAGATGGGGGTTCGCCTTACCATTGATGAAAAAATGAACATTAGGGTTGACAGCAACGAAACAAACAAATTTGAAGCACCTTATGAGCTTGTTAAAACCATGCGTGCTTCTATCTTGGTACTAGGGCCTTTATTAACCCGATTTGGTCAAGCACATGTTTCATTACCTGGTGGTTGTGCTATTGGTACTCGTCCAGTAGATATTCATCTTGACTCATTAATAAAAATGGGGGCTGAAATCAAGGTAGACGCTGGTTACATACATGCAAAGGCAAGTCGTTTAAAAGGTTGTAGGCTGGTTTTGGATAAAGTCACCGTTACTGGGACGGAAAACCTATTAATGACCGCTGTTTTAGCTAAAGGTACAACCGTTATCGAAAATGCGGCAAAAGAACCAGAAGTTTCAGATTTAGCCCACTTCCTAAATGCCATGGGCGCAAAAATATCGGGTATTGATAGCGATGTTCTAGTCATTGAAGGTGTTGAAAAAATAGGTAAAAAAGACCTCCACTATACAATAGTGCCTGATCGTATTGAAACTGGAACCTACTTAGTTGCCGCAGCGATTACCCGAGGACAAATCAAGGTCAAGGACACCCGTCCAGATACCCTGGATGCTGTTCTGGATAAATTAAAAGAAGCAGGTGCAGATATCACCACGGGAGAGGACTGGATTAATTTAGACATGCACGGTAAACAGCCAAAAGCCGTCAATATTCGTACCGCACCTTACCCCGCTTTTCCAACGGATATGCAAGCTCAATTTACGGCCATGAATTCAGTCGCTGACGGGGTTGGCACCATAACCGAAACCGTCTTTGAAAACCGTTTTATGCATGTTCAGGAAATGCAGCGCATGGGTGCTAACATTCAACTGGAATCCAATACCGCAATTTGTAAAGGCCAGCAGCAATTAATAGGTGCACCTGTTATGGCCACAGACCTTCGAGCATCAGCCAGTCTTGTATTAGCAGGGTTAGTAGCAAAAGGTGAAACATTGGTTGACCGCATTTACCATATTGACCGAGGCTACGACCACATTGAAGAAAAATTGGCTCAACTGGGCGCTACTATCAAACGAATCGCAAGATAAGGTTTTAACGTGTTAACTATTGCTATATCAAAAGGACGTATCTACGATGATACCCTGCCACTATTAGCAGAAGCTGGTATTATCCCTATTGATAACCCAAAAACCAGTCGTAAATTAATACTGCGTACCAATCAAGACGATGTAAAGCTGGTCATCATCCGGGCAACTGATGTACCTACCTTTGTCGAATATGGTGCTGCTGATATGGGTATTGCCGGAAAAGATGTATTAATGGAACATGGCGCAGAAAACTTATATGAGCCGCTCGACTTAGGCATTGCAAAATGCAGAATGATGACCGCTACACCCGTCAATGCCCCTGAAATTTCTGGAAGAATAAAGGTGGCAACTAAATATGTAAAAACAGCACAACGCTATTTTGCAGGCATTGGTGTACAAGCTGAAATTATAAAGCTCTACGGTGCTATGGAATTAGCACCGCTTGTTGGCTTGGCTGACTGTATCGTCGATATCGTTGAAACAGGCAACACACTGAAAGCCAATGGACTGGTAGCAAAAGAACTGATCACTCACATTAGCTCTCGTCTGGTAGTTAATAAAGCCTCAATGAAAATGAAACATGGCATTATTCAGCCTTTAATAGATCAATTTGAAAAAACCATAGAAAATCGCCATTAAACCCAATGACTGCTTTAAATATAACTCGCCTCAATAGTTCTGACTCAGATTTTGACTCCCTGTTAAAACATCTACTAACCTGGGATGAAGCGGATGACTTGGAAATTCATCAACAAGTTTTAAGCATTATTAATAGCATTAGAAAAGAAGGCGATAAAACACTGCTTAATTACACTAATCAATTTGATCATACTCAGTTTAAAAAAGCATCAGAACTTAATCTATCAGTTGAAATATTAAAACAAGCCTGGGATACACTATCAGCAGAAAAAGCGGATGCACTACAAACTGCCGCAAACCGTATACGTGCCTATGCAGAAGAACAAAAAATGCACTCATGGCAGTATACTGAGGACGACGGTACCGTTTTAGGACAAAAGATTACCGCTTTAGACAGAGTAGGACTTTATGTGCCTGGTGGCAAAGCAGCCTACCCCTCTTCCGTTTTAATGAATGCAATTCCTGCAAAAGTCGCTGGTGTCAAAGAGGTGATTATGGTCGTACCTACACCCCATGGAGAGACTAACCAACTCGTACTCGCTGCGGCGTATACTGTAGGTGTTGATCGAATTTTCACTATCGGTGGCGCACAAGCTATTGCAGCATTGGCTTATGGCACAAAAACCATACCAGCCGTTGATAAAATTGTAGGCCCTGGCAATATCTATGTTGCCACTGCAAAAAAAATGGTATTTGGAAAAGTTGGCATTGATATGATTGCCGGCCCCTCTGAAATATTGGTGATCTGCGATGGTAAAACCAATCCCGACTGGATAGCTATGGATTTATTTTCGCAAGCTGAACATGATGAAGCTGCCCAGGCTATTTTAATTTCTGATAACGCACATTTTTTAGATCAGGTCGAACAAAGCATTAATCGCTTGCTCCCAGAAATGGAGCGTAAAAATATTATCGAAGCTTCTCTAAATAACAGAGGTGCTTTAATAAAAGTAGAGACCCTACTCCAAGCTGCTGAAGTAGCCAATACTATAGCCCCTGAACACCTAGAACTCTCTGTCGAAGACCCTGAAACACTGAATCAACACATTCGTCATGCAGGTGCAATCTTTATGGGTCGATATACTGCTGAAGCATTAGGCGATTATTGTGCAGGAGCTAACCATGTATTGCCTACATCCGGTACTGCTCGCTACTCATCACCCTTAGGCGTGTATGATTTTCAAAAACGTTCTAGCTTGATTAACTGCTCAGAAATTGGCGCGGATACATTAGGCAAAACAGCTTCTATCCTAGCCAGAGGTGAAGGCCTTATTGCCCATGCTCGTTCCGCAGAATATAGAATCAAGTGAAGCTTATACTATTTGAGAACTCAGCATAACTCATGAACGGATAAAAAAGGTCAGCCAAAATAACGCACAATAGCTCACCATTACACTTGTATTTTGACTAAAACCTGAAAAATTCTATCACTTTTTCTCTCGTTCAGAGTTATGCTGAGGTCTCTATTTATAAAAACCGAACCAAAACTCAATAGCTTTTTATATTCATACCAATGACTAGCCCTCTAATTACCACTATTTTCCGCAAAGAAATCCTAGCTTTATCTGCTTACAAAGTAGCTGAAGCAAAAAACCTGATTAAACTAGATGCCATGGAAAACCCCTACACCTGGCCAGAAGATATTAAAACAGAATGGCTTGACTTGCTGAAAGAATGCCCTATTAATCGCTATCCTGATGCACAAGCACAACAGTTAGTTGAAACTATTCGGCATAGTAATCAGATTCCTGCTGAAAGTGGTGTTTTATTAGGTAATGGCTCAGATGAAATTATTCAACTTTTATTAATGGCATTACCCGAACACTCTTCTGTATTGGCACCTAGTCCCAGCTTTGTCATGTATAAACAAGTCGCATTAAATCTTGGTCTTAATTATCAAGGCATTCCCTTATTAGCTGATAGTTTTGAGCCAGATCTGCCAGCAATGCTTAAAGCCATTGAACAAACACAACCCTTACTTATTTTTCTGTCTTATCCTAATAATCCCACAGCTAATTTGTTTTCTGATAGCTCTATCAATAGCATTATTAATGCCGCACCAGGTCTGGTTATTATTGATGAAGCCTATGCCCCTTTTGCTAATGCAAGTTATATGGAAAAACTAGAAAATAATGCTAATTTACTGGTCATGCGCACCGTTTCAAAACTCGGCTTGGCAGGGCTTAGACTAGGGTTTATTGCAGGCAACCAAGAAATTATTGAACAACTGAATAAAATCCGGCTACCCTATAACATTAATAGTCTTACCCAAGTCACTGTAAATTTTGCACTGAAACATCAAGGTTTTTTTAATCAACAAACTCAACAAATCTGCCAAGATAGAACATGGGTTTTTGATCAATTGAACCAATTGCTTGATATTACAGCCTACCAAAGTTCAGCTAACTTCATCCTCTTTAAAACAGCTGAAAATCGTGCAACAGCCATTTTTGAAGCCTTAAAAGAACACGGTATATTAATCAAAAACTTATCACCTCAAGGCCAAGTTTTAACTGATTGTTTACGCGTCACTATCGGTAAACCTAAAGAAAACAAAGCCTTTATTGAAGCGTTGACCCTAATCCTGCATACCTGAGAACCTATTCAAGATCATTACAATTAATGATCAAACCTCGGCCAGGTTCCCTTTCGTTTCCAGCCAATGTTTTCTATCTTGTGATCGTTTTTTTGCTAGCAATAGATCCATTTGTTCTGATGTCTCATCCCCGTCTTCAACCGTTAATTGAACCAACCGTCTACTATCAGGATTCATAGTAGTGACCCTTAGTTGACTGGGATTCATTTCCCCCAAGCCTTTAAACCGCTGTACATTCACTGTGCCTTTTAATTTCTCGGCTTCTATTCTGGCTAATACACTTTGTCGTTCTGATTCATCCAAGGCATAAAAAACTTTTTTACCCACGTCCACTCGATATAAAGGCGGCATGGCTATAAACACATGCCCCGCTTTAACTAGCGCAGAAAAGTGCTTATAAAAAAGAGCGCAAATAAGTGTTGCAATATGGTTTCCATCCGAATCCGCATCGGCTAACACACAAATTTTGCCATAACGTAAATTTTGCAAATCATCAGAGTCGGGTTCTATTCCTAGAGCCACAGCAATATCATGCACTTCTTGAGAGGCCATAACTTGTGCAGAATCTACTTCCCAAGTATTTAGAATCTTGCCTCGCAACGGCATAATGGCTTGGAACTCTCTGTCTCTAGCTTGTTTTGCCGAGCCTCCCGCTGAATCGCCTTCCACCAAAAATAACTCAGTTCTGGAAATATCCTGCGCCGAACAATCGGCCAACTTACCAGGTAAGGCAGGCCCCGATGTAATTTTCTTTCTAACTATTTTTTTACTGGATTTCAGTCTTTTTTGAGCACTGGCAAGAATAATTTCTGCTACTTTTTCACCTTCTTGTGGATGCTGGTTTAACCAAAGACTAAAGCTGTCTTTAGCAATAGCAGAAACAAAAACCACGCATTCTCCAGAACTCAAGCGCTCTTTAGTTTGCCCGGAAAACTGTGGATCTGCCAGTTTAACAGATAGAACAAAATGGCAATTTTCCCAGACATCTTCCGGTGCTATTTTTACCCCTCGGGGCAGTAAATTCCTAAACTCACAGAATTCACGCATAGCTTCAGTTAAGCCAGACCTTAACCCATTAACATGCGTCCCACCTTGCGCTGTAGGCACTAGGTTCACATAACTCTCAACAATACTTTCTGACAAGTTATCAACTGTCCAGACCATACCCCATTCTACGGCTTCATTAACAGCTGTTGATTCCGCCATAAAAGGGATTTGCGGACAAATTTCAACATCACCTACTCTATCCAGTAAATATTCTTTCAGCCCGTGTTCATAGCACCAAGTCCACTCTTCTTCTGTTTGCTCTACAACTAAAGAAACTTTTAAACTAGGACACAGAACAGCTTTTGCCCGTAAAACGTGTCTCAATTTCAACACAGAAATTTTTGCTGAATCAAAATACTTAGGGTCGGGTAAAAAAGTAATTTGAGTACCTGTATTGGCTTTACCCACGGTTCCTATTTCAGTCAATTCGGTCATTTTTTCACCATTGGCAAAATCCATTTGATAGATTTTTCCATTACGTTTGACCTGAACTTGCAACTGTGTAGTTAATGCATTCACCACAGAAACACCTACGCCATGTAACCCCCCCGAAAACTGATAGTTTTTATTAGAAAACTTGCCACCGGCATGTAGCTGCATCAAAATCACTTCAACACCTGGAATACCTTGCTCAGGGTGCAAATCAACTGGCATTCCACGACCATTATCTTTTATCAATACCGAACCATCTTTATATAAAATAACCTCAATACTATCGGCATGACCAGCAACGACCTCATCCACACTATTGTCTACTACTTCTTGCACCAAATGATTGGGTCTAGTGGTGTCTGTATACATCCCAGGGCGTTTTCTTACTGGATCTAATCCTGTTAAAACTTCAATTGCTGCTGCGTTATATTCGTTGCTCATACGGCCTGATATTTAAGATATAATAGTGATCAATTAATATCGTAACATGTAATTATTTTTTTTATGCCCAGAAAAAAAAGCACTACCTTATTTGAAGACTCTTTAGAAGAGTTAGAACAACTCGTTGAACAAATGGAAAAAGGTGAATTATCACTAGAAGAATCCTTAAAATCCTTTGAAAAAGGTGTTAAATTAACCAACACCTGTCAAAAAGCATTGCAAGAAGCAGAACAAAAAGTACAAATTCTACTAGAAAAGAATGGGCAGCAGACCGTGGAGCCCTTTAACAATGAGTAATGCCTTAAAAGAATACCTTGTTTGCGTGCAAAACAGAGTCGAACGAGCACTTGACTTACGCCTACCTAGTGAAAATATTCTACCTAACAAACTTCACCAAGCTATGCGCTATACAGTTTTAGAGGGTGGCAAGCGTATGCGTCCCATGCTCACATACTGTACTGGCAAAGCTTTAGGTCTAAAGGAGGAACAATTAGATGGCCCTGCCTGTGCAGTGGAACTCATTCATGTTTATTCCTTAATCCATGACGATTTACCTGCTATGGATAATGATGATCTCCGACGTGGTAAAGCAACTTGTCATATTGCTTATGACCAAGCAACTGCCATATTAACAGGTGATGCCCTACAAGCTTTGGCGTTTGAAG
Source organism: Methylococcales symbiont of Hymedesmia sp. n. MRB-2018 (assembly GCA_003666385.1). Lineage (GTDB taxonomy): Bacteria > Pseudomonadota > Gammaproteobacteria > Methylococcales > Methylomonadaceae > QPIN01. Next base: position 22,626 of record QPIN01000028.1, read on the forward strand.
TATTGGCTAATGATCCTTCAATAAAAGTAGATGCCTCTCAGCGTTTAAAAATGATTACCAACTTAACCAAAGCGAGTGGTTCACAAGGTATGGTCGGTGGTCAAGCGATAGACCTAGCATCAGTTGGCACTATGCTTACTCTGCCTGAACTTGAAAATATGCACATTCATAAAACGGGGGCTTTAATTCGCGCCAGTGTCAATATGGCAGCCTTATCTAAAATAGACCTTGATCCTATCATTGCAAAAAAACTGGATCATTATGCAAAATGTATTGGCCTGTCATTTCAAGTAAAAGACGATATTCTTGATGAGGAAAGTGATACTGCTACTCTAGGCAAAACTCAAGGCAAAGATCAAGATAATAATAAACCGACTTACCCCGCTCTATTAGGTTTAGCAGGTGCTAAGCAAAAAGCACATGCATTACATGAACAAGCCATAGAGAGCTTATCTGGCTTTAGTGCTGAAGCTGATTTATTACGTGACTTATCACTTTATATTATTCAGCGTGATCATTAATTTTTTTCACCATGGAGGAGATGAATATCATAAAAAAGCCATTTCCACTATGCTCCACTTCCTTCATGGTAAAAACCAATATTTACTTCACATTAAACCATGCATAGCAACAATACCTGACTTGAATACTCCAGTATTAAAAGCGATAATCTACAATTAAGAAACACCTATAACGGATTTGATAGCACATGAATAGTTCTGCTAAATACCCACTACTCAATAAAATCGAACTGCCTGCTGATGTGCGCAAGCTCGATAAAAAACAATTAAAAGATTTATCAGCAGAACTGCGCGACTTTCTAACGCACACAGTGAGTATTTCTGGTGGTCA
>QPIN01000027.1 GCA_003666385.1 Methylococcales symbiont of Hymedesmia sp. n. MRB-2018
CTGTGTTAGAGTCATAAATTGAGGTGAGTAGTGTTTCTATTTCAGACCATTCCAACAAGGCTTCTGTGTCATCAAGACTATGAAGAATAGGGTGCTCTAAGTCAGCGGTTGAAAAGAAGAGGTTGGATTGTGTTGAGAATGATTTTTGCATGATGCATTATAACAAAATTTATGCGTATTTTTTGGGTCATGCTGAGGTCTCATAGTATAAAAAAATGTCGCATAAGATAAATATTGCTTAGACTAAAACCCTTGCCATGCTTAAAAGACAAATCTTTTGATAATAATTTAAGCATGGTTTTTCCATATTCTGCTTTTGTTTTTCCATCTTGCTCAAATTCAACAATATATTGTCCTATCTTCCAATAGGTTTCCACCAAATGAGTATTAACAGCAGTAACTGCTTTTTGTTGTCCATTGAGATAGGTTTCAGAAATTCTAGAAACTAAGCTTTGATGTTGATTTTTAGTATTTGCAATTTTATTTTTCACAGCTCCCCTTATTTTCAACTTTCAACTTTAAATTCTCCATTAACAAACCGCTTTCCTTATCCAACTCAGCCATTTCTGTTAATATTTCTTCTGGACTTCGTAGTAGGGATTCTTCAGGTGTATTGGGGTTTTTGGCTGAAAGATCAAAAGTAGTTTGGTTAATATCACTGATTTTAACTACCCAAGAGTTCCCGCTCTCTGCTTGTGTTTTTTGCAATTCCACAAATTCAGCTAAGTCCTGCTCATTCAATGGGTTGGTTTTACCTAAATTTCTGTCTAAATTGAGTTGATAAAACCAAGTCTCGTTGGTGGCTTTGCCTTTTTCAAAGAACAACACTACGGTTTTTACTCCTGCCCCTGTAAAAGTACCGCCTGGTAAATCTAATACTGTGTGTAGATTGCAACTGCTTAATAGTTCTTTGCGTAAGGCAACAGAAGCATTATCAGTATTACTCAAAAAGGTATTTTTGATAACAATACCTGCCTTGCCGCCTGCTTTTAGAATCTTGATGAAGTGCTGTAAAAACAGAAAAGCAGTTTCACCCGTTCTGATGGGGAAATTTTGCTGCACTTCGACTCTTTCTTTGCCACCAAAGGGCGGATTGGCTAATATGATGTTATAACGATCTTTTTCTTGAATATCGCTTAAGTTTTCGGCGAGGGTGTTGGTGTGGATAATGTTTGGGGCTTCGACACCATGCAAAATCATATTCATAATGCCGATGATGTAGGCGAGCGATTTTTTCTCTTTTCCGTAAAAGGTATTGTTTTGTAGGGTTTTGCTGTCTTTGGTAGAGTGTTTTTTGCTGGCTCGCAAATATTCAAAGGCTTCAACTAAAAATCCTGCTGAACCCACCGCACCATCATAAATGGTATTGCCAATTTTTGGGCTAACGACTTTGACAATAGTTTTAATCAAGGGACGTGGGGTGTAATATTCACCACCATTACGCCCTGCATTGCCCATGTTTTTGATTTTGCCTTCATACAAATGGCTCATCTCATGCTTTTCATCATGGGTTCTAAAGCGTAGTTCATCAATCAGGTTGACTACTTCGCGTAAGTTGTAACCACTCTGAATTCTATTTTTCAGTTCATTGAAAATCTCGCCAATTTTATATTCAATACTATTAGCGTTATCAGCGTTGACCTTAAATTTTTTAAGATAGGGAAATAATTTGATATTGACAAAATCAGCAAGGTCATCACCCGTTAAGGCGTTGTGGTCAATGTTTGTTTTTCCATTGGCATTTTCCAGCTTGGGGGCAGCCCATTGAGTCCATTGGAATTCATCATCAATAATTTTGTTGTAGCTTTTGCCAGAAAGCTCGGCGGCAGTCTGTTTGTCTTTTTCCAGATCATCCAGATATTTCAGAAACAACACCCATGAGGTTTGCTCCACATAATCCAGCTCGCTACCACAACCTGCATCTTTGTGGAGTATGTCATCTATGTTTCTAAAGGTTTGTTCAAACATTAGTATTCTTTATGAGTTTGTTTATGTAACTACTCAGCTTACCCTCTATTTTGTCCAACAGCCGCGTTGAAAATGCGCATTTACACTTGTAAACTCCGCGCTTTCGCCTTGCTCTTGAACGCCTTGATCTTGAACAGAACAGAGGGCAATCTAAGCAGTTACGGAGTACGCTGAGCAGTTACGTTTATATTATCCGTGCTTGGATTAAAGGGCTAACGAGGCTGTAGAAAAACCCAAAAACAACGCCTTTGTTTTCAGCCTGTTTTAATACCATTTATAAAGTCTAAATAATACACAACTAAAAAACAATAATTGACTTTTTTGATAACCCTATTCAAGCCTTACCTCATTAAATTTCAGGTACAATACTGCCATTGAATTTAGCACTTAACTCAGCTATATGAAAATTTCTTTTGAAATCGTTCCAAGAACAGCGCAAGCATTTGATGACCAGTACCAGTTTGCTTTAAGTTTGGGCAAGTCGATTAGTATGATTAATGTACCTGATATTCAACGCTTTGATATCAGAAGCTGGAGTACGGCAGAGAAAATTGATCGCAATGTGCATCAATTTGTCCCTCACTTTAGAGCAACAGATTTTTCTTTGGAATCGGGTGATATTTTTAAAATCATTGAAGAAAATGAATTGGATCATGTGCTTTTGGTTTCTGGCGATCCACCTGAAGGTATGCGTAAAGTACATAATACCAGTGTGCTTGATTTAATTGCATCTGTAGGTAAGCGTTTTCCTAGGTTAACTATTCATGCTGGTTTTGATCCTCATAGAAGCGGGATTCAGAACGAATGTGATTATGTTTTTAGAAAAGTTGATGCGGGTGCCAGTAGTTTTTTTTCACAACCTTTTTATGACCCACGTTTAATAGAAATTTATGCCGAGCATTTACAAGAAGTGGATACTTTTATAGGCTTAAGTCCAATTACAACGGCTTCTTCAAAAAATTACTGGGAAGTTAAAAATAAAGTGAAGTTTCCAAATGCGTTTAAAGCTGAATATGCTTGGAATATAGATTTTTCAAATCAGGTGATTGCTATGGCGAACGTGATGAATTTTAATATCTATTTTATGCCGATAAGAATTGATTTGGAACGTTTTTTTGGGAAGCTTGATTTAGCTTAGGAAGTGGTTAATTCTGTACTCCTAACATGGCAGGGTAAAGATAACCCTGCCACACAGAATATAAATAATTGGTATTAGTTACGCAATCTTGCAAGAGATGCAAATTTTGCTCTAGCTGCTCTCAAAACATCATCACCTGCTGCCATTTCGCCTTTTCTAACTGCAGATTTAGCTTTTTTCAATAAACCGTTTGCTCTACCACGTGCAATATCAACTTTATCATTTTCGTTGATTTCTTTGCTTAAATCTTTTGCTTGTTTAATGTGCAGTAAAATTGTCGCTGTATCGTGTTCTTTGTCAATGGCTTCGATTGCCATGTTAATGTGTCCATCAATCATTTTAACGGCATCTGAGAAGGGCACACAAGTTCTACCATCTTCGCAAGCTACAGCAGAAGTAGAAAAAGTACCTAAAGAAAGAGCTAGTGAAGCAGCAACAAGAACGCTTTTGAATAATTTCATATATAACCTCGTATAGTTTTTGTAGAACAAATAGCAACCAGTGGCTATAAGCTGGTACAAATTCTAGCACAATACAGACGAATAGGGGATGAATAAATACATTAAGAATTTTAGGGGGATAGCAGGCTGTAATTATCCATCATCCCTTTTTACTATGATTTGAATTTCAGATATTGCGTTCATTGAGACTAGCAGGTTAAATAAAATGGGTACACAACACACTGAACAATCTTCAAAATATTGTGTTCATCCATTGTTATTGCGCTTTTCTCAGTAAAAAATCAAACCATGCCATTGGCAATAGACGTTTCAAATAGGCAAATAAATAGGTGGGGGCAGTGACGTAATAACGTATTTTAGGTTTTTCTGATTCTAGGGCATGAATAACTTTATTAGCAACAGCCGTGGCTGGTAATGTAAATGGCACCGCAGGACCTTCTTTTTGCAGCCGTGTCTCCATTGCTTTGTAAGCATCTATATGAAAACTGGTTTCGGGGCTTATGTTGGCTTTATATAGGGCAAAAGCATTCTTTCTAAAATTGCTTTCAATGGGACCTGGTTCAATTAAAGATAATTGAATATTGGTATCGTGAAGCTCAATTCGCAGGGTATCGACCAAGCCTTCTAAAGCATATTTACTGGCGGTATAAGCACCTCTGTAGCGCATGGCTACAAAGCCTAAAATAGAACTGTTATAAATAATTCGACCAAAGCCTTGTTGGCGCATGATAGGAATAATCAAATTAGTCAATTCATGCGTTCCAAAAACATTAGTTTCAAATTGATTTCTTAATACCTCTCTACTCAAGTCTTCTATGGCACCAGGCTGTCCAAATGCACCGTTGTTAAATAGAGCATCAATTTTCCCATCGGTTAATTCAATGAGTTGTTTGACCGCTTGTTGAATACTGTCTGAGTTTGCAAGATCAAGTGCTAGTGTTGCAAAACCTTCATCTTGTAGTCTTAATACATCCATTTCTTTTCTAGCGGAACAAATAACCCTATGTCCTCTTTTTTTAAGCCCAATAGCTGTTGTGTAACCAATGCCAGTTGAGCAACCTGTAATAAATATTGTTTTTGATTCGGGCATTATTTTGTAAGTTCTGTTTGCTTAAAATTAAAAGTTTTTGCGCCACCACACTCTCCAGTTGCTAAAACTTTTTGGAATAAAAAATATTATCTGTCTTGTTCCTCTTGCAGATAGGTTTTTTCTTGATAGTTTTGGCTCAGGAATATAAATAAGATAGCAGTTATTAGCATTAATACAGTAAAAAACCAAAAATAGCCTGCTCCTGTCAGCATATTACTACCATCGTCATTAACAATAAAAAAGTTAACGGCACTGGTAAATAAATTACCTAGTGCAACAGACATAAAGAATAAGGCCATAATAAATGATTTCATGCTTTTCGGTGCTTGTGTATAAGAGAACTCCAGACAAGTAATAGATACCATTACTTCAGCCGCTGTCAGAATGATATATGCCAACATTTGCCAGCCAATAGAAGGCACAAGACCTTGTTCAATTTGCATTTGAATCAAAGCAGGAATGGTAAATGCAATGGTCGTTAAGAATAAGCCCATGCTGATTTTTTTCAGAGCGGTTAATACCACTATTTTATTTAATAAAGGGTAAATAACTGAATTAAAGACGGGGATTAGCAACATAATCAACAAAGGATTTGCTGCTTGAATTTGCGAGGGTAAAACTTCAAAGTCGAAGATCATTCTATCCATCTTCTGTGCTTGCAATACCCAGGACGAACCAGTTTGTTCAAATAAAGCCCAGAAAACAGCGATAAAAATATAGATAGAACTGAGTTTTAACAAAACCTTGATGCCAAAAGGACTGAATACTTCTTTTACAAAACCCGTTCCAGAGGGCTGAATATGCACAAAACGGTAACGACCGCTCCAAAAAGCGATGGTGGCGACTAACATCAGCAGTCCTGGTGCTGCAAAAGCAACCGCTGCACCATATTCAGCAAGTAACCAAGGAATAAGTAACATGGCAGCAAAAGCACCTAGGTTAATAGAGAAATAAAACCAGCCAAACACACTGCTTAATAGATGTTGATTAGTTACACCAAATTGATCGCCTACGTGAGATGAAACACAGGGTTTAATGCCTCCTGCCCCTATAGCAATGAGGGCTAAGCCTATTAATAAGCCTGTACGGGTATCATCCAGTGCTAGGGCAAAGTGGCCAAAACAATAGAATAAAGATAAAAATAGAATAGTACGATATTTACCTAATAATCCATCGGCTAATAAGGCACCAAAAATAGGCATAAAATATACTGCTGAGATAAATAAATGATAATAGCCTTGTGCTTCATTGTCACTCATGACATCTAACTCACCGCTTGGGCTCACTAGGTATTGAGTCATAAACACAACGAGGATGGCTCGCATTCCGTAATAGCTAAAACGTTCGGCTGCTTCATTGGCAACAATATAAGGTATGCCAGAGGGAATTGAGTTGCTGGAAATGGGTGCTGTTTTAAATTTAGACATTATTAGAGTTTACAATATTTAATCAGATTTATTAGAATGGTGAACTTTACCCTACATCTCTCGTCAGATGGATTTAATTTTAACAAGGATACAAGCACTAAAATGGCAGAAGTAATTCTCAGTAACGCTCAAGTTTCATTTCAACAACTTAAATCATATATTAATGAACACATCATCGGTCAGGATGGTTTAGTCGAAAGAATGCTAATTGCACTTTTGGCCGATGGACATATGTTGGTTGAAGGTGCGCCTGGCTTAGCAAAAACACGGGCAATTAATATCTTGAGTAAAGGCATAGAAGCCGATTTTCATCGTGTGCAATTTACTCCGGATTTATTACCTGCTGATTTAACTGGAACTGAAATTTTTCGCCCTCAGCAAGGCACCTTTGAATTTCAAAAAGGTCCTTTATTTCATAATTTAGTTTTAGCTGATGAAATCAATCGTTCACCAGCAAAAGTTCAGGCCGCTTTACTGGAGGCTATGGCAGAAAGACAGATAACAGTCGGCAGTATGACCTATCCGTTGCCTAAATTGTTTATGGTGATGGCAACTCAAAATCCGATAGAACAAGAAGGTACATACCCCTTGCCTGAGGCACAACTGGATCGATTTTTGATACATATAAAAATCGACTACCCAAAAGCTGAACATGAAAAAAGCATCTTGGCTCTGGCGCGTGCTGAAGCAAGAGGTGAAAAACAAGCATTAAGCAATAATTTCCAGCCAATCAGTCAACAAACAGTCTTAAATGCTCGCCAAGAAGTATTAGACATTTATATGGCAGATACGCTTGAAGATTATTTATTACAAATTATTTTAGCAACACGAAACCCAGTAGCTTATGGTGAAGATTTAGCCGGATGGTTGCAATATGGAGCCAGTCCTAGAGCCAGTATTGCATTGGATAGATGTGCCAGAGCAAAAGCCTGGTTACAACAGCGTGATTTTGTAGGTCCTGAAGATATTCAGGAAATGGCTTTTGATGTATTAAGTCATCGTCTGATTTTGTCTTATGAGGCCGAGGCAGAAGGCATAAGCACAGATCACTTTATTAAAGAACTCATTTCCAGAATTGCAGTGCCTTAATGGTCATTGATATGGAAAATAAAAACAGGGGCGTTTTACTTACCCGTCAAATAGTCCTTCATTACGATTTAAACGAAAACTGTGAAAAATACTGAAAGCGAGTTGGTTTCAGTTAATCTCAATACATTGATTGGCTTGGCAAAATCGGCTTCAATAATTAAGTTACAGCAATCAAGTATCCGTTCAAAACAAAACGGAGGTTTTGTATCTCGCTTTAAGGGGCGAGGTATGGAGTTTGACCAATCCAGGCCATATCAAGCAGGGGATGACATCCGTTGCATTGACTGGCGAGTCACTGCACGTACAGGGAAAACGCATAGCAAAATATTTCGGGAAGAAAGAGAGCGCCCCGTTTTTATTTCAGTCGATAATCGCCCCGCCATGTTTTTTGCCACACGCGGTGTATTTAAGTCGGTACAGGCGGCTAAAATTGCGGCTTTATTAGCCTGGAAGGCACAGCTTCAAGGGGATAGATTGGGTGGTCAACTATTAACTGAATTTTCTTGTCAGGAGATAAAACCGCAAAATGGAAAACATGGAGTATTACGATTTTTTAATACCCTAGTTAAAAAAAACAAGTTAGCTGCTAAACAGTTTACTTTGGATCAAGCCATCGCTCGCTTAGTCCAGCATGCTCGCCCAGGTAGTCTAGTCTATATTATTAGTGATTTTCGTGGCTTCAATCAAGCGACTGAAAGCCATTTGGCAAAATTATCCAGCCATTGTGAAGTGGTATTAATTCAAGTATATGATCCCATTGAAAGTCAGTTGCCGAAAAAAGGACGTTATCGCTTCACTGATGAAAATAGAGATACTGTCATTGATACGGCAGATACCAAGCGTATTGATCAATACCAGAAACGCTACCAACAGCGACTTGAGTATTTGCTAAAAGTAGTAAAAAAATGCGGTATTGGCATTATTCATTGTAGTACAGATGATGACCCTGTAGAGGTATTACGATAATGGGTGGTCAGCAACTGGAATTAAGAGACATACATCTGCCAGATGATATTGGCTGGTGGCCACCTGCAATAGGTTGGTGGATACTGGCGGTTTTAATTCCATTATGTTGTTTTTTTATTTTCTGGCTATACCAAAGAATAACTCGAAAAACAGCCCTTAAAACGGCTAAGAAGCATTTACAAGGTATCAAACAAGATAAAGCTTTGGATAATATAGACATACTCATAGCATTGTCTGCATTATTACGCCGCGTTGCCATGAGTGTTTCGCCTAGAGATCAAACAGCCAGTCTGGCAGGGAAGGCTTGGCTAGACTATCTCGATAATACCGTACTAGGCTCCCCTTTTACACAGTCAACAGGCACTTTGTTAGCGACCGCTCATTACCAAAAAACAGCACCTAGCGATGCTGAAATAAGCCAACTAATACAGCTTTGTGAAGACTGGCTTAAAGCCCAGAAAGAGGGTAAAAAATGATCCATTTAGAATGGCCGTGGTTATTACTGGCACTGCCTCTACCCTTTTTTGCTCGCTACTGGCTTCCTGCTGATGTGGTTGCAGAACAAGCTGCACTAAAAGTCCCCTTTATTGAAGACTTTAGTCTGGGAGAAACGCAAGCGCTTTCTCAAAACAAGCAATGGCCTTTATTGTTGGCCATGCTGGCCTGGATATTTTTGGTGCTTGCCAGCGTGAGACCGCAATGGTTAGGTGATCCGATTGAACAAGCAATCAGTGGCAGAGATTTAATGCTGGCAGTGGATTTATCTGGCAGCATGAAAGAAGAGGACTTTATTGTCGAAAAAAAGAGAGTTGACCGTTTAACAGCAACTAAATATATCGCAGGACAATTTATTAATCGACGGCAGGGTGATCGTTTAGGTCTCATTTTATTTGGTACCAACGCCTACCTTCAAACCCCTTTAACTTTTGACAGAACCACGGTGATTACCTTACTACACGAATCAGCCATAGGCTTGGCAGGTGAAAAAACCGCAATAGGTGATGCCATTGGCTTGGCGGTTAAACGATTAAGAAAACAACACGCCAATAGTCGGGTATTGGTTTTATTAACCGATGGTGCTAATACAGCGGGTAAAGTAACACCTTTAAAAGCAGCAGAATTAGCCGCAGCAAATGACTTGAAAATTTATACCATAGGCATAGGTGCTGATGAGATGATCGTGCGTAGTTTTTTTGGTTCTCGCAAAATCAATCCATCTCGAGATTTGGATGAAAAAACCTTAACGGCCATTGCAGAAAAAACTGGTGGGCGATATTTTAGAGCCAGAAATACACAGGAACTGGAAACTATTTATCAATTATTGGATGCGTTAGAACCTGTAGAAAAAGATAAACAGTATTTTCGACCTAAAATTGAACTGTATTTCTGGCCATTAGCTTTTGCTCTATTGTTAGGTTTCTTTGTAAGTGTTAGCCGAATAAACTGGAAATGGAAATATAAATGAACATTGCTGACTTTCATTTTATTAGACCTTATTGCTTACTGGCTCTTTTACCAGCAACACAGCTTTTTATCAGTCTTGTAAATAACAAATTAAATAGAGCGAGTTGGTCTCTGATTTGTGACCCTGAATTGGCTCCTTTTGTGTTACAAGAGAGCGTTGTAAAGCGTAGTATTTTGTCTTTAACTGCTGCTCCCCTAGCTACATTTTTACTCATTATTTCCCTAGCTGGGCCCACTTGGGAACGTATACCCTCCCCTGTGTTCAGAAATGATGCTGGATTAGTGATTGCTTTGGATTTATCTCGTTCGATGGATGCTGCTGATATAACACCCAGTCGATTAAGCCGAGCACGTTTCAAAATGGCTGATATTTTGCGACAACGTAAAGATGGGCAAACGGCTTTAATTGTTTATGCGGCTGACGTTTTCACCGTCACGCCATTAACGGAAGATAATGAAACTATCATTAGCCAAATATCAGCATTGACGACAGACATTATGCCAAGTCAAGGTAGTAATACCAAGCTGGCAATAGACAAAGCAGTTGAACTGTTAAAGCAGTCAGGCTTACAAAAAGGTGAAATTCTATTGGTAACGGACGAAGTAGATTTAGATAATACAGTCAACGCAGTTCAAGCACTTGGTGCTTATCGTTTATCCATATTAGCTGTAGGCACAAAAGAAGGCGCACCCATTAAAAATAGTCGGGGTGGTTTTGTTAAAGATGGAGCAGGAAATATCGTGATCCCCCGATTGAATGCGCAAGAATTGTCTCAACTTGCCAATAAAGGCAATGGTCTTTATCTCAAAATTAGCAATGATGATGGTGATATAAACGCTTTAATGGCACACTTTGATAATACTGTTGAGACACAATATGGAGAAAGCACTAAAAAGAATAATTTATTCCTAGACCAATGGGATGAAAAAGGGCCTTGGCTGTTGATGCTTGTTTTGCCATTAGCTGCATTAAGTTTTAGACGGGGATTATTGTGTTTCGCGTTCATCTGCTTAATGCCTTTTCCTGAACCCGTTTATGCGCTGGAATGGAAAGATTTATGGCACACTCAAAACCAGCAAGCTGAACAGGCATTTAAACAAGATAATTTTCAGCAAGCAGCCGAACAATATGATAATCCACTATGGAAAGCGACAGCACAATATAAAGCAGGTCAATTTGAGCAAAGTATTGAAACCCTACATGATGATAAATCTGCTAACGGTTTGTATAATAAAGGCAATGCATTAGCACAAACGGGGAAACTGCTGGAAGCACTGGATGCTTATAAAAAATCTTTAGCGGTTGAGCCAGAGGATGAAGATGCCAGATACAATAAAGAGCAAGTTGAAAAAGCAATAGAAAAGCAAAAGCAACAACAAAAGGATCAGGAAAATTCTGATTCGGATCAATCCGAAAAAGATCAATCAAAGCAGCAAGACTCAGAACAACAGAATAAAGATGGGCAAGGCGATAATAGTAAACAATCTGATAATAAAGATAATGCTGAGCAAAATGAAGATGGCGAAAATTCAGAACAATCAGCAGATCAAGAACAAGCCGAGAAAGATACTGACGCAGAGCAAGCAGAAGCCGAGAAAACTGAAGATGAACAGCAAGCAGAACAAGAGCAGCCACAAGGCAAAGAAGAAAAACTCGCCCCATCAGATTATGACGAATCAGAACAAGCCAATGAACAATGGCTTAAAAGTATTCCTGATGATCCTGCTGGATTATTAAAACGTAAATTCAAATACCAATATGGTCAGCGTGACCAAAAAAATACGAATCAAAAAAACTGGTAATTACAAAGCTGAGCTATGACTTTTTTCTGCCCCAAAATAAATATCTTAAAATTTCAGCTAACCCTATTGTGGTTTACTGTATTTCTACTGTTTAATCAAGCTGTGTTTGCGGTAGAAATCACAGCGACCTTAGACCGAAACCCCGTCAATATCAATACGTCTTTTCAATTGACCTATACAGCAACACAATCCCCTGATGGTAATCCTGATTTTAGCCCTTTAAAAAATAATTTTGAAATATTAAAGCAAAGTCACAGTAGCAATTCATCCTGGATAAATGGTCAATCAACTAAAACCATTCAATGGATTTTAAATGTCATGGCAAAGCAAACAGGTCATCTACTTATACCCGCCATTGCTTTTGGTGATGATGTTAGTAAACCCATTTCAATTGAAGTGAGTAACAAAGTGGTCGCCAAGCAGAATAATACTGAAGATTTGTTTTTAGAAGTTGAGGTATTCCCAGAAACAATATATGTGCAATCACAAATTTTATATACACTGCGTTTGTATCGAAGAGTACAACTTGCTCAAGCCAATTTAACTGAACCTAAAATGGCCGATGCAGTGATTGAAAAATTAACTGAAGATAGCACCTATAATACTGATATTAATGGCATAGCTTATGTAGTTACTGAACGTAAATATGCCGTTTTCCCTCAAAAAAGTGGGGTATCAACCATCGAACCGCTGGTGTTAACCGCTGATATTGTGATGCCAAACTCTAGGCAACGCTTTAATAGTTTCTTTAATCGACCCAAGACTAAAACTAAACGTATATCATCTAAAGCAATTACCCTAAATGTATTACCGCCTCCCGATAGTTTCAAAACAAGTCACTGGATTCCAGCAGAGCTGGTTCATATCAAAGAAAAATGGTCAGGAGATATTGCCAAGATGAAGCTGGGAGAACCTCTAACACGTACCATAACATTGCTTGCCAAAGGTACCACAGTAGCCCAATTACCTGAATTGCAGGGCGTTACACTATCAAACGGCTTAAAAACCTATCCAGACCAACCCCTATTAAAGGAAGAAAAAGAAGCGGATGGCATTATTGCTTTTAGAGAAGAAAAAATAGCCTATATTCCTTCAAAACCAGGTAGCTATACTTTGCCTGCTATAGAAGTTCCTTGGTTTAATAGCCGCACACAACAGATGGAAATAGCACGAATCCCTGAAACAACAGTGACTACCATTGGCACAATAGCCTCAGTTGAGAATGTAGCGGTAAATACTACCGTGGCAAAGACAAGTCCTGTCATTGTCGAAACACTAGATACGCCAAGAAAAGAAAATAAATTTTGGATGGGGTTATCATTGTTTCTAAGCTTATGCTGGCTAATAACTTTGGTGTTTTTATTCAGAAAACAGAAGCCTCAGCAAATAGAAAATCCAGCTGATACTAAAGAAATGTCATTACAAGAAACTATTAAAAAGTTAAAACAAGCCTGTGCTAATAATGATCAGCTAGCCGCTAAAAATGCCTTATTAGTTTGGGGTAAAATTAAATTTAACAGTAATAGTCTGTCTGAAATTTCTTCCCATTGCCAAGCTCGATTAAGAGATGAAATTAATTGCTTAAATAAAAACCTTTATGCAGAGCAAACAACAAGCTGGGAAGGTAAAAAACTATTTCAATTTTATAGCGAAAACAAGGCACGCGAAAAGGTATCAATAAAAACAGATGATGGATTAGACCCGCTTTATAAGCTGTAACGCTCATGGTGGCTGATTAAAGACGAGAGAACCCCCTAGCTTACCAATTTTCTTAATTCTGGTAATCTAAAACGTCTAAAAGCATAATGTTTAAATCCCCTTGGTAAGGTGCGTGGAACTTGACAAGTAGTTACCTTAATCGAAAGACGGAAGACCTTGTGTTAGGTGTTTTTATAATCATCAATGATTGTTTTTAAATGTAATTTACTAAATAAAAGGGTGGCATCCCCTTATATTTGAAGCCGTCCAGTGTTGGTATAGAATAAACCCACAAATTTTTAGAAAATCACCCGATATGTTTCGATCTGAACTTTTAAAAAATCATGGTACAACGTGGTGAAACTATACAACTATACACATCATTCATTGGAATATGGAATGCTCAAATCTGTTTTTTCATCCCTATATAGCTGCCTTGATAAAATAGCCCATCAAATAAAATATAATTTTTCGTCTTCAAGCCCTGATATTAATAGCATTGATATATATTTTGATTGGTTCACGACTGATGAGTTTAAAAAAATTATCCTAGACAATGAAAATTATCAATTTCTTGCCCTGCATAGTCTGGCATTAGATTTTAAAACAAATTCACAGTACTATAATTTGAACAAGTTACGAAATAGAATTACACATTCATTTGTTAATATATTTGAAGAAGGGTTAGAGCCAGAAAATCTAGAATATTATGAAACAACCATTAACAATCTAGTTAAAGATATTCATTCTCTTTTTATTATTGTGAAATCAGCATTACTCTATTCAACGATAGCTATAAGATTAATTAACAAAGAAAAGGATACTGGGCAATTAATAGCAACATTACAACATGAAATATATTAAAGTATCAGATTCAAAAGCATGTAACAAATATAAGGGGATGCTACCCTTTATTTAGTAAAGTATGTTAAAAAACAATAACTTATGATTACAAAAACAGCTAACAAATCATTCCACCTGTCCGCTAGGTGAATTTAGCATTAGCTTAAGAACAAATCCCTGATTTCTTGTGAATATATAGTAATTACATTATAGTTACATTTTATATATCAACGAGGTCAAGAGTTATGGCTCACTTAGTCAAAATTGGTAATTCTCAAGGAATAAGAATCCCTAAGCCACTGATAGAACAAGCACATCTTGAAGGAAAAGAACTCAAATTTCAGGTTCTCAATGGAGGCCTTTTTATTGCTCCAGTTTTGAGGCCTAGAGAAGGTTGGGCAAAGGAAATTAATGAAACTCTAATGTCTTGCGGCGCTGAAAATATTGACCAAGAATGGTTAAACTCTGAGCTAACTTCTAATAAAGAATTGGAGTGGTAAACCGTAAAATAGAGCGTTTTGAGGTATGGCTTGTAGAGCTTAGCCCAACAAAAGGTAGAGAAATTAATAAAACAAGACCCTGTGTTGTAATTTCGCCTAATGAAATGGCTGCCCTTTCTACCGTACTTGTAGCTCCTATGACAACGAAAGGATTTGAGTTTCCCTGTAGAGTTGAATGTGAGTTTGAAGGGAAGAATGGGTTAATTCTCCTTGACCAAATCAGGGCAGTTGATAAATCACGATTAGTCAAAAATTTAGGGGTCATTGGTAATAATACGCAAGAAAAATTATGTGGATGTCTTCAAGAATTGTTCTCATATTAAGTAGTCAACCCTTAAAAACCCAACCCCCCTCTATCAGCTTAAAAACAGCTAACAAATCATTCTACCTGACCGCTAACGCGGCAGGTGAATTCTAGGTTATAAGCTCAATATCATCAGTGCATTGAAAAACTCTCTTTGAAAGCCTACAATGCAATACAAAGTATTTTTTGTAGGAGTTATTATGGGTGTCACAAGTGTAAGGCTACAATCTGAAATAGAAAATCCTCTTGAAGAATTATCAAAAAAACTTGATAGAAGCAAGAGTTACCTAATTAATCAAGCAATTAAGGAGTTTCTATTTAGAAAATCTCTTGAGGAACAGCGATGGGTTGAAACTCTTGAAGCCATTGATTCTGTCAAATCTGGAAAATTGATTGAAGAAAAAGAAGTCAATGATTGGCTTGAAAGCTGGGATACGGAAAATGAACTTAAACCACCAAGTTTATGAGAATTTCATACACGCCAGAATCAATAGGTGATTTAAAAAGGCTTAGAGAATTCATTGGAGTAAAAGACCCATTAGTTGCTCAACGTGTAGCGACCTCAATATTAAAAGGAATAAGCCAACTAAAAACGTTTCCATATATAGGTGTTGAGGTACAACAGGCACCAAACCCAGAAATAGTTCGAGATCTAATCATTGGTAATTATATTGCGCGTTACTTAATTCGTTCTAAGAAAATAGATATTTTGAGGGTATGGCATCATAAAGAAGACCGCTTATAACCAAACGGAAAATAAGGGGAAAATAAGGGGACGCTACCCTTTTATTTAGTCAATCCTTAAAAACACAAAACCATTTGATTTATAACAATAAATTCAACAAAATAGAGGGCAATCTAAGCAGTTACGGAGTACTCTGAGTAGTTACCCTACTTTTTTATTTCGGTCACAATAACATCAATATTATTCTGACTTAATTGGGTTTTAATCGCGGAGACGCTAGATGAGCTGCTAAAAGGCCCCATTTTTACTCTATTCCAGATAACATTACCGACATTGGCTTTTTCTACGTGTGATTCAATGCCTAACAGAGCTAAACGTGCTCTGAGCTTATCTGCTTCAGCAGGTTCTCTAAACGCACCGACTTGGATAACGTATTTGCTTGGTTTTCCTTTGCCAAATTGTTCTTCTCGACTGCGGGTTTTAATTTCATAATCAGGCACCACGACTTCTGTTTCAGGAAGAATCGTATAAAAATCAAAACGCGGTTGTTTTGGTTTTAAATTTTGACGTTTAGGAATGTTGACTTTAGGTTTTGTCGCTTTTTGAGAGATTGAAATTTTCTTAGACGTTTGTTTGTCTTTAATTTCAGGTAAGGAGTGACTTAAAAAAAATAAAAAATAGACAAACACAGCAATCAAAACGATGATTAAAAGCCATTTCCACCAAGCAACAAAAGTTTGTTGTGGCTTTTTCTTGTTTTGATTTGCTCTGTGTTTATAGTCTCTGGTCATTACATAGATTCAGGCGTGTTAATATTTAAAAGTCCCAAGCCATTAGCCAGTATTTGTTTCGCTGCACAAATTAGATTTAACCGCGCATTACGAATAGCCTCATCTTCGACTAAAAATTGATGTGCATTGTAATAGGTATGAAAATTATTAGCTAAATCACGAAGATAATGGATAAGTAAATGAGGTTCATGCTGCAATGCCGCACGTTCCAGCGTTTCAGCATATTTAGATAAGGTGGTTAGTAACACGGTCTCATGTTCTTCTACCAACATATCTAGGTTTTCCATGCCTAAAATCAAATCTCTTTTCCAGCCTTTTTTATCAAGTTGACGTAACACACTGCATACACGAGCATGTGCATATTGCACATAAAACACGGGGTTTTCATTAGTTTTCGATGTGGCTAATTTTAGATCAAAATCCATATGTTGCTCAGATTTACGCATCACATAAAAAAAGCGAGCTGCATCAGTACCTACTTCACTACGTAATTGGCGTAAAGTAACAAATTCACCAGAACGAGTCGACATCGGTAGTTTTTCTCTACCGCGATAAAGTATGGCGAATTGAACTAATTTTACTTTGAGTTTGGAATCATCAGCACCTAAAGCTTTCATAGCGGCTTTTACTCTGGGAATATAGCCGTGATGATCTGAACCCCATATATTGATAATTTGATCAAAACCACGATCCAGCTTATTCATGTGGTAAGCAATATCTGATGCAAAATAAGTGACCTGTCCATTATCTCTAACCACAACACGGTCTTTATCATCTCCCAACTGACTTGATGCAAACCAGGTTGCACCTTCTTGCTGATAAAGAAAGCCCGCTTTATCCAGACGATCTAAGGCTTCTTGAATTGAACCGTCTTCCATTAGCTGACGTTCAGAAAACCATTCTTCAAAGCTGACACCAAACGCTTCAAGGTCTTCTTTAATATCCTCAAGAATAACGGATAAACCTGCTTGAAACACATCATGATATAAAGAATCACCCAATAAGGTTTTTGCCCGTTCAATCAATGCATCAATATGTTTTTCTTTATCGCCGCCATGGGTTTCATCAGCCGGAATAGCTTCTAATACCAAATTTGCAGGCCTACGATATTCATTACCCGCTTTTTTATGAATATTAAAAGCAATGTCTCGAATATAGTTGCCACGATAACCATTACTAGGAAAGGCAACAACTTCACCGCATTCTCCCAGATAACGCAGCCAGATACTGGTAGCCAATATATCCATTTGCCGACCAGCATCATTAACATAATATTCTTTTGAAACATCAAAACCCACAGCAGATAACAAATTGGCAACTGCGGAACCATAAGCAGCACCTCTGCCATGCCCGACATGAAGTGGGCCGGTAGGGTTTGCAGAAACAAATTCCACTTGAACTTTGGTTCCTGCACCTATTTTGCTAAAGCCAAACTTATTGCCCGCATCCTGGATGTCTTTAATCACTTGAAACTGTGATTCTGCTTCAATAAAAAAATTAATGAATCCTGGGCCTGCAATTTCTACTTTCGATACTATCGGTTCATCGGCAAGCGATGCACAAATTTTTTCAGCTAATTGTCTAGGATTGGATTTAGCAGGTTTTGCCAGTATTAATGCAAGGTTGGTAGCAAAGTCACCATGCACGGCATCTTTGGCGCGTTCAATATTAATTTGAGGTGTTAAATCTTGCTCAAGAATGCCTTCAGACTTAAGACTTTCAACCGCTTGTTGCAGTAGCGTTTCCAGCTTTTGTTTCATTATAGTGAGGTACTAGGGTCTAACGAGCCGTGTATTATCCATCAAAAAGCGATATTTCGCCAATTCAGCTTTTTTGATTGTGTAGGTAGAGACTTCAGCATAACTCATGAACGGATAAAAAAGGTCAGCCAAAATAACGCGCAATAACTCACTATTACACTTGTATTTTGACTAAAACCTGAAAAATTCTATCACTTTTTTTATCCGTCCAGAGTTATGCTGAGGTCTCGGTTTAATAATTCTTCTATACTTTTCACTTTGGTAATTTTGTCGCTTCTTCCACTCTGTCGTAATCCACACCGACACTAATAATAAAACTGGTCGCCTGTTCTATATCCATTGCCGATTTAATCACTTTAGACTCATGCACAATAACAGTAAATCCAGAGGTTGGGTTAGGCGAGGTAGGTACGAATAAAATATACATATCCTTTGCTTTATTGGTGACATAAGCAGGGACCCATAATCCCTCTTTAGGGTATTCGATATACACTACTTCACGCGCTTCAGTTTGCTCATGACCTGATGCCATATTGACTAATTTTTTGGTCACTCTATAAACGGTATTCAAAAAAGGAATCACTTCAATAATGGCATCTATTGCTGAAATGATAGATGATTTTCCCATCCGTACACGATAGCCAATATAGGAAAATAATGAAAAACTAATCACAAAGATAATAAAAGTCATGATGTAATTATCATTGTAGCCATAAACAACTTTAACTAAATCGGTAAAGCGATCATTGACAAAAAATACAATTTGACCAATTACATAAACTGGAATAAAAGCCAGAATACCGATTAAAAAATAATTCAATATTTTTTTCATTTTAATACCTATTTGATGATTAGTAGCACACCCGACAACAGTAAAAATGCAGCAAAAAACTGACTGTATTTTTGATTATCAATTGAACGATAGACTATTTCTTCTGTTAATAAAAAAACAATGACACCCAGTTGTACAAAACTCATATACCCTGCAAATAACAACCCAAACTGGCTACCCAATAAAAACAGTGTTATTAACTGAAAAAATGCAAAGGTGGCATAACAAATTGCCACGGTGACACGGGTAGTATCTTTTTGATGGTTTTTACCATGCACAATAGCAGTCAACAAAGAGCCGCCCAAGTTAGTTAAGCCGTGAACAACGCCTATCGTAACAAGATAGCTGCGCTCATGCTTAAGCATTTTCTGTAATGATTGCTCCAATACAGGAAAATAACTTTTTAATGCGACTAAAATCAAAAAAACACCAATCAGTATGTCAATATTGAGTTTTGCCATGCTAACAAAAAACAAAAATAATACAACAAAAGGGATGGTGTAGATCAATACATTTTTATAAAAGGTGGTATCTATAAATTGGTAATGTTTGAGAATCTGTAGCGAATTAATCGCTATTGAAATAGGTAATAAAATGCTTAATACATTAAAAAAATCATAGCCCAGCAACAATAAAATAGGGGTGCCGAATAATAATACGCCGACACCAAAAACGGATTGAATGACTGTAGTTGCTATAACCGTCAATATTATATCTGCTGGCATTTTCTTCCTCTTATTATTTTTCTTAGTATTGAAGAATTAGAAGTTTTGAATTCACATCATAAGTCCAATACCAACCAAGCGTCTTTTAATTGCAAACAGAACCTTATAGATATAGAAGAGATTAAAAAAGTTGATTCAGAGGATAGTGCCCGTGCGTTTATTGAGAAAAGAGCAGAAGACATAGCCAACCTAATCAATGAACATTTTTAATATTTGCAAAAACAGCTAACAAAGCCATCCAGCGAACTCCCAGTCGCTGATGCAGGCGTTATAGTCATGGGAATAAGTGCTAAAAGAAAAAACCAAATCAATAATGTTGCTTAAGTAAATAATGAAAACCAAATGTTTTTCTGTTTTTTCCATGCAGAAAACAGGGGCAGTTTTAATCAGATTTAATTGCAATCGCTGTTTGGGTTTAAAAAACCTAAACCCCTTGATCTCTTCATTTTCTTGATTGGAAATTTCAGTATAGTAAATTCGCCGCGTACTTCTTTCAGCTTTTGCAATAAAAGATAAGAGTCGTTTGTTTAGAATCTTCTCACCCACCCAACCCTCCCCAACAAGGGAGTGCTTTAAAAATAAAGAAATGACAGACAAAAAAAATGAGGACGCTTTGTCCTCATTTTTTCTTTTTCCTTGGCTCTTTGTTATTTACTCACTAAAACCTAAAGTTACCACGCAACTGTATGCTGTCGTCTGTTTTCTTATGCTCGCCTATTAGATTTAGATTCATTGTAGAATCTATTTTCCAGCGTCCGCCTATATTATAGCTTTGTGTTCCATTTGCTATACCTAGTCCAGCGTAAGGGGTGAGTAGACCGCGACCAAAGAATCCAGGTAGTCCGTAACCTAGCTCGGTGTTTAACTGTAGCCTTCTACTGTTGCTGTTATCCTCATCGTTTACATTGTTAGCTACGGTGGGTTTTTTCCATACTCCATCGGCAACATTGCCTGGGGTGTCGCCAAATGCTGGTTGTAGGCTTAACCATAAGCCTTGACC
>QPIN01000026.1 GCA_003666385.1 Methylococcales symbiont of Hymedesmia sp. n. MRB-2018
GAAGAAAATCTGATTAAAGCAGGAACTTGAGAGCGAAATTATCATAAATATTTAACTAAGGCGACCACAATACCCGCCGCAATGAAAGTATTAGAAAAAGACCAAATCATAAATTTATCCATTCTGGCAATCATTGTATCAAAACGCTTATCGACTTGTTCAAACCGCTTATCGACTTGTTCAAACCGCTTATCGACTTGTTCAAATCGCTTATCGACTTGTTCAAACCGCTTATTGATTTGCTCAAAACGCTTGTCCATATCTTCACGCAAAGCAATCATCTCACCTCGTAAGTCTTGCTCCATGTGTGTAATGTGGTTGGTTTGTGCTTTTAACACCAAAACCATCATTTCTTGTTGATCAATCGACTCATGGTTGGTGATTTTTTCCATCGCCTTACTGGCTTCAGAATCTAACCACCTTTCAAAATAATCGTTATCAAACATAGCTTATGTGTAGTTTAAATGTAAATGAATACGATTATACATAAAAAATGCTTAGTAAGTATTGCTCGCTGAATTCGTATAATAAGTGCATAGCCTCTGTATGTAACCGCTAGCAATACATTAATAACTTAAAGATTGTATGTTTTGCAATTATTGACTTAATTAAAGGGCAACCACAGAGGGTTGCCCCTACGATTAATAAACCATGAATAGATACAACCCAAATAAAAATATAATATTTCCTCGTTCCCATGCTACGCGTGGGAATGCCTAGCAGAGCATAAGCTAATAAACCAGCAACTGAAACAAAATATGCATTCCCACGCAAAGCGTGGGAACGAGCTAAAGAAATGACAGACAAAAAAAATGAGGACGTTTTGTCCTCATTTCTCATTTTTCCTTGGTTTTTTGTTATTTACTCACTAAAACCTAAAGTCACCACGCAACTCTATGCTGTCGTCTGTTTGCTTATGCTCACCTATTAGATTTAGATTCATTGTAGAATCTATTTTCTAACGTCCGCGAAGTATAGCTACTCTGGTCCTTTGATTTTGTGCGTTACCCTATACCTTTTAATCGTCAGTTGTAGTGCTAGACGTTTCTTTTCTAGTTCTAATAATTCAATTTCTCTTTTAAGATAAACATCTGCATTTTTTCTAACTGAATGACTCTCTTCCTGCATATCAATACGCTGTTGTTCATAACGCTGTTTATAAGCCATGTCGCTATCAAATTCTAATTGTTTTAGACGATGTTTTTGCTCAAGTTCTTCAAGGTGTGATTTACTTTTCGCTTGCCTCCATCTGTCTTGTTCTTTTTCATAGTTAGCAATTTCAGCATCTAATTCTTTTTCTTTAAGCTTCATTTGGTGGGTAATAATATCCGTTTTTTCTTTTTCTTCATTATCTCTGGAGAAAGACTGCAATCGTTCCTTTTCTTTTAGGCTTTCAACTAGGCTCAGTTCTTTTAAACTTTGATGATGTTTGATTTTGTCCAGATGGATCTGTGCTCTAACTTTATTTTCTTCTAGTTGTTGTAATTCTTTTTCTTCTAGCAAGTGTTTGTTATTTTCCGCATGTAGGGCTTGTTTTTGTCTATCTAATTGTGCAATTTCATTGAGATGTTTAAATTGTTTTCTTTTATGCTCAATTTTTTGTTTTTCTTGTTCTTGCCCTTGTCTGAATATTTCTTCATTTTCTAATTCATTAAATTCAAAACTTTTCTTTAGCACACAAAGATAAACATTCTCACGAGCAAATTGCACACTCGGGAATCCTTCAAAACTGGGTTTAAATTTACAGATAATCTGAGATTGTATATTTTGCAAAATCAGCATTTCACTGATAAGTATTGAAACTTTATTTTCAATCGTTTGTAATCCTTCCTGTACCCATGATCCATCCGACAAAGTTAGCAGTTCTCTATTGACTATATCCAGAACAAGGCTTTGATAGCTTAGTTTAATATGTTCATTAAGCTTTGTCACAATCTCTCTATTGGTCAAAGCATAATCAAGGGTAGGCTGAAACCGAATAGCGATTGAAATATCTAAGGTACAAAAATCATCGTATAACTTCACTTGATCAGTACAATGCCATCCTTCAACAGTTATTGGTACTAATGTATGATAAAAGCGTTTACTGAATTTTTTAGGTCGTAGAAAAATTTTTTCAAATCCAGCAAACTTGCTAATAACCAGTTGTCTGTCGGCTTCAAAACCAGCATCCCAAACCTTATCTGTCTGCTCATTTGTATCAGTAAAACCATTAGCCAGCCATTGATCTATATCTGTCACTGTATTATTCATAAGCTTTCTCTGTTGGCATCAAGTTTCAGAGCTAATCGAGTCTTTATTAGTTAATGATGCCGTTCTAATTTGGTTGATCTTATCACCCATTTTCTCAGCAATTAACGGATATAGGTTAGGTGCAAACTCTACTGTCCTATGGTCTAGTTTTCTTAAAAAACCACGATTTAATAATAAGCCAACAGCAAACATTCTGGATAAATCAGAATATTTCCGGGCTTTTTCAATATCTGTTTTCTCAATCACCATTTGTAATTCATCATTATTATTAATGGTAAATTCAGTAAATTGTCTTAAACATTCAAAAACCAGTTCTTCTTCATCTATTGTGAGTGGCCCTGGCGCAGTAAATTCGAGTCGATAAGATAATAAAACGGTAAAAAAATCAACCATTGCTGCACAAATAAAAGCAAATAAGGAGAACCCTTTCCACATTACAATAGAGGGTGTTACATCTACAGTAAATTGCCTATAAGTCATTAATAAGGGTGCTTCTGGCAAGCCTTGCCCCATACTACTGGACAATTGCCCTGTTTGTATTTGCACATCCTGGTATTTTGTCAATACATCGTAATAAGAACTTTCAAGGTCTTTAGCAACATCTAAATTACTCAAGCTGACTTGTAATTGCTGAATTTTTTTATCAAATGAAGAGAATGCAAGATCAAGATTTTGCTGCTTTATTTTTTTATCTTCATACATTTGTTTGTAATGTTTATAAAATGGCCCATCACCTATCTGGTTCCGGTACCCACCAGTTATCAATGGGTGGGTTCCAAAATATGCTTGCGCAGCTTCATCTGAAGCTTTTTTCAGTTCCAGATGTTGTTGTTTTATAACTTCGCCTTTAATTGTTAAAATTTCCCCAAGATAGGTTTTAACACTTTGTCTTATCTCATCAAGACGATTTATGTGAATATTACCTTGTTGCGAAATTTCGTAAAATTTAAAATAAGAAAATGAAACCGATGCAGTTAATGCAATCAAGAGCGATAAAACGACTGAAGCATACCTGACTCGATTGGCTTTCCAATGAATCCCTGCTATTTCCAGTGAACATATAACTATAATGGATTGAATGGCAATGGTAATAATTAAAGCAATCCAGTCCGTTATAAAATGGGATAGCCCATAAAAAGTAGTAAATCCTGAAGCCACACTGAGCATTAGCACAATAGGGATTGTCCAGATTCTGAGCATACCCACAAATAACGTCTGTATGCCATTAATGAAATAACCTACACCTGTCGGCCTTCTTTTATTATTTTTGTTGGTTTTTACCATATTTAAAATAGTGAATGATTAGTTCACTCTCTCATCCTCTTTGTACATTGTTTCACTCACTTTACCGCCCTCTTTATTCCAGATGGTAATCAAACCTTCGCGCTTGCCATTATTAAAGTTTCCAACTACTTTCTTTTGACCATTCTCGTGCCAATCAATCCATAAACCATGCTTAACCCCCTTTTTATAATATTTTTCTATAATCTGCTGACCCTGGTCATTCCACCAACTCCATAAACTTTCTTGTTGTCCATTTTTGTATAAACCTTCACTTTCTTTGCGTCCATTTGAATGCCAGGCGGTAAATAAACCTTCAGCCAACCCGTCTTTATAATGCATTTCTTTTTCTAACTGCCCATTAACATAACGTGAGATAAATTTTCCACTAAAGGGTTGATTATGACTTGGCTCATATTGTAAGCCATCATTTCTTTCAATTAAGCGGTTAACCACTTTACTAACCACTTTTTTACCACATTCTGGGCAAAAATTGACTGTTCCAGTCTCTGGTAGTTTAGTCCCACAATTATGACAAAACATGCTGTTTACTCTTCCAAATCAAATTTTTTAAGGGGTGTCTATTAATGACAGATGGATTTAACCCATTATTCTAAAACAATTTCACCGTGTTCACAGTTTCCTTGCCATTTCTTTTGACCATTTTCTTTCCATGCTATCCAGTGACCCACTTGTACTCCCATTTCCCAGTGCCCTTTTGAATACATTTGCCCATTTTCAAACCAAAGTGTCTCACATCCATGTTTCTTGCCATTGTAATAATTTACTTCTCCTTCTTTCTGCCCTGATTCGTACCAAGACACCCAATCCCCATTTAAAAGTCCTTTAGACCAGGATATTTGAGTTTTTTGTTGGGAATTTTCAAACCATTCTTTTTCTAAACCATCAAATTTGCTGTTTAAATAACAAATTTCTTGTGCTTTTTGACCATTTTCGTACCAGTATGTCCAGTTGCCATAGCCTAAACCTTCTTTAAAGGTTTCTTCATTTTTCTTTTGACCATTGCGATAATAAGCAATTCCAGAACCAGAAAATGGCTCGCCTTGGTAACACATCAACTGATTGATTTTTTGTAGCTTATTGTAATCCACCACATTAACCCGTACTTTACTGCCACACTCTGAACAAAACCTCACATTTGGAAGCAATTGATTACCACAGTTGCAACAAAACATATTTAAACCTTATGCTAGTATTCTTGAAAAGTAATAAAACAATGAAAATATTATTCTAACAAAATTAACCCTAATTTTTTGGTATCAGTATAATTGATTAGTCTTAACAAACCTATAAAAAAGAGGATAGATCTGTGCCTAAAGCCAGTGATTTAAAACAAGGTTCTGCTATAGAAATAAAGGGTGAGCCTTATGCTGTTAAAAAAATTGAAGTAAGAAACCCGACATCCCGTGGCGCTTCAACCCTTTATAAAATCCGTTTTGCTCAGATGAATACCAAGCAAAAACTGGATAAAAGCTTTAAAGGTGATGATTTTTTAAAAGAAGCGGATTGTGCAAAACTCATGGTTCAATATTCATATCAAGAAGGTGGCAATTACACCTTTATAAATCTTGAAAGCTATGAACAATACACCTTAAATGCCGAAGACCTTGAGGGGCAAATTAAATACTTAACCGAAGGACTGGAAGGTATCATTATATTGTTGCTGGACGATGCACCTTTGGGAATTGAATTGCCTACTGCCATATCTTTAGAAATCATTGAAACCCCTCCCACTATGAAAGGTGCAAGTGCTACTAACCGTACTAAACCAGCTACATTATCAACTGGACTTGAAGTGCAAGTGCCTGAATATATTGAAACAGGTGAGATTATCAAAGTAAATAGTGATAGTGGTAAATTTATCTCTCGGGCATAATATTATTTAGAAACCTCAGCATAACTCTGGTGATGAGAAAAAAGTGATAGAATTTTTCAGGTTTTAGTCAAAATACAAGTGTAATAGCGAGCTATTGCGCGTTATTTTGGCTGACCTTTTTTATCCGTTCATGAGTTATGCTGAGTTCTCATTTAAACTAAAATATTCTTTATGAAAGAAAACATTCTACATATTCACCATTCCAGCCTGATTGTGTCTGACACCCAGGCTTCACTTAATTTTTACACCAATATCATTGGTTTAAAACAACTGGAAAGACCCAATCTACCTTTTCCTGGTGCATGGCTGGAAATTGGTACACAGCAAATTCATTTATTGCAGTTAGATAACCCCGACCCAACCACAGGTCGCCCAGAAAACGGAGGTAGGGACCGCCATGTAGCTTTTATGGTAATTGATTTAGATAAAATTAAAGACACTTTTGATAAAGAGGAGGTTAAATACAGTTTGAGTCTATCAGGGCGAAGAGCACTGTTCTGTCGTGACCTAGATGGTAATGCCTTGGAGTTTATTGAAAAGCTGGATTAATGTGTTGCCTCAATCTGAGCAGTTACGGAGTACGCTGAGTAGTTACAATTAATTTTACATCTCTATTAACAAGCCACAGGTCACTATAAAATTCAGCTCTAGTGTTAATGTGCTTAAACCCCTGGTTATTGAGCAACTACTTGGCGGAGAGCAAGGGATTCGAACCCTTGATACGTTGCCGTATACACACTTTCCAGGCGTGCGCCTTCGACCGCTCGACCAGCTCTCCTTATTTGTTTTCAACGAATATTAAACAACCGCGAATACTAATGTAGTTTGTGCTTATATGCAATCAATTTTTGTAACTACGGTTAAGGACTAAAGACTAAAGACTAAGGACTAAAGACTAAGGGCTAAGGCCGCGTTGAAAGTGTGCATTTATACCTGTAAACTCCGCGCTTTCGCTTTGCTCTTGAACGCCTTGAACTTGAACAGAACAGAGGGCAATCTGAGCAGTTACGGAGTATGCTGAGTAGTTACCAATTTTTAATCTAATAATGACTCAAGTTCGTCCCATCTTTGATAAACTTGCTCCAGTTTCTTTTCTGTTTTTTGCAACTGTTCTAATGTTACTTTAATTATTTCTTGTTCTTGTTGATAAAAATCGACAGTACTGATTTGTTCTGTGAGTTCTGCTTGTTTTGTTTCAAGCTGGTCGATCAGGTCGGGCAGTTTATCCAGTTCTTTTTGGTCTTTAAAACTCAGTTTTTGTTTGTTTGATTTTGTTTGTTTGATTTTGTTTTCTATTTTATTATTGGCCACTACTTGGTCTTTTCTTGTTTTATCTAGTGCAAACCATTCGGCATAGCCACCAATATATTCATTGATAGTGCCTCCGCCTTCAAATACAAAAACGCTGGTGACCACATTATCCAGAAATGCTCGGTCATGGCTTACCAGTAATAATGTTCCTTCATAGCTCAGCAGTTTATCTTCCAGCATTTCCAGTGTTTCAAGATCAAGGTCATTGGTGGGTTCATCCATAATGATCAGATTAGCTGATTTGGTGAATAATCGTGCGAGTAATAGTCGATTCTTTTCTCCTCCTGATAAACTCTTTACTAGCGACCTTGCCCGGGCTGGGGCAAATAAAAAATCTGCTAAGTAAGACATGACATGTCTTTTTTTGCTACCAATTTCTATAAATTCACTGCCATCAGCTACCGTATCTGCAACCGTAACTTCAGGGTCAAGCTGGTCTCTTAATTGATCAAAATAAGCAATTTGTAATTTGCTACCTTGTTCAACCTCACCCTGAGTAGGTTCCAGTTGTTTTAATAATAGTTTTAACAGGGTGGTTTTACCTGCACCATTAGATCCCAATAAGCCGATTTTATCGCCACGCTGGATTCGTGTGGAGAAATTTTTTACGATTTGATTGTTTTCATAGCCAAAACTCATATTGCTTGCTTCAATTACTTTTTTGCCAGAGATTTCACCTTTATTCAGATTTAGCCTAGTTGTGCCTTGTACGTTTCTTCTTTTTGATCTTTCAGTACGTAACTTTTTTAATGTACGCACACGGCCTTCATTTCTGCTGCGACGTGCTTTGATACCTTGCCTAATCCAAACTTCTTCTTTTGCTAGTTTTTTATCAAATTCAGCATTTTGATTGGATTCATCTTCTAAGGCAGCGGATTTACGCCGTAAATAATTCTGATAGCTGCCTGGCCATGAGACTAATTGTCCTCTGTCTAAGTCAACAATCCGTGTAGCTAGGTTTTGCAGGAAGGCTCTATCATGGGTGACAAATAAAACGGCACCACGAAAGGCTAATATTTGTTCTTCTATCCAGGCAATGCTTGCAAAATCCAAATGGTTGGTAGGCTCGTCTAATAAGAGTACTTCGGTTTCCATTACTAAAGCTTGTGCTAATGCTACCCGCCTTTTCCATCCCCCTGATAAGCTACTGATTTTTGCATCAGCAGGTAGGTTAAGTTTTGATAGCGTAGATTCCACAGTTTGCTGAAAATGCCAGCCATTATGTGTTTCTAATTTACTTTGTAATATACCTAATTGTTTAAGTGATGCGTCACCTCCATCCATGGTTTCTAATAAATGGTGATATTGTGAAATCCAGTGACCTAACTCACCCAAACCACTAGCAACAGAGTCATAAATAGTGGCATCGTCATCCAATTCTGGCATTTGTTCTAGCCAAGCTAATTTAAGTTCAGGTTCTCGCCAGACTTCTCCACTATCGGCTTGAATTTTGCCTGCAATAATCTTCATTAAAGTTGATTTACCTTCTCCATTACGGCCTAGTAAAGCTACTCGTTCTCCTGGGTCTAATTGAAATTCCGAGTTTTGCAATAAAGCATGGCTACCATAGGCAATGGAGATATTACTGAGTCGTAGTAAAGGCATCTGTTTGTAAGGTTATTCTTAGGAAATCCAGCGCTCTTATGGTGGCTTGATTTTGTTTTCGCTGTATTGAACCCACAACCGTGAAAGGCATTTTGACCAACTGGTGGGGTGTTATCAGTATATTATACAGATCTACGGCTTTATTTTTATCATGAAATTGCCTTGGCTCTCCTTGATACAACTGGATTAGTACTAAATCAGTATTATAATTTTTGGCAATTTCTTTAGCAAACTGGCTAATATCTTTTCCCCCATTGGCATTTATTCCTTGTTGGTAGGATGAAGTTAATAACCAATCTTGTCCTATACATTTGGCTGAAATTAGCCCTTGTGTGAAGGTTTCTATTAGAGATAAGCTGTATTTTCGTTGCCTGATTAACACGTTGATTACATCGATCAATGTTGTATTCGATTGATTGCGTTCATCCACTGCAAAAACAGCGTCACCTATGGATTTGACGACTTGGTCTGTACAATGAGTGATGGTTGTTTCTGCCATATTAGCTGGAAATAATAATTTGGTCTGTACTTCTTCTGGGGTTGCTCTAAAGCTGAGATGGACATGCTGGGGTAACTTGAAGTCTATGAGTTTTTGTTGTATTTCTGCCTCACCCATGCCGATAGTTTTAATGGAAATAAGCTTATCGGCGTGTAAAACAAAACGTGCTTCCAGCTTGTTTTTAATTTGTTCAGTAAACATCTGTTTCATTTCAGAAGGTACACCTGGTACAAAAACAAACCAGCAACGATTATGTTGTAGGGCAAACCCAGGGGCTGTACCTGCATGATTATCTAGCCGTATTGCGCCTTCAGGTAATAAAGCCTGTTTCTGGTTTGACGCGACCATATTGCGTTTTCGACGGCTAAAATAATATTCTATATTGGCTAATGCTATTGGGTCTAAGAGAAGAGGTTTGGCAAAGGCTAATGCAACGGCTTCGGCTGTTAAATCATCAATGGTAGGGCCTAAGCCTCCGCTACAAATACAAAAATCTGCACGCTTTGAAATTTCTTCTAGCAAGGCAACCAAATCGGTTAATTTGTCTCCCACCGCAGTGTGACGTGAGACTACAAACCCCATTTGTACTAATCTTTCTGCTAACCAGGCAGCATTTGTGTCTACAATTTGCCCCGTTATAATTTCTTCTCCTTGAGAAAATATTTCAGCAATAGGATGATTCATATATAGCCATTTTTAGAGGGTAAGCTGAGTAGTTACTAAATTTTTTGCATTTTAACCAGCGCTGGACAATTAAATCAATGCTTTTTTGCCGACGAAAACAGACACAAAAAAAGCCCGTAAGCTTTAAAACTCACAGGCTTTATGGTCTTTGTCGGACTTGTCCGAACTTATGACTGGTGCCGATGGCCGGACTTGAACCGGCACGACCTAAGTCACCACCCCCTCAAGATGGCGTGTCTACCAATTTCACCACATCGGCTTTATTATCAATCCATTGTGAGGATTTATAGTTGAAACTTAGACCTGTTTCATTCAGCAACAACGGCTTCTGCTTCAGGTACTGTTTCCATCATCACTTCTGGAACAACAACAGTTTCAGCATCTTTAATAACACTTTCAACTTCTGTTTTAACTTCTTCAACAACGGCTTCTACATTAGCAGGAACCTCTTCTATGATTGTCTGTACCTGTTCTTCAGTAATCACAGGAATACTCTCAGACACGGGTTCATTATCAGCACTGTCAATTAAAGGTACATCTGCTAAAACTTCTTCTATTTCGGGTGCATCCATGAAGTTGACTTCATCTTCTTGATAGCTACTTAATATAGCTAAACCTAAACTTGTTGCAAAAAACAAGGTCGCTAAAATGGCTGTTGTCCTAGATAAGAAATTTGAAGCACCTTGTGCGCCAAATACAGAACCCGAAGAGGCACTACCAAAAGCAGCACCCGCATCAGCTCCCTTACCTTGTTGAATCAACACGAAGCCGATTACACTTAAACCCAATAATACATGAACAATTATAATTGCTTGATACATTTTTCTTCTATTTTTAAGTCGATTGATAAATTGTTAAAAATGACTCCGCATCTAATGAAGCCCCACCAATTAAGCCTCCATCAATGTCAGGCATTGCGAATATAGCTTTTGCATTACTAGGCTTAACACTACCGCCATATAAAATTTGAACTTTGTCAGCGACTGCCTGACTTTTTGCGGCAATTTTTTCACGAATATATTTATGAACTTCTTGTGCTTGTTGGTCACTGGCTACTTTACCAGTACCAATTGCCCATACTGGTTCATAAGCAATCACAGAAAATTCTATTGCTTCGACACCTGCTAAGTCAATCACTGCCCCAAGCTGCTCATCAATCACCGCAAAAGTAGTATCACTTTCACGTTCTTCCAGTGTTTCACCAATACATAATACTGGTGTAATACCTTCTTTTTGTGCTTGCACAAAACGAGCTGCTACTGACTCATTGGTATCGCCATAATAAGAACGTCTTTCAGAATGACCCACTAAAGCATAAGCACAACCACATTCTTTTAACATTGCCGCAGAAATTTCACCCGTATATGCACCTGATTCTTGATCCGCTACGTTTTGACTACCTAACGCTAATGGAGTGTCTTTAATTGCGTCTTGCACATCTGATAAATAAACATAAGGAACACAAACTACAATTCCTTTATTACCAGGTCTCAAACCTGTAGCTATCGCATTAGCTAACGCCAGACCTTCTGCACGTGAACCATTCAGTTTCCAATTACCCATCACTAATGACTGACGCATTATGTACTCCAAGAAAAAATAAACCATTTATTGTATAGGGTAAACAAGTCTAGTTCAACTTAAATAGAGTAATCAGCTAGGGCAATCAGGCTTAAAAGCAGTTGAAATTATAATTTAGATGGCGTATTAACTCTATTATTTTGATTTTAAGAGATCTCAGCATAACTCTGGAACGGATAAAAAAAGTGATAGCATTTTTCAGGTTTTGTTATTGAGTTTTTAGGCGATAATATAATTTGGCATCAGATAAAAGTGCCAAAGAATACACAAATGATTTAAATATTAATAATAAAATTCGTCGCTGTAAAGACAATAAATAGGGTTGTCGCCCAATAGGTATTTTATCTAAAAATTCTCCTAAAAACATGGCAGGCATCTGTTTTCCAAGGCGGAATTTGTACTCAGGAAAATCTTGTTTTATTCGCTTTCTTATTTGTCCAATAACCGCGTTGAAAATGCGCGTTTACACCTGTAAACTCCGCGTTTTCGCCTTGCTCTTGAACGCCTTTATCTTGAGCAGAACAGAGGGCAATCTAAGCAGTTACGGAGTACGCTGAGTAGTTACTAATTTTTCAGCAATACGCATAGCATTTTCAATGCAAATATCCATATTAAAATACTCCCATTGTCCAAATCTGCCCAAAGTATCTAGCCCAATACTTGTCAAATAATCCTTAATATCAGTAGTGGCACTTTGGTGGTTATTATCATAAACAACATAGGCATAGTCTGACTGATGATAATCTACAGGTTTGCTGAGATAATCAATTTTTTGACCAGCCTCCAGCATTTCATCGTAACTTTTACTACCAATACTTTCAGTAATAGTGAAGTTTTTCTTGGGTATAAAAAAATTACCAATATGAATATGGCGATGAAAAATGGTGTCTTTATCTGGGTAATAAGTCCAAGTACGCCCACCTAAATCACGGCTTTCCCAGAGCATATTGCTGACTTGATTGTATTTAAGTTTTTCCGCTTGAGCCTTAATAGCAGATGGAGTCCCTTGTATCACAAAGGGTAATTTATTTAATGGCATCGTACTAATAATATGATCAAAAGTGTATTCATTGTTGAGTAGCCACTGGTTGCCTTGTTTGACAATGCTGGTGATTTTTGTTTCTAAATTAACATCTAATCCTGCTGAAAGTGCGGTTAAAAATGTATTTTGGTCGTTGCTATTAGGGTAGTAAAAATATGCGTGTGGCATTGTGTCTTGCTGGGGATGCAATAAGTTTTTGATAAAGTCTTTTTTATTGGGGGTGGGTAATTTGCCCTCCACCCACGAAGGGCTCATTTTTTTGGGATCTTGGTGCCAAATTTTTTGATTGTAGGGGATTAAATATTCTTCCGCCAAGGTTTTGCCAAATTTTTCAACAAACCATTGTGCCAAATTATCACAACTTTGATTATCGGCACTAATAAAATCCTCAATAATATTTACTGCTAATTGCTCATCAAATTGGGCGATTTCCTGTACAGCAAACTCAATTGGATAAGAAATAGTGTGATTTTTAAAGGCAATTTTAGCGTCTCGTTGCACTAAATGCCACTGATCTTTTGCTAAGATGTTGTTAAACACAAAATCTAATACCGCTTGGTTTTTAGAGTTAAAACAATGACCTCCCACTAAGTGATAGGCAACCCCATCCAGATTTTTGGTACTGGCAATACCGCCAATATGATTTTCTTGCTCAAACAGTGTTACTTGGTGCTTATGGTTAAGCATTCTAGCCACACTCATAGCTGACACACCTGAGCCAATAATACCGATTTTCATATATAGTTAAGATAATTTAAAGGTAACGTGGTGAAACCGCACAGCCTATCACATCATTATTCAACAGTGACTGATTTGGCTAGGTTACGAGGTTGATCAACATCAGTGCCTTTAGTTAACGCGACATGGTAACTCAATAGTTGCAAAGTAATATTAAAAGTAATGGGGGCAGTTATACGACCTACGTTACTGGTGACTTTAACGACAGTAAAGTCTTGCTCTGAACTTATGTCTGATTTTTTGTCTTCAAAGATAATCATTTGCCCACCACGGGCCTTTACTTCATGTAAATTAGATTTTAGTTTTTCTAAAAGATCGTCCAGTGGTGCAATGGCAATGACGGGCATGTTTTTATCAATCAAGGCTAAAGGGCCATGTTTTAATTCACCTGCTGGATAGGCTTCTGCATGGATATAACTAATTTCTTTCAGTTTTAGCGCACCTTCCATGGCAATGGGGTACATCGTGCCTCTGCCTAAAAAGAGTGCGTGATTTTTATCAGCAAATTCCTTTGCAATTATTTTAATAGTCTCTTCATGTTGTAAGGCATCTTTAATTAAGTTAGGCAGTATATGAAGACCTTTGATAATTCGACCTTCATGGCTCTCTGAAATGCGTTTTTGTATTTTGCCAATGCTGGTTAATAATAGAGCGAGTACCACCAGCTGAGTGGTAAACGCTTTGGTTGAAGCAACACCAATTTCTGGGCCAGCATGAGTGAGGCAGGTCAGGTCAGACTCTCTAGTCAGACTGGATTCAGCCACATTGCAAATGCTTAATGTCGCTATATTTAAAGAGCTGTTATTAGTCCGCTGGGTATTAATTTTTTGTAAAGCGGCTAGTGTATCGGCAGTTTCTCCTGACTGGCTAATGGTTACAAATAAGGTATGGTCTTGTATCACAGGATTGCGGTAGCGGTATTCGCTGGCTACTTCTATTTGACAAGGTAGAGCAATAATATCTTCAATCCAGTATTTTGCAACTAAACCGGCATGATAACTGGTGCCACAGGCAATAATTTGAATTTGTTTGATGTCTTTAAAAATATTTTCTGCTTGCTGTCCAAAACTGGAGACCAGTACTTGATCATCAGTGATTCTACCTTCTAAGGCATTGATGACTGCTTGTGGTTGCTCAAAGATTTCTTTGTGCATAAAGTGTTTATGATTACCCAGTTCTACTGCTTGTAAGGTCAGGCTAGATTGTTTGATAGGACGACTCGCTAAATGACCGTCTACATCAAATATTTCAACGCTTTTACGGGTAATTTTTGCAATGTCACCCTCTTCTAGGAAGATAAAATTCTGGGTGACGGGTAATAATGCTGAAACATCAGAAGCAATGAAATGTTCACCAATTCCTACGCCAATGACTAAAGGGCTGCCTTTTCTTGCTGCAATTAAGGTTTCTGGGCTAGAAATTGATATAACGCCCAATGCATAAGCTCCTTTTAGACCACTTGTGGCTTGTGATACCGCTTTAAGTAAATCATCGGTATTTTCTAATTGTTGATGTATGGCATGGGCTATAACTTCTGTGTCTGTCTCAGAGCTAAATTGATACCCCTTTTGTATCTGTGTGGTTTTGATTTGCTGATAATTCTCAATAATGCCGTTATGCACAACAGCGACTTTGTTATTGCAAATATGTGGATGTGCATTATTTTCTGAAGCTGCTCCATGTGTTGCCCAACGGGTATGAGCAATGCCAATTTTTCCTGTTAAGGCTTGTGGGTTTTGTTGAATTCTAGCGTCAAGATTTTTGATTTTACCGATAGCACGCACACGCTGAAGTGTTTTAGATTCATCATTAAAAACGGCAATACCTGCTGAGTCATAGCCTCGGTATTCCAGTTTTCTTAATCCTCCTAATAGAATCGGTAAAACGTTTCTTTCTGCGATACCTGCAACAATTCCACACATGGTTTATTTCCTGTTTAACTAATTGAGAACTCAGCATAACTCATGAACGGATAAAAAAGGCTAGAAGTTTTCCATCTTTCAGCCAAAATAACGCGCAATAGCTCACTATTACACTTGTATTTTGACTAAAACCTGAAAAATTCTATCACTTTTTTCTCATCGCCAGAGTTATGCTGAGGTCTCTAATTAATTGACAAATCAGATGCCCTTCTGCCATTTCTTGCAATTCAGCAGGGATAATTTGATTTTCAATGGATTCATCATTTGCCACCTTACAAGCGACTCTTAAATAATTGGGCGTATAGCCAAAAATTAAGCTGTATTTTTCAGTCATTACTTGTTTCTGAGCTTCCCAAAGGATGGGGTATTGTCGGCTTATATTTTGCTCAATAAACTGCTGTTTCATTTGTTCTGCTAATTGATGTAGCTGTTTACTGCGTTGTTTTTTTATCTCGTTTGTTACCTGCTTTGTTAAGGTAGCTGCTTTAGTACCTTTTCGACTGGAATAGGTAAAAATATGAATATCTCCAAAGCTGATTGACTTTATAAAATTATAGCTATCTTGCCATTCTTGTTCAGTTTCTCCAGGAAAACCAACGATAATATCGGTAGTGATATTAAAGTTTTCAATTTTACCTCTTGCCTGTTTAACCATTTCAGCAAACTCTTCGGTTTTGCAACGTCTCGCCATTCTGCGTAATACGCTGTCTGAACCACTTTGCAAAGGCAGGTGCAAATGAGGCATTAGTCTTGGGTTATCAAATAAATCAAAAAAATCAAGGGGTAATTCCCACGGCTCTAATGAACCCATTCTTAACCTGGGTATATCGGTATGGTCTAAAATAGCCCGTATTAAATTACTCAGATTGCTGTTGATATCATCACCATAACCGCCTAAATGCACACCTGTTAAAATCACCTCATTAATCCCTTGTTTATGAAGTTCATTTATTTCATCAATAATGGTTTGCACGGGGCGGCTGATTTCTTCGCCACGCGCTATGGTGACGATGCAAAAAGTACAGCGATAGCGACAGCCATCTTGTACTTTTATAAAAGCACGTTGTCTGCCACGGCTGAATAGAGAAAACTCACCAGGCTCAGTAGACATAGCTGGCATGGTTTCTAAGTTTAGCCCTGCCAGGGTTTGTTCAACTAAATGGTTTTTTTCTTTATTGCTGATAACTAAATCAACACCCATTAACTCGGCAGCTTCATCAGGATTTAAGGTGGCATAACAACCACTGACTACTAATTTGGCTTGTGGGTTATCACGGTGCATACGACGTATCATTTGTCGCGATTTACGCGAAGCACTTGAAGTCACCGCACAAGAATTAACGATGCTAATATCGGCTAAAGATTGGTCGCGGGTAATATGATGACCTGCCGTTTGAAATGCCTGCGCCCAAGTTTCTAATTCTGCCTCG
The DNA here is from genome assembly GCA_003666385.1 of Methylococcales symbiont of Hymedesmia sp. n. MRB-2018. GTDB lineage: Bacteria > Pseudomonadota > Gammaproteobacteria > Methylococcales > Methylomonadaceae > QPIN01. Next base: position 16,244 of record QPIN01000026.1, read on the forward strand.
TTAAGGCGACAGCCCAGTGTTTTGAGATAAACTAACATGAATTACCCGAAAAACCAGTAAGCGACAAAAATAGCAGCGATAATGCCAAAAAAGTCGGCAATTATCCCACAAACAGCGGCATGACGAATATTTTTGATACCGACTGCACCAAAGTACACGGCTAATACATAAAAAGTAGTTTCGGTACTGCCTTGTACAATGGATGATAAACGTCCGGCAAAAGAGTCGGCACCATAGACTTGCATAGTATCTACCATCATAGCTCTGGCACCACTGCCACTAAAAGGTTTCATTAAAGCGGTAGGTAGAGCTTCTATAAAACGACTATCCCATTGCAATGAAACCACACAATAGCGGATAACATCAGTGATTAAATCCAATGCACCACTGACCCTGAATACACCAATAGCGACTAGCATGGCGACTAAATAAGGAATAATAGTAATGGCAGTATCAAAGCCTTCTTTAGCACCTTCTATAAAAGCATCATAAGCATTAACCTGTTTATAAATCGCAGCTACGATAAAGGTAATAACTAGGCTAAACAGAATAATGTTACTAATGAGTGCTGATTGAGCCAGCATAGCGTCTTGGCTTAATTGCACAAAGTAATACAGTATGCAAACAATAAAGGCAGTAAACCCTGCTAAATAAGAAAATATTACTTTATCCAAAAGATTTATTTTTTGTACGGTTGCAACAGCCAATAAGCCCATGAGAGTAGATATATAAGTGGCAATCAAAATAGGGATAAAAACATCAGTTGGGCTGATAGCGCCCATTTGTGCGCGATAAGTAAAAATAGTGATAGGAAATAAGGTGACTGCTGAGGTATTAATGACTAAAAATAATATCTGTGCATTACTTGCTGTATCGGCTGATACATTTAGGGTTTGTAACTCCTTCATGGCTTTAATACCCAAAGGTGTAGCGGCATTATCCAGACCTAAGGCATTGGCCGAAATATTCATCACCATTGCACCTAATGCTGGGTGGTTTTTAGGTACCTCTGGAAATAAACGGCTAAAAAGCGGGGTGAGAGCTTGCGTTAATAGCTGAATAAAACCACTGCGCTCTCCGATACGCATAATACCCAGCCATAAGGATAAAATACCAGTTAAGCCTAGTGAAATTTCAAAGGCTGTTTTTGACAGACTGAACATGGCCGTCATAATTTGCGAGAAAATTTGCTGATCACCTAAGACCAGTAATTTAAACAGGGCAGTAATAAAAGCACTAATAAAGAAGAAAATCCAAATAAAATTGAGCACAAACTAAAGGGTAATGAGGTAAAAGGGTTTCTATTTTATACCATTTATTTTTGAAAATGGTATTAGTGTAATTTGCAATGGATTAGGCAAAAAAAGGCGTATCAAAAGACAGAGCCTTACCTGTTATGGCTTTTGGTTTGGGTTTTTAAGGGTTGACTAATTATTTTACATGGCTATTAACAAACCACAGGTTTAAGAAAAACTGGTTTGTGATCAATACAAATTCTTAATAAACGATTGGGAATTTGTTCCTCCAAAAAGCGACGATTTAGTCGATAACAAAACTCATCCAAGTATTCCTGCATATACTATTCATGGTTTATTAATGTAGGGGCAATCCCTTGTGGTTGCCCTTATATTAGAGGCAACCCCCTGTGGTTGCCCCCATGCCCTCATGCCCTTATATCATAGTCACAAATTAATGAATAATAGACCTAGGAAATGTTTAGGGTATAATGCCCCTTGGAGTTTTTGCAAGGTTAGCTGGCAAAGACTATTTTTTAAATAAAAGTGTTGCCCTTATGGGTTGATCCCCCATTATTAAATTACGG
>QPIN01000025.1 GCA_003666385.1 Methylococcales symbiont of Hymedesmia sp. n. MRB-2018
TTTCGATTATGTTGTTAAAGAGCATAAGGAACACCAGCCCCTTATCCAGCTAAACAGCCATTGTTGCCACTGCTACGCTAAGTCCGACCATTATAAGGATTTTTTATTGACCGTCAATTGTTTATTTGGGTTTTTATTATAAAAAAATACAACCATTTGAAAATACACAATTTTTTAAGTTTTCGCGTTAATATCCAATCCCTTAAATTGCATTTCATGCAATTGTGCATAAGTGCCTTTTAATTCAATCAGTTTTTTATGACTCCCTCTCTCAATTATCTCACCATTTTCCATTACAAAAATGACATCCGCACTTTCTATTGTTGACAAACGATGTGCAATAATCACTGATGTCCTGTTTTTTTGTACCCGCTTCAGTGCTGACTGAATATATTTTTCTGATTTAGTATCTAATGCTGATGTCGCCTCATCCAAAATTAATATGGGTGCATCCTTATATATTGCTCGAGCTAACGCCAATCTTTGACACTGCCCTCCAGACAACATCACACCATGTTCACCAATTTGAGTATCCAAACCATATTCTAATTTTGCTATAAACTCCATAGCAAATGAATCTTCTGCCGCATTCAGCAAACGCTGCTCATCAATATTTATATCACCATAGACAATATTATTTTTTGCAGAATCATCAAATAGCATTATTTGTTGATTCACCATCGCTATTTGCTCGCGGAGATTTTCTATTTTAAGCTCCCTAATATCACGCCCATCGATTAATATCTGTCCTTTTTTAAAATCATAAAAACGCATCAAAATATTAACCAATGTTGTTTTTCCACTTCCTGATGCACCTACTAGCGCCACAGTTTCCCCAGGACTGATCTTAAAACTTATATTATTTAACGCTTTTCTCTCGGCATTTTCATATTCAAATGATACATTTAAAAATTCAATCTCTCCTTTACAATCAATTAATAGTTGACTCCCTGTGTTTATTTCAGGCAACTCATCTATAACTCCAAACAATGATTGTGCTGCTGCTATGCCTTTTTGGATTTTTGAATTGGCACTGCTAATAAATTTGATTGCCCTAGGTAGCATAAAAGCAGCAGTTAAATAACCAACAAACTCTCCTGTTGAAGATTTTTCCATAAATATTAATGCAAAGTACATCAATCCTGACAAAGCTAGGGCAATTATAATTTGCATGACTGGACCCTGTATTGCTGTAGTCACTGCGAGTTTCATGGTTTGGTTGCTATGGTAACGACTTTGTTTTTCAAATCGCTTTATCTCAAACGCTTCTCCACCGTAACTTTTAACTACTCTATGACCATTAACAACCTCAGATACTATTTTTGTTAAGTCACCAACCGATTCCTGTAACCTATTACTCAACCGTCTTAATCTTTTACTAGCAATTTTAACTATAATGGCGATTATCGGAACAATGCACAAGAACACTAATGATAACTGCCAATTGATATAAAACAAATAAGCTAACAAACCAAGTGCGGTCATTCCTTCTCTTATGATTGTCTTTAATGCGTCTGTAGCAGCTCCAGTTACTTGGTTTACATTATGCGTAATTCGGGAAATTAAATAACCACTATTATGTAAATCAAAATACGCCGTTGGCAGACGCGTGTAATGTGCAAAAATCTCACAACGTAAAGTGTGCACTACATTGGTAGAAACTCTGGTAACAAAATACCCTCCAATAAACCCCCCAATACTTCTTACGATAATTAACCCACTAAATAGAAAAGGCAGCATCGTTGCACCTGCACGATCTTTTGTTTGAAGCGTATCAATAATGGTTTTAATCAATTCTGCAAATAATGGTTGTGTTGCAGAAGAAATCACATATCCGAAAACACTAATAGCAAACAAACCTTTGTAAACCCAGACATAAGACAATAGGCGTCGATAAACCTTAATTCCTGAATTTTTTTCAGCACTCTTTTTTTTCTGCTTTCTTTTATTTCTGCTCATAATTCTATCAATTCTCATTTAAACCCAAAACAAGGATATTATTTTTCTCATCCTTTTAAATAAAAACACCAGTTCAGAACTGGTGTTTTTATTTTGAATTTCTTTTCAAAAAAACCTTATTGTTTGGTCACTAAAATATCTTCCATCACCAGATATTCCAGATCCGAGCCATAAAGCATATTTAATACATCCAGTGGGCTACATACCATTGGCTCATTCCTTCTGTTCAAGGAGGTATTCAAGATTACTGCATTACCATTGACTTTTCCCATTTCTTCAATCAAATTATAATACCGTACACTACTTTCCTTACTTGACAATTTGTGCTTCAACCTTCAAATCCTAAGTTGCATTAAAATCCTCTAAATCATTTAACTTAAGAATTGGCTCCCAACCACTACTTTTATATCCTTTCATTAGTCTACCCAATGTTTTTACATCAATTACCTTAGTAAAAGATATTTACCTTTTCTTTTTGCTATCAGGCATACCATTTAAAATACTGGCTTTCCGTTCTACTTTATCCCATAACGATCTTTCACTTTCAAAAATACTTCTTAGTGAACACCCTCTATAAATCTTTATAAATCGTAAAAAATCTCTATCTGTCAATCCGATATTCATTGCAGAAAAATATAAAGCTGCTAAATCTTTAATAAGCCACCTTTTCGGCACCGTCTTTCTCAGTTGCGCTCTATGCAAATCTATTAAAAACAGTTGCCTTTTATCTTCAGGCTGGCTATTTTTTTTCATCAAAAAATGACAGATATATAAATCGCGATGATTAATGCCATTCTCATGCAATTTTTTTACCATAGTTGCAATCTTATTTATTAAAAATAACTTGTCTTTATAAGCGGGTTTCTTATTAACCCATTTGCCACAATAATCTTCCAGACTTATTGTATTATCAAGCTCTTCTGTAATAAGAAATGACTGGAGTTTCGCAGGGTTAATCCCCCGCTGAGAAAAACCCACAATTTGCATAGTATCTATATCTAGCGATTTCAATTTTTGAATTGCTAGATATTCATCTTTTGCGCCTAGCACTGGCAACTTTAACTGGGAAAGATTTTTTAAAATTTCCCACCATCCAATTCCAAAGTGTTGCTTAATAAAAAAACCTTTATTATCGATATAGAATAGAAGCGTTTTTCTACCATTAACATTTCGATACACATCTCCGTCTATTTGCATAATTTCTTCAAATGATGCGTTTTTTAACTGGTTTATTTGTATCATAAAAACGTCTTAACTTATGGTTGAAACTCATTGAATCAAAAACTTAAATATAGCTTCACTTTTAAGCCATGGTTTATAGCTAAATGCCTAGTCCCTTACAATAACACACGGGTACAATTGCGAAATGCATATCACACTACCATCCTTTAAAATCATTATTTTTTCAATAAAAATAGCAATTTACGTACCATCTTTAATTTGTTGTTATGGCAGATACTGCCATTTTAGCTAGAATGTTTGCTCTTTTTTTATGGATTTTTAGTTAAAATTTATTTTTCTTATGGGGAAGCTCATTCTGCCCCCTTTGATTGCAACGCCTAAGATGGATAAAAAGACCCACCAGACAGGTGGGTTATTTGTTGCAAGTTGTCTTAATAGTGCCTAACCTAAGAGCGAATACCCTTGGTTGCAGTTGTTCAGATCTAGATTAAACTTTTACTCTATGTTATAGTCATATCTAAATGAGAATTATTACTACTTGCATTATTTTTATTTTTTTCCAACTTGAAAAGGGTTGTATTTAACCATGTCAGTAAGTTTAAAAACATTGATTGTCGGTGACAAAGCTAAAGTCATCGGCTTTAATAAAACGGGTAAAGCGTATCGTAAGCGGTTGTTAGCCATGGGTTTGATACCAGGTACTGAATTTGATGTTATTCGCCATGCTCCTTTAGGTGACCCGATTGAAATTAAGATACGTGGATTTTCCCTTACTTTGCGGAAAAATGAAGCAGAAGTGTTATTGATTGAAAAATATGACTGATTTTAGTATTGCTGTTGTGGGTAATCCCAATTGCGGCAAAACCACATTGTTTAATGCTCTAACAGGTTCTAGACAGCAGGTTGGGAACTGGCCAGGTGTGACCGTTGAAAAGAAAACGGGAAAATATAGTTATAACAAAAAACAGATAACAGTGGTTGATTTACCAGGTACCTATTCATTAGGATCTACAGATGATGATGTTTCTCTGGATGAAAAACTAGCTAGAGATTATGTTGCATCAAATCAGTCTGACTTGATTATCAATATTGTTGATGCATCCAACCTAGAAAGAAATTTATATTTGACATCACAACTTATTGAAATGCGTGTGCCTATGATATTGGTATTCAATATGATGGATGAGCTTAAGCGGCGTGGAATTAAAATTGACCTAGATTGTATTGCAAAACAATTGGCATGTCCTGTTGTTCCTATTGTAGCTTCAACTGGTATGGGGTTGGAGCAGTTGCAGATTGAAATTGACAAAGCGGCTGACAATATTTCGGTTCCAAAAATACAAATTCAGTATTGTAATGCCATCGAGAAAGCAATTTCCAGTTTATCTTTGCAGTTAATGGATCAGGCTGAGATCGGTCGATGTGATTTAAGATGGTTAGCTTTACGTTTATTGGAAGAGGATACTTTAGCTAAGGGCATTGCTGGCGAACAAGTAACATCTGATGCAGAAGTATTACGGTTATCAATTGAGCAAGAGACAGAAGATGAAATTGATATTCTAGCAGCCGATGCACGTTATGGTTTCGTTAATGCGTTAACACGGAAAAGTGTTTGCCGTTTAAATGAAGTGTCGCGTCATCTGTCAGATAAAATTGACAGAATTGTATTAAATAAATTCCTTGGCATCCCTATCTTTTTATTAGTCATGTATGCCATGTTTATGTTTACCATTAACATTGGTAGTGCTTTTATAGATTTCTTCGATCTTGCCGTAGGTGCAATTATGGTAGATGGTCTTAGTGTTGTATTAGCGCATCTAAGTTTTCCTGAATGGTTGGTAGTATTAATTGCTAATGGTTTAGGTGGTGGTGTTCAGGTTGTGGCTACCTTTATCCCTATTGTCGGTTTTTTATTTATCTTTTTATCAGCGTTAGAAGATTCGGGCTATATGTCCAGAGCGGCTTTTGTGATGGATCGGTTTATGGTGATGATAGGATTGCCAGGCAAAGCCTTTATACCGATGATTGTGGGGTTTGGTTGTAATGTCCCCGCCATTATGGCAACACGTACATTAGATAAACAAAGTGATCGTATATTGACTAATTTAATGAACCCTTTTATGTCATGTGGTGCCAGATTACCTGTATATGCTTTATTTGCTGCTGCATTTTTCCCAGTAGGTGGGCAGAACCTAGTTTTTGGACTGTATTTACTAGGTATTATTGTTGCCGTTATTACCGGATTGATTATGAGGCATACTCTTTTTAAAACGGATGTGACAGCGTTCATTATGGAGTTACCCACTTATCATATACCTACGATTAAAGGTGTTTCTATTAAAACCTGGGATCGGCTTAAAGCCTTTATTTTTAACGCAGGAAAAGTGATTGTGCCGATGGTTTTGGTTTTAAATTTTCTAAACTCATGGGGTGTAGATGGTAGTTTTGGTCAGGAAAATAGTCAAACATCGGTACTCAGCGAAATTGGTAGATCTTTAACCCCTGCATTTAAACCGATGGGTATTGAGAAAGACAATTGGCCTGCAACGGTCGGTATTTTTACTGGTGTCTTAGCTAAGGAGGCGGTGGTTGGTACTTTAGATGCACTGTATAGTCAAATGGCTACAGTTGAAGGTGATGGCGAAGAAGATCAGGTGTTTAGCTTATCTGCTGTACTATTAGAAGCTTTTGCTACGGTTCCTGAGAACCTTACTGCCGTTGCTGGTAATATTCTTGATCCTTTAGGATTGAATATAGGCGACGTGTCTTCTCTGGATATGGCTGCTGTAGATCAGGATGTTGATACAGGTACTTTTTCGGCAATGAAAGCCAGTTTTGATGGTCAGGCAGGTGCTTTTGCCTATCTATTATTTATCTTACTTTATGCACCGTGCGTTGCTGCAACGACTGCAATATATCGGGAAACAAATGCTAGTTGGGCATTGTTTGTGATGTTTTGGACTACGGGGTTGGCCTATATGTCAGCCACTATTTTTTATCAAGTAGCAACTTTTTCACAACATCCTGCTTATTCTACACAATGGATAGTAGGGTTTATTGTTGCATTTATCGTTGTCTTGTTTGGTTTGTGGTTTTACGGAAAATCTTTTCAAGTTGCAGAAATAGAACAACAGAAAACTAATGATTTTATCTGAGCTAAGAAATTATCTTAAAGACAAAAAAAGAGTGACCTTAAATGAATTAGTGATTCATTTTGATGTAGATGCTGATGCGCTCAGAGGCATGTTGGGTAAATGGATGAAGAAAGGTAAAGTGCGTCAATTGCCAATAGGTTCTGGTTGTGGTTCAACATGTACTAAATGCGATCCTACTCTGACTGAGTTTTATCAGTGGGGAGATGAGTAGGTACAAGCTGAAAAGCAAAAGTTTCAAGCTTAGGTAACTGGAAACAAGTAACTCCCGTCTTGTTGGTCTTTTTTACCATCTTCTGCGTTGCATAAATTGTTATCTAGTTTGCTATGCGCTAATTTATGCGCCTTCAATATGAAAAAATCCTAGGTAAAAAATTAGTTAAGTTATACCATTTTCAAGAATAAATGGTATTAATTATGCCTAAGCACTTAAAAATACAAATTTCACCCGATTTTTTCTGTTAAAAATTCAATAATTCCATTAAGTGCAATGTCCTCGCTGTCTTTATCTGTTCTGGCTTTATATTCGATAGTACCAGCATCCAAGGATCTTTCACCTAAGACTAGGCGATGCGGAATGCCAATGAGTTCCATATCTGAAAACATAAAACCTGCACGTACTTTACGATCATCGAGTAATACTTCAAAGCCTGCGCTAAGCAGTTGTTGGTAGAGGCTATCAACAACTGCTTTTAAACGTTCCGATTTATGCATATTCATCGGGCATAAAGCAATTTGAAAAGGGGCTAAATTAGCGGGCCAGATGATCCCTTTATCATCATAACCTTGTTCGATGGCAGCAGCTACAATTCTGGAAATGCCTATGCCGTAGCAACCCATAATCATGGTTTGGTTTTTGCCTGCTTCATTGATAACACAGGCTTTCATTGCTTTGCTGTATTTATCACCTAATTGAAAAATGTGGCCTACTTCAATACCTCGGGCAAGGGTGATCGATCCTTTTCCATCAGGACTTGGGTCACCTTCAACTACCATACGAATATCTTCAATTTGTTGGGGTAAGGGCAGGTCTTTTTCCCAGTTTACGCCTGTGTAGTGCTTTTCATTTTGATTGGCACCACAAACAAAATCAGACAGTAGGCTAGCACTACGGTCTACAATTACAGTGATATCTAAGCCAATAGGGCCAATTGAACCGGGTTTACATTGGCAACTGGCAAGAATTTGTTCATCACTGGCAAACTCTAAAGGTGAAAGTACAGCTTCTAATTTTTCTGCTTTAAGTTCGTTAAGTTCATGGTCTCCACGTAATAATAATGCAATTAATTGATCATTCTCACCCTTAACAATTAAGGTTTTTAAGCATTGTTGTGTCTTTATGTTAAAAAATTGACTGACTTCTTCAATGCTATGTTGTTTAGCGGTATCGACTAGCGTTAGTTCTGCTGTGGCCAAAGAGCGTGAAGCAGAGGGCATAATGGCCTCTGCTTTTTCTATATTTGCAGCATAGTCACTTTCAGTAGAAAAGGCTATGGCATCTTCGCCTGAATCTGCCAGCACATGAAACTCATGCGATATTGCACCACCTATAGAACCGGAATCTGCGATAACAGCACGAAACTTTAATCCTAATTGATTAAATATATTACTGTATGCCTGATGCATGACATCATAGCTTGCTTGTAAAGACTTTTGATCTAAATGAAATGAGTAAGCATCTTTCATGATGAATTCACGAGAGCGCATAATACCAAAGCGAGGACGAATCTCATCACGTACTTTGGTTTGAATTTGATAATAGCTGATCGGTAATTGTTTGTAGCTTTTTAATTCGTTTCTAGCCAGATCAGTAATGATTTCTTCATGCGTTGGGCCTAGGCAAAAATCACGATCATGACGGTCTTTTAATCGTGCTAATTCTGGGCCGTATTGTTCCCAGCGTCCTGTTTCTTGCCAGAGTTCAGCAGGCTGCAAAACAGGCATTAATACTTCTAAAGCACCTGCTTTTTCCATTTCCCCTCGGGTGATTTTTTCTACTTTACGTAACACTCTTAATCCTAAAGGTAACCAGGTATATAAACCCGCTGCTAGTTTACGAATTAAACCAGCTCGAATCATTAGTTTATGGCTAGAAATTTCAGCATCTGCCGGAATTTCTTTGACAGTGCTAAGAGGAAATTGAGAAGTACGCATGGTGTATAAATGTATTCGATAAAAAAATCAGCTATTCTACCGATTTAACAGCAAGTCGGGGTAAGTATCTTAAAAAAAAGCAATGTAACTACTCAGTGTACAAAGCAGCTAAATTAGTTAATTTACCATAAGGCCAGTAGAGACAGAGCATGCCCTGTCTCTATCCCAACATTTTTAGGCGAATGTTGGGTTATGAAAAAAATGTAACCCAATCTACGTAACTAAAATATGAAAATTACCTGAATTATTGGTGTTTCCAGTTATTTTTGTGAGGTCTCTTTGTATTTAAGATTTTGTTAATAAATTGATATCACCACCGATTGCAGTGTTGTTTGTTGTTATCGTTTGTTCAATTGAAAAGCGGTTGAGATAATAGGGGCCTCCCGCTTTTGGTCCTGTGCCAGAAAGTCCCATGCCACCAAATGGCTGAACTCCGACCACTGCCGAAATCATATTACGATTAATATAGATATTGCCGACTTTGCATTGCTCAACAATCTGCTTAATTGTATGATTTATTCTGCTATGAATCCCCAGTGTTAAACCATAGCCACTGTGATTAACAGCTTCTATAACGCGTTCAATATGATCACTGTCATATCTGATGACATGCAAGATAGGGCCAAAATGTTCTTCAGTCAATTGAGATAAATCATCCAGTTCAATGACTGTGGGTGGGAAAAAATTTCCCCTGCTTTTTTTATCTTTTAAACTGAGTTGGAAAACTTTTCTGGCATCAGGTTTTATTGCAATGACATGCTCATGTAATTGCTTGCATGCCTGTGAACTAATGACTGGCCCTATATCAGTCGCAATTTTTTTAGGATTGGCAATGATAAGTAATTGCATGACCTGAATAATTCTTTCGATAATAGAGTCGGCAATTTGATTGGGCAGGAATAAAACACGCAATGCAGAACAGCGTTGTCCTGCACTATTAAAAGAGGAGTGTATAACATCTTTAATTAATTGTTCAGGGTAGGCCGAATTATCGACAATCATCACATTTTGACCGCCTGTTTCAGCTATCAATGGAATAATGTCCAATCGGTTTGAAAGTTGTTGGTTGATTGATTGAGCAGTAATGTTTGAGCCAGTAAAAGCCACACCAGCAATACGATGATCAGATAATAAATAGCGAGCGATAATCGCACCATCGCTAGGCAGAAAATGCAGTACGTTTTTTGGAATGCCTGCCTCATGTAATATTTGAATACAGCGCATGGCAATTAAAGGTGTTTGACTGGCGGGTTTGGCAATGACGGTGTTACCACTGGCTAGGGCAGCACTAATTTGTCCGATAAAAATAGCAAGCGGAAAATTCCACGGACTGATACAAACAAAGATCCCGCGACCATATTGTTTGAGCTGGTTTTTCTCACCTGTAAAGCCAGGTAAATCAATGGGCTGTGCAAATAAGTCAATGGCTTGTTGGGCATAATAGCGACAAAAATCAACAGCCTCTCTAATTTCAGCCAATGAATCAGCAATGGTTTTACCTGCTTCACGGACACAAAGTGACAGCAGTTCAAGACGGTTTTGTTCTATCAGGTTTGCCGCTTTTTGCAATATATTGGCGCGTTCTACTGCTGCTGAAAGTCGCCATGTTTTAAAGGCGAATGATGCACTCTCAATGGCGTTATCAATACTCGCTTGATCACTGAATATGACAGTTCCTACCTCATCATTCGGATTAGAAGGGTTGATGATAGGATGCTGTACACCGATGACAACTTCACCATTTAGCAAAGGATGCGCCTGGTGTTTCTGTTTTTGTAATTGATCTAAGCTTTGTTCTATCTGCTGTTGGATAGTTATATCCGCCAGATTAACCCCAGCCGAATTAATACGCTTGTTGCCAAATAGGTCTTTGGGTAAGGTGCAAAATGCCGTTGCTTTTTGCAATTTTTTTAGTTGAACAACAGGGTCTGCAATGATGCTTGTAATATCAATCGTTGGATTTTCTAATTGATTAATAAAAGAAGTATTGGCTCCATTTTCCAGTAATCGGCGCACTAAATAAGGTAATAAATCTTGATAAATACCAACAGGAGCATAGATTCGGCAAGGCATAGTTCTATCTGCCGAAGCAGACAGTGTTTGATAAAGTTGCTCTCCCATACCATGCAATCTTTGAAATTCATACATTGAATGCTTGCCTGCCATTGTTTCTATAGCGGCAACAGTATGTGCATTATGGGTGGCAAATTGAGGATAAAAATGATTAGAATGGTTCAGTAAGTATTGAGTACAGGCTAGATAACAAACATCAGTCGCTGCCTTATCAGTGAATACGGGATAATTGATTAAACCGTTCACTTGCGCACGTTTTATTTCACTATCCCAATAAGCACCTTTGACTAAACGAATGGGGATTTTACAGTGTAGCTGTTGTGATACCCGCTTTAAGTAATGCAGGGTAGCCATGGCTCTTTTTTGATAAGTTTGTACAGTCAATCCCAATCCTGACCACTGTTGTAAGGATTGATGACTAATGACCTGATAAAAAATATCCAGAGAAAGGGCAAGGCGTTCGGATTCCTCAGCATCAATAGTGACGGTAATATGAGCCGCAAAGGCTTGTTGGCATAAGGCTAAAAGTTTTGGACTGACTTGGGCAATAGCCAGTTGCTGTTGTAGCGCTTCATAGCGCGGATATAATGCAGATAATTTAATAGAAATGTTCGGGTTTTTATAAATATCATGCTGCTGAGCTTGCTGTGCTAAATATTCAATCGCTTCAGTATAGGCATTAAAATAACGCTGGCCATCTTCCAGTGTTAATGCAGCTTCACCTAACATGTCAAATGAATACAGTGTGTCTTTATTTACTTTGGCCTTATCTAAGGCTTTGTCTATTGATTCAGCCATGACAAATTGATAAGCCATTTGTTGCATGGCTTGTTTGACGGCTGTACGAATAATAGGTAAACCTAGGCGAGCACTTAAACTGGAAAAGACCTGTTGCTGCTGAATCTCGGATAAGTCAAGGCTACGTTCAAATTTAGCCGTTATATCCAGAGTCTGAGAGACAAAATTGACCATTAAAGAATCACTGTGATGCAGATGTTTATGCCAATCTGCTTCAGTCAGTTTTTCCTGTAAAAACAAATCTTGAGTGTGTTGATCTGGAATTCTCAGTAGTGCTTCAGCAATACTCATTAATACTAAGCCTTCATCGCAGCTCAATTGATATTCCTGCATAAAAGCGGCGGCAAGGTTCTGATGCTTATTATTTTCTCGAAGCGTTTTTACCATGGACTTTGCCCGATGTTGCGTTTTTTTGGCATCGTAATCTGTTAGATTTAACAGTAAACGATCTAACAAAACGGATTCATCAGCCAGAGTGTCCTGATTGATTTTATCTCGATATTTTTTAAGCTTTTGATTCATTGCAAAAACCACTTAATACGGTTAATAAATAATCAATATCTTTTGTTATTGTCTATTTATAATGAAAAAACATGACTTTTCACTCCTGCCGCCAGCATCTATACATTGATTCATTTTAAATGCTTGTAGTGCTAGAGGTGAAACAATATATGCGCATGAAAATATAATTGTGATAATTATTAATGTTTTTTCAAGTGACAACATGGGTGCGTCATCCATCAGTTGAGGGGACTGTAGCTTGCTCCGATTCTTCAAGCGGATATTTTAGAATATCTATTTTTTCTAGATTTTTGCCACAGCTTCCACATTGGTATGCCCCTACAACATTGACTTACTTGCAAGATGGACACTGTTTACCACTTTTCATAATTATCTCCTCATTACGCCTTTGACCTGTTTGTTATGTGCTTATGTCACCGATAATTGGATAACATGCAGTTCTTTACGATGCTGCTCGAATTGCCAAAGATCGTATTGGGATTGCTGGTTTAACCAACTCTCAGATGAGGTATTAAATGCAATGGATAAGCGCACAGCCATTTCGGGACTTATCCCCGATTTACCGTTAAGAATGGTTGATAATGTTTTGCGGCTAACACCAAGTCCTTTAGCTGCCTCAGTTACAGTTAAGCCTAAAGGCTCAATGCAAAGTTCTTTTAAAACTTTGCCGGGGTGTGGGGGATTGTGCATTAACATAAGATAGCCTCAATGATAGTCTTCATAATCTACAATTTCAGCGTGAGATCCATTAAAACAAAATGTTACACGCCAGTTTTCACTTATACGTACAGACCAAATTTTTGCTCGATTACCTGTAAGTTGGTGCAGGAACAAACCTGGTAAATTCATATCACTAGGTGATGAAGCAGCATTAAGGCGACCAAGAATTAATTGGAGCCGCTTTACATGCTTTGCTTGTATGCCTGATTTGCGACCAGTTTTAAAGAATAATTCTAGACCCTTATGCTTAAAGTTCTGTATCATTTACTAAATGTAACCAATAACGTAACAGGTGTCAATCTAGTTTTGACACATACGCCAAAATCAGATGCCGTTGCCAAGTGTTCGATGAACTCTGACAAAGCACTGAACTTTGATATAAAACTGACCTTTGAAAACGATCTGCGCTACCAGCGGTCGGCTGGAATGTCTTGTTGGGTGGTTTTTATTTCATAAGTTATTGTTTTTACTAAAATTAAAAATCATTTGATACTGCCCTCTTTGATTCTTTTATCTCGATATTTTTTAAGCATTTGATTCATCGCAAAAACCACTTAATACGGTTAATAAATAATCAATATCTTTTGTTGTATGGCTGGCAGATACTTGCAATCTTATCTCTTCTTCTCCTTTAGGAACTACGGGGAAATTTAAGCCAGTGGCAAGTATTTTATGGGCAAATAAATACTTAACTAAAAGCCCTGTTTTATCCGTATCTCTAATAAAAACAGGAACAATAGGGTGATCACTCTGTAGAGTTTCAAAACCTAAATTAGTCAGTCCGTTTCGTAATTGCTGGCTGAGTTTGTTGAGTTTTTTAAGTTTATTAATACCTTCTTCGCTATCCACTATTTGCACGGCTTTTAATGCAGCTGCTGCTTCTGCTGGCGTTATAGGATTGGAAAAAATATAAAGGGGGGAGGTTTCTTTTAAATAGTCAACGATCTTTCTGTTAGAGACCACATAACCTCCATTGACCGCAAAGGCTTTGCCCAGCGTTGCAATTAATACATCGGCATTTGTCCGAGTGATTTCTTCTGTTCCTCGACCTGTTTGCCCCCAGACTCCTACACCATGAGAATCATCAACCAAGCTGATAATGCCCTGTTCGTATCCAGCTTCATGCTGTTGACAGAGCGCAATAATTTGATCCAATCTGGCATAATCTCCCCGCATACTAAAAACACCATCGGTAACTACACAAGCACGTTTAAACTGAGATTTGCTGGCTTGCAAAATTTGATTAAGCTCAGCCATATCAAGGTGCTTATAAATAGCTTTTTTAGCTGGTTTTGATAAACGCATGGCATTGATAATACAATTGTGATTGAGTG
Source organism: Methylococcales symbiont of Hymedesmia sp. n. MRB-2018 (assembly GCA_003666385.1). Taxonomy (GTDB): domain Bacteria; phylum Pseudomonadota; class Gammaproteobacteria; order Methylococcales; family Methylomonadaceae; genus QPIN01. The sequence goes on from QPIN01000025.1 coordinate 13,895, forward strand.
CATCACTAATCACCAGCGTGTCATCTGTAATAAACTGGGGTAAAACCCCTATCATCGTGGCATAGGCGGCATTAAATAACATGGCTGATTCGCGACCATGAAATTCAGCCAGTTTTTGTTCCAAATCTATATGTGCTTGATAGCTGCCACTAATAAAACGAACGGCACCCGACCCAGTACCAAATTGATCAACGGCTTTGGCTTCAGCAGCAATCAGTTTTTTATGATTTTCCAGACCAAGATATGAATTAGAATTCATTCTCAAGAATGCGCTATCAGTATGACCTGCAAGGTAATAGCGAGGGCCGTAGCCATCAGTAGTAGCTCTAATTCCAGTAATGACTGACTCATTTCTTTTGGCGATACCTTGCTTATCTTTTAGCTGTAATTGTTTAGTCCACAATAATTCAATTTTATCCAGTGACATGGCAGACTCCCGATAATTTGTTTGCTAACTTATCCAGCATATCTTTTACCATAGCTGACAGTGTGTATTGGGGGTGCCATCCCCACTCATGCTGGGCACAACTGTCATCCAGATGTTTTGGCCATGAGTCTGCAATGGCTTGCCGGATTGGGTCAACTTGATAGCTTATTTTAAATTCAGGAATATGCCGCTTTATTTCAGCCGCTAATTGTTTAGGGGTAATGCTCATCGCTGTGATATTAAAGGCATTATGGTGGGTTAAATGTTTGCTATCCGTTTGCATAAGACTGATTGCAGCATTCACAGCATCTGGCATATACATCATATCTAATTGCGTATCTGCTTTAAGAAAACAGCAGTAGGACTGGCTTTGTAAGGCGGCATAAAATATGTCTACTGCATAATCGGTTGTGCCACCTCCTGCTTGTGTTTTATATGAAATTAAACCAGGATAGCGTAAACCTCTGACATCAACTGCATAATGTTTTTGATAGTAATCACAGAGTAATTCACCAGAGACTTTGGTTACACCATACATAGTAGTAGGTCGTTGAATAGTATCTTGCGGGGTGTTCATTGCTGGCGTTTTTGGACCAAATGCACCAATGGAGCTGGGGAAAAAGACAGCACATTGGTTTAAACGAGCCACTTCCAGCACATTGAACAGACCAGTCATATTAATATCCCAAGCTTCTTGTGGTCGCTCTTCGGCAACGGCTGATAACAGTGAGGCTAAATGGAATATGGTGTCAATCTGGTATTTTTGGACAACTTTTTTTAATGTTGCCCGATCTCTGATATCAAAGGCGATATGGGTGCTGGCTTTTGTTGCTTCTATATTGTCTTTCTGACTATAACCCGCTGCAATGACACTGTTAAATCGAAGGCTTTGACGTAAAGCTAGAGTAAGTTCTGAACCTATTTGTCCTGTTGCCCCCGTGACTAACACTTTTTCCATAAAAAAATCTCCTGCACTTATGATGTGAATTCAAGGCTGATGATTTGAATACTTTATTCAGAAAGTTTCACTACCGTCCTTCCATAATGTTTTAAATGGTTTCATATAAATTATCCTGTTCTATTTTTAGGACAACTTTTTTAGTTTTTTTATCAATCTGGAATATTCAGAAAAGAAAACAAGTCAGGCTAGGTGTATTAACGTAAATAGAAGACAATAACATTAAGAGACCTCAGCATAACTCTGGCGATGAGAAAAAAAGTGATAGAATTTTTCAGGTTTTAGTCAAAATACAAGTGTAATAGTAAGCTATTGCACGTTATTTTGGCTGACCTTTTTTATCCGTTCAGGAGTTATGCTGAGTTCTCATTAAGATAATGGGACAGAGCTTAGAGTTGCTACATCAGGCACAATAAAAAAAATATTGCCAGCCATGGTAAAAGCAAAGATTAAGAAAGCACGCAACCGTACTTATACCAAAAGGGGTTATTAGTGAATTTTACTTAGATTGACGAATAACTATAACCAGATGAATTACAAAGGAATATGGAGGCTGCGGCCGGAATCGAACCGGCGTAGATGGCTTTGCAGGCCACTGCATAACCACTTTGCTACGCAGCCTTAGAATGGTAAATTGATAACAATAAAAAAGCCGCGATAAACGCGGCTTTTCAGAGTTCATTGGAGCGGGAAACGAGATTCGAACTCGCGACCCCAACCTTGGCAAGGTTGTGCTCTACCAGCTGAGCTATTCCCGCAAATCAATTTATCCGAGCATTATAATTTATTTATATGACTTGTCAATATTCTATTTCAGGTTATGAATAAACGTCCAGCCTTTGTGACCTGCACATTCGCCTGCCAACATTTCTACTTCAGCAAATTGAGTTGTTTTAAAAGCTTTTTGTACTTGTGTCACTTTAACTTTGGTTCCTTGTGGCATATGTTTACACCCACCCTTACGATCTTCAGCCTCAGTATCATCATAAGCAGCCAAAGAACCAGGAACAGAAACTAACCTGATCGTTGATTTTACATCATAACGATTATTAACCCCTCTTAATTCATAAGTTTGTCCTATAGAAATGTTACCTACTTTAAATTCGGTAAGACCTTTTTTGACACTGCTGCCTCCGCTCATCATTAAGATAAGTATAACTACAACCAAAGCACCAATAGCACCAAATAAAACCTTGGGATTCGACTCTTTTAATTGCAATACTTTTGAAACTACATTAGATATTTTTTCTGCTTTATTAGAACTCTTATCATCACTCATTTTATTCCTCTTTATATGAAATTTTTTAACCGTATAAAAAAACAAGGTATTCATAGGGTTATTTATTATTATTGTTGAATTGCTAAAGGTACCATGTTGGTAAAACTTTTCAAGTACTGTTTTTTCTTTAATCCATATAGCTTTACCATACTAATACATTTGGGGCTGTCCCAGAGAGCTAACCCAATTCATCTTTAACCCATTGTTTCAATGGTTAATGGTTAATTAAGGGTTGACTAATTAACCATTAAAGATGCTTGCATCAAATACCATTGTCATTTATAGGCTTAGGTAATGATAGATTTATTACTCAGATTGAGGCACAACTTAAACGCAGAATTAAACCAAAACCAAAAGGCGGTGATAGAAAATCAAAGAAGTTTAAACAGCAAAGGAAAATCAAGTGATTCTGACCCTTTTGATTAATTTGTGGCAATGATATAAGGGCAACCACAGGGGATTGCCCCTACGATTAATAAACCATGAATAGATAGCCAAATAAAAATATAATATTTCCTCGTTCCCATGCTATGCGTGGGAATGCCTAGCAGAGCATAAGCTAATAAACCAGAAACTGAAACAAAATATGCGTTCCCACGCAAAGCGTGGGAATGAGCTATTGGGGAAAATAAAGAAATGACAGACAAAAAAAATGAGGACGCTTTGTCCTCATTTTTCCTTTTTCCTTGGCTCTTTGTTATTTACTCACTAAAACCTAAAGTTACCACGCAACTGTATGCTGTCGTCTGTTTTCTTATGCTCGCCTATTAGATTTAGATTCATTGTAGAATCTATTTTCCAACGTCCGCCTATATTATAGCTTTGTGTTCCATTTGCTATACCTAGTCCAGCGTAAGGGGTGAGTAGACCGCGACCAAAGAATCCAGGTAGTCCGTAACCTAGCTCGGTGTTTAACTGTAGCCTTCTACTGTTGCTGTTATCCTCATCGTTTACATTGTTAGCTACGGTGGGTTTTTTCCATACTCCATCGGCAACATTGCCTGGGGTGTCGCCAAATGCTGGTTGTAGGCTTAACCA
>QPIN01000061.1 GCA_003666385.1 Methylococcales symbiont of Hymedesmia sp. n. MRB-2018
AATTTCTCTTGAATGCAGATTAGTTTTTGCATTCGTGTGATAGCCTTGGGACATATTAATTCCTTTGTAGTGAAAGTTTAATATGTTATCAGGGCTGTCCTTTATTATTTTTAAATCAGGTATAACGGGGTGAAACTATACATTTAATTACTACGCCATTACTTCTTTAATTGTTGCTCAATGTCTGCCACACGTGCTTCTAATGCTTCTAGTTTAGTTCGTGTTTTAGTTAAAACCGCTTTTTGTACTTCAAATTCTTCTCGTGTTACTAAATCTAATTTAGCTAATGCACCTTGCAAAATACCATGGAAGTTTTTTTCTAAATCTTCCTTCATACTACTCAACCCTGAAGGCACTGCATCAGCTAAACGGTTGGCAATCTCATCAATTGATTTTGGATCAAACATGTCTATTTTCTCTTTTAAATTTTCTTAAACAAATTAATTCTTATACGCTGAGCATTCTATCACAGCTAATCATTAGCAATTTATTAAGGATACACAATACACGAAAGTTGTAATGATCGGTTCAGGTGCAATGGGATCAGCTATGGCAAGAAATCTTGCTAACGTAGGATTTTTAACCACAGCCTCCAATAGAACCCACTTATGAAAATGGTGAGCGGCTGTAAAAAATGTTTAAAGTAATTGCTGATAGATGAGACAGACATATTATGAGACCTCAGCATAACTCTGGCGATGAGAAAAAAAGTGATAGAATTTTTCAGGTTTTAGTCAAAATACAAGTGTAATAGTGCGCTATTGTGCGTTATTTTGGCTGACCTTTTTTATCCGTTCATGAGTTATGCTGAGGTCTCATTATGCAACTATCCATCTTTTTTAAATTCCCTATTATCCATTTTTAGTAAATGCCTCAATTTCTCAGAAATCTTAATTTCCAATCCTCGATTCACCGGATGATAGTATTTTGTCCCTATTAATTCATCAGGAAAATAATTCTCCCCGGCGGCGTATGCCTCTGGTTCATTATGCGGATAACGATATTCTTTTTTATAAGCCAAATCCTTCATTAATTTTGTCGGCGCATTTCTTAAATGAATCGGTACGCCTAAACTGCCGTTTTGTTTGACATCTCTCATGGCTTCATTATAGGCCATATACAGGGCATTACTTTTTGGAGCACAGGCCATATATACTACTGCTTGCGCTAATGCCAGCTCACCTTCTGGACTGCCTAGCCGTTCCTGTGCTTCCCAGGCATTTATGGTTATTTCTAAGGCTCTGGGGTCTGCGTTACCTATATCTTCCGAGGCCATTCTGACAACTCTTCTGGCTAAATAAGCTAAATCACAGCCACCATCTATCATTCTACAGAGCCAATAGAGTGCGGCATCGGGTGAACTGCCTCTCACAGACTTATGTAAGGCAGAGATCAGATTATAAAATTCTTCGCCTTGTTTATCAAATCGCCTGACACCACCAGAAAGCACTTCATTAGCTATATTATCGGTTATGGTCTGAATTTCTTTAGCGGTAGCTAGTTCTACAGCAATTTCTAATAAATTCAAACACCTTCTGGCATCACCATCTGCGGCTATAGCAAACTGTTGTTTTAATTCTTCAGTAATACTTATTTGTATAGCACCTAAGCCTTTGTCTTTATTAACTAAAGCATTATTAATGACTTCAATTAAATCGTCATGATTTAATGCATTAAGCACATAGACTCTGGCACGAGATAATAGTGCGTTATTGAGGGCAAATGAGGGGTTTTCTGTGGTGGCACCGATAAAACATACCGTGCCATCTTCTACATGCGGTAAAAAAGCATCTTGTTGGGATTTATTAAAACGATGTACTTCGTCTACAAACAAAATAGTGCGTTTGTTTTGCTCTAATTGAAGCTTTTTAGCCTCAGCAACAGCCAAACGAATATCTTTAACACCAGCTAATACAGCTGAAATTGAGATAAACTCCGCCTTTGAATGATGAGCAATCATTCTTGCCAAGGTAGTTTTTCCTGTGCCTGGTGGTCCCCAAAAAATCATGGAATGCAATCGCCCTGTGACAACGGCTTCATAAAGTGGTTTCCCTGCTTTTAGAATATGTTTTTGACCGATATAGTCCTCTACAGACTGGGGTCGCATTCTATCAGCTAGCGGCTTGGTTAAATCATCAAACATGGTTACATATAATTCAAGGGGTAGTAGTCTAACAACTTTGGTTTGATTGATGGTTAAGCACTATTATCGTGATAAACCATGGGAGGACGTTTTTCATACTGAGACGCAAAGAGTCATAATACGCATTCCTACGCAGAGCATGGAAAAGAGAACAATTGTGTTTATTCCCCCCACCCGACTTTCTCCCATATTGAGAAGGCTATAAGAACAATATCTTTTTTTTAAAACCCATACTGGAAATCGGGTTAGGATATTTTAAAAAAATACCCTTAACACCTTCTCCATTGGATAATAGAATTTGAATTTCTGTTACTTATACTTGCTTATTGATAAGCTTTCATTTGGTCAAAATTCAAATAGCGATAGATATCATCTGCTGTTGCTTCTATCCGTTCAAAATAAGCCATGTATTCAGAAAAAGTAGGTATCTTGCCTAAAATAGAACAAACTGAAGCGAGTTCAGCTGAACTCAAATAAACATTGGCATTATTACCCAGTCGGTTAGGGAAATTACGGGTAGAGGTTGAAACAACGGTTGCATTGTCAGCAACTCTAGCCTGGTTACCCATACATAATGAACAGCCTGGCATTTCCATACGTGCACCTGATGCTTCAAAAGTACTGACATAGCCTTCTTCCGCTAACTGTGCCTGATCCATTTTTGTCGGTGGTGAGACCCATAATTGAGTCGGTAACTGACCGTCTTGCTTCTCTAATAATTTACCGGCTGCACGGAAATGGCCAATATTAGTCATACATGATCCTAAGAACACTTCATCTATAGTTATGCCCGCTAGGTCTGACAAGGTTTTTACATCGTCTGGATCATTCGGACAAGCCATTAAAGGTTCTTTGATTTCATTGAGATCAATTTCTATCACTGCAAAATACTCAGCATCCGTATCGGCTTCTAATAAGACAGGATTGGCTAACCATTCCTGCATTTGTTCAATTCTACGATTTATGGTTCTGGCATCACCATAGCCTTCTGCTACCATCCATTTCAACAGAGTGATATTTGAATTAATATATTCTCTAATGAGAGCTTCGTTCAAACGAATAGTGCAACCGCTCGCCGAGCGTTCTGCCGATGCATTTGATAACTCAAAAGCTTGTTCTACTTTTAAATCAGGCAAGCCTTCAATTTCTAAAATCCGTCCTGAAAAGACATTCTTCTTACCTTTTTTCTCAACCGTTAACAAACCTCTTTGTGTAGCGGCATAAGGGATCGCATTAACCAGGTCACGTAAAGTAATTCCAGGCTGCATTTCTCCTTTAAATCTAACCAATACAGATTCCGGCATATCCAGAGGCATTACCCCTGTTGCAGCTGCAAAGGCAACCAACCCCGAACCTGAGGGAAAAGAAATACCCAGAGGAAAACGGGTATGTGAATCTCCCCCTGTACCGACTGTATCAGGCAAAAGCATTCTATTTAACCAAGAATGGATAATGCCATCGCCAGGACGCAAGACTACGCCACCACGATTCATGATGAAATCCGGTAAGCTATGCTGCATTTCTACATCTATCGGTTTCGGATAAGCGGCTGTATGACAAAAAGACTGCATCACCAAATCAGCTGAAAAGCCCAAACAAGCTAAATCTTTTAATTCATCGCGTGTCATTGGACCTGTGGTATCTTGCGAGCCAACCGTTGTCATTTGTGGTTCACAATATGTATCAGCACGAACACCTGCTACACCACAGGCCTTACCAACAATTTTTTGAGCCAATGTGTAGCCTTTTCCACTGTCCGCTTTATCTTGTGGTCTTTGGAAAACATCTGAAGCTTGCAAACCTAAAGATTCTCTGGCTCTGTCCGTTAGCCCTCGCCCAATAATTAAAGGAATACGTCCACCAGCACGAACTTCATCCAAAATGACATTGGTTTTTAAAGAAAATGTTGAAATAAGTTTTTCACTATTATGTCGTTTAACTTCGCCTTGATAGGGAAAAATATCGATGATATCGCCCATTGCCATATTTTCAACATCACATTCAAAGGGTAAGGCACCAGAATCTTCCATAGTATTAAAGAAAATAGGGGCAATTTTCCCACCGATACAAACCCCACCTGTTCTTTTATTAGGGACAAATGGAATGTCATTTCCAGTGTGCCACAATACTGAATTAGTCGCTGATTTACGTGATGAACCTGTACCGACCACATCACCAACATAAGCGACTGGAAAACCTTTGGTTTTTAAATCTTTGATTTGTTGCTCTGCATTAGTAATCCCTTCTCTAGGAATTTTAAGCATAGCTTTCGCATGTAAAGGAATATCAGGACGTGACCAAGCATCGGGTGCTGGCGATAAATCATCGGTATTGGTTTCTCCCGTGACTTTAAATACGGTAACAGTTAGCTTTTTTGGTACTTCTGCTTTGCTAGTAAACCATTCCGCTGCTGCCCAAGAATTAATGATTTGATGGGCAAATTCATTGCCAGCATTAGCTTTTTCTTTAATATCATGAAAGGCATCAAAAACCAATAAGGTATGTGATAGGGCTTTAACAACAATGGGTGCTAATATCTTGTTATCAAGTAGCTCTATCAGTGGAGCAACATTGTACCCGCCCAGCATTGTTCCTAATAATTCTGTCGCTCTTACTGCATCTAAAACAGGTGATAAAACCTCACCTTTTGCAACAGCAGCCAAAAATCCAGCTTTAACATAAGCCGCCTCGTCCACACCTGCTGGAATCCGATTGACCAGTAAATCAAGTAAAAATTCTTCTTCACCTGCAGGTGCTTGTTTGATTAGCTCAATCAGTCCTGCAACTTGTTCAGCATTTAATGGTTGAGGAACGATTCCTTCAACTGCCCGTTCGGCAACATGTTTCCAGTATTGCTCTAGCATTATTTACCCTTTGTATAAGCAAAAATTATAATTTAGTAATTCTATCATATACTTAAAAGCAACAGTCTAAATCGTTGAATACTGTTTAGTGATGAAGAATATAGTGCGTCATTTAATTATTTTTTATAAATGGTATAAGGTAACGTGCAATAAATAAACACCCTAGGTTGCAACGCCTAAGATGGATAAAAAGACCCGTAAAAATGTTAAATTAATTATGCCTAGGTACTTAGACCCTTAATTTTTAATACCTATTCCCTTATGTAATAAAAACAGGCTTAACAACATTAAAAATAAGATACAAGCCCCTGTCATGGCAAAAGCAATGCGTATATCAATATCCGTAACCCCAATTAATCCATATCGAAAAGCATTAATCAAATAGAGAATAGGATTCGCTAATGAAATTTTCTGCCATATCTCAGGCAACATGGATACCGAATAAAAAATTCCGCCCAAATAACTCAAAGGGGTTAACACAAAGTTAGGAATAATAGAAATATCATCAAAACTATCAGCAAAAATGGCATTGATAAAACCCGCTAAAGCAAATAGGGTTGATGTCAAAATATAAATGGCAACGGCAATACCATAGTGTTTCACTGGAATATCGGTAAAGAGTAAAGAAATCAGAGTGACCACACAACCAACCAATAAGCCACGAGCAATACCACCACAGACATAGCCCCATAGAATCACCCAGTTAGATAAGGGGGCAACCAGTAACTCTTCAATATGATGCTGGAATTTAGTGGAATAAAATGAGGAAACTACATTGGAATACGAATGACTAATGACTGACATTAATATAATGCCTGGCACAATATATTGCATGTAACTGACTCCGTCTATACTACCCACACGGTCACCAATCAAGCGCCCAAAAATCATAAAATACAGTGAAGTGGTAATCGCTGGGGGTACTAAAGTCTGTGGCCATATTCGGGAAAATCGACGTATTTCTTTGAACACGATGGTCTTAAATGCAATGCGATTATTCATTAATGGACCTTAATATTAATTCTGAGCAAAATAGACTCCGTTTGAATATTTAGATTCAAAGCAAAAATTGCAGCTAATAGCGAACTATTGTGAAAATTTTTAACACAGAAGCTGGAAATTCTTAACATAAGGTACGAAATCATGAGTTAATCTGGGGTTCTTTAACTAAGTCCATAAATAGCTGTTCAAGTCGATTGGTTTTATTTTTAAGACTTAGCACTTTAATATTTTTTTCTGTCAGTTGTTGAAACAAAGGGTTCAAACTCTTATTTTTGGGCACCGTGACATTTAACGACTTACTGTCTGATAAAGCAAACTCATATCCTTCTATGCTGGGTATTTCTGAAATGGGACTATCCAGATTCAGTACAATTTGATCTTTGTTAACCCGCGCTAATAATTCAGACATCCCTGATTTTTCTATAATGACACCTTCATTAATAATGGCGATATTACGACATAAACTTTCGGCTTCTTGCAGATAATGTGTGGTTAATATAATGGTGGTACCTTGTTGATTGATTTGTTCCATCATCTCCCACATAGAACGCCGTATTTCTATATCCACACCCGCTGTCGGCTCATCCAGAATTAATAACCTGGGTTCATGAACCAAGGCTCTGGCTATCATGACTCGCCGTTTCATACCGCCTGACAAGCGTCTCGATACGGTATCCTTTTTATCCCAAAGTGACATTTGCTTTAAGCATTTCTCAGTACTTATTTTTGCCTGTTTTCTGGGGATGCCATAATAACCTGCTTGATTCAGTACAATATTTCTAACTGTTTCGAACTGATTAAAGTTGATTTCCTGCGGTACCAGACCTATACAATTTTTTGCCCTAGCATTGTCTTTTTGCAAATCATGTCCAAATATTTTGACTGAGCCACTTGTTTTATTAACCAGAGAACTAATAATACCAATAGCTGTTGATTTACCCGCACCATTAGGACCCAACAAAGCAAAAAAGTCGTCCTTCTCTACATCCAAATTAATTCCCTTTAGGACTTCAAGGCCATTCTTATAGGTCTTTTTAAGATCTCGGATAGATAATGCATTCATATCAATATGTATTTAACAAAATAACAAATTATGTTTTCTAAAGGTTGCGATTTTCATTATTGTTTATTTAATCCCAAAACCCACTTGAAATAAGCAATCATACTGGCTTAAACTGACCGTTATTTTATCAGAATTTGATTTAATGCCATTTATTAATAATGGTATAAAAACAGGAAATAACCTTGGCAGAAGAATTACCCACTAGCGTAGCAGCTATAGATTTAGGCTCTAACAGTTTCCATATGATTGTTTGTAAGCTTGAAAAAGGAAAACTACGCACCATTGACCGTTTACGAGAAATGGTGCGTCTTGCTTCTGGACTGGATGATCATAAAAAACTGGATAATAAAACACAGATTAAAGCGCTGGAATGTCTAGAGCGATTTGGTCAACGTATTCGTAATTTCCCGCCAGGCAGTGTAAGAATTGTGGGTACAAATACTCTACGTACTGCAAAAAACTCTCAAGAATTCATCCGTAAAGCAGAAAAAGCATTAGGTCATCCCATAGATATCATCGCTGGTATTGAAGAAGCCCGTTTAATTTACCAGGGAGTTGCCAACAACTTAGGCAGTAATGTCAACTCTCGCTTCGTTATGGATATAGGTGGTGGTAGCACTGAATATATTATTGGTAGCAATGATATAGCCCATACCAAAGAAAGTTTAAGAATGGGCTGTGTCACGGTCAGCAATAAATTTTTTAAAGATGGAATTATCAGTAAAAAATCTTTTAAAAAAGCGACTTTGTATGCACAGCAAAAACTAGAACCTTATCAACGACAATATAATATCCGACACTGGGATGAAGCCATCGGAGCCTCTGGTAGCTTGCGTTGTATTGATAAAGTGTTAGTGGCTAGTAAATGGAGTAAAAATGGTATTACCAAAAAAGGTTTAGAAAAACTGGTTTCACATATTTTAAAATGTAAGCATGTGGATGATTTAAACCTACCTGCATTAGCTGATGAACGCCTCCCTGTTTTTTTAGGCGGTGTGGCTATCATTTATGCGACTTTTCTAAAACTCGGCATTGAACAAATGACTGTATCAGATGGTGCATTGCGCGAAGGTCTGGTTCATGATCTATTAGGTCGAATTTATAATGATGACATTCGTTCACAGACTGTTAAAACAATAGCCGAACATTACCTGACCGATCAGGAACACTGCAAACGCATACAACAAACAGTCAATTACATGCTTAATCAACTGGATAGTAGTTGTTGTACTGAAAACAGCAAGATCATCACTCAATTTTTATTATGGGCTGTCAGCTTGCACGAGATAGGTCGGAATATTGCACATAGTCAATATCACAAGCATGGTGCTTATATCATTGAGAATGGTGATTTTGCTGGATTTTCTCGACAAGACCAACAATTATTAGCAACCCTAGTTTTATCTCAGCATAAAAAGTTTTCAATCTCAATGTTTAAAAAATTACCTGAACCTTGGAATGTTTACACGCCTTATCTGGCCATTATTTTACGTCTTGCTATTTTATTGCATCGAAATCGACACACACTTGAAGCACCTAAGTTTAAAATTTCAATACAAGCTACTTTAATTACACTTACTTTTAATAATGACTGGTTGAACAACGCACCTTTGACAGAAGCTGATCTTAAATCCGAAGCCCACTATTTAAAAGATGCGGGATATACTTTGATTTATAGTTAAATTGATGCAAAAGTTAATACTGCTAATCCTTACACCACTACGGATGATCTTTTTTGTTATAGCAATTCCCGTTTTATTTTGTACTATTATCCTGCTATTTACACTGGATAATAAAGCAACAACAAAAAGCATTTGGCCATTAACTCAAGTCGAACTCCAACGTGCTAAAAGTATCGTTAGTGATCCTCTTTCTAAAACCAGAAATACCATACATCTCAGTGAAAATGACCTGAACATCACTTCCAGCTACTTATTAAATCAATACATTTCCTGTGCATCTAAAATCACTATTACCGATCAACAACTCGCTTTTACCCTATCCATCCCATTAAAGGACAATAATTTTGGAAACTATGTAAATATTGGCTTTAAGCTGGCTAAACAGCAGGGCTATCCAGACATCCATACATTGCAAATAGGAAAAATAATCATTGCTGATGAATTCGCAGGTTTAATCATTGAAAGCATTATTAAATACACACCTTTAAAAGATTATTATATTCTTGCGGTAAAACATATCAAAAACATACAAATTAATATCGATGGTTTAGCTATTACTTATAACCCATCCCCTGATTTAAATTTAGCGTTAAGACTCAATCTGGAAAAGAACAATTATCAATCTGTTCTTTTTTACCAACAACTCATCAGCCAAATTATTGCTAAACATGATCCTAAATGGCGGTTATCGCTGAGTGACTTATTACAACCCTTATTTGAATCTGCATATAAGCGTTCAACAGGTAAAACAGCAAAAGCAGAAAATCGTGCTGTTTTAATTGCCGTCAGTACCTATGTTAATAAACATGAAATAGAAAGCTATTTACCTTTTGATATTAGTCCAGCTACAAATCAACAATATCCAGCTTCTTTATATAAAAGAACGGATATGGCAAAACATTTTATAGCTTCTGCCGTTTTAGCTGCAACGGGCGGTAAAGCATTAGCCACTATTCTTGGTCAGGAAAAAGAACTCAATGACGCAAAACAAGGCAGTGGTTTTAGTTTTATTGACCTGGCAAGCAATAAAGCTGGACTGTATTTTGGCAAAATGGCCGCTACAAGATCAAAAAACAAGGCAAGACGATTACAATTGGCGATGAGTAAAATCAAAGACTATAGTGCATTCATGCCCGATGTCAGGGATTTACCAGAAAACTTGAGTGAAAAGGATTTTAAACGTGATTTTGAATCTATCTATAGTGTTAAATATCAAAATATGTTGAAAGCCATTGATCAACGCATATCTGCTTTAATTATCTATAGAAAAAGACTAAAGACTAAGGATTAATAACTTCCTGAAACTATTAAATTTCTCAATCTATTCAACATAGAGCCAAAAATTTTGTGCTGAGATATAGACAAAGAGTGTACCTAAAGCCTAGGACTCATCAACTGAAACCTCATCAATTTTAGGTGCATCTGTTGCAGCTTCAGTAAATAGAGTGCTTAAATCTAATGCCAGCATAACCGCATCTTCTCTAACACCATCTACAGCAGGATAATAACCTTTACGCACACCAATTTCGTTAAAACCTCTTTTGTTATAAAGCGAAATAGCGGTTTCATTTGACGGTCTGACTTCGAGGAATATTCTTTCCGCTTTTTTTCTGGCACGGTCAATCATGTTTTCTAATAATTTAGCACCTACGCCTTGCTTTTGCACATCAGGATCTACGCAAATATTCATGATATGCGCTTCACCCACGGCCATAGAGACAATACTGTAACCCACAATGACATCCATTTCTTCGCAAATCCAACAACTATAATTATCAGCACTCAAACAATCTTTAAATATCTGCTCACTCCAGGGAAAATTGTAATTTTTACTTTCAATTTTATCTATCGCAGACAAATCTTGCAGACGCATTCTGCGTAACCGCATTAAATCTTTTCTATCAACTGAATCAGGGAAAACTTTTGCATAAAATTCTTTATCGGCATCATAAACGACAAAATCTTTAACGGTATCCAATATTTTCCATATATTCATAATGTTTTTACTTTTTGATATACTTCATTCGCTAGCAGTAAATCTTGCCATGCCTTACGTTTTTCCAGCAAAGATCGTAATAAATAAGCGGGATGATACACTACAACTAGCGGAACATCATTTATTTGATGAGCAATGCCTCTGAGTTTTGATAATGGCTCATTAGTCTTCAGTAAGGCTTGAGCAGCCACTCGTCCAACAGCAACAATAATTTTAGGTTTGACCCATTCAATCTGCCGCTGAATATATTGATTACAACTGTTTATCTCTTCGACTTTAGGATCTCTGCTATTCGGCGGTCTACATTTAAGGATATTGGCAATATACACAGATTCTCTTGTTAACCCAATTGCCTGAATCATTTCAGTCAATAACTTTCCTGTTTGCCCAACAAAAGGCTGTCCTGCCAAATCTTCTTGTTGCCCTGGTGCTTCACCAATAAACATCCATTCTGCATTAATATTGCCAGTCCCGAAAACGGTTTGGGTTCTAGTATTACAGAGTTCACATTTTATACAATCTATTACCTGCTTTTCTAAAATAGACCACGCATTCTCATTAATTGATAATGCAACATCGGCTTGCTTACTATTTCTAGAAACCCAGACATCAATTCCCATAGTCTGCAAATATTGTAACCGAGTTGCATTATCCATTTTTAATCAATGCTATTGACCAATAGTTGATTTAAACATTGCCCTTTTGAGGGTGCTTCTTCAATTCCAAGGCTTGCAATTTACTAACGGCATTAATGTAGGCTTTAGCAGATGCAATTACAATATCGGTGTCTGCACCTTGTCCATTGACAATACGTCTGGTTTTTTCCAGACGAACAGTCACCTCACCTTGTGCATCAGTACCACTAGAAATACTATTCACTGAATATAGTTCTAATGTAGCTTCTGATTTAACCAAACTTTCAATGGCTTTTAAGCTAGCATCAACGGCACCACTGCCTATCGAACTTCCTGTAACTTCTTCATTATCAATACAAAGCGTCACTGTTGAATTAGGCATTTCTCCTGTTTCAGAGCACACTTTTAAAGCAATGAGCTTAATACGTTCTTCTTCAGCATCAGAATTGACCTCTGAAATCAATGCTTGTAAATCTTCATCGACAATTTCATGCTTCTTATCAACCAACTGTTTAAATCGAAAAAAAGCATCATTCAACTCTTGCTCCGTGTTGAACCCATGCCCCAATTCAGTCATTCGGCTTTTAAATGCATTTCTCCCCGAATGTTTACCTAAAACTATTCTATTAGCAGACCAGCCCACATCCTCTGCCTTCATAATCTCATAGGTTTCAGGATTTTTTAGAACGCCATCCTGATGAATTCCAGCTTCATGGGCAAAGGCATTCGCCCCCACAATCGCTTTATTTGGTTGAACAGGAAAACCCGTAATGGATGAAACCAGTTTGGAACAGGCTAAAATTTCACCAGTATTTAGTCCAGCTTCACAGTCAAACACGTCATGGCGAGTGCGCACAGCCATAACAATTTCTTCTAAAGAGGCATTTCCCGCTCGTTCGCCTAAACCATTAATGGTACATTCAACTTGTCTAGCACCATTTATTACCGCAGCCAGTGAATTAGCCACAGCCAGACCCAAATCATTATGACAATGAACTGAAAAAATGGCTTTGTCAGAATTTGGAATACGTTGCATTAAATTAGCAATGGTGGCTCCGAATTGTTGAGGCACGCTATAACCTACAGTATCTGGTATATTCAGTGTGGTTGCACCTGCATTAATGACAGCTTCTAAAATTCGGCACAAAAAGTCTTCCTCTGAACGCCCTGCATCTTCCGCTGAAAATTCTACATTATCGGTAAATTGTCTGCCACGTTTTACTGCTCTGACTGCATATTCAATCACCTGCTCAGGTTCCATATTGAGTTTCATTTTCATATGGATAGGTGAAGTCGCTATAAAGGTATGAATACGGCAACTATTAGCACCTTTTAGTGCTTCCCCTGCTCGATCTATATCTTTATCTAAGGCACGAGCCAATCCACATACTGTACTGTCTTTTACTGCATTAGCGACAGCTTGAACGGCTTCAAAATCACCGACACTTGCGATAGGAAAGCCCGCTTCAATCACATCTACTTTTAAACGCTCAAGTGCTTTAGCTATTCTGACTTTTTCCTCTCGCGTCATCGACGCACCAGGACTTTGTTCGCCATCACGCAAAGTAGTATCAAATATTATTAGTTTATCTTTCATGACAACTCCATTCATGAAATATGTTCAACATCTTTGTTGAAACGGGGAAAAGGGATTTATTTTTTAAGAAGATCAAAAATTTATGCCGCTAGGGCAATAATCTTAAAATCAAACTCAGAGAGGATAATAAAATGACACGCACAGAAGTTTGACCAAGATTTGGTCTGGGAAGTGAATGCTGCGCCCTGTTAGAAAAAATATTCATAGTTGATAACTATACTGTAATATTTTAATCCACTCAAGTAATGTTTAGCACAAAGTCAGGGCAATCGGGCTTAAAAGCAGTTGGAATTATAATTTAGATAAGCTATTAACTCTATTATTTTGATTTTAAATCAGCATAAGGCAGGCGAATTCAAGAAACTATAGTTTGCCATGAATTATTGATATAGCCTTGTATTGGTTGATACTGGGTTTTATAAGACATTTTTTGACAGTGTTTAATCCAAAAACCAAGATACAGATAATCAAGTTTTAAAGCTTTTGCATGGTTTTGTTGCCATAAAACAGCATAAGTACCTAGGCTATAGAATGAAAATTTAGGTTCAAAAAATGTGTAGACTGCGGATAGAGCATTATCCAGTAAATCAACAATGGCAATCGCTGCCAGTTCATTGTCTATGGAGAACTCAATAAATAAAGTATGGCACCAATGGCTGCCAAAGAAGTTAATATATTCTTCTTCCGTGGAGTTAGCCATACCGCCTTGTTGATGTTTATGTTGCTGGTAGCGCATATACATATGGTAATGGGCTTGTTCAAATTGCGCAGGTTTTACAATGACTGTAGTTTGCTGGTTCTTTTTAAGGCAGCGTTTTTGATTTCTACTGAGAATAAATTGTTCTACCAATAAACGACTTGCAATACACTCTGAACAGTTTATGCAGTGTGGTCTGTAAACTTCATTACCACTCCGTCTAAAACCTTGTTCTATTAATTGGCTATATATCGCTGTGTTTAAATGGAAAGAAGGATGAACAAAGGCTGATTGTGAATTTCGCTTATCCAAGTAGTTACATGAACTTTCGGGGGTTAAAAATAAAGGAATAGAAATCATTTTGTTTGCCAGGCTTTGTCGTGAGGTTGTAGACAACAATGGCGTTTTAATAAACTGCTAAACTCTTTACGATCAATTTCTTGGGCTCCTAAACTACTGAGATGATTGCTCTGTACCTGACAATCTATTAATTGATAGCCCCATTGTGAAAGCTGTATAGTCAAATAATAAAAAGCAACTTTTGATGCATCTGTTTTTTTATGAAACATAGATTCACCAAAAAACACTTGGCCAATAGCTACACCGTACAAACCACCGACCAGTTCATTGCTAAACCAGACCTCCACAGAGTGGCTAATACCTTGTTGATGGAGATGATTATAGGCTTGATAAATTTCTTCAGTAATCCATGTGCTTGTTTCTTTATCTCTGGGAGCAGCACAATATTGCATGACTTGGGGAAATGCCTGATCGAAAGTAATTCGGAATTGTTCTTTGCGAATGGTTTTTTTAAGGCTGCGCGAGGTTCTTAGCTTGTCTGGAAATAAAACCAAGCGAGGGTTTGGAGCCCACCATAATATGGGTTCTTCTGGGCTATACCAAGGAAAGATGCCAAGTTGATAAGCGTTGATAAGCCGTTGTGAGGAAAGACAACCACCAGCAGCTAATAATCCATCAGGGTCTTTAAGCGCAGTTTCAATGGCTGGAAAATCTTGATTGGGATTAGATGGATCAAGAATAGGTAGTTGCATATTAGATTACTATAAAGCAACCACCTGTATTTTGTATAGACAGATAAACACTAGCACAGCCCATCATGATATATAAGTGTATAGTTTCACCACGTTATACGGACTCTGAGTCCCTGATGAGCGTTCGAGTTATTACTTTAATGAATTATGTTACGCTCTCACTTGTTATCGGTTTTACCTTCTTAATAAAGAACAAAGCTAACGTTCCAGCCGACCGCTAACGCAGCCACTGAATTTTAGCGTTAGCAATATAAAAAAGTCGGCAATATTTTTTAGTAAAAGCTAAAATCATCAAATGCCTATAATATTAACTAAAGTTTCGGAGTTCAAATAAACAAATAAGCCATTGATTATTAAATAAAATAGTGCCCTAAAAGAGTATAATATAGGTTGACTTGAAATTAAACCCTAACTCTAATAGGACACCGATGAATCATACCTCAAAACAGCCTGCATTACCCGCTTTAACAGTTGACCTTCTGCAAGAAAGTGGCGTTCTGATTGATAATGTTTTTGCCACACTCTGGAAACAAGTGGGGATGAAATCAATTCTACGCCGAGCAGGATTCAATAAACGTTCAGGTCTGCCAATAGGTGAAGTGATTTTTACCTTATCCCTTTGGTTATGGTTAAAAAAGGATTCCCGATAGGCATGTTTGCCCGCGACAGCCTACAAAGCATGGGTAAAGATGTGCTTTATGACACCATGAACCGAGAAGACCTAAACTGGCGAAAGTGTCATGAGCTTATTGCTTATAAAACGGTCAGAATATTTCAGACAGGCATAAAGAAAGCCTTTGTAGTCGATGATTCGGTTGTTCAAAGGTTTGGTAAAAAAATGCCTGGCATTTCCAGTCACTTTGATCACACTACGGGACGGCATATGATGGGACAACAAGTTCTCACATTGGGTTTAAGCTGTGAATATGGATTTGTTCCTTTAGACAATGAATTATTTACCAGCCAAACAAAAGTTCAGGGATTAGCCAAGCTCTTTCACGATGGACGCAACACCGTAGCCAAACGTCATCGTGTTGCTGTCCAGCAGACAAAACCAGGCATGGTTGCCAGTATGATACGCCGAGCTTTACGAGCGGGTATTGAAGGCCACTATTTGTTAGCAGATGCTTGGTTTGGTAGTAAAGCCATGATTCGTCTTTGTCAGGAAACAGCATTAACTGCCATTCTCAGAATGAAGAAAAGTAAGCTGAAATATCGAGTCAGCGAGACTATTGATGACAAAATCATTCACAGCGACAGGAATATTAAAGCACTTTATCAACAAAGTGTTCGTAAACAATGGCAAAAGATACCCGGTCAGAAATACCAAGCTAAAGTGGTTGATGTAGAGCTTAATCTAGCACAAACCCCTAAAGACGATGCGCAATGGATCCAAATTTGCTTATTATTTGTTCGAGGAGCAGATAAAGAAACCAAAGCCCAAACAGGAAAGCACGACTGGGCTGTCTTTTTATGTACCGATACGGGGCTGGCAGCAGCAGAAATTCTGGAGCTTTATGCTATGCGCTGGGTCATTGAAGTGTATTTTAAAGAAGCCAAACAACATCTAGGTTTATTGAAAGAACAAAGTAATCACTATGCCGCCTATATTGCATCAATACATTTGACTGCGATACGGTTTTGTCTACTGGTCATTGCTAAACAAACGCAGGGCTGTAAAAACACAGCTCAAGTCCGCCAGAACCTTTGTCATAACAGTGCCAATATAAGCTTTTCCGCTAAACTATGGCAAGTGTTCCGTGCAATTATTACTGGGGCTTTGGATGTTTTAAAAACGATATTAGGTGATGCAGTTTCTTTGGTTCTGGAAACCATTGAAATACACATACAATGCTTTTTTGTGCAAGTCCTTCAACTTGACCTCAAGACTCTCAGGCTTGAGGCTTTATAAATTGGCGCATTATGATTAAGTTTACGAGTAAAATGAACTCCGAAACTTTAGTATTAACAATTGGATCATTTAGATTTTTCTTTTATAGTAATGAGAATGGTGAGCCTGCACATATCCATATTCAAAGAGATAATATGTTGGCTAAGTTTTGGTTACGTCCAGTAATACTAGCAAGTTCAACTAGGTTTTCCTCCAAAGAACTAAGAAAGTTAGAGACACTGGTTTTAGAAAATAAAGAACTATTCTTGGAGACGTGGAATGAATACTTTAGCAGTTGAGCTTCATCCTCAAGCACAGAGTATAAAATGCACTGATGCTTCGTTAATTGTAGAATTAGTTGATGGTCGAACCATATCGGCACCTTTAATTTGGTTCCCACGTTTAGCTCAAGCAAAAAAAGAACAACTGGAAAATTGGGTACTTTTAGGCGATGGTGAAGGGGTTCACTGGCCAGATGAAGATGAAGATCTAAGTATTAATGGTTTATTAGTTGGTACACATTAAAATTGCTAACAAGTGACTGTGGTTAAAAGTCAATTTTTCATGCTAATTTTTCACCCCAAGCAGTGTTGTTTTTAATTATCGTATTAAGGGTAATTTTAGAAAAAGGCGATTCAAGTTATGGTGCTTTTGTGCCAGATATACTAAGTTGTATCGCAGTTGGTGAAAGCCAAGAAGAATAATTGTGATGATGAAAATTTTGTTTCTAGTTGGAATTGCCGTATTGATGTCTGGTTGCACAACTACCAAAGAATCAGCCTATAACGGTAAATACATGGAATATCAATTGTTTACTGGCGATATTACTGGTAAACAAAAAATAGTTAATGAAATATATAGAGTGAGGTTATTTTTTGGATTATCCCTTCCGAATGGTGGTGCTGTTTCCTTATATGATTGGGAAATGTTTCAAAACGAACAGATTTCACAAGCATTTAAAGGATACAATATTGTAGATTCAACAGGGTTTTATAAAGGAAAGCCAGAACGCTCTAAAATTGCAACATTTATAGTCGAAAAAAAGGATCTTTTGACACTCAAGGAATTAGCAAAATCTTACGCTCAAGAATTTCAGCAAGAGTCGGTAATGATGGTTGTAATTCCAGTGTTAGAGTGGAGTTTTATAGAATAATTAGGGTTAGAGGGCAATCTAAGCAGTTACGGAGTACGCTGAGTAGTTACAAATTTTATAAAAACAGCTCACAAAGCCATCCAGCGAACTCCCAGTCGCTGATGCAGGCGTTATAGTCATGAGAATAAGTGCTAAAAGAAAAAACCAAATCAATAATGTTGCTTAAGTAAATAATGAAAACCAAATGTTTTTCTGTTTTTTCCATGCAGAAAACAGGGGCAGTTTTAATCAGATTTAATTGCAATCGCTGTTTGGGTTTAAAAAACCTAAACCCCTTGATCTCTTTATTTTCTTGATTGGAAATTTCAGTATAGTGAATTCAATCATAAAAACTATAGATTAACCTCTGGTTTTTAATATTCTTAAACAGTGCCATAATTAAATAATTGTTATACAATAATCAGTTGTTGTTTTTTGCGGTTTTTTAAGGTCGCATTCCAAATAGGTATATTTATAAATGTCCAAAAACCCTTCCAATGCTCTATCTTTTAATGATTTAGCTTTAGCTGGCCCTGTATTAAAGGCGATTGAAAATGCTGGCTATGAAACGCCTTCCCCTATACAGGCTCAAATCATTCCTTTTATGCTGGAAGGTAGAGATGTATTAGGTCAGGCACAAACAGGAACAGGGAAAACAGCAGCTTTTGCCTTACCTATTTTATCCAACATAGATTTAACTAAAAAAGACCCTCAAGTACTGGTACTGGCACCAACACGTGAATTAGCGATACAAGTTGCGGAAGCCTTTCAAGGTTATGCATCTCAAATTAAAGGTTTTCATGTCCTACCCATCTACGGCGGACAAGATTATGGCATTCAATTAAAACAGCTTAGACGTGGTGTTCACGTTATTGTGGGAACACCAGGGCGGGTGATGGATCATATGCGCAAAGGCACCTTAAGGCTGAACCAGTTAACCACCTTAGTTTTGGATGAAGCCGATGAAATGCTACGTATGGGCTTTATTGATGATGTGGAATGGGTGCTTGAACAATTACCTCAGCAAAAACAGATTGCTCTTTTTTCTGCGACCATGCCCACTGTTATTCGCAAAATAGCACAAAAATACCTGCACAATCCTGAGCAAATCACCATTAAAGTAAAAACCGCTACAGCAGATAATATTCGCCAACGCTACTGGTTGGTGAGTGGAGTACATAAACTGGATGCCTTAACTCGCATATTGGAGGCTGAAAATTTTGACGGCATGATTATTTTTGTACGCACCAAAACAGCCACTATTGAGCTAGCCGAAAAACTAGAAGCCAGAGGACACTCCGCCTCTGCGATTAATGGCGATATGTCTCAGCAATTAAGAGAACGTGCAATTAATCATTTAAAACAGGGCAAACTAGATATTCTAATAGCTACCGATGTGGCAGCCAGAGGCTTGGATGTAGACCGCATTACTCATGTTGTTAATTACGACATCCCTTATGATACCGAATCCTATATTCACCGAATTGGTAGAACAGGTCGTGCAGGACGTAGCGGTGATGCTATCTTATTTGTCTCTCCCAGAGAAAGGCGTTTGCTAGGTAACATAGAACGCGCAACAAAAAAGAAGGTTGAGGAAATGCAGTTGCCTTCAACTGAATATATCAATAACGCACGTATTTCACGCTTTAAACAACGTATTACTGATACTTTATCAACTGATGAGTTAAGTTTCTTCACTCAGATCATTGAGCAATACCAGTCAGAACATGATGTGCCTGCTGTTGATATTGCCGCAGCATTAGCTAAAATTTCCCAGGGTGACACACCTTTAATACTGAAAGAAATCCCCAAAAGATCACGCAAAGAACGACCTGAGCGTCACGACCGCAATGATCGCTCTGCTCGACGAGGAGAGCGAGAACGCAGACCTAAACGTAATAGAGATGCTCATTCCGATATTAAAATGGAATTGTATCGCATTGAAGTAGGTAATAGTCATGGCGTTAAACCTGGTAATATTGTCGGTGCTATTGCTAATGAAACTGGTATTGATGGCGATCATATTGCTCGTATTAGAATTGAAGAAAACTACAGTACTGTTGAATTACCTGCGGGTATGCCAAAAGAGCTGTTTCAGGAATTAAAAAAAGTAAGAGTAGCCGGCCAGCAACTGAATATCACATCGATGGATAAAACTTTAATTAAAAAAGCAAAAAGAAAAAAACGAGTGACCTCCTCTTCCACAAGAAACAAACGGAAAACCGTCGAATAGTCTATTAAAGAGTATGTTAGTCTAGGTTGGCTTAATTAAGCCAACTCGCAACAAATAACCCACCGTCTTGCTGGTCTTTTTATCCATTTTCGGTCACATAGCCTGCTATGTTCTTTTCGTTGTGCCTTAGCTAAGAAAAAATACAAGTTAGCCTGTCATTAACATTCAACGCCTTCGCTGCAAATCAATTTATTTAAATTTGAGATAATTCTATGCACCTGAATTCAAGTCATAAAATCAGCTTATCTCAATTTATTACTGAGCAACATCGACAATCATCATTAGTCAATGAAGACTTATCATTTTTGTTAAATGATATTGCTACCGCTTGCAAACAAATATCTCACTTAGCTAACCAAGGTGATTTAATTGGTACCTGGGGTAATTCTGGTTCTGAAAATATACAGGGAGAAGTACAAAAAAGACTGGACATCATCAGTAACGATTATATGTTTGATGCCCTTAACTGGACTGGACATTTAGCCGGCATGGTATCAGAAGAAGAAGATGAACCGATGGATATACCGAACATTTATCCCCGAGGAAAATACCTTGTATTATTCGACCCTTTAGATGGCTCCTCCAATATTGATGTCAATCTCACCGTAGGTACTATATTTTCAATTCTCTGTTGTGAACAAGGAATTAAACCAAGCCACCAGGATTTCTTGCAAAAAGGAGGCAAACAAGCCTGTGCGGGGTTTGTACTTTATGGTCCGTCAACCATGCTGGTTCTGACAACAGGCCAAGGTGTTAATGGCTTTACCCTTGATCAGGAAATTGGTGAGTTTTATCTGACCCATTCCGAGATGAAAATTCCTCAAGATACCCAGGAATTTGCTATTAATATGTCTAACCAACGCTTCTGGGAAGCACCTGTGCAACAATATATTGCAGAGTGTATTGAAGGTAGCGATGGTATCCGTGGTAAAGATTTTAATATGCGCTGGATTGCTTCATTAGTTGCTGAGGTTTATAGAGTATTAACCCGTGGCGGTATTTTTATCTACCCTTATGACTTAAAAGACCCCACTAAAGAAGGTCGATTACGTCTTATGTATGAAGCCAATCCCATCGCTTTTATAGTAGAACAAGCTGGCGGACTCTGCTCCACTGGACGTGAACGCATGCTGGATATTGCCCCTAAAGAAATTCATCAACGTGTGCCTGTTATCTTAGGTGCTAAAAATGAAGTCAATCGTCTTGACTCATACCATAAGGAATTTGACGCATGCAAATAGATGTTTTTAACGGTGATGCCGATGGCATTTGTGCATTAATCCAATTACGTTTAGCTAAACCCTTAAAATCACAATTAGTAACGGGGGTTAAGAGAGATATCCAATTACTCAATGAAGTAAAAGTACAACATGGCGATAAAATCACCGTGCTTGATATATCATTTGCTAAAAACGAGGCTTCAGTTAATCACCTACTTGAACAGGGCGCAAAAATATTTTATGTGGATCATCACCAGGCGGGTGAAATACCTGAACATAAAAATTTACATACCCTGATTAACACCGATGCCAATACCTGCACCAGTTTGTTGATTAATGATTATCTACAAGGAAAATATAGAGGATGGGCGGTTACAGCGGCCTTTGGGGATAATTTATTTGATAGTGCAAAACAAGTGGCATATCCTTTATCTTTATCTAAAAATCAGCTACAACAACTAAAAACACTCGGCATATGTATTAACTATAATAGTTACGGCAGTAGTATTGCTGATTTACATTTTGCACCCGACCTGCTTTATCATGAATTACAACCGTATCATTCCCCATTTGATTTTATGACTGATAATTCAAAAGTCTATGAAAAATTATTAAGCGGATATAGTGATGATATGGCCGCAGTAAAAGATATTAAAGCTGAATATAAAACTGATAAAGTCGCTGTTTTTATCCTAACTGATGAAATATGGGCCAAAAGGGTCAGCGGTGTATTCGGTAATGAACTTGCTAGCAACAACCCTGATTACGCCCATGCTGTAGTCAGCTTTAATGACCAAAATGCTTATCAAGTCAGTGTACGTGCACCATTAAATAATAAAACAGGAGCCGATGAACTATGCGCATCATTTCCTACAGGCGGAGGTAGAATGGCAGCCGCAGGTATTAACCATCTACCCTTTGAGGATCTTCCTTCTTTTATTTCAGCTTTTGAGAAAAAATACAGTTAATTGTTTGAACAATCAGCCACCAAAGAACAAAGCAAGATGGTATATTGATCAGCTTAAAACTGAATCCACATTAAAGTCACGGGTTCAGGTTAAAATCAGTTGGTGCTCAAAACTCAGTATAAATAATGACAAACGAAATCAACACGCTTTCCTGGAAAAATTATCTAGCGTTATGCAAGCCTAAAGTGGTCGTGCTCATTATCTTTACTGCTATTGTTGGAATGTTACTCGCTGTTCCTGGCTGGCCACCCATAGATAGTTTCATATACGGTATCATAGGTATCGGTCTGGCTTCTTCATCTGCCGCTGCAATCAATCATTTTATTGATCAAAAAGCAGATGCGGAAATGGTCAGAACACAGAACCGCCCACTACCTACTGGAGATCTTAATTCTAAAAATGTTCTGCTTTTTGCAGCGACTTTAGGCGTGCTGGCCATGTTGATTCTCATCTTCTTGGTAAACACATTAACTGCTGTTCTAACTTTCCTTTCACTGATTGGCTATGCTGTTATATATACTCTGTACCTCAAGCATATGACACCACAGAACATTGTCATAGGCGGTGCTGCAGGAGCAGCTCCTCCTGTTCTTGGCTGGTGTGCCATTAGCGGTGAAGCGCACCCCTATTCTTTATTACTTTTTCTAATCATTTTCGTCTGGACTCCCCCACATTTTTGGGCACTTGCTGTTGCCAAACGTGAAGAATACGCTAAAGCACAAATCCCCATGTTACCAGTAACACATGGTGCTAAATTTACCCGTCTGCAAATATTGCTATATACCGTATTATTACTCATTGTCACCTTACTACCCTACTTGACAGGAATGAGTAATTTGATTTACTTAAGCACTGCATTATTACTCGGCTTTGCATTTATTTATTATGCCATTCAGATGATGCGTAATGATGATGATAAATTAGCCATGAAGACTTTTTTCTTTTCTATTAACTATCTTATGATTCTGTTTGCTGCCCTGTTAGTAGATCATTATTTTCCGCTTTCTTTGTCATGAGCACCGAACACCCCTTTGCTGAATTTATTAAAATTTTAGGAAAAGGCAAAAAAGGTTCACGCCCTCTCACTCAAGATGAAGCTTATCGAGCCATGAGCATGATTCTTGACAACAAAGTCGAAGCCATTCAGCTCGGTGCATTTTTAATGTTAATGCGAGTTAAAGAAGAAACGGCAGAAGAGCTAGCAGGATTTGTACAGGCTGCACGAGAATCATTTATCAGCCCCACCCAACAAATAGACGTTGATCTCGACTGGTCTTCCTATGCTGGGAAGCGTCGCCATTTACCTTGGTTTTTATTATCCACTTTTTTATTAGCAGAAAATGGTGTCCGTGTTTTTATGCACGGTGCTGGTGGGCATACTGAAGGCCGAATTTATACCCATAACATTTTAAAATACCTAGGCTATCAGTGTGCAAACAATATAGATGAGTCCATCATACAAATACAAGAAAATAACTTCAGTTATCTTTCTTTGCAACATATTTGTCCACCCTTGTACGATATGATTAACCTGCGTCCTCTGATGGGCTTACGCTCTCCAGTACACACTTTAGTCAGGCTGCTTAACCCATTAGATGCAACACATACTATCCAAGGGATTTTTCACCCCAGTTACCGACAAGTACACCAAAATGCAGCACTGCTATTGAATCAAACGAGTATGGCTGTCATTAAAGGTGAAGGTGGTGAAACTGAACGAAACCCTGACATGGATTGCCTAGTTCAAACAGTAAAAAATAGTCAATTATCTGATGAACAATGGCCTGCACTTTTTGCCCGTCGTCATGTTAAGTCAGATAACATGGAGCCACAGCAGCTGGCTGATTTATGGCAAGGTAAAATTAATAATGAATTTGCAGAAGCAACAATTATCGGAACAACAGCTATCGCTCTTCAGTTAATTAATAAAGTAGACTCACAACAACAAGCACACGAACTAGCGACCTCTCTCTGGTTAGAAAGAAAAGCGAGAATATAAACTGAAAAAAATCATATTGCCAATAAAATTTCTAGCTTTTTAGTCAACCTAGGAGGCCCGTCCGAGAATAGAAACCGTGATGCCCGAGTGCTGATTCATCCTTCAATTGGCTGACTTCATTTCTTACTGTGGTTTTGTCTAAGCTCGCCATTAACAAAGGATATAATTTGCTACAGTAAAGCTATCAT
This sequence comes from Methylococcales symbiont of Hymedesmia sp. n. MRB-2018, assembly GCA_003666385.1. Classification (GTDB taxonomy): domain Bacteria; phylum Pseudomonadota; class Gammaproteobacteria; order Methylococcales; family Methylomonadaceae; genus QPIN01. The sequence goes on from QPIN01000061.1 coordinate 24,363, forward strand.
ATCATTGGTTTTTTCGACAGCCTGTGTTACTCAGGTCAAAAAAACAACTTTTTAAGACAAAACCGTCAGACTAATTGATTAACAGTTCTGGCATGTCATCAGTAGTCCTTATGGCTAAATTTTATAGGCTTGCAAAAAATACAAATTTTTTAGCCAAAAAAACTGTCAAGGCTTTTTTACCTATTTTCTACGGGGAGTGGGTAGTTGCCAGGTTTCACCGCGTTGAAAGTACTCATTTACACCTGTAAACTCCGCGCTTTCTCCTTGCTCTTCAACAAAATAGAGGGCAGTCTAAGCAGTTACGAAGTACCCTGAGTAGCTACTTTTTATAAAAGCTAAAGACTGAGGGTTTAAGTAAGTAGCCACAGATTTAATGAATAATTGACCTAGGAAATGTTTGGGGTGGAAAACCTCATCTGAGGTTTTTGCACAGATGACTGGCAAGGGCTATTTTTTAAATGAAAGCGTTGCACTTATGGGTTGAATTCGCCTAAGCCTTATTCTATGTTATTCTAGCAAGCTTGTTTTTAGAGAGGACTTATGCGTACTCGCATTAAAATTTGTGGTTTTACTCGGGTAGAAGATGCAGTGGCTGCTGCAAAACTGGGTGTAGATGCGATTGGTTTGGTTTTTTATCCACCTAGCCCCCGCTCTATCAGCATTGAACACGCGAGAAATATTGTTAATGCATTACCTGCATTTGTCTCTGTCGTTGCATTATTTGTTGATGGGCAAGAATCTCAAATAAAGCAAGTATTAAATAAGCTGGCAATAGATGTTATTCAGTTTCATGGCGACGAGCCAGCAAACCAATGTAACATTTATAACAAGCCTTATCTGAAAGCGATTAAAATGACGAAACAGATGGATGTATTGCAAATAGCAGAACAATATAATGATGCTTCTGCGTTATTATTAGATACATATCAGCCAGGAATTAAAGGTGGCAGTGGGCACCAATTTGACTGGGATTTAATTCCAAAGCAGTGTGCTTTACCGATTGTTTTGGCGGGAGGTTTGCATGCGGATAATGCAAGACTGGCAGTACAATCAGTTAGGCCTTACGCATTAGATGTTAGTAGTGGAGTTGAGACTGAGAAGGGTATTAAGGATGTAGCAAAAATGGCTGCATTTATTCAACAGGTAAAGGAAGGCGATAATTAAGGTGAACAATTAACATGACTGACATGTATAACATGCCTGATGAAAGAGGTCATTTTGGACCTTATGGTGGGGTTTTTGTCGCAGAAACATTAATGCCTGCTATTACAGAATTAAATGAAGCGTACCAGCGTTACCTGAAAGATCCTGGTTTTATGGCAGAGCTGGATGATGATTTAAAGCATTATGTGGGTCGTCCTTCACCGCTTTATCATGCGCAACGATGGAGCAAGGGACTAGGTGGTGCCCAGATATATTTAAAACGTGAAGATTTGAATCATACCGGTGCCCATAAAGTTAATAATACGGTGGGACAGGCTTTGCTGGCAAAGCGTATGGGTAAAACACGTATTATTGCCGAGACGGGGGCAGGGCAACATGGTGTGGCAACGGCGACAGTCGCGGCAAGACTGGGTTTGGAATGTGTGGTCTATATGGGTGCTGTTGATGTGAAACGGCAAAAACTCAATGTGTATCGGATGAAATTATTGGGTGCTACAGTGATTCCTGTTGAATCGGGTTCTCGTACTTTGAAAGATGCATTAAACGAAGCGATGAGGGATTGGGTTACTAATATTGATGACACCTTCTATATTATTGGTACCGTTGCCGGACCGCATCCTTATCCAGCTATGGTCAGAGATTTTCAAACCATTATTGGGCGTGAAGCTAAACAGCAATGCCAGGAGCTGACAGGGAAACTGCCTGATGCATTAGTAGCTTGCGTGGGTGGTGGTTCAAATGCTATTGGTTTGTTTCATCCTTTTATTGATGATAGTTCTGTCAAAATATATGGTGTTGAAGCAGCTGGAGATGGTGTTGAAACAGGAAGACATTCGGCACCTTTATGTGCAGGTAGACCAGGTGTATTACATGGTAACCGAACTTATTTGATGGCGAATGATGATGGTGGAATCATTGAAACCCATTCAATTTCTGCGGGTCTTGACTATCCTGGCGTAGGGCCTGAGCATTCCTGGTTAAAAGATATTGGGCGAGTAGATTACGTTAATATTAATGATAATGAAGCATTAGAGGGTTTTCATGCCTTGACTAAATTGGAAGGCATTATTCCTGCATTGGAATCGAGTCATGCTTTAGCTTACACCATGAAATTGGCACCGACTATGAGTCATGATAAAACTATCATTGTTAGCTTATCTGGACGTGGTGACAAAGACATGCATACCATGGCGGAACGTGAGGGAATTCAGATATGAGTCGTTTAAAAACGCGTTTTGAAGCACTGGCTGAATCCGGTCGCAAAGCACTCATCCCTTTTATCACCGCAGGTGATCCAAACCCTGATTTTACTGTACCTATGCTACATGCCTTGGTTGCAGCAGGAGCAGATGTTATTGAAGTTGGGGTGCCATTTTCAGATCCCATGGCTGATGGTCCTGTGATTCAGCGAGCAAGTGAGCGTGCTTTAGAACATAATATGGGGATGTCTAGTGTATTGGCACTGGTAACAGAATTTAGAAAAAAAGATCAATTAACACCGATTGTCTTAATGGGCTATTTGAACCCTATTGAAATTATGGGCTATGAGGCTTTCGCCAATACAGCACAACGTGCTGAAGTGGATGGGGTGTTAACCGTTGATTTACCGCCAGAAGAGGCTGAAGAATGTGTTGCTTTACTAAAAGCTAGAAATATTGACCCGATTTTTTTATTAGCACCAAACAGTCCACCCGAAAGAATAAGGAAAATAGATGCGGTCGGTAGTGGCTATCTATACTATGTTTCTTTAAAAGGCGTTACTGGAGCGGGTCATTTGGATATGGAAGATGTTAAGCGTAAACTGGCTGAAATTAGAGAAAATACAGATTTACCGATAGGTGTTGGTTTTGGTATTAAAGATGCTGAAACAGCAAAAACCATTTCAGCATTAGCTGATGGTGTTGTGGTAGGAAGTGCATTTATTAAAAAAATTGAAGAAAATCTGGATAACGTAGAAAAAGTAAAAGCAGAAATTATTGCATTAACAAAATCCATGCGTCAGGCAATGGATAGTTAAGTTCGGAGTATATAGCGATGAATTGGTTTAAAAAATTAATCCCAGCAACGATTAGAACAGATGTATCTAATAAAGGTTCTGTTCCAGAAGGCTTATGGAACAAATGTCCCAGTTGTGATGCAATTTTGTATAACGCAGAATTAGAAAAGAATTTTAGTGTTTGCCCCAAATGTGATCATCATATGCGGATTTCAGCAAGAAATCGCTTGAATATGTTTTTGGATGCTGATGGCCGTATTGAGTTAGGTTTGGGTTTAAAAGCCAATGACCCTTTGAAGTTTAAAGATAGTAAAAAATATAAAGATAGATTGACGCAAGCGCAAAAATCTAGCCAGGAGAATGATGCATTGGTGGTTATGCAAGGTACTTTAAAGGGACAAGGTATTGTGGCCACAGCTTTTGACTTTGGTTTTATGGGTGGATCAATGGGTTCAGTGGTAGGTGAGCGTTTTGTCCGTGGTGTTAATAAAAGTCTGGAATTGGGTGTGCCGTTTATTGTATTTACTGCCAGTGGCGGTGCCAGAATGCAAGAGTCTTTGTTCTCTTTATTTCAAATGACTAAAACCAGTGCAGCTTTAACTCAATTATCAGAAGCATGTATCCCTTATATCTCATATATGACTGATCCAACGATGGGTGGTGTCTCTGCAAGTTTGGCGATGTTAGGTGATATTAATGTCGCTGAGCCGAAAGCATTAATTGGTTTTGCAGGGCCTCGCGTTATAGAGCAAACAGTAAGAGAGAAGTTACCTGAAGGTTTTCAAAGAAGTGAATTTCTGCAAGAGCATGGTGCTATTGATATGATTATTGATCGCCGTGAAATGAGAGAGAAAATAAGCAGTATTTTATCTATGTTGATGGCTGCAAATTATAAAAAAAGAGAAGCCGAACCAGAGACTGTTGAGATGATTCAATCAGATATAGAAACTGAGAATATAGACGGTCAATAAGCGAGTAATAAATCAGTAAAATGGCGCGTTTTGATTCGCTTAAAGATTGGTTAAGTTGGCAGGAAGGCTTTCACCCCCGTTCCATTGATTTAGGTTTGGAAAGAGCAACCCATGTTTTTAACGCACTTCAGGGCGACGCTTTAAAACCGCCTACTATTATTGTTGCTGGGACAAATGGGAAAGGCTCATGTATTGCTTTCTTAGAAGAAATTTATCGTGCCCAAGGCTATAGAGTAGGCAGCTATACTTCACCTCATATTCTAAGATACAACGAAAGAATTAGAATTGATGGGCAGTCTGTTTCTGACACGGAAATTTGTGATGCTTTTGAAAGAATTGATGCTGTTCGTGATGAGGTATCTCTTAGTTATTTTGAATTTGGAACCTTAGCCGCACTTGATGTTTTCTCTCATTCAAATTTGGATTTGCAAATACTTGAAGTGGGTTTGGGCGGGCGTCTTGATGCCGTCAACATTATTGATTCTGATGTTTCTTTGATTACCAGTGTATGTATAGATCATATTGATTGGTTAGGGGAGACCCGTGAAGCGATTGCTTATGAAAAAGCAGGTATTTTTCGAACAGATGTACCTGCAATTATCGGTGACATGGATCCACCTTGTTCTTTGCTCAATTGTGCAAATGAAGTAAACACCCCCTTATTTTGTATCAATCAAGAATTTAGTTATCAAGTGAATGAAAATGGTTGCTGGGATTGGAGTGGTTGTTTAAAAAACAAGTCTTTGCAATACCATTTCTTTCCTGCACCTGCCTTAAAAGGAAAACATCAGTATGGTAATGCGGCAACGGTGATTATGGCTATTACACAAATGCAAAGTCTAATGCCTGTCAGTGAATATTCTATTAGAAAAGGTCTTAAAACTGTCCAGCTAAAAGGGCGGTTTCAATTGATTGAAGATGATGTGCCTATTTTATTAGATGTTGCTCATAATCCTCAAGCAGTCACGGCTTTATTCAATTATATCAACGATGCTTTTTCAGGCAAAAATATTCATGCGGTATTTTCTATGATGAAAGATAAGGATATTGTCGCTGTTATAGATATAATTAAGCCGGTTATCAGTCATTGGTATTTTGCCTCTCTTAGTATTTCAAGAGCCGTCAGTGAATCAGTTATTCAGCAGTGTTTCACCCAATGTGGTATTAAAAATGTTACTTTAGATGGTAATGATACGGCGGCAGCTTATAATGCAGCAAAGACTAATGCTAAGCTCGGCGACTTAATACTCGTTTTTGGTTCTTTCTTTTTGGTTTCAGAGTTTTTAGAGCTTCGTCAATAGGATATTGACTGAATTTGGAAAATAGTGAGGTAACAGATGGATCAGGATTTAAAACAACGCTTAGTAGGTACTGTGGTCATCACTGCATTAGCAGCAATATTTGTACCTATGCTTTTTGACGAGCCGATCGATGATGATGGTGAAAATATAAGGTCATTAAAAATTCCAGATGCGCCTGTTCAAGCTTATGCTTCAACTTCTCTGCCTGACAGTATTGAAGATGTTATTGCATTACCAGATCCAGTAGCCATTAAAATAAGAGTACCTGCCCCTGTCCCAGCAGTTCAACATGCTTCAAAAAAGCAGAGTTGGTTTATTCAAGTAGGTATTTTTGGGCAAGAAAGTAATGCCCAGACACTAAAAAATACAATTATAAAACAAGGTTTTCCAGTTGTTGTAACCCAGGTATCGACTGAGGAAGGGCTTTTATATAGAGTCAGAGTAGGGCCAGAACTGGATAAAAAAAGAGCGGAATCGATCAAAGCAAAAGTGGATAAGATCAATGGAATTAAAGGTATCTTAGCTCTTTCAGAGGATTGAGTAGATTTTTTTGGTAATTTTGTAACTACTCAGATTGCCCTCTATTTTGTTCAAGAGCAAGGCGAAAGCGCGGAGTTTACAGGCGTAAATGAGCACTTTCAACGCGGCTATTGGATAAAATAGAGGGTAAGCTGAGTAGTTTACGTAATTTTTTGCAAAAATATTGATAATAGAGGCTAAATTAAAATGATCTGGATTGATTATACTATTATAGGTTTAGTGCTGATTTCTTCGATAATCGGGTTATTACGTGGGTTTATTAAAGAAGCTTTTTCACTCATTATTTGGATGATAGCAATATGGGTGGGATTAACATTTAGCAGAGAATTTTCAGTTTTTCTTGAGCAGTTTATTACTTATCCCTCGGCCAGAATTGCTGCTGCATTTGCTATATTATTTATTCTAACCCTGATTATAGGCGCAATGATTAGTTATTTATTAGGAGAGCTGGTCAAAAAAACAGGATTAACAGGGTCTGACCGATTTGCCGGCATGATTTTTGGTATAGCACGTGGATTAGTTGTTGTCTCTGTTGTTGTTATGCTGGCAGGACTTACGCCTTTACCAGAAGATTCTTGGTGGAAAGAATCTGATTTAATTCCCCCGTTTCAATCATTAGCCGTTTGGCTACGCGAACATATTCCGTCAGGTTTGGCGAGGTATATAAAGTACTAGTTTTCATTTAATACAGGTTTATAAATATGTGTGGTATTGCTGGCATTGTATCTCATCAAAATGTTAATCAAGAGCTTTATGATGCACTGACAGTGCTACAACATCGCGGACAAGATGCAGCAGGTATTGTAACTTGTGAGAAAGGTCGTTTTTATCTGCGTAAGGATAATGGCTTAACACGTGATGTATTCTCAGCCGATCAAATGGTGAAACTGAGAGGGAATATGGGAATAGCTCATGTCAGATACCCCACTGCTGGTTGTTCAAGTTCAGCAGAGGCACAACCCTTTTATGTGAACTCTCCTTTTGGATTGACTTTAGCCCATAATGGTAATTTAACCAATATGGAAGCCTTAAAAAAACAGCTTTTTTTAGAAGACCAGAGACATCTTAATACCGATTCTGATTCTGAAATTTTATTGAATATTTTTGCGCATGAATTACAGCAATTAGGTAAGCTACGACTGGATGTTGATGATGTGTTTCGTGCGGTATCCGCAGTACATAAGCGCTGTCGGGGTGCTTACGCTGTCGTTGTTATGATTGCTGGTTTTGGCGTACTGGCATTTCGTGATCCAAATGGCATTAGACCTCTGGTTTTTGGTGAGAGAAAAACAGCACAAGGCTCTGATTACATGGTGGCTTCTGAAAATGTAGCACTGAATGGATTAGATTTTGATTTAATTAGAGATATAGATCCTGGAGAAGCAGTATTTATTGAAGCTAAAGGTGGTTTGCATACTAAGCAATGTGCTGAGTTTGTGAATCATTGTCCCTGTATTTTTGAATACGTCTATTTTGCCAGACCTGATTCAACTATTGATGATATTTCTGTTTATAAAGCACGTTTAAGAATGGGCGAGAAATTAGCCGATAAAATTTTACGTGAATGGCCTGATAATGATATTGATGTAGTGATTCCTATTCCTGATACCAGCCGAATCTCTGCATTACAGATGGCTTTTAGGCTGAAAGTAAAGTTTAGAGAAGGTTTTATGAAAAACCGGTATATCGGTCGAACTTTTATTATGCCAGGTCAGCAAATGCGTAAAAAATCAGTCAAACAAAAACTCAATGCAATTGACCTAGAGTTTGAGGGAAAGAATGTATTATTGGTTGATGATTCAATTGTGAGAGGCACAACTTCTGAGCAAATAATTCAAATGGCAAGAGATGCGGGTGCTAAGAAAGTCTATTTTGCATCCGCAGCACCACCAGTTAGATATCCCAATGTCTATGGCATTGATATGCCAGCAGTTGAGGAATTAATTGCGCATAATCGGACGGATGAAGAGGTGGGGGTTGCCATTGGTGCCGACAAAATATTTTATCAAGACTTGGAAGACTTGATTGATGCAGTACAAAAAGGAAACTCTAAAATCAAACATTTTGATACCTCTTGTTTTAGCCGAGATTACATTACAGGCGATATAGATGATGCTTATCTGGAACGTATTAATAAATTAAGAAATGATGATGCACAAGCTGAGTGTAATGCGGATAATTTTATTATTGATATACAAAACGCGGATTAATTTTTTGCAAGAATATGGCAGATTTTAATTGGAAAGACTATTCACTAGAAACACAAGCAATACGGGCAGGGCATAATCGTACGCATGAAGATGAACATAGCATGCCTATTTTTGCAACATCCAGCTATGTTTTTAAAAGTGCAGAAGAGGCAGCCTTAAGGTTTACTGGAAAACAAGCGGGTAATATTTATTCGCGTTTTACTAACCCTACGGTTGATGCATTTCAGAAACGATTAGCTTTGATGGAAAAAGGAGAACGTTGTCTGGCTTTTTCATCGGGAATGGCTGCCATTATGGCAGTAGGTATGGGCTTGCTTAAGTCAGGTGATCATGTGGTTTCGTCTCGTAGTGTATTTGGAAATACCGTGTTATTGTTTCAGAATTATTTTGCTAAATTTGGTGTTGAAGCTGATTTTGTTAAACTCACAGAACCTTCAGAGTGGGAAGCAGCAATAAAACCAAATACGCGGTTTTTATTTTTGGAAACTCCGTCTAATCCGTTGATTGAAATAGCAGATATTCAGCTTATTGCAGATATAGCGCATAAACACGGTTGTTTGTTAGTAGTCGATAATGTGTTTTGTACTCCAGTTTTACAAAAACCGCTGGAGTTAGGTGCAGATATTATTGTTCATTCAGCAACCAAATATATTGATGGTCAAGGTCGCTGTGTAGGGGGAGCCGTTATTGCTAGTGATGAAATCATAGAAAATAATATATACCCTTATTTGCGAACAGGGGGTGCAACCATGAGTCCTTTTAATGCTTGGGTGTTTTTATCAGGTTTAGAGACTTTAGCTGTCAGGATGAAAGCGCATTGCGACAGTGCTTTTGAATTAGCTAAATGGTTGGAGTTACAGCCTGCTATCGCAAAGATGCATTATCCTGGCTTAAAATCCCATGCTCAGCATAAGTTGGCAAAGCAACAACAAAGCCACTATGGTGGTGTAGTGAGTTTTGAGTTAAAAGGAGGCAAAGAAGCAGCATGGAAATTAATAGATGCGACTAAAATGCTTTCAATTACTGCAAATTTAGGCGATGTTAAGTCGACTATTACGCATCCGTCTACAACAACACATGGGCGACTGCCTCCAGAAGTTAGAGCCGAAGTAGGCATAAAAGATAGTTTAGTTAGAATCTCAGTAGGATTGGAAAATGGTGATGATATCAAAAAGGATTTATTGAATGGCTTATAAAAGGGGGTAGACAATATGGGGTCTATGGCTAATTCTCGATTGAATAAAAAATCCTGTGCAAGCGGGGTAGCCTGAGTTTGTATAATAAGCATAAGCTCTGAATCCAGCTAAGCATCAAAAGATTGGGTAAAAGAATTATACGAGTTGCTGAGCTTCAATAAAAGCTTCTCTAAAGTCAAGATATACAGGTTTGTCTGTCTCCAAAATACGCTTTAATAATTTGTGCTGTACTTTGTATTTAATATTACCAACGGCTAGTGCACCTATTCCTAATGCACCTTTTGAACCTTTTAATGGTGTTCCTGAATCTTTTGTAGCGATCCCTTCAATACCTGATGGGGGGACAGCGTTAACATCACCTGCTACTTTAAGTTGTTTGGCTTGACCAAGCACTTCTGTGCTGATCACTTGAATACTTGCTTTAGCAGCACAGAAAATGATGTCCACATCTTCTAATAAAGCTATTTTTTCTTCATCAGAACCTGCTAAAGCACCTGATAAAGTACATTTACAGCGACGATTATATTCTTTAGCGGCATCATTAGCTGCATCGTATGAGATATGATCGACTAACTGTGTATCTGTACCTGCCAGTGAAGCAATAACGCCTGTAGCAATACCAACTGGACCGGTACCACCAAATACGGCTGCTTTACAATCTTTTAGTTTTTTATTATGCTTTTCTTTTAGTTCTTTTTCTACGCTGGCAACCAATGCTGCTGCCGTTGTAAAGGCACCGCTTGGATCAGCTAGGACTGATACCTCAAAAGGTGGAACCATGGCTTGTTTAGCACTATTCATCATATCCATTGCCAAGCCAATATCTCTACCACCGATAAAAATACCCGTGCGTTTAATACCAGCAGGGCTACGCGAAAAAATGGTATCTTGGGTGAGGGCATGAACACTGTCTAACTTTACGTTGCTATAAGGCATTAATATATCAAAGTTTTGATCCAATGCCATGTTGATATCAAATGGACTATTGTTTGGCATGGGGTCAAACATGTGAAGAATACTGCGCTTGATCATTGTATATTCCTTATTTAGCTGATTTTACTATTTCACGAGCGACTTCGAAGGCATGTTCAAAATGTAAGTAAAGGGGTTTGTCACTATCGATCATATTTTTCAATAAACGATTTTGTGTTTGATATTTAATGTTACCGATAGCCAATGCACCGACACCTACAGCACCACTTGGACTATTGGCAAATTTCTTGCCATTATCAAAAGGGTCAAGACCCGCAACACCTGAAGGTGGAATAGCATTAACATCGGCCACCACTTTAAGTTGTGAGGCCGAGGCTATGTGCTCACTGTTGAGTAATTCGATACCAGCAGCACCTGTTGAAAAAACCACATCGGCTGTTTTAATTAATTCCGCTATATCATTATTTGTGGCTGTTTTAATGGCAATTTGTCCATCAGCAAATTCATCGTTACACAGTTCAGCAATTCGTTCTGCTTTATCTAATTGTCTACCAATAATTTTTACATTAGCACCCACTTGCGCAGCTAGAACGCTGGCTGCTTGACCTACCGGACCCGTGCCTCCCAATGCTAGCAGGTTTTTACCTTTAAGCGTTGTATTGAATTTATCTTTTAGTTCTTTTTCTACGGCGGTTACCATGCTCGCTGCGGTAGTAAAGGCACCACTAGGGTCTGCAAAAACAGAAACTTCAAAGGGAGGAAGCATGGTGTTTTTTGCTGTTTTAAGCATATCCATAGCTTGTTTGGTATCTCTACCACCAATAAATATGCCTGTTTTTTGCAAGCCTTTTGGACTACGAGAAAAGATAACATCTTGAACCAAACCTTTCGTTTCACTCGGTTCAACGTTGATATAGGGTATGGCTGAAACCCAGCCAGCATCAACAGCCATATTGACATCAAATGGACTCAAGTTTTTTGCGGTGGTTAGCAAGTGTAGAATGTAAGGTTGTTCCATGTTTTTCTCTATCTTTAAAGTACCAACCCGCAATTATAGAATATTTATTCCTATGATTACACTGTATCCAGCAAAAAATAGTTAAAATGTGTATTATTTGTAGCCTAATTAATTTGGAGAACTAGAAAATGCATAATGTTACATTAATAAAAGGTGATGGTATTGGGCCTTCTATTATGGAGGTGGCTGTCAAAATTATTGATGCGACTGGGGTGAAAATTAATTGGGAGGAAGCTGATGCAGGTATGGCAGCTTTTGATAAACATGGAACACCGATTCCTGATGTAACATTAAAATCTATTGATAAAAACAGAATCGCATTTAAAGGGCCATTAACAACACCTGTCGGTGGTGGATTCAGAAGTATTAACGTGGCTTTGCGTCAAAAATATGATTTATATGCCAATATCAGACCTGCAAAAACCTGGAAAGGCGCACAAAGCCGTTTTGAATGTGTTGATATTGTGGTGGTGAGGGAGAATACTGAAGGCTTGTATTTAGGGCTTGAGCATTATTTAACCCGACAAAAAGATGTGGCAGAAAGTTTGGCAGTGATTACTAAAGAAGGCTCTGAGCGCATTGTGGAGTATGCCTTTAAATATGCTATTGAAAACGGTCGAAAAAAAGTAACGGCTTGTCATAAAGCGAATATTTTAAAATATACATCAGGCTTGTTTTTAGATACTGCCAGGGAAGTGGCTAAAAAATATCCTGAAATTGAATTTGATGAAAAAATTGTTGATGCAGCCTGTATGCATTTAATTATGGATCATAGTCAATTTGATGTCATTGTTACCACTAATATGTTTGGTGATATTTTATCTGATTTAACCGCAGGTCTGGTGGGCGGTTTAGGTTTGATTCCCGGTGCTAATATCGGTGAAGATGCAGCATTGTTTGAAGCGGTTCATGGTAGTGCCCCTGATATTGCAGGTAAAAATATTGCTAACCCAACCGCTGTTATTATGGCAGCTGTGATGATGTTAAATCACTTGGGTGAAACAGAGGCGGCCAGTAGAATCAAAGCAGCGGTAGAAAAGGTGGTTGAAGAGGCAGAGTTTGTTACTCCTGATCTAAACCCAGCCTCTAAAGCGGGTACAGTCGAAATGGGTGATGCCATTATAGCTGCACTATAATTTTTCATGGCTATTGATACCATTTATTCTTGAAAATGGTATAAGGCAACTCGCAACAAATAACGCATCCGTCTTGTGGGTCTTTTTTCCATCTTAGGCGTTGCAACTTCGGTACTTATGACCGCTTATTGCAAGAAGTCAGGGACGATACCTTACTCATAGCTATCTATTTTGAGTCTCAAATAGTTGAAAAAGTGCTTATGGAAGATCATGACGTTAGGATGGACAAAGTCATTTCAGAACTTAACTGTTATCGCTGTGTAGAGAATGGATATTAAACAACTAAAAGCTAATTTGCCTTCGACCCCCGCATTTGTTTTGGATGAGGATCAATTACTTGCTAATTTAACAGAACTGAAAACAATAAAGCAGCAAGCCGCTTGCAAGGTTTTATATTCTGTTAAGGCATTACCCTTAGTATGGTTCATGAATTTAACTAAAGGTTATCTGGATGGCTTTTCGGTCAGTTCTTTATTTGAAGCGCGTTTAGCTAAGGAAATAGCAGGGGATGAACGTAGTATTCACATCACCACACCTGGCTTAAGGGATGAAGAGTTTCTAGAAATCTCTCAACTGTGTTCTCATATCAGTTTTAACTCAATTAACCAGTATCAGCGTTTAACAAATACAGCAGGACATAGCTCATTGGGTTTGCGATTGAATCCAGGGCGTTCTTTTGCCAATGATCTACGTTATGACCCTTGTCGTCCAAATTCAAAATTAGGGATTCAAATATCTTCGCTTAAAACTGTACCAGATAACATTGAAGGCTTACATTTTCATAATGTATTTTCCCGTACAGATTATCTCTCCTTAGATGAAACTGTTGCACATCTTAAAAAAGTTCTACGATTTAATTTATCTGATTTTAAATGGATTAATCTAGGTGGCGGTTATCTTTATCATCAAATTAACAATCATCAAACTTTAATTGATTTGATTCAACAGTTGATTATTGAGTATAAACTTGAGGTGTTTATTGAGCCTGGGAAAGCATTAGTAGGTAATGCTGGCTTTATCGTCAGCACAATTATTGATTGCTTTGATAGTGATGACCTGCAAGTGTGTGTTTTAGATACTTCAGTTAATCATAATCCCGAAGTTTTTGAATACCAGAGAAAACCTGATTTGCTAGAACATAATAATGAGGGGCAGTATCCTTGTTTATTAGCAGGATCAAGTTGTTTGGGTGGTGATTTATTTGGTGAATATAGATTTGATACTATACCCGAAGTGGGTGATCGCCTAGTATTTGCCAATGTGGGTGCTTATAGTTTAGTTAAAGCAAGCCGCTTTAATGGCTATAATTTTCCTGATCTATATAGCGTAGATAAATTAGGCGATATAAAATTGATTAACAGCAGTCATTATCAAGATTTTGGTAAACAATGGGGGAATAATGAAAGCAATATTAATGACAGATAAAGGTTCATCTGATGTATTACAGATCGCAGAGATTGCAGAACCAAAAATAAAACAAGCAACTGAAGTTAAAATTAAAATAAAAGCGGCGGGCATTAACCCTATTGATACGAAAGTACGCAGAAATGGACTATTTTATGCAGAACCATTACCCGTTATATTGGGTTGTGATGGCGCAGGCGAGATAGTTGAAACAGGTGATGCAATATCCGAATTTAACATAGGCGATGAAGTCTGGTTTTGCCATGGTGGATTAGGTAAAGAACCAGGAAATTATGCGCAATATACTGTGATAGATGGTCGCTGGCTGGCCTTAAAACCTAAAAACATCCGCTTTTTTGAAGCAGCAGCCATGCCCCTAGTTTTAATTACTGCATGGAATGCATTATTTGTTAAAGGAAGCCTTCAACCAGGAGAAACAGTACTGATTCATGCAGGTGCTGGTGGTGTCGGACATATTGCTATCCAGTTAGCAAAATTAAAGGGTGCGAAAGTTATTGTCACCGTAAGTTCAAATGAGAAAGCATCGTTTGCAAAATCACTGGGTGCTGATCATAGTATCATTTATAGTCAAAATGACTTTGTAGAAGTGCTTGACCATTTAACCGCTGAAAAAGGTGCGGATTTGGTTTTTGACACCGTAGGGGGAGAGGTTTTTAGCCAAAGTATATTAGCAACGCGTTATTTTGGTCGTCTGATCACATTATTAGATCCCAGTGAACAGAACCTACAAGAAGCCAGAATAAGAAATTTGTTAATCGGTTTTGAGTTGATGTTAACACCATTACTAAAAGGTCTGGATGGCGAACGAGATAAACATATTAATATTCTTAAACAATGTGTTCCATGGGTTGAGCAGGGGCTTTTAAAAGTACATGTTTCGGAGCGGTTTTCTATGCAGAAAATTACACAAGCTCATGCATTAATAGAGCAGGGGCATACAGTGGGGAAAATAGTGTTGGATATCGCTACAGACTCCTCAAGCTAAAAAAACCAGCTTATGGCGCAAGCTATTGATTTTACATATTTTTTGTGTAACTACTCAGCTTACCCTCTATTTTGTCTAATAGCTGCGTTGAAAGTGTGCATTTACACCTGTAAACTCCGCGCTTTCGCCTTGCTCTTGAACGCCTTTATCTTGAACAGAACAGAGGGCAATCCAAGCAGTTACAGAGTACGCTGAGTAGTTCTTTTTTGTTAACAGTTAAGGGGCTATTACTGTAGTTTATACCTGTGAAAAGGCTTCGCACCCTAAAACGCAGAGCAACACAGAATACAAACGAGAAGAAAGCTTAATGGGTATAAAATTAAACGACGATTGACTCTTAGCTATTGTCTTTGGGTTTTGTAAGAAAGCCTTTGGCACTCACAGGAATAGCGTCAGGGACGATGATAGCACCTAATTCTGTCATGGCTTTTTTGTAAACCTTTCGTTTAAAGTAAATGATATCCTTGAGTGGATGCCAAAAATCAACCCACTTCCAGCCATCAAATTCTTGTTTTTTACCGCAATCAAAGCGCACATGTTTTTCATCACTGACTAGACGCAAAATGAACCAAATCTGTTTTTGACCTATACAGAGAGGTAAAGATTTTTTGCGAATATATTTTTCTGGTAATTTATAGCGTAGCCAATAACGACTGCGGCCTAGCAACTGAACATGCTCAGTTTTGAGGCCTGTTTCTTCCCATAATTCACGATACATTGCAGTTTCTGGATCCTCATTGCAATCAATTCCACCTTGTGGAAATTGCCACGAGTTAACGCTTTTACGTTTAGCCCAAAAAACACGACCCTCGTCATTACAAAGGATAATGCCGACATTAGACCGGTACCCTTTAGAGTCTATCATTTAATTGCCATGTTTTTAAACCCTTCTTTTTTTGAAGCTGGTTGCATATTTTGTAAAATACGAAGAAACCACTCTTGCTGGGCTTTAGAGATCTGGTTTACTGGGTGTTTCATTGTAAGCTATGTTTTAATGGGAACACTGATGAGAAATATAATGTTTCCCTGTCTCAAAATGCCTTTATTGCTATACCTCTATTGCTAACCTCAATGATTTGGTCGCAATTTTTTAACGTAGTCAATCGGTGTGCAATAATAAGAATGGTTAGTTGACTGTCCAGATCATCAATTGCATTCATTACTTGAGCCTCAGTATCATTATCCAATGCACTGGTGGCCTCATCAAAAACCAACACATTCGCCTTTTTGTATAACGCGCGGGCAATACCAATGCGTTGGCGTTGCCCGCCTGAAAGTTGTATGCCATGTTCGCCGACTTTGGTGTTGTATTTATCAGCCCATTGCTGGATTAAATTGAACAGTTGGGCATGCTTAGCCGCTTGTTCAACTTGACTGAAATTAATATCTTGTTTAGATATGCCAAAGGCAATATTTTCCGCGATAGTAGAATCGGATAGATAAATATTTTGCGGTACATGGGCAATATGTGCTTGCCAAGATCGATACTCTTTGGGGGTAGTAAGTTTCTTGCCATCAATCGCTAAATTCCCTTCTGTTGGCGATAGTAAGCCCATCACAATATCTAGTAAAGTGCTTTTTCCATTACCAGTTGTACCAATAACACCAATGCGCATACCTTTGGCTATTGTCAAGTTAATATTTTTAAGAATGAATGGCGTATCTGAACGGTAGCGAAAAGAAATGTTATTTAACTGAATTTCTCGACTAAATGCTATAGGTTTAACGAGAATATTGGCATAATTAGGCAAAGGCTGACTAAGCAAATTTAACACATCCATTGACGATTGTTGTTCGCCTCTCATAGTTATAAAAGCAGTATAACCTTGTTGTAATGCAGGCAATAAACGCTGGG
The DNA here is from genome assembly GCA_003666385.1 of Methylococcales symbiont of Hymedesmia sp. n. MRB-2018. Taxonomy (GTDB): domain Bacteria; phylum Pseudomonadota; class Gammaproteobacteria; order Methylococcales; family Methylomonadaceae; genus QPIN01. Next base: position 41,093 of record QPIN01000061.1, read on the forward strand.
AGCCTAGTGCTAGTGCGCCACATACTGGGATTAAATCAATTAAATCACCCGTCTGACTCATGAAATAAGCCAAACCTGCAATCAACACCATGCCCAGTGTTTCTATGCTATAACGAGGGGCTTGAGCAATAAAGCGATTGTTGCCCTGTGATAATTTGAGTGGAATATCGGCTCGACGATAGGTTTGGCAATAAAATTCTTGACTACCATCAATCAGCACATCGCGTATGCCACCCAATCCTTCTTGCACAGATTTGATTAACTGGGTTGAATTATTGGCAATGCACTGACTGTTTTGCTTGATGCGGTTTCGTGTCAGTTGCATAATCGCCCAGTAAATAATCCCAAATCCAATAAGGGCACTCGTTGCCACTATGGCATTAATCATCATCAAGGCAGACCCAATACCGAGCAATAAAAAAACGGAACAAATCAATGTCATTATTGGCACTAATAAAAAATTAACTATTCCGCTTGTTTTAGCGGTAATGCCAGCGATAATTTCACTACTATTACGTGCGATATGTACGGTATAGTCCTGATACAAAGTGCGTCGGTAAATATCAATACTCAAATCAGCACATACTGCATGGGAAAAACGCATTATCGTATAAGCAAGCAACAAACGCACCGCGCCAGAGATTATTACCGCAGTAACAAAAATACCCAAAAGTGGCAATAGTAGCTGCTTTGGTTCCGTTATGCCTAAAAATTTAACAACGGGTTGTGCCAAAGCGTGATAATAGACCTGTTCAGGTGTAGTTAAGACTGCAAGGAAAGGCAACATTGTGCCTATACTCATCATTTCAGCAAAGGTGGCGATAAGCCCCAATGCCAATGTTAAGAAATATTGTTTTTTTCGTTTTAGGGTTAAATGTCGCCATAATCTGGCAAAAATATTATTTTTATTGATGAGCATATAAGGACAGGAACTCCAAGTAGCGGATAAGAATGGGGAATTCAAGCCACAAAGTCAAGCTATTATTCACGATAGCGGAAAGGTTTTAAATGATCAGGATTAATTCGTTCTTAGGCTAGGCACTAAGCTAAACAAGGCTTTGCTTTGTTATTTGTAATCTTTAAATAATCCAGAGCTGCTCTCATTTTCTTGTTCATTTGCCTCATTTTTTTGAAACACCCTTGATTGCCTTTGCTTTAATGAGTCCAATTGTAAATCGTCTGAAGTGGATCCTGTTTTCAGAGCCAAAGCCCGATTGCCCTGTTTTCTATGGCAAACGGCTATTGACGAAAGTAGTTTATACAATTAAAATTGCACAGTTATGTTAGATCGATTACCTGTTCTTCTTGATCCATTGAGTTTTTCTGAAAGAGGAAAGAAACTTGTCGGGTCAATTAAAATCAGTGAGTTGACTCGTTTATCTGATGTTCTTGTAAATGACTTTGGGCTGGTAGATATTGATTTTTCTTTCGATAAGGAAGGAAGGGTACCTACTCTTACGGGGCAAATAAAAGCAAATTTAATATTGCAATGTCAGGCTTGTTTAGAGCAAGTTGAATTACCAATTAATAAGCATTTTAAATTGGGTATGGTGACATCTTTGGAGCAAGCGGACAGATTGGCGAGTGATTGTGAGCCATTGATGTTGGAAAGTGAAAAGATTTCAGTGAATGATCTTGTAGAAGATGAATTATTGCTGGCATTACCTGATTTTCCTAGGCACAAAGAACAATGTGTAGAAGAAAATGAAGAAGGTATAAACGATGACAATAAAGAGCAGTTGAATTCTAACAACCCGTTTTCTGTTTTAGCTGAATTTAAAAATACTGGAGATTAATAATGGCTGTACAAAAAAGCAAAGTAACACGATCAAGAAGAGGTCAGCGTCGTTCGCATGATTCATTAACAAGCAAGACTTTGTCTCAGGATCCAATGACAGGTGAAACACATTTGCGTCATCATATGACATCTGAAGGTGTTTTTAAAGGTCGTCAAGTTATTCTTGTAGACGAAGACTAAATTGTTCTTAGACTATTGGTATTTAAGTTTAAATATTAATCTGTTTTTGATTTGGTTTATATGCATAACTGGCTTAGGTTTGTGGCCAGTTCTTCTTAATATTCCGGAGTTATCCAAAGCGTGAGTTCAACAATTGCAATTGATGCTATGGGCGGGGATTTTGGTCCCGAGGTTACCATTCCTGCATCCTTGGAATGCTTAAAAGCAAATCCCAAGTTAAAGCTTATTCTAGTTGGCAACGAGACAATTTTAAATGAATTGTTGGTTCAAAATCAAAATGAGTTTGCTGATAGACTTCTTGTTCATCATGCATCTCAGCAAGTTGAGATGGACGAAAAACCACAACACGCTTTAAAACGTAAAAAAGACTCCTCAATGCGTGTTGCTATTAATTTAGTGCGAGATAGGGAGGCTGATGCCTGTGTCAGTGCTGGTAATACTGGAGCATTGATGGCGACTGCTCGCTTTGTTTTAAAGATGATTCCAGGGATCGACCGTCCTGCCATTATTTCGGCACTACCTTCTACTTTTGGACATACTCATATTCTTGATTTAGGTGCTAATGTTGACTGTACAGCCGAGCACTTATATCAATTTGCCATTATGGGTGAAGAAGTGGTTAAAGCAGTTGAAAATGTGGAGTTCCCAAAAATTGGCTTGTTGAATATTGGTGAAGAAGATACTAAGGGTAATGAGCAAGTTAAAGCGGCTTCGGTATTGTTGGAAGCTTCAGAACTCAATTATATTGGTTATGTAGAAGGTAATTCAATTAATGCAGGTAGCGTTAAAGTAGATTTAATTGTGACAGATGGTTTTGTCGGTAATGTGGCACTTAAATCTATAGAAGGTGCGGCAAAAATGTTTGTTACTAAGTTGAAAGAAGCTTTTGAGAAAAATATTTTTACAAAAATTGCAGCCATTATTGCGTTGCCTGTTTTGAAAGCCTTTAAAGCAAGTATTGATCCTCGAGTTTTTAATGGTGCCAGTTTGATTGGTTTGAGAGGGCTGGTTATTAAAAGTCATGGAGGAGCTGATCAATTAGCGTTTAAATGTGCAATACAGCTGGCAGAAATAGAAATTACAAAAGATGTGACCAGTAAAATTAATGCTAAAGTTGCAGCTACTTTGGAAAATAGAGAAAGTGTATGAAGCGTTGTGCAAGAGTCATTGGAAGCGGAGGATATTTACCCGAAACAATCCGTACTAATGAAGATATTTCAAAGTTGGTAGACACTTCGGATAGCTGGATTGTTGAGCGCACTGGAATTAAAACGCGACGCATTGCTGGAGAGGATGAAACAGCGGCCAGTATGGCGGAGATAGCGGCAAGGCAAGCCATAGAAATGGCGAGTATTGAAGCGGGTGAAATCGATTTAATTATTGTAGCAACGGGTTCACCTGACAGAGTCTATCCCAGTACAGGATGTATATTACAACATCGACTTGAAATCCAGCAATGTGTAGCATTTGATGTACAGGCGGCTTGTTCGGGTTCGATTTTTGCGATGAGTATTGCTGATCAATATATTAAAACTGGTGCAGCCGATAAAGTTTTAATAATAGGTTCTGAAATTTGTTCCCGTTTAATAGATTGGACTGATAGAGGCACATGTATTTTATTTGGTGACGGTGCTGGTGCTGTGCTTTTGGAGTCAACTGATGAGCCTGGTATTTTATCAACCCATATTCATTCTGATGGTGGCTTTGAAGATTTACTTTATTGTCCAAATCCACAAGTTGCTACTGCTTCTGCTAAAGATGAAAAAGGCGTAATTACCATGAAGGGCAATGAAGTGTTTAAAGTTGCGGTGAATACCTTAGGCAGGATAGTGGATGAAACTTTAGCTACTAATAATCTGGATAAATCTGATATTGACTGGCTAGTACCTCATCAGGCAAATACCCGAATCATTGCGGCGACCGCAAGAAAGTTAAAAATGTCAATGGATCAAGTGGTCTTAACCTTGGAAAACCAAGGTAACACTTCTTCTGCCTCTGTTTTATTGGCTTTTAATGAAGCGATAAGAGACGGCAGAATTAAACGCGATCAAATTGTATTATTAGAAGCCTTTGGCGCAGGATTTACTTGGGGTTCGGCATTAATAAAGTATTAGCAAAGAAGATTTAATGGGTGCGTTAAAAGTAAGACCTGAATCTCTTTTGAATCTGATTTTTTAGATAAAAATATTCTATGAGTGTGCAAAAAAATAATTTAGCCTTTGTTTTTCCTGGGCAAGGGTCTCAAGCAATCGGCATGATGGCTGATTTGGCCGATTCATTTTCTGTGGTCAAGCAGACGTTTGAACAGGCTTCAGATGTTTTGAGTTTTGATTTATGGCAATTAATTCAGCAAGGGTCAGTGCAAGATTTAAACCAAACACATAATACTCAACCGGCCATGTTAGCCGCTGGAGTCGCAATGTGGCGCGTCTGGAGTGATCAGTCAGCAATAGTACCTGCTTGGATGGCTGGGCACAGCTTAGGTGAATATTCTGCTTTGGTTTGTGCCGAATCAATGAGTTTTGAAGATGGTATTGCACTAGTTGCTGAAAGAGGTCGTTTGATGCAACAGGCTGTCCCGACTGGTGTCGGTGCAATGGCTGCTATTATTGGTTTGAACGACCAGCAAGTGATAGCTGTTTGTGCAGATAGCGCGGGCAATGAGGTGGTGTCTGCTGTTAATTTTAACGCACCTGGGCAAGTGGTTATTGCTGGACATGCTGAAGCTGTTGAAAGAGCAATGGCTGCGGCAAAAGAAGCGGGTGCAAAAAGAGCATTGCCTCTACCTGTTAGTGTACCTTCTCATTGTGCATTGATGGAATCTGTAGCAGAAAAATTGTATGAAAAATTAGAACAAATAGATATCAGTGAGCCACAAGTGGCATTGATTCATAATGCAGATGTGTTGTTACATACATCTGCCGCTGAGATACGTATAGCTTTAAAAGAGCAGTTGTTTAAACCCGTGCGCTGGGTTGATAGTATCATTCGTATGGATGAACAAAATGTGACAAGTTTTGTTGAATGTGGTCCAGGAAAAGTTTTGATGGGCTTGAATAAGCGTATAGTAAAAGGTGCGGATCATCAGGCTATGTATGATTCAGTAACATTAGAAAAAGTGTTGGAGCAAGTCAATGGATAAGAAGGTAGCTTTGGTAACGGGAGCTAGTCGTGGAATAGGGCGAGCTATTGCAGAACAATTAGTTGCTGATGGTTTTTTTGTTATTGGAACAGCCACCAGTGATGGTGGGGCCGATTCTGTTTCTGCTTATTTATCGAGTAACGGTCAGGGGCTGAAGTTAAATGTTACTGATGCTGAGTCAATTGCAGGTGTCATTAAACAAATTGGTAAAAATTTTTCTGCACCTGCTGTACTGGTGAATAATGCAGGTATTACCCGCGATAATTTACTTATGAGAATGAAAGACGAAGAGTGGGATGATATTATCAATACCAATTTGGGGTCTATCTTTCGTATGAGTAAAGCGGTATTGCGTGGCATGATGAAAGCTAAAACAGGGCGTATTATCAATATTTCTTCAGTCGTTGGTGCAACAGGTAATGCAGGACAAACTAATTATGCGGCATCAAAAGCGGGTATGGTTGGGTTTGCTAAGTCAATGGCTAAAGAAGTAGGATCTCGTAATATTACTATTAATACAGTAGCTCCCGGTTTTATTGATACGGATATGACCAAAGAATTGGCTGATGAGCATAAGAATGCATTGATGAGCTCAATCGCGTTAGGTCGTTTAGGTGATCCCAAAGAAATTGCCTATGCGGTTTCATTTTTAACTTCTGAAGGTGCCTCCTATATAACAGGTGAAACAATTCACGTCAATGGTGGCATGTTTATGTCATAGTGTTGTGCCTTTGTATTGATTTCAAGTATAATTCCATCCAGTCTCTGGGTTAGCCAGTGGCGGATTCTAATAATTTTAATAACGCAATACAGTCTAGTGTATTCAATAGCGGGCACTGGCTTTGTATGAGGAAAAATAGTATGAGTAACATTGAAGAGCGAGTAAAAAAGATTGTTGCAGAACAGTTGGGTGTTAAAGATGACATCGCAAATGATTCATCTTTTGTAGATGATTTAGGTGCTGATTCTCTTGATACAGTAGAACTCGTTATGGCACTTGAAGAAGAATTTGAATGTGAAATTCCAGACGAAGAAGCTGAAAAAATAACGACTGTTCAGCTTGCTATTGATTATATTAATACTAATTTGGATTAATATATTTATTTCTAGTGGGTGATCTCTCATCCGCTAGAACTATTTCTTAGATTATTTTAAGAAATCCCTCCTATTTTTGCTTACATATGTTTCTAACAGGTCATTACTTTGAGTGAACGTCGAGTTGTAATTACTGGATTAGGTGCAGTGACACCTTTAGCTAATAACGTTACAGATACTTGGAATGGTATTATCAACGGTAAAAGTGGTATAGGTACTATTGATTCCTTTGATATTTCGCTCTTTGCAACGACTTTTGGCGGAGTCATTAGGGATTTTGATATCAGCGAATATTTTCCCGCCAAAGATGCAAAGAGAATGGATGGGTTTATCCATTACGGTCTTGCAGCAGGTTGTCAGGCGATTGATGATTCTGGTATAGAAGTGACGGAGCAAAATGCCGAACGAATAGGTATAGCGATTGGAGCGGGTATTGGTGGTATAACGGGTATTGAAGAATGTTATGCAAGCTATAAAAAAAGTGGCCCTCGCAGGATTTCCCCTTTCTTTGTGCCTGGTAACATCATCAATATGATTTCGGGCAATTTGTCGATTAAATATGGCATGAAAGGGCCTAATTTTGCTATTGTCACTGCTTGTGCCACAGGTACGCATAATATTGGCGATGCTTCACGGTTAATCAAATATGGTGATGCCGATGTGATGGTTGCAGGTGGAGCCGAACGATGTACTACTTCACCAACAGCAATGGGTGGTTTTGCATCTGCAAAAGCCTTATCACGTAGAAATGATGATCCTCAGCATGCCAGTCGCCCTTGGGATAAAGATAGAGATGGTTTTGTATTAAGTGACGGTGCAGGTGTGGTTGTTCTTGAGGAGTTGGAACATGCAAAAGCACGTGGTGCCAAAATTTATGCAGAAGTTGTCGGTTATGGTATGAGTGGAGATGCTCATCACATGACCACACCTTCTGTTGGTGGTGAAGGTGCTGCTCGATGTATAAGAAATGCCTTGCGTGATGCAAAATTGAATGCTGATCAAGTAGATTACATTAATGCCCATGGTACATCTACACCCGCAGGTGATGTGTGTGAAACACAGGCAATGAAATCTGCATTAGGTGATCATGCTTATAAAGTTGCGGTCAGCTCAACAAAATCCATGATTGGACATTTACTAGGTGCTGCAGGTGGTGTTGAGGCTGTTTTTTCAGCATTAGCTTTAAAGCACCAAATTGCTCCTCCCACTATTAACTTAGACACACCAGACCCTGAATGCGACTTGGATTATGTGCCTCATACAGCGAGAGAGATGAAAATGGATATTGCCATTTCTAATTCTTTTGGCTTTGGCGGAACTAATGGATCATTAGTGTTTAAGCACTACGAATAGAAATAATAGTGTTTGCTGATGTACCTGCTTAATGGTGAAAACAAACAAACATTAGATTTTTCTGATAGAGGGTTTCAATATGGTGATGGGCTATTTGAAACAATTAGCGTTGAAAACGGTATTCCTCTTTTTCTTGATCTGCATCTTCAGCGCTTAATCACAGATTGCAAAAAACTGCTGATTCCTCCTCCAGATAATCATCTTCTTCAAACAGAAGCTTTTCAACTTGCTAAGGGTGTAGATTGTGCTGTATTAAAGCTGATTGTCACACGAGGATTGGGTGGGCGTGGATATCGCCAACCTGAAAAAATTTCACCGACTCGTCTTTTTTCTTTACATCCTTTTCCTGTTTATCCTGAAAATTATTTTCAAAGTGGTATTTCTGCATGTTTTTGTAATGTCCGATTAGGTTTAAACCCCATGCTGACGGGTATTAAACATTTGAATCGTCTTGAGCAAGTGATGGCTAGAGCAGAATGGGAAACATTAGATATTCAGGAAGGACTCATGTTGGATTTGAATGAAAATATCATTGAGGGAACCATGAGCAATTTTTTTCTTATCAAAGATAATATATTAATGACACCTATTCTTGATTTGTGTGGAGTAGAAGGTGTTTTAAAAAAAATCATAATAAGTTTAGCTAGGGATCATAATATTGAGGTTGTGGAAAAAAAAATCAGTAAAAATGAGGTGCTGATAGCAGATGAATTATTTGTAACAAATTCAATAATTGATATTTGGCCGATTAAAAAAATAGAAAGTAAACGATTTGAAATAGGGGGAGTGACCAAAAAATTACAGTCTTCATACCTAATATTAAAACAAGAGGCTATTCATGTGGTTTAGACTGGGATTTATTGTTTTGTTGTTGATAAGTGCATCTTTTGTAGCGGTGTGGAATGTATATCAACAGGTAATTACAGAAGCTGTAGTTTTAGAGTACCCTCGGGTCATAGAGATTGCTAAAGGTGATAGTTTTAACAAAATTACTAATAAATTGCTAGAACAGGAGGTTGAGATTAGCCCCCTATGGTTTAAATTAATTGCTTATGAAAGAAAAATTAGTAATAAACTTAAAGCGGGTGAATATGCGTTAAAAGTTGGCTTAACCATGCCACAAATATTAGCCTTGTTTGTTGAAGGTAAAACGCGGCAATATTCTATTACTTTTCCTGAGGGCTGGAATTTTAAGCAAATTTTTGAACGAATCCAAAATCACCAATATCTTGAAAAAACACTGACAAGTGGTGATTTTAAAACCATAATGTCAAAGCTGGGCTCAGATTATAAGCGCCCTGAAGGTTTGTTTTTTCCTGACACCTATTTTTTTGATAAGAATGCTAGCGATTTTTCGTTGTTAAAAATGGCTTATCATAAAATGCAGCGAATTTTAGCAACAGAATGGGATAATAAGGAAAAAGATTTACCATTAAAGAGTGCCTATGAAGCACTAATCCTGGCTTCGATTATTGAAAAAGAAACTGGAGCAGTAGAAGAGCGACCTCAAATTGCTGGTGTTTTTACCCGTAGACTAAAAATAGGCATGTTATTACAGGCAGATCCCACAGTTATATATGGTATGGGAGATGGTTACAAAGGTAATATACGACGTAGTGATTTAAGACGAGCGACGACATATAACACTTATGTTATTAAAGGCTTACCTCCAACACCTATAGCCATGCCAGGCAAAGCGGCTATCAATGCGGCATTACACCCCGAAAAAGGAAAAAGCCTGTATTTTGTTGCAGAGGGTAAAGGCAGAGGGACGCATATATTTTCTGCAACACTGAGAGCGCATAATAATGCGGTAATAAATATCAAAAGAACCAAGTGATTGGTAAGCAATGAAACAAGGTCAATTCATAACAGTAGAAGGTGGTGACGGCTCAGGTAAGTCAACGAATTTATCTTTTGTAAAACAATTACTAGAAAAAAGTAATATAAATATTATTATTACAAGAGAGCCTGGTGGAACAGTTGTTGCCGAAAAAATACGCAAGTTATTACTCGATAAAAATGAAGAAACTATTTCAGAGCAGGCAGAATTGTTATTAATATTTGCCGCTAGAGCACAGCATATTCATCATGTAATTAAACCCGCTTTAGCACAGGGGAAATGGGTTTTGTGTGATCGTTTTACGGATTCCACCTATGCCTATCAGGGAGGAGGACGAGGAATGGATGGCAAATTGATTGAATTGCTAGAGCATAAAGTGCAAAGCGGATTAACACCTGATCTGACATTGTTATTAGATATTCCGGTAATGATCGGTATGAATAGGGTAAAGAAACGTGCCGATCTTGACCGTTTTGAGTCAGAAAAGAAACTTTTTTTTGAGAAAGTGAGGTCAGCATATTTAACAAGAGCAGAAAATAATCCACAACAAATTAAGGTGATTGATGCCAGTCAGTCATTAAAAAAAGTACAAAAAGATATAGTTCAAATTCTTAGCGTGCTTACCGATAGAATATGATGAATGATCTTGAGCAATTATTACCTTGGTTAGATGAATACTGGAACCAACTTGTTCAAGTTATTAAACAACAACGCATCCCTCAGGCACTATTATTTAGCGGGAATAAAGGTGTAGGAAAACATGTTTTGGCAAGGCGTTTTGCACAAGCCTTACTTTGTTTGTCACCTAGCTTGGATGGCAATGGTTGTGGACAATGCCGAAGGTGTAAATTATTTCTGGCGGGTACACATCCAGATTATAAAATGCTTGCACCCGATGAAACAGGTAAAGCAATTACGGTATCAATGGTTCGGCAACTAACAACACAATTATCGTTAAAACCCCAATTTGATGGGCAGCGAGTAGTTATTATTAATCCTGCGGATAAATTAAATAATGCGGCGGCTAATGCCTTTTTGAAATATTTGGAAGAGCCGACAGAACGAACCACACTTATTCTTATCGCCGAAAAGCCAACTAAGCTGCCAGCGACTATCTGTAGTCGCTGTCAAAAGTTATTTATTTCAACCCCAAACCAAAGTGATATTGAACCTTGGTTAAAAAAGCATGGTTTGTTAGAAAACAGCAAGATCATATTAAGTTTATCAAAAGGATCGCCTCTTTTAGTTCAGCAGTTTTCAGAAAATACGACTTTAGAGTTGAGACAACAATGTTTTGTTAACTGGAAAAAATTAAGTTTAGCAAAAACAAACGCTGTTGAAATTGCCGCTGTTTGGTGCAAGCTTGAAAAAATTGAAGTGGAGTATTTGTTGTTTTGGATAACTAGCTGGGTGATGGATATAATCAAATTGGCACATATTTGTCAGTCTGAGAAACTATATAATCCAGATTTGTTAGCAGACTTGCAAGAAATGACACAAAAGCTAGACTTAAAGTGTTTATATAAATACTATGATTTTTTATTACTTAGCCAAAAACAACTAGATACACAAATAAATAAACAGCTTATGTTTGAAGAAATCTTAATCCAATGGTCGGCACTGAATAAAAAATAAAACGATGGCAGAATCATCAGCACCTAGACAGGGAATCCTTTCTTTGTCTATCAAAGATAAAAATGCACTTTATGCGGCCTATATGCCGTTTATAATCAATGGTGGTTTGTTTATTCCTACTCAACGTGATTATGAAATGGGCGAGGAGGTTTTTATGTTGCTTAATTTAATGGAAGAAACAGAAAGACTGCCTATTGCAGGTAAAATAATATGGAAGACACCTGTGGGTGCAGAAGGTTATCGGGCAACAGGTGTAGGCGTGCAATTTAGTGATCAGGATGGCGGTGCAGCAAGAAATAAGATAGACACATACTTGGTTGGTGCTTTAGAATCTGAAAGGTCTACCCATACGTTTTAAGTTCACTGAATTAAATTAATGTTTATAGATTCCCATTGTCATCTGGATAGAATTGACCTTATACCCTATCAAAATAATTTCGATCTGTTTATGCAAGAAGTCAAGCGTTGCGAGATTGAACATATGCTTTGTATTTCAATTGATTTGGAAGCGTATCCTGCCATGGTTGACCTTGTTAAAAACTACCCATCAATATCATTGTCTGTAGGCGTTCATCCCAATGAAAGTGAGGGTAAGAATCCTTCCGTTGATGACTTGCTAAAATTAGGAAAAAACCCCAAGGTGATCGCGATAGGTGAAACGGGTTTGGATTATTTTCGGAGTGAAGGTGATCTTGAGTGGCAACATCAGCGATTTCATAATCATATAGAAGTGGCTAAACTGTTAAATAAACCTTTGATTATTCATACTAGAGAAGCAGGACAGGATTCATTGGATGTTTTAAAAGAACAAGGCGCGGATCAGGTAGGTGGAATCATTCATTGTTTTACTGAAGATTGGGCTTATGCAAAAAAAGCATTGGATTTGGGTTTTTATATTTCTTTTTCAGGTATTGTGACATTTAAAAATGCTCAGGAAATTAAGGATGTGGCAAAGAAAGTGCCTGCGGATCGATTTTTAATTGAAACAGATTCTCCTTATTTGGCACCTGTCCCTTATAGAGGTAAACCTAATTATCCTCTGTATATTTCTCATGTTGCAGAACATATTGCTGAATTACGCAATACCACGGTAGAGGAAATAGCCAGATTTTCAACAGAAAATTTCCAGACATTATTCAAATTAAACAAAGACTGTCAGCCGATAAATTCATAATTGGGTTGTAGCGTTGGTAAGAGAGCTAGAGTGTGAGGGGAAAATTGAGCGAGTTCCCAGTACTAAACATTGGCGTTTAAAATAAATCACTGTGATATCCAAGCCTAGCCAATTGGAGTTCGTCAGAATTTGCTTTATAAATTAATAGTAAGTCTGGCTTTATATGGCATTCATGAAATTTTGCCCAATCGCCAGATAACGCATGATCTTTATATTTTTTATCAAGGATTAAGTTTTTTTCTAGAGTGGAAATTACTTCAAATATGGTTTTTAAATCTGGTAATGGTAAGTTTTGTACTTTTTTAAAATCTTTTTTGAACTGGTTTGTGTATCTAATTTTAAGCATTGCTTAGTTTAACCTGAAGGTCATTAAAAAGTTCAGCCGCATTATCCACTGTATGTCCATTGCCCTTTTCAAGCTCTTGAATAGCTTGTATTGTAATAGGGTTCGGTTGTTTAGCTTTTAGTTCAAATGGAATCCCACCATAGTTGATAACTGCTTTTGCAAATAGTTTTATGGCTTGAGATGGGCTTAGTCCTATTCCTTCACAAACATGAGCAAACTGTGTTTTCATGTCGTGATCAATGCGTGTGCTAATAATGTCTGTTTTCATTTTTGTACTCTAAAGTAGTTTTTATTGAACACAATTGTAATACAAATACATGTATTTTGGTGTTAATAGTTGAAACTCATATAATCGGGTAGCCAAGGGTCTCTCACCCTCCAGCCCCCACAACACCCTGCGTGCGGCTCCGCACAGGGGGTTTCACTAACCGTAGTGATACTTAATCCAGCCATCTCTTAATGAGTATAGCCCTTGCTTTTCCAGATATTCTTTTCCTAACCCCTTATTAATACAAGGGGTTTTTGCGTTTCTCCAGTAGGATTTACTGCTTAATCCAGCTAAAATTGCAGCCTGTTTTTCAATCCCTAATTTCATTAGCTTGCGTATTTTCGTCCGTGGTTTTCGCCACTGCTTCCAATAACACATCCTAATTCTGCACCTTATCCAGCCGTCTAATTCAACGGTTTGTTGATATTGATTCGCTATGCCAAAGTAGTTTATCCAGTCTCGTAAATAAATACTTAACTTTTGGATTTTGACTTGCATTGACACGCCCCATGTTCGATTGCTCAGTTCTCGCACTCGGTGTTTGAACTTTTCCAAACTTTTGGGATGCCAAACAATAGTTTTGCCTTTAAAGCTGAAGCCTAAAAACTTGGAAAGAATTTTGACAGGTCAATATCAACTGCAATCTGGCGTTTTTGTTGACAAAATCCTTGGACTTCTTGCACCGCATGTTTCGCGGATAAGTTAGGTCGAAACCCTAACTATGTTGAGAAAATGTGCGGTCGAACAAGGGACTTAGGACTTGTACAATCGACTGTTGTATCAAGCAGTCTAACACGGTGGGAATACCTAATATGCGTTTAGAACCGTCATCTTTTGGAATGCGGGCTTAGCTTAAGGCTGGGGACGATAGCGACCACTGAGTATTTCAGCTTTAATAGTGTGCCACTGCGGACGCATTATCTCGGCAAAATCATCAATAGAAACACCGTCTATTCCTGCAACACCTTTGTTTCTCTTAACTTGTTTCCAAGCCTCGTGAACATTGACGGTTGCTACTACCTGATTTAACAAGTTTTCATTTAAGGCTGGGGTTTTGTTTGCCCGCTGATAATGACCTTCTTCTGTCGGAAAATGTGGCTTATTCAAGTTAAACACTCCTCTTACCTTAGTTAATGTTTAGCCGCAACACCTAAGTCCCAACCATTACGATGGGCGTTTGCACCTATGACTTCTGCTGATTTCTGCTTAAACAATCAGTCCATTGCTGAACTAACCGCCGTCGATTTTCCATCTAATTCGCTCAACTTTGGCTGATGGATTCCAAAGAGCCAAGACATTTTCTAACCCTGCGCCTTTTACAGGTTTCTTATCGACTGCCTGTTAAGCAGACCTCCCCAGATAAGAACATGAACTGTCACGCCACAACCTCATCATTTACGCTATCTCACAGACCTTGGGTTTCGTTATCTTGTGCTAACTCACTTCAGAGACTACGCCTAATATGATATTTCTGTTCGTAGGCTTGTCGTTTTGCGCTTAGGCTTCCTTCTCACAAATCCTCAAAAATCAAAGGGGTAAGATACAAGAATGAAGTCCCCTTTGATTTTCTAAAGATCGAAACAGTCCTTTGGAGAGTAATAGGAGATAGGCACAAATTGGCTTTTTTACCAAAGGTATGGATAAATAGCCATATCTTTGTTATCCTATAGTTTATGAGTAAATTGAACTTTGAGTGGGATGAAATCAAAAATATTGAAAACCTATGAAAGCATGGTGTTTCTTTTAACGAAGCTCAATATGCATTTATGGATGAAAAGCGTGTAATTGCTGAATACTTAATTCATAGAGACTTCAGCATAACTCTGGCGATGAGAAAAAAGTGATAGATTTTTTCAGGTTTTAGTCAAAATACAAGTGTAATAGTGAGCGATTGCACGTTATTTTGGCTGACCTTTTTTATCCGTTCATGAGTTATGCTGAGGTCTCTCATAGACAAAAAGAAAGTCGTTATTATTGTTTTGGTTTAAATCAAGATAAAACAGCAATTCTAACTGTTCGTTTTACTTATCGTTCTGGGTGTATCCGAATTTTCGGTGCAGGTTATTGGCGAAAAGGCAAAAAAACTTATGAGCAAACAAATTCAATATAGTAATGAACCCATTGGTGAGTTTAAGTTGGTAACAGATTTTTTACCTTCTCCCTCTGAACTGGCTTTAAAAAATAAAAATACGAAAATCACTATTTCACTGAGTTCTGATAGTCTTTCTTATTTTAAAGACATTGCCGAAACATACGATATGCAATATCAAAAAATTATTAGGCAATTACTTGATGAATATGTTGCAAATCAAAGGAAAATGCTAACAAAAAAATCCAGTTGACCATTTAAAGCGTCATGGCCTTCTTTTGCAAAAAACCGCAAAAGCCCTGCCACTTTAAATGGTATCTGATTGGGTCGTTATTGACACAAATAGACACAATATTCTTGAATGACTAAATCTTTGGCACTGATTGATCTGTTTTTAGATTCTTTATGGGTTGAGTCTGGTTTAAGTGAAAACACGCTTTCAGCTTATGGCAGTGATTTAAAAATTTTTTTAAAGTTTCTTAAGTCTAAATCTTTGCTTGCTGTGAGCGAGTATGACATTGCTTCATTTTTAGCAAGTCGTTATAAAGAGGGTGTAAGTAGTCGTTCATCAGCCAGAATTTTATCTACGTTGCGTCGTTTCTATGGCTATTTACAGAGAGAAGGTACACTAGAAATTGATCCTACGGTATTGATTGAGGCACCTAATATAGGTAAAAAATTACCGCTGTCACTTTCTGAAACAGATGTTGATTTGTTACTTGCTGCCCCTGAAGTTACTGATATCCTCGGCTTTCGAGATAAGGTGATGCTAGAACTACTTTATGCGACGGGTTTAAGAGTCACTGAACTGGTGGGTTTAAAGTTTGAGCAAGTCAGTTTTAGGCAAGGCTTGGTTCGCGTTGTGGGTAAAGGTAATAAAGAGCGTTTGGTACCTGTTGGAGAGCAGGCTATGGATTGGCTTGAACAATACATTAGTGGTGTCAGAGCTGATATTTTAGCGAGCAGACAAAGTGATTTTTTGTTTGTTACTAAACGAGGGTCAGGTATGACACGACAGGCATTTTGGCATATTATTAAACGCTATTCTGTCAAGGCTGGGATACCTAGCTCATTGTCTCCACATACACTACGACATGCATTTGCCACGCATTTATTGAATCATGGAGCCGATTTACGTGTTGTACAGTTATTATTAGGTCATTCTGACTTGGCGACGACCCAAATATATACCCATATTGCACAACAAAGACTAAAGCAATTGCATACTCAATTTCATCCTAGGGGGTGATACCATTTTCAAAAATAAATGGTATAAAGTGAATTTATTAAAATGAATGGTTGCCTAAATCGTCTGATTACAGCATAATCGCTTCTTTCAGTCATTGACTGAAAACATTATGGTTACTGTGTCGGTTCTCTCGCAACGATACGCTGTAAACCCCGCCAGACTCGGAAGGGAGCAACGGTAGCAGCAGATTCGTGTGCCGGGATGCGGCTGGCACAGTTTCCGCCCAATCTTTTATTTTTCCTCAGAGTCTCTATGGCTTATCAGGTTTTAGCCAGAAAATGGCGCCCTCAGAATTTTAACCAGCTTGTCGGTCAGGAACATGTAAGCCAATCGCTTGCTAATGCATTGCAGCATGATCGACTGCATCATGCCTATTTGTTTACTGGTACTCGCGGTGTAGGCAAAACCACAGTGGCCAGGATTTTGGTCAAAGCAATGAACTGTGAAAACCTGACAGACTCTAACCCCTGTGACAGTTGTCAGGTTTGTCTGGCTTTTAATGAGGGTCGATTTCTGGATTTAATAGAGGTAGATGCGGCTTCGCGTTCAAAAGTAGAAGAGACCCGTGACTTATTGGATAATGCACAATATGCACCGCACCAAGGTAAATATAAAGTTTATCTGATTGATGAAGTACATATGCTTTCTGGACATAGTTTTAATGCCTTGCTTAAAACGCTGGAAGAACCTCCCCCACATGTTAAGTTTTTATTAGCCACCACTGACCCTCAGAAAATCCCAGTGACGGTTCTATCTCGCTGTTTGCAATTTAATCTTAAACGATTAATGCCAGAGCAAATTACTGCACAGATGCGTTTTATTTTGGAACAAGAACAAATCAAGTTTAATGTGGCTGCGCTTAAGTTGATTTCCAGAGCTGCGGATGGCAGTATGCGAGATGGTTTAAGTCTATTGGATCAGGCGATTTCTTTTGGTAACGGTGAGGTAGTATTAGAAACAGTGAACACTATGCTGGGCACAGTTGCGCAACAACCTGTGGATGATATTTTATTGGCATTAGCTAATAATAACGCGGCAGAATTATTACAGAGAATAGAGGATGTTTCACAATTAACACCTGATTTTTCAGCAATTTTGCAACAGGTTTTAGCCGTTTTACATAGAGTAACCATTACCCAAGCAGTACCTAGTTTTGTGGATAATGCGTTTGATTCGGATATTATTCCCCAACTATCAGAACTTCTTGTTACAGAAGAAGTGCAATTGTTTTATCAAATAGCTTTAATAGGACAAAATGATTTAGATTTGGCACCCGACCCACGTAGTGGCTTTGAAATGGTCATGTTGAGAATGCTGACTTTCAGACCTGATAATGGGGAAATACCTGAGAAAAAGAATCCCCCCGTTGTAGCTAAAGAAAAAAAACCAAAAATTGAAAACCCAAGACAGCAAGTTTCTACGCCAACTGTCAAAGAAAATATAGAGCCTGAAAATAACAGTCAGAAAAATAGAACAGAAGAAATCAGTGCTATTAATAACTGGTCTGTTATTGTTTCCAAAATGAAGTTAAGGAGTTTTTCACTACAATTAGCCAATAACTGTGTATTGATAAGTATGGATGATAACGTCTGTCATCTATTGCTGGATTCTGGACATGCACAGCTTAAAAGTACACGGGCTGAGGAAAAATTACAAAAAGCATTGCAGGTCTATTGCTCTTGTCCAATAAAGTTAAAGATTGAACTGGGTAAGACAGATGTTATGACACCCGCCAGAAAAATCATTCAGAAGGGTGAACAAAGACAACAGGATGCAGTAGACTCTATTAATAATGATGGAAATGTTCAAGCCTTGAAAGAACATTTTGATGCCAGAATTATGCCTGGAACGACGGAATCTATAGATATAAAATTGAACAATACAACAAGTTCGGAGAAGTTATGAAAAATGCACTGGGTAATATAATGCAACAAGCCCAAAAAATGCAGGAAAATGTAAAAAAAGTACAAGATGAATTAGCTGCTATGCAAATTCAAGGAGAAGCGGGTGCTGGTCTGGTCTCAATCTTGATGACAGGTAAACACGAAGTCAGAAAAGTGACAATTGATGATTCATTGTTAGCTGATGATAAAGACATGTTAGAAGACTTGGTTGCTGCTGCAATAAATGACGCTGTACATAAAGTATCTAAAATGAAAAAAGAAAAAATGTCAGAAGTGACAGCGGGTATGCCACTACCTCCAGGTTTTCAAATGCCCTTCTAATGCAAGGAAAAGGACTGTTAGGTCAGCTCATACAAAATTTGTGTTGTTTGCCGGGTGTGGGGTCAAAATCGGCGCAGCGCATGGCTTTTCATTTATTACAAGGTGATAAACAAGGCGCTCGGCATTTAGCTGATACTATACGGCGTGCTATTGATGAAATTGGACATTGCCAGCAATGTAGAACACTGACAGAGCAAGATTTATGCGAAATTTGTGCCCATACGGCCAGAGACTCATCTACGCTATGTGTGGTAGAAAGCCCAGCAGATGTCTGGGTAGTTGATCAAGCAGTTGTTTTTAAGGGACTCTACTACGTGTTACATGGGCGATTATCACCTTTAGATGGTATTGGGCCTGATGAAATAGGAATGGAACAGTTAGAACAACGCTTGGCCCAAGGTCTAATTAAAGAAATTATTTTAGCGACTAATTCAACCGTAGAAGGTGAGGCAACGGCACATTTTATTGCAGAGGTAGCTAAAAAATATGATATTCAAGCCAGTAGAATTGCTCATGGAGTACCTATGGGAGGAGAGCTTGAGTTTACTGATAGCGGTACCTTGTCTCATGCTTTTGATGGGCGTAAAAATATGCTGCAGATTGATTTTTAAAAGAATTTTATGGAAAACTTTGATGACAAGTTGCTTGCTGAATATATGGATGGTTTTTGGGGTTATGGTGCCGAAAATGCAGAATATTGGTTTGTTGGCATGGAAGAAGGTGGAGGCGATTCTTTTGATGAAATTAATCGAAGGATTTATCACTGGGAAAAAAGAGGTAGAAATGCGTTAGAAGATATATATGGTTATCATGTGGATATTAACATTACTAAATGGTTTCAAAATAAAGCTCCACTACAGCCTACTTGGAACTGGTTAATTAGGGTTTTACTTTCTTTTAAAGGAGTTATTCATGAAAAAGAGAATGTTAGAACATACCAAATTGAACAGTTAGGACGATCAAATGGTGAAGTTTGTTTATTAGAACTACTACCATTACCATCACCTACTACAAGTCATTGGCTTTACAATGAACATTCAAATATTCCAGTTTTGAAAAGCAGGGAAATATATACACAAAAGATTGGAGTAAAAAGAGTAGGTAAAATTACTCAATTAATTATAAAGCATCAACCTAAATTTGTAATGTTTTACGGTATTGGTTATTTAGACTGGTGGCGAAGGATAGTGAACATAAAACTTACTCCTAAAACTTTGCAAAATAAAAGTGCCTACTTTGGTAGGCTAGATAATACTGTAATTGTAATATCTCAACATCCTGTTGCAACAGGAGTTTCATTAGATTACTTTCATGAAATTGGTAAAACTTTAATAGAAATTTGAAAACTAAGAGCATCGCAGAAAAGTGAGAATAAAAAATGTCTGATTGTTTGTTTTGTAAAATGGTAACGGGTGATATTAAAGCGGATGTGGTTTTTGAAGATGAGAATGTTTTAGCTTTTAGAGACATCAATCCACAAGCCCCGGTTCATATTTTGATTATTCCTAAAGTTCATGTTGCTACCTTGAATGATCTGGATGATGTATCACTTAGCGGTTATTTATTGCAAACGGCTATTAAATTAGCTAAACAGGAAGGATTGGCTGAAGATGGCTATAGAACAGTTTTTAATTGCAATAAAAAAGGTGGGCAGGAAGTGTATCACCTACATCTGCATTTATTGGGTGGTAGACAATTAACCTGGCCTCCAGGTTAAAAATGAATAGTTGCCTACGCTGGATTAATACCATTTTCAAGAATAAATGGTATAAACTTTCTTGGAAATAATGACTATCTATTCTGTATATTTGAAACTAACTGAATTATGGTGAGTTGTTACAAATTGAGAAGCGATCTGTTTCTGAATTTTTTCAGCCATTGCTTTGCGGTTTTTAGCATCACGAATAGGTCGGCCAACCACAATATAGTCTGCACCATTTTGAAAAGCCTGTTCAACACTAACTACACGTTTTTGGTCGTCATCTGCGCGATTATCAATGGGTCTGATGCCTGGAGTGATGACTAATAAGCGATGATCCAGTTCTTCCCTTAACATGGAGACTTCAAGTCCAGATGAAACAATGCCATCGCAGCCAATCTGTAAAGCGCGTTTAGCTCGAGATAATACCAGATCTCTTACATCACATTTAAAGCCTAAATCATCAAGGTCGCCTCGATCAAGGCTAGTCAGAGCCGTTACGGCTAATACTTTTAACTCGCCTTTGTTTGCTGCCGCCGCTTCCATAATGGCATCATTACCATGAATGGTAGCAAGGTCTACACCTTTGTTGCTTAATGCTTTAATTGCACCTCCTACGGTGGCAGAAATATCAAAGAACTTTAAATCAACAAAGACTTTTTTATCGCGTTCTTTAAGCCATTCAATAAAACCGAAATAATCACCCGACATGAAAAGTTCCATGCCGACTTTATAGAAAATGACGGAGTCTCCCAGTTCTTCAACCATGGTTTGGGCCTCAGATATGCTGGGAAGATCTAGAGCCATAATCAATCTTTCGCGTACAGGAATAGCTTTGGTGGATAGAAAAGGGGTGGTCATTAAATAGGCTCCGAATAAATTAAACAGGGGCTTGTAGGATAGGTTTTCTTGTAGGTATAAAAAAAGCCCACTTAAAGCGGGCTCGCGTTTTAATTATTTTTATTATTATGTTGTTGTATACGCTTATGCCTTTTTGGCAAAGTAAACCAAGCAATTATTATTTTTTATTATTATATGACTTTACTAGAAGTCATTCCTCCTCATTGCGGCATAGAGCCGTGCCATCCATAAGCTGGACATGAAGTTTATAATAAAAAAAACAAAATTGTCTATAAAAAATATTACATTTATATTGGAAAAAATGAACTTTTTTATTAAGGGTTAAAAAACATGTGCTTAGTATTCTACTAGAACTTGTAGGTTTATTTGAAAACAGGCATTTACTGACTATTATTTTGCTCCGATATTTTATTGTAACTTGGAAAATCACGTCCTATGGGCATGGTTATTGAATAAAATTATACGATGTGAGTGTTCAGACCTTTAAAAAATGTTTAATTGCAGTTTACTGATTCAATTTACGTTCTCTTTCTTCATTTATAAAGAACTGTAGACGTTCATCAAGAATAGCTTGCAGATAAAAATTAATACCTTTGGCTTTTTTCGCCAGCTTGATTTGTAAAATAGCTGATTGAGTATGACCCATAGCATAATAATATTCTGCTAAATAGTGGCGTGATTCAGCAGCTTGGTCGGATTTTGCATAGCTTTGAGCCATTAACTCATAATATAGTGGTCGTTTCTTGCTTGCATAATCTAAAGATTGCAATATTGTTTTCGCTTTTTCTATATTTCCAGTTTCTAATAAAATAGAAATGTATTTGATTTTTATCGCCTGATTAGAAGGAAAATGAGTCACATATTTATGTAGTAGTTTTATTGCATCTGAATAGTTGTTGCTCGCAATAGCTAAATTTATAAAGGCATAGGCATATTGCGCCTGGTTAGGGTATTCTGTTGTTAATTGCTGAAGAATATGTTTGGCTGAGCTAAAGTTTTGTAATTCCATTTGTGCAAGAGCAACGCCATAGCGAGTAATAGCTCTTTGTTCTTTAGTCCCTTGTTGTTCTCTGATTTGAAAATATTTAAGTACTTGTTTTGAGTCAGTCGCTATCATAACTCTAAGTTTGACTCGGGTTAATAAATAGTCATGAGAGTCAGGGTATTGTTTATAGCCATATTTATTGGCTCTGCCCCGTGTATCAGCAATGCGTGAAGAGGAAACAGGGTGGGTACGTAAAAACTCAGGAAGACCTTGACTGTAATAACGGGTTGATTGCTGTAGTCGTTCAAAGAAAGCAGGCATACTGCGGGGGTTGAAACTAGATTTTGATAAGGTTTTCATACCCACGCGATCCGCTTCTTTTTCATTATCCCGAGTGAAATCTATTTGAAATTGAACACTACCTGCTTGAATAGCAACTAAAGCTGCTTGGCCCAAAGCGTGAGATTGTGTGCCTAATAAAATGGCAGCTAATGTAACTGCTACAGTGGGTATCGATAATTTACTGGTTGCTTCAAAGGCTCTATACAAATGACGTTGAGTAACATGAGCAACCTCATGTGCGATAACGGAAGCTAATTCACTTTCAGCTTCTGTTAATAAAAATAAACCGGCATTAATGCCAATATATCCACCTGGGCCAGCAAAAGCATTGATTTTCTTGTCCAGCACCACAAAAAAATGAAAAGGGCTAGAGGGTAAGTCGCTGTTAGCGACTAATTGTCTGCCAATGGATTGAATATAGTGTTGTATTTCAGGGTCTTGATTGATTTTTATTTTAGAATGCAGACTTCTGAAAAATGCGTCGCCTAACTCCTTTTCTTGTAATGGTGATATTAGAGTGCCAGAAGAGTCTCCCATATCAGGTAGCTGAATATCTTCAATATTAATAGCCTGTAGTGATAATGGAAAAAAGATAAGGAATAGTGCTGTGACAAATTTTTTGGGCATAAATAGCATAAAAACCGAGCAGAAAAACAGAGTTTGGTTGATAAATTAGCCAGCCATTATAAAACAATAATGAAAACAAGATTCAAATATTAAAAACGCTATGAAATATGCCATACAAATCAACGCAAACCCTAATGATTCTTATGTTGCTTATAGTGCCTTTCAATTAATAGAAGCCTTAATTAAAAGACAGCATAAAATCTTTAGAGTATTTTTTTATCAAGAAGGTATTTATCATGCTTATAAATACATAACACCTGCCGATGACGAGTTGCAACTTACGAAACAATGGACAGCATTAGCTACAATACACAAGATAGATTTGGTGGTGTGTATATCTGCTGCACAAAGACGAGGTTTGTTGATTGCAGATGAAGCGAGCAGACAAGGGAAAATGGACAATGATCTAGCTGATGGCTTTAGAATATCAGGCTTGGGTCAATTACTAGAAGCCACTCTATTAGCCGATCGATTTATAGTGTTTGGATGAAACGCATGATTGTTAAAAAATTCTTATTTGTAATGTCGGCAGCACCTCATCATGGGATTCATTTGCAAGAAAAACTGGATATTATTTTAACCACGGCTGCATTTGAACAAAAACTGGCGTTATTATTTTTGGATGATGGCGTTCATCAGTTAAAAAAAAACCAGCGACCTGAAAAGCAAGGCTTAAAAGATACCTTGTGTATTTTAAATGCACTGGAAATGTATGATATTAATGCACTGTATGTTGAGTTAGAGTCATTGCAGGAAAGAGGGCTTAAACCCAGTGATTTGAATTTGTCAGTGGATTCGGTAGAGCGAATAAAAATCAATGAATTGATGAAGACATTTGACATTATTTTGCAGTATTAAGGTGGTTTTTCTACACGAGTATTGCGTATATCAAGAAAGCGTAGTCCTCTATTTGCTATTCAGACGCCCCCTGACTGGTGCGTCTCTTTAGAGACTGGCTAGATACAAATTTTTAATATATCCTTTATAAAATATAGTATATGTTATATCGCAGAACTATTATTAAATTGAGAGATGATCTATGAGTTTTAAAATAAGCCTAACAAAAACTGTGATTAAGTGGACACCTAATAAACTGGTGTCATGGATTGCAAATATTGTTCTTAAAGATATTGGAGCATTAACTGGTTTTAGTTTTGATCTGGAAATGCGCAAGGTATACCTACAGATACAGCTAGTCGGTGAATCGGAAACTATTGATGTTTGGCTAGAAGGTTTTGGAATTATTTCAGATGGCGATGACTATAAAGTGATTATCAAACAAGCTGAGTCAAATCGTATTTGGTTGAGTAATATCTTATCTCGTGTTGTGAATAAGGAATGGAAAATTCCGCTCACTTCACAAATGGCTCCTTATATTGAATTTATGGCAGAGCTTCTGGAGGTTGAAAGTATGACTGTGGAAGAAAATAATTAACCTTGATTTTACTTTTTTGGAGGACAAATGAATCAATTAAGCAAAAACACCTGTGAGGCCTGTAGAGTGGGAGCTCCGCTTGCTACAGAAGAAGAGATTGCTGAGTTTATGCAGCAATTACCGTATTGGGATATTATTGAAGAGGAGGGTGTTAAACGATTAAAGCGAGTTTTTACATTTAACAATTTTGTCGATGCAGTTGCTTTTACACAACAAGTTGCTGTTCTGGCAGAAGAAGAAAATCACCATCCCTCTATTTTGACAGAATGGGGAACAACAACGGTTTGCTGGTGGACTCATAAAATAAATGGCTTACATGTTAATGATTTCATTATGGCTGCAAAAACAGATCGGTTATGAGTTGGGAATTTAGTTGTTGAAACTTGACAACTACTCAGCTTACCCTCTATTTTGTCCAATAGCCGCGTTGAAAGTGTGCATTTACACCTGTAAACTCCGTGCTTTCGCCTTGCTCTTGAACGCCTTGATCTTGAACAGAACAGAGGGCAATCTAAGCAGTTACGGAGTACGCTGAGTAGTTACAGTTTTAGTTAGTAAATAACAAAAAACCAAGGAAAAATGAGGACAAAGCGTCCTCATTTTTTTGTCTTGTCATTTCCTTATTTTTTAAGCCCTCCCTTGTTGGGTTGGGTGAGGAGATTCTAAATAAACGACTTATCTTTTATTGCAAAAGCTGAAAGATGTACGCAATGCGTACCTTACAATTTCTATTAGGTACACTCGCTTTGTTTAGCATGGATCCATAAAAACACTTGACAGCTTTGAAGAAAATAGTCCTTATCTCGCGATTTGATAAAATCCTTACGCAGAAAATGCGTTATGGAATATTAAATCAATTGATAGAGCGTATTCATCCAAATAAAACTGAATGCCTACAGGTACTTAACCGAGCCGATATTCCATTGCATACTAATGGCAGTGAAACCGATATTCGGGATTTTGTGAAAAAAACGGAAAGTGAGTGGTGGAACGCGCAGTGATGAAGGTCGAAAGTGTCGCGATAACTTTATCAGTATTAAGAAAATAGACCGAAAATTGGGGAGCATTCTGGCTGTATTTAACTGGCCATCATGGTATGACTACTGAACGCGCATTACTTGCCCCTAGTTATTGAGAAGCTACAGCCACGCATGATAAGATTTTGTTTTTACTAGCCTTATATGGTAGGTCGTGACGGATTCGAACCGTCGACCATCGCATTAAAAGTGCGGTGCTCTACCAACTGAGCTAACGACCCCCTACATATCTCTTCCATTATAATGTGTTTTTTAAAGTTAGCAAAATTTTATTTAACTCTAAAGCCGCTTGATAAATTAGTTTTTTTCTTGCACCTGTTATTTCTGTAGCTAAGGCAACCGCTGTTTTAATGGAGCATTGTTTTAATAAAATAGTTAAAACTCTGGTTTGCTCTTCAGTGATAGAGTGTGGTTTTTTTTCAATGACATGACCTTCAACCAGTACAACAAACTCACCTTTGCGCATATAAATATTATTTCTCACTTGCTGTAAAATTTTAGCTAAAGAGTCTTTAACAATTGTTTCATGTAATTTAGTTAACTCTCTGGCAATAACAATTTGCCGATCACCTGGCACTATTTCTGATAAATCCTCAAGAGAGGCTAAAATTCGATGGCTGGACTCATAAAATGCCCAAGTTACAGTTTCATTTTTTTTACTTAAAAAAAAGTTTTTTCTGGCGGATGATGTTCTTGGTGAAAAACCTTCAAATCTGAATTGAGTTGTCGCCAATCCTGATACTGATAAAGCAGCAATTAACGCACAAGCACCTGGAACTGGAGATACTTCTATATTTTGTTGTCTTGCAAGTTTTACCAATGGCATACCCGGATCACTTAGTAGCGGAGTTCCTGCGTCAGATACCAAAGCAACTGTTAATCCGTTTTTTATTTTATCAAGCAATTCTGGGGAGGCTTTTTCTTCATTATGTTGATGCAATGAAATTAACCTATTTGAAATACCATAATGTTGTAGTAATCGCATTACATGTCGAGTATCTTCCGCAGCAATCAGGTCAACCTGTTTTAAAATTTCTACAGCCCTATGACTAAAGTCTGCTAAATTACCTATTGGTGTTGCAACAACGTATAATTTACCGCACATGTTTTTATCCTGGAAAAATTAAATTAAAGATGGGGTTTTTATAAAAACCTATAGAGTATCTCTCATTTAGTATTAGGGAGAGATTATTAATAAAACTACATGCAAAAACTTAGTACTCAACTAACATATCCAAGATCGATTAATTCTTTTAAAAGGTCTGATAATTTATGAACCACCATTGTTTAGTATTTTTCTATTTCTGTTTTCTTTCGCTAGTAGGCTGTGCGACTGAACCAACTCAGCACTTTCTTGATAATGATAAAGTTTTTCAAGCGCAATCATTAATGCAAGGAGGTGCGTATAAAGAAGCAGTTGGAATTTTCCAAGTACTAGCTAGATCAGAATTAGCGCAGCAAGATCAATTTAATCTTTTAGCCGCCGAAGCTTTTATTAAATTTGGCGACACTCATTCTGCACAAACACATATTGCAAGCATAAATCCTTCTCTATTATCTGTTGAACAAAGAAACCAATTAAATTTATTTTCTGCTCAAATAAGTTTGAGTAATGGTGAGGCTGAAAAAGCACTGAATCAATTAAACATAATTCCTTCTTATAGTCTTAATCACAAAGATAAAATTAGTTTTTATCAATCGCTAGCCTTTGCCAATTCTCTTACCGGTCGTTTATTACAAAGTGCAGATGCAAGAATTCAATTGGCTCCACTGCTTGAAAGCTCTGAGCAACAGGACAATAATCAAGCTATTTTCAAAACATTACATTTACTTTCTTCCCAAACGCTGATGCTAAAACAACCACCCACACCCGATGTTTTAGGTGGCTGGATGGCATTAGTCCGACTTATAAAAACCAGAAAATCAAATCACGATGAAATAGAGTTCCAGTCAAATTTACATGAATGGAAAAGGGTTTTCCCTCAACATTCTGCTCATTCTTACTTTGTTACTATTCTATCTGACAAAACAGTCGGCCATGATTTTAACCAGGCTTCTGCTATCGCTCTTTTATTACCTGAATCAGGCGGTTATGCCCAGGCTGCTCAAGTAATCAAAGAAGGCTTTAAGGCCGCTTATCAGCTTTCCATAGAACAACCAGCACTCCGCTTTTATAATAGTGAAAGCAGTAATATCCAAAATATATATCAACAAGCCGTCTCAGAAGGTGCTGATTTAATCGTTGGTCCTTTGAGTAAAGACAACATTCAAAACCTTGCCTTAAATACAGTATTAAAAATACCTGTTCTTGCATTGAATCACGTTCCAAATTTAATCCAGCATAATTTATTTCAATTTGGTTTAAGTCCTATTGATGATACGGAACAAGTTTCAAATGCTGCAAGAAATGACGGACATGATAAAATTCTGATATTAACACCTGAGAATAGACAAGGACTAAGAATTGCCAATTATTTGGCAGATAATTGGGAACAGACAGGGGGAGAAGTAATTGTTTCTCAAGGATATAATCCTAAGGGAAATGATTTTTCCGGCCCGATTAATGAATTACTTAACCTTGGAGAAAGCAAGCATCGCTATCAAAGATTAAAACGCTTGCTTGGAACACAGATTCAGTTCACTGAACGTAGGCGCCAAGATGTAGATGCTATTTTCTTATCAGCTCCTGCAAAAGTTGCGCGATCTATTTATCCGCAATTACTTTTTTATCGTGCAACTCCGCTTCCTATTTATTCTCCATCGCAAATCTATAGTGGCCGCCCCAATCGTTCTAAAGATATAGACCTGAACTCCATTACCTTTTGTGATATTCCCTGGCTTTTTGCGGATGCATATCAAGGTTATCTTAGCCTGGCTTCATTAGATAGTCTATCTCGACAATTTCCTCAAAAATATATTCGATTACTTGCTCTTGGCATTGATTCATTTAATATTATTGAACATCTGGCTGAACTCGAAAGTGCACCTTATGCTGGAGCAACAGGGGTTTTATCAGTTAATTCAGAAAACAGAATAACCAGACAATTAGTTTGTGCTAAATTTATAGATGGAAACCCTGTCTTACAAAGTTTTGTTAATAATGAAAACCCTTTTACTGAAGATAGTATTTATTTAGAGAATCATGCAGAGTAATCGTTGTTTATATTAATTGATGATAAATAAATTTCGTCCTTTACATCTTCTTCAAGGAGAAAAATCGGAACAGATAGCATGTGATTATTTATTAAAACAGGGCTTGAGTCTACTTGAAAAAAACTTCTCATGTAGATATGGTGAGGTAGATTTGATCATGAAAGATTTTAATACACTGGTTATTGTTGAAGTCAGGTTTCGAAAATCAAATAAATTTGGTGGAGCTATAGAAAGTATTACCGAAAAAAAACAAGCAAAGATTATTGCAGCAACTCAATTTTATTTAATGTGTAATAAATTGAATCATGCCATTCGCTTTGATGTCATTGCCTTATCAAATAATACCGAGATCAATTGGATAAAAAATGCGTTTCCGTAAATCTTTCTACAATATAAATTGCTCCAAAAGTTGTAACACTTTAAAACTCACCTTATCTCTGCCTCCTCTAATATTGAAAAAGGAAGTAAATTACGAGACTTATGGAGGATGAATATTTTTACAACATTTAATTGTCTAACCTTCCTAACATAACCTATGTTTATGACCTTACAAGATAAAGTTGCTAATCATTTCGCCGAAAGCATTCAAACAAAACAGGATGCAAGCTCTAGTTTAACTGAGTTAATTGCCTATGGTTCTCAAAAAATGGTTGAAGCCTTGGTTAATGATAAAAAAATTTTATGCTGTGGTAACGGCGGTTCAGCTGGAGATGCTCAACACTTTTCATCAGAAATGTTAAATCGCTATGAACGCGAACGCCCTGCTCTTCCTGCTATCGCTTTAACTACAGATACTTCGACCATCACATCGATAGCCAATGATTATCATTTTGATGAAATTTTTTCCAAACAAATACGTGCTTTAGGGCAAGCGAATGATATTTTACTGGTTTATTCAACCAGTGGAAATTCATCAAACATTATCAGTGCTGTAAAAACCGCACATGAAAAAGAATTGATTGTTATCGCATTAACAGGAAAAGATGGTGGAGGTTTAGCTTCATTATTGAATGCGTCTGATGTTGAGATTAGAGTACCTTCAAATTCAACAGCGCGAATCCAGGAAGTTCATCTCCTCATTACGCATTGTTTTTGTGATTTAATTGATCAACAACTTTTTGGGGGTTAATACAATGAAATTATTTTTCTTACTTATACCATTTTATTTTCTATTATCAGCCTGTTCTACCATTGGTACAGGAAGTGCCGAATTAACAGGTCTTTCTCTATTGCATGACCGTCGAAGCAGTGGTGTTATTGTTAATGATGAACGTATAGAAATTAATGCGGCAATCAATTTAAATTTAGAAGAGAGTATCCGTAAAACCAGTCATTTTAATGTAACCTCTTATAATGGTACCGTGCTGGTAACTGGAGAGACCCCAACAGAAAGCTTACGGAATAAAATCATTAATATTGTGAGGATTATTTCTGGAGTCAAAATAATCCATAATGAATTGGTGATTACACAACCTTCTTCATTTCTAAGCAGAACGGAAGATACGCTAATTACTGCTAAAGTAAAATCAGCATTAAGTAATGTAAAGAATCTGCCTGGCTTTGATGCAACGAGAGTCAAAGTAGTGACAGAAAATAAACATGTTTATTTGCTAGGAATAGTGCATAAAAAAGAAGGTCATATTGCCACTGAAATAGCGCGAAGAGAAAATGGTGTTAAACAAGTCATTAATATATTTGAATACATTAGTTATTAAAAAAACTTGTTAGTAGCAGTCGCCATGGAAAGCACAGGTGTTTATTGAACAAAATAGAGGGCAATCTAAGCAGTTACGGAGTACGCTGAGTAGTTACGAATCTTATTTGGTTAATGCCAGACATGTTAAAAATGTTCCTAGTGCTAAAACCGATGTGCAAGATTGCCAGTGGTTGCAATATTTACATAGTATTGGTTTGTTAAATGGCTCTTTTAGACCTAGGAATAATAGGGACAAGCTGCTTTTTCATAAATTGTTCTCATTTTTTAACCTAGCAAGATTTAATTTTCTGGAGGCAAGTGCAAGGCTCTACTGTCTAAGGCAAGAGCGGCTTCATGTAACGCTTCTGATATGGATGGATGCGCATGGATGGTTCTTGCCAGGTCTTCTGCACTGGCAGAAAATTCCATGGCTAATACGGCTTCAGCAATAAGTTCTGAAGCTTGTTCTCCAAGAATGTGTACACCTAAAATAACATCACTTTCTGCATGGGTGATGATTTTGACCAGCCCTTCTGTTTTGCCTGCAGCTTGAGCACGAGCGGAGGCTGTAAAGGGAAAAATACCTACTTTATAATTCTCTCCCACGGCTTTTAAAGCTTGTTCTGATTGACCTACCCAGGCAATTTCAGGGGAGGTATAAATAACGCTGGGAATAATGTCATAATTAATTGGATTATTCTGCCCTGCGATTTTTTCTGCGACAAAAATACCTTCTTCCAGTCCTTTGTGTGCCAGCATAGGGCCTAATGTTGTTAAGTCTCCTATAGCGTATACGCTAGGAATAGTAGTGCAGCAGTTTTCATCAACATAGACAAAACCATTTTCATCAAGTAACAGCTCTACTTCTTCAGTAGCTAACTTATCTGTATTAGCTTGTCGACCAGAAGCGACTATCAATTGCTCAAGTTTGATGGAGTGGGTGCCTTCACTATCCTGATATTCAACGATGACCTTTTTGTTAACAATCTTAGCAGAGATAACACGTGAGCCTAATCTGATATCAAACCCTTGTTGATTAAAAATCTGGTAAGCCTGTTCAGCAATTTGTTCATCTGTGGCAGTTAAAAAGAATTCTTGTGCCTCCAGTAAAATAACTTCAGAGCCTAAACGGTTCCATATTCCTGCTAATTCAAGACCAATAATGCCCGCACCGATAATACCCAGTTTCTTAGCTGTCTTTTTTAAATTTAAGGCCTGGGTTGAGTCAATAATAAATTTATTATCAATGCTTGCACAAGGTAGTTCGATCGGACGGGAACCTGTGGCTAAGACAATATGATCTGTAGTCAATATAGATTGTTTCTGACTATTAATTTCTATGATTTCTACTTGACCTGGTGCGATTAATTTCCCTTGTGCATGAATACAGTCAATATTATTACGAGCAAAAAGCATGGCAATATGCTCGCTTAGTGCATTGATAATTGAATCTTTGCGGTTGATCATTTGTTTAAGATCAATATGCAAATTCTCAAGGGAGATCCCATGAAATGCTATGTCGTGATTCAGTAAGTTGTAGATTTTTGATGATTCTAATAAGGCCATTGAAGAAATGCAGCCAGCATTAACAAATGTGCCACCTAAACTGGACTGTTTTTTTTTATTACTCCAGTTATCAATACAGGCTGTTTTTAATCCCAGTTGGGCGCAACGAATGGCGGCAACATAGCCGGCAGGTCCAGCACCGATGATAATAACATCATATTTTTGTTGTGGCTTAGTCATACTCGGTCATATATTTAGTAGTAAATGAGCAGGTGATTCAAGACACTCTTTGATAGTAATTAAAAACTGAACGGCATCTTTTCCATCAACTAAACGATGATCATAAGAGAGAGCAAGATACATAATGGGGCGGATAACAATTTCACCGTCTTCTACCACAGGACGTTCTTTAATAGTATGCATACCTAGAATGGCACATTGCGGGGGGTTAAGAATAGGTGTTGATAGCATTGAGCCAAAAATACCACCGTTGGTAATGGTAAATGTGCCTCCTGTTAAATCTTCATAACTCAAGGCACCATCTCTTGCTTTGCTACCATAGTCAAAAATGCTTTTTTCAATACCAGCAAAATCGAGTTGATCAGCATCTCTTATTACGGGGACTATTAGACCCCGAGGGGTTGATACGGCAATGCCCATATCATAATAACCATGATAAATAATGTCGTTTTCGTCAATTGAAGCATTGATAGGGGGGTGTTTTTTTAGTGCTTCAATTGATGCTTTAATAAAAAAAGACATGAAACCTAATTTAATCTCATGTTTTTTTAAGAAACGATCTTTGTATTGGTTTCTTAGGTCTATAACGCTTTGCATGTTAACTTCATTGAAAGTGGTCAACATCGCTGCATTCTGTTGAGCTTGTAGCAGACGTTCTGCCACTTTGGCGCGCAGACGCGTCATTGGTACCCGTTGTTCTGGACGAAAGTTGGTGTTTCCCTTTAAGATTGTATTCGATGTGTTTGTCATCGTTTTAATGGTAGCGGGTTTTGTCTGGGTTGAGGCAGACGGTACTTGTGCTGAATTTTTTTCAATGTGAGCTAAAACATCAGCCTTGGTTAAGCGTCTTTTTTTTCCTGAGCCGAGAATGGTCTGAGGGTCAATATTTTTTTCTTGAATTAAACGCCTGACCGCAGGGCTAAGAGGAATACCTTCATTTGCCTTTTCTATTGTTTTAGGATCTGTGCTAGCTATAGACTCGGCTGAGTCTTTAATATCAAGAATGGCTAAGACATCACCTCCTACTACGGTAGTGCCTTCTTGCTGTAGTATTTTACTGAGTATGCCAGATTCTGGAGCAGGCACTTCTAATACAATTTTATCGGTCTCAAGGTCGATCAAATTTTCACCTTTATTAACAAAGTCTCCTGTCTGTTTATGCCAGGTCGAAAGAATCGCATCAGAAACGGACTCGGGGAGGTTGGGAACCAGAATTTCAATACTCATCTTAACTTCCTCCGTTGGTATCGTAAAGTGCTGCATGGATGACAGCTTTTTGTTGTTTAATATGGGCACTAAGACTACCTACAGCAGGTGCTGCTGAAGCGGGTCTTCCTGCGTAATAGATAGTGATGTTTTTATTTATATTGCCGTAGAAATGATGTTTTGACTGATACCATGCGCCTTGGTTTTTTGGCTCTTCCTGGCACCAGATCAGTTGATTTATATGAGGGTATTTGTCAATTTCAGCGGTAAATAAATTATTAGGGAATGGATATAGTTGTTCAATACGAATAATAGCAATATGTTTGAGATCATCATTGTTACGAGTTTCTATTAGGTCATAGTAGACTTTGCCAGAACACATGACAATACGGGTTACTTGTTGAGGGTCTATTTCGCTTTGCTCAGGAATGACACATTGAAATTCACCGTCTGTCAAATCTTCCAGCGTTGACACAGCTTGTTTGTGTCTGAGTAAGCTTTTCGGACTCATGATAATAAGCGGCTTACGATAAGGGCGTAGTTGTTGGCGTCTTAAAAGATGAAATATTTGTGCGGGTGTAGTGGGGCAACAGACTTGAATATTATGGTCTGCACACAGTTGTAGATAGCGTTCAAGTCTGGCTGAGGAGTGTTCAGGACCTTGACCTTCAAAACCGTGAGGTAATAACATAACCAGGCCGCATAAACGCCCCCATTTAGTTTCAGCAGAACTAATAAATTGGTCGATCACCACTTGTGCGCCATTGGCAAAATCACCAAATTGAGCTTCCCAAATGACCAGTTTTTCTGGTTCTGTTGAGCTGTAGCCAAATTCAAAGCCAAGTACACCCGCTTCCGATAATAAAGAGTCAAAAATTTGTGCGCGACCTTGGTTTTCAGCAATGTGCTGGATAGGAAAATAAGTCTCGCCATTGAGTTGATTATGCAAAGCAATGTGGCGATGGGAAAATGTACCACGTCCTACGTCCTGACCTATTAAGCGGATGCCTTTGCATTGAGTGATGAGTGTGGCATAAGCGAGGTTTTCTGCAAACCCCCAGTCTATAGGTAATGCCCCCGCTGACATTTTTAATCTGTTTTCTATCACTTTTGCAACACGAGGGTGTAATTCAAACTCAGCTGGTAATTGGTGCATTTTGTCACTACACAAACGAATTTCATCAAGTGAGACTTGAGTATTGCAAGGCACCGTCCAATCCTGACCTTCATATCGTTGCCATTGTCCAAAATAGTGATAGGTGGAGTCACCTAAAACGGGACGGGATACGGGTTCCCCCTTATCTAATAATTGCTGGTAATCTGCAACCATTTGTTGAGTAGTTTGTTCTGACAATGTTTCTTCATCTATTAATCGTTTCGCATATATTTCACGAACAGAAGGCAAATTGCGGATGGTTTTGTACATCATTGGTTGGGTAGTGGCTGGCTCATCCGCTTCGTTATGCCCCAGTCGGCGATAACAGATCAGGTCAATCACCACATCCTTGTTAAATTTCATTCGATATTCAAGTGCCAATTGGGTAACGAATATAACCGCCTCAGGATCGTCACCATTCACATGAAAAACGGGTGCATGAATCATGGTGGCGACATCTGTGCAATAAAGTGTGGATCTGGCATCAAATGGATTGCTAGTGGTAAAACCAATTTGATTGTTAATGACAATATGAATGCTGCCACCAGTAGAAAACGCACGTGTTTCTGACATATTCAAGGTTTCCATCACAATCCCTTGTCCAGAAAAAGCGGCATCACCATGAATTAAAATGGGGATGATAGTATCCACACTGCCTTTGCCTCTTCTGTCTTGTCTGGCTTTCACAGAGCCTTCAACCACGGGGTTGATAATTTCAAGATGAGAGGGATTGAAACCTAATGTTAAGTGTACTGAACCTCCTGGGGTGGCTATATTTGAGGAGAACCCCATGTGATATTTGACATCACCCGTTAATGCGCTAGGTGATGAGGTATGAGTACCCTCAAACTCCCCAAATAATTGAGCAGGACTTTTTCCTAATATATTGATTAATACATTTAAGCGTCCACGGTGTGCCATGCCGATAACAATTTCTTTGACATGTTTGTCACCAGCAGTTTGAATTAATTCATCTAGAACAGGGATTAGACATTCACTACCTTCCAAAGAAAAACGTTTTTGTCCAACATATTTACGGTGTAAATGTTTTTCAATGCCTTCTGCTGCAGTTAAAGTTTTTAATAAGAATGTTTTTTTTTCTTTGCAATGCGTTGTAGAGTCTAATTTTTTCCCTTCCAGTTTGTTTTTTATCCAGCGCGTTGTATCAGCATCTGGAATATGCATATATTCACTGCCGATGCTACCACAATAGATTTCTTTTAAGGTGGAAATGATTTTTCTTAAAGGCAGTTTGTCAACACCATAAAGTGAATCAGTATCAAAGTAAGTGTCCATGTCTGGTTCGGCCAAACCATAATATGAGAACTCAAAGTCAGGCGGCGTTTCTATTGCGTTTCCTAAAGGATTGTTTGCTGCTATTTGGTGTCCACGCACTCTATAGTGATTTATTAGTCTGGCGACAGCGGATTGCTTTTTAACGCTTTCTTCAGTAAAGCCTTGTGTTTTTGCTAATCTTCCTTGCGTAGTTTTTGCTAATTTTTCAAAGCGATCAACTATGGGGCTGTGTGCGGTTTCATGGCTTGTTCCATTACGAAGAGAAATGAATTTTTCTCGCCAGCTTTCTGATACGGCATCAGGGTCATCAAGAAATTGTTCATATAAATCTTCAATGAAAGTGGCATTGCTGCCATAGAGTGCTGATGATTCTTGAAACTGTTTTAGCAGGTTGTTCATTTGATTTCCTAGCTTTCAATAGTGAGTGCGGTCATGTTTTTTTGTAAATGGATTAGTTGAATCGAGTTAAAAACTAGGTAAAAATGTTATATTAGCAAATACAAAGTAGATGGTGGAGTAAAAAATCATTGATTGTAAGCATAATTAATGTTTTTTTGATAATTAAGTTTTCATGGCTATTAACAAATCACAGATTATAAGTTGTTTCCACTTTGTTTCTCAAGACTGTTGACAGCAGAAATGCTGTTACCAAGGCTAGATGGATATATTTGCGCCGTGTCTTGTGGAGCTAAAGTGGAAACAAGCTGTGGTAAGTTAATAGCTAGGGTAAGTTAAAAATAAAAGTCTAGGTAAGGTGGGTTTTATGAATGAGGGCAATAAGGTTATCCTTAAAATAAATTATCAGGGTGCGAGGAGAAAAGAGTCTGAACCGAAAATGGTTCAGGAATGGAATACAAAACGATTATGGACTGTTTTAATATTATTGCTAATGGGTATTACTGTATTTTTCATTTATTTTTTTGAAGGCGTGGCGGAAAATTCTGAAGTGCAAAAGTTACCGCTTGATCAGCCGAATAATTTAGTGGCTAAGGTGGACATTAATAGTGCTGAAGATATTGATAAAAATGTGCCTGAAGTAAAAAGTATAGATATTAAAACAGATATTAATGTTCAGGATAAGGTGATCGAGGTAATAAAACAATCTCCTAAAGTATTGAATGACCCAAGAGTAGCGAGGGCTTTGTTGACGAGAGGCGTGAGTAATAAAGAGCCTCTTGATAATATCAGTTCATTCGTGACTGTTAATAAAAGTAAAGCGACAGGTGTGTTTTATTTTACTGAATTAGTGAATATGAAGGGACAGATTATTTCTCATCAGTGGTTTTGGAAAAATAAACCCATTTATGAAAGGAAATTTAAAATATTTGGCGATAGATGGAGAACTGCAACGAGTAAAGTTATACCTTATACAGCAGCTGGGTCATGGACGGTCAGGATGGTAGATGAAGAAGCTAAGGTGTTGAATGAAATAAAATTTGAAGTTATTAAGGAGTAATAAATGGTCTATGTAATGATTAATATTGATAATATAGGCTTATCCAATCACATGAGAATGATAGAGTTATTTTTGAATTGATGCGACTTTCACCATAAATATGTAGGAATGTAACCCGCTTTTTGAAAATTAATTGCAAACATTAATTTAGTGTAGGTTTCGATAAATTGGTGTTTTTTTATTTAATAAATAGGTTTTAAATAATGCCCATTTCTTTGCTAGTACTTGAAAATATAATGCGTGAAGCTGGTTCAATAGCCTTACGATATTTTAATGATTTAGATAATATTGCTATTAATAGAAAAAGTTCTCGAGATTTGGTAACAGATGCGGATGTTGCTGTAGAAGCCTTTTTAAAAGAAGCGTTGACTAAAGCTTATCCTCAATATGGTTTTTGGGGAGAAGAAAGTGGGCAGTCTGATAATCAAACCAATCGATGGATTGTTGACCCTATTGATGGAACCCACTCCTTTTCTAAGGGTCAGTATTTTTGGTCTATTAGTGTGGCGCTGGAGATTGAGCAAGAGCTTATGGCTGGGTCAGTCTATGCACCTGCTTTAGATGATTTATATATTGCGAGTAAAGGTAAAGGTGCTGTTAAAAATGGTAAGGCTATATCAGTCTCGACTGAGACGAGTTTAGCTGATTCAATGATTGCAACGGGTTTTGCTTGTTTGCGATCCTATTTGGTAGAAAATAACCTAGATCGATTTGCACGAATTGCAGAAGAAACTACGGGGCAACGAAGATTTGGTTCTGCAGCTATGGATTTGTGTCTGGTTGCCGATGGACAGGTAGATGCTTTTTGGGAGCAGGAATTGAATTTGTATGATGTGGCGGCAGGCGCACTGATTGCAAAGGAAGCAAGCGGTACGGTGACTGACTTTAAAGGCAATGAGGGCGTATTTCCTAAGCAAATATTAGCAACGAATGGTAAAATTTTAGATCAACTTTTAGCTTTAATGTGAAAAAGCACAATAAATTAGTATTTTTTATTGGTAATTATTTTTTTACCCATATATTCTATATTTAATGCATCTGATTAAGTAATATGCGTTAGAATGAAAAAACTTGGTCGTAAATTTAAAATTTGTGTGGAGCAATAAATGTCCTGGAATGAGCCTGGTGGCGATAAAAAAGACCCTTGGGGTGGTCGTAAAGATGAGAATGGTCCCCCTGATCTAGACGAGGTAATTCGTTCTCTCCAAGAAAAATTAGGCGGTATTTTTGGTGGAGGAGGTGCAGATGGTGGAGATTCCAGAGGCGGGTCATTAAAAAGCTTGAGGTTTCTTATTATCGGTGCATTTGTTTTATGGGGGTTGAGTGGGTTTTATATTGTAGATGAAGGAACTAGAGGGGTTGAAACACGTTTCGGAGCCTATACATTAACAACGCAACCAGGTTTGAATTGGCACTTCCCAACACCCATAGATACAGTACAGATTGTAGATGTACAAAATGTACAGATTGTCGAAGTGGGCTACCGCTCTGGTGGCCGTCAAGGTATAGGCTCGGTGCCTAGAGAAGCTTTAATGTTGACTAAAGATGAAAACATAGTTGATGTTCGTCTGGCAGTGCAATATCAAGTTAAAGATGCGAAAGACTATGCCTTTAACGTGCTCAATCCTACGGCGACATTAAAACAAGTCACAGAAGGTGTTGAGCGTGGTGTCATTGGTCGTAGCACAATGGATTTTGTGTTAACGGAAGGACGTAGTGAAATTGTTGCTGGTATTCAGACAGAAATTCAAAAGGTCATGGATTCTTATCAATCTGGGGTTTTAATTACTACGGTTAACCTGCAAGACGCTCAACCACCAGAGCAGGTTCAAGGTGCCTTTGAAGATGCCATTAAAGCGCGGGAAGATGAACAACGCTTGATTAATGAAGCTGAAGCCTATTCAAACGAAGTGGTACCTGTTGCACGTGGTGCTGCCTCAAGAAAGGTACAGGAAGCAGAAGCCTATAAAGAAAGGGTGATCGCGCAGGCAATAGGTGAAGTAAGTCGGTTTTCTCAATTGTTGAAAGAGTATAAAAAAGCACCTAAAGTGACTAGACAAAGGATTTATCTTGAGTCTATGGAACAAGTGCTAAGTAAAACGTCTACAATCATGATTGATGTTAAAGGCGGTAATAATTTACTTTATTTGCCCTTGGATAAGTTAGGTAATCAAACATCAACAATGGGAGCAGGGGATGTAACTAATAGCCAGTCTCCAACAAGGGTAACAAGTTCAACAAACAGTAATAGTAAAATACGGACCTCCAATCGTGGCCGTGATGTGAGAGGACGCTAAGATGGGACAAAATAAAATATTAGTCGGGGTAGGCATACTGTTTTTCTTGGTTTCATCCATGGTTTTTACTGTGACTGAAACAGAAAGAGCTATTAAATTTCGATTAGGGGAAGTGATAGAGTCTGATTTTAAGCCGGGTTTGCATTTTAAAATGCCGTTTATCAATAATGTAAAGAAATTTGATGCGCGTATTTTAACCTTGGATTCAAAGCCTGAGCGTTTCCTAACTTCAGAAAAGAAGAACGTCATTGTTGATTCATTTGTTAAATGGAAAATTGCAGATGTAAAGACTTTCTATACCTCCGTAGCAGGTGATGTCAGACAAGCCAACATACGTTTAGACCAGATTATTAAAGATGCTTTTCGTAGTGAATTTAGTAAGCGAACAATTAAACAATTGGTGTCCAGTGACCGCACTGTGATTCGAACGGCATTGATCGCTTTATCCTCACCTATTGCTGAGAAATTAGGTGTGAAAATTATTGATGTGCAAGTTAAGCGTATTGATTTACCTAGCGAGGTAAGCTCTTCAGTTTATCGAAGAATGGAGGCGGAACGGGAAAGAGTAGCCAGAGAATTCAGATCTCAAGGTAAGGAAGCAGCAGAACGTATTCGTGCTGATGCTGATAAACAACGTGAGATTATTCTTGCTAATGCGTTTCGTGATTCTGAAATATTAAAAGGTAATGGTGATGCAGTAGCAGCCGATACTTATGCTAAAGCGTATGGAGAAGATATCGAGTTTTTTACTTTTTATCGGAGTATGAACGCTTACAAAAAAACATTTATAAATAAAGGTGATATGTTGGTAGTAGAGCCAGATTCTGATTTCTTTAAGTATTTTAAACATCAGAAATAAGTTACCAAGTTAAGCTGTACGCACAGATAGAAGTGTTGTATAGACAGGTTGGAATACAGCAAAAACGCTCCGTTTTTAACGGGGCGTTTTGTGCGAGTGGACAGTCAAAAATATGAAAAAAGATACCTGGTTATTACCACAGGGAATAGAAGAAGTTTTACCTGTAGAGGCTAAACAATTAGAATTATTACGTAGACAATTACTTGATGTGTTTGCTTGCTGGGGATATGAATTAGTCATTCCTCCTTTCGTGGATTTTTTGGATTCTTTATTAGTAGGTTCTGGTCATGATCTTGATCTTCAAACCTTTAAATTGACTGATCAGATTTCAGGTGAAATGTTAGGTATTCGTGCAGATATGACACCACAAGTAGCACGCATAGATTCTCATAATCTTAAACATGAAAGGCCGACACGGCTCTGTTATGTAGGAACAACACTGAGAACCCTAGGTAATTCAATAGAAAATACCCGAAGCCCTATGCAGATTGGTGCAGAGATTTATGGACATTCAGGTATAGAAAGTGATGCTGAAGTGATTAAATTAATGCTGGAAATGTTGGCAGTCACGGGTTTGCAAAAAGTCCATCTGGATTTAGGGCATGTAGGCATTTATCGAGGATTATCAGAGCAAGCCGGTTTGTCGCAGCAGCAAGAAACTGAATTGTTTGAAGTGTTGCAGCGTAAGGCGAAAGCGGATCTCGATGAATTACTGAATAGTTTTAATATTGAGCAGAAATTTAAAACTTTATTTATCACCTTATCGACCCTGAATGGTGGATCTGATGTACTTGTTAAAGCGAAGGAAATTTTAGCAGAGACCAATGAAACAGTGACCATGGCATTGGCTGAATTACAAGCAATTTCAGATTTATTAAGAGTGAGCTTTTCTGCTTTGACTATCAGTTTTGATTTATCAGAATTGCGAGGTTACAACTATCACACAGGGATTGTTTTTGCGGCTTTTGTCGCTGAAGTAGGTAGAGAAATAGCGCGTGGTGGGCGATACGATAATATAGGCGAATTTTTTGGCAGGGCGCGTCCTGCTACTGGGTTTAGTGCGGACTTAAGATTGTTATCATCTTTAGCCGAATCAATTGA
Source organism: Methylococcales symbiont of Hymedesmia sp. n. MRB-2018 (assembly GCA_003666385.1). Classification (GTDB taxonomy): domain Bacteria; phylum Pseudomonadota; class Gammaproteobacteria; order Methylococcales; family Methylomonadaceae; genus QPIN01. The sequence goes on from QPIN01000061.1 coordinate 82,442, forward strand.
AGAGACAACAAAACGTATTTATGCACCGCATATTAATGACTCTGACCTTAATGCAGTGGTGAGAGAATTGAGAGCAAAGGGAATCACAGTTATTCAACAATTACCAGGGCACCAGCAGGAATGCGATGAATTACAGTGTACTGAAATTTTAGAAAAAGAAAACCAAAAATGGATCGTAAGATCTATCGCTTAATATAGAGATAATCATGGGTAAAAATGTTGTAGTCATCGGCACGCAATGGGGTGACGAAGGCAAAGGGAAATTAGTCGATTTATTGACAGATCAGGCGGATGCTGTAGTTCGCTTTCAAGGAGGACATAATGCTGGTCATACGCTAGTTATAAAAGGCAAAACCACTATTCTACATTTAATTCCTTCAGGTGTTCTAAGAGAAGGTGTCCAGTGCATGATAGGTAATGGTGTTGTACTATCATTAGAAGCCTTACTTGAAGAAATAGAAACGCTTGAGGCGAGAGGAATTGCGGTAAGAAATCGTCTAAGAATCAGTGAAGCCTGTGCCTTGATTTTACCCATACATATTGCTGTTGATCAAGCTAGAGAGATAGCCAGAGGAAATAAGGCTATTGGTACTACAGGGCGTGGAATTGGCCCGGCTTATGAAGACAAAGTGGCAAGACGTGGATTACGCGCTGGAGATTTACTAAATACTGAAGAATTTTCAAGTCGCTTGAAAGAATTAGTTGATTATCACAATTTCATGCTGACTCACTATTACCGAGTAGAGGCACTGGATTATCAACAAATATTAGAGGTTACGCTCGCTCTGGCTGAACAGGTGAAACCCATGTTGACAGATGTGGGTGAAGAGTTACAAGCTTTTCAACAAGGCGGTAAAAATATTTTATTTGAAGGTGCGCAAGGTGCATTGTTAGATATTGATCATGGTACTTATCCTTATGTGACTTCATCCAGTACTACAGCAGGTGGAGCAGCAACGGGTTCAGGAGTAGGTCCATTAGACCTAGATTATGTATTAGGCATCACCAAAGCGTATTCAACGCGAGTCGGTAATGGGCCTTTTCCATCCGAGCTGGATGATGAAAATGGTGAGCATTTAAGTGTTAAAGGACACGAATTTGGGGCAACAACAGGTCGTAAGCGTCGAACAGGTTGGTTTGATGCAGTTTCGATGGGTAAATCAGCTCAGTTAAATAGTCTGAGTGGTATCTGTTTAACTAAACTAGATGTGTTGGATGGTTTAGAAAAAATTGGCATTTGTACTGCCTATAAAATAAATGGTGAGTTGACAAAGGTTGCTCCTTTGGGTGCGGATCAATATCAAGCTTGCGAGCCGATTATTGAATATATGCCAGGTTGGAGTGAAACTACGGCAGGTGTTACGGATATGGAAAATTTACCTGATAATGCAAAAGCCTATATTAAACGGATAGAGCAGTTGGTTAAGGTAAAAATATCTATTTTATCGACTGGTCCTGACCGTGATGAAACAATGATTATTGAAAACCCATTTTGCATATAAATAGAGGTTCTTAATGTACCTTAAACAGCAAGTTTTTGGCAGAAAATTGAGTTAAATGGATAATTCAAAGGGTTCTACAGTGACGGTTTGTCCTACTGAAATATTTTCACATTCTATTGCTAAAACAATATAACAATTAGCACGGCTCATTGCGCTCATAATGTTTGATCCTTGTTTTCCTGCTGACTCTACAAAGAACTCACCTGATGGGGTTTGAGTCAATATTCCTCGTTGATATTCCTGTCGACCTTTTGCTTTTGTTAATGAGCTGTTGCAAATAGCAGTTAATTGAATATTTTTTTTGATAGTTTTCTCGCCTGTTAAAAGCCGTAAGGCAGGCGATACTATTTTATTAAAAGTGGCAATGACTGAAACTGGATTACCAGGTAGGGCAAAAAAATAACAATGATTAATTTTACCAAAAGCAAGTGGCTTGCCTGGTTTAATGGCAATTTTCCAAAAATTAACTTGACCGCATTCATCTAATAGTTCTTTTATGTAATCAGCTTCTCCAACGGAAGCACCTCCTGTAGAAATAATGACATCATGTGTTTTTGAGGCAGTGACCAGAGTTTCTTTTATCGTTTTTTTATCGTCTTTCAATACCCCTAAATCAGTTATGTTTATACAGTTATCATTCAGTAAGGCATTTAATGTGTAGCGGTTACTATCATAAATTTGTCCTAGTTTTAATGTTTCTCCAATAGCGGTTAATTCATCGCCAGTTGATAAAAAGGCAATGTTCAATTTTCTAGTGACAGAAACATCATAAATACCTGCAGATGCCAATAAACCTAAATCACTGCTGTTCAGTTTTTTATCAGCGAGCAAAAGTACCTGCTGTTGCTTGATATCTGATCCAATGTGGCGAATATTTTCATTAGCATGCGTAGACTCAGGAAATATAATGCTTGATCCATTACTTTGAATATGTTCCTGCATAATGACACTATCAGCACCTGTCGGAACAACAGCACCAGTAAAAATTCTTATACATTGACCTGATTTAAGGGGTTTTTCATAAGGCGTTCCTGCCCATGAGGTGCCTATTAATGATAATGAAAAGGCTTGATTAGGTAAAATATCGGTGCTGGAAAAGGCATAACCATCCATTGCCGAGTTTGTATCTGGAGGGATATTTATTGCTGAATAGACAGAATCAGATAAAATTCGCCCTAAAGCATTTTTTAGCATGACCCGCTCACTACCATTAATAGAAGTTATTGCATCATTAATATTCTCCAATGCTTGTTCAATAGTTATTAGTGTGCTGGTTTTTTGATTAAAAGACTCAGTACCACAAGAATCCATCATTTTGTAAGCCTTAAAAAATCATGCATAATAAAAGAGCAAATTTCGCCAGGATTATTGATCTCCAGAAGAGCAGGATGGGTTGATTCAGAGCTAAAAGAGTTTGATAGCTGGGCGATTTTTTTATCCGTTGCGATAGCAATAATGCCTGGGTCATTAGGAAATAATAATGGATGGTTTAATGAGGGGCGGTAAAGCTCAATTTTAGGAAGATTTTCTGCCTTAAAACCTTCTACCAATATTAAATCCAGTTCTGATTGGTCGAAAAATTTTAGCTGAATATCTAATTCAGGTTCAGTAATAGATTTAAATTCAGTGATGATAGCGCGTCTATGACTGGAGACCAGCATGACTGGAGATGCTCCTGCTTTTCTTAAGCGGTAGCTATCTTTATCGGGTTTATCAATTTCAAAATTGTGATGGCAGTGTTTTATTAAGCCAACACGAATATCTGAATTTTGTAACAACGGTATCAATTGAGTCAATAAGGTGGTCTTACCTGTTCCACTGTATGCAGCAAATCCTAAAATGGGTATCTGGGCGTTTTTCATTTATCAAAAAATATAGAATAGTCGAGATGTTTAAAATACTCATGTATTATCCTAGATATACTTCGCGCGGTCACGGATGTGGATTTTATAGCACGTTGATTTTTGTTGATAGCAAGGCACTGAAACAGGCACATAGCAAGCTACGCAACTATTTCAGTAACGCAGTCTATCGACAAAAATCAACCGATAGAAAACCGCATCCGTGACCACGCGAAGTATAATAACTTAATCGTTCGGTTTGTTCATGATGTATTGAACTGACCTAGTAAAAAAGCGCTCGAAATAGGGTGTTTTTAAATGGGGCTACTCTTGTTTAGGATATATCTAGTTTTAGCCATTATTATTCTGGTTTTTTATCTATTACGAAAATTTATAAAAACACCTCCTCAAGCTATCTCTTTAATCGTTAAAAGGTCAGTTTTGGTTCTGCTTATTTTGAGTCTACTTTTTTTAGCAATAACAGGACGGTTAAATTGGTTTTTTGCTTTATTTAGTGTGGTATTCGCATTTGCTTTGAGGATGTTGCCTTGGCTTGCCCGTTACATGCCACAGTTACATCGCTTGTGGCTAGTGTTTAGTATGAATAAAAAGCAATCATCAACAGAGCAAGTTAATAAAGCGGGGAAAATGACGGTAAAGCAAGCCTATGAAGTTTTAGGGTTAGACCCACCAGCTTCTAGGCAACAAATAATTTTAAGCCATAAAAAGCTAATTCAAAAATTACACCCAGACCGTGGGGGGTCAGATTATCTGGCAGTCCAAATCAATCAAGCTAAAGAAGTATTGTTAAAAAACAAATGAAACAATGCGGTTTGCAGGATGATAAAGAAAGAGGATGGATTGATAAAGGTATTTTATTACCTTTATTGGTGTGTCTTTTTTTTATTTTTTTTGGGATAGCTTGTACTACAACAAATAATTATGCATCAGTCCGAAACTTTCACAAAGAGTCATTAAAAAAAGAAAAATATTATGAAGTAGAGCAAGGTGATACATTGTATTCTATAGGTTTTAGGTCAGGTAGTGACTATAAACAACTGGCTAAGTGGAATAAAATTTCTTCTCCTTATTTGTTGGAAATTGGTCAAAAAATTAAACTATTTAAACCGAAACAAAGACTTAGAATACACATTAGACCCTATAACAAAATTAAAAAAGTTAAAGTAAAAAATAAAATTTTAAAAAAAACTGTAACAATTTCAAATAATAAGAAAAAAGTGTTAAAGTTCTACTGGCAATGGCCGCTGGAAGGTAAGATTTTAAAACGGTTTTCTCAAGTAGCAAATAAAGGAATTGATATAGCTGGGAAAATAGGTCAAAAAGTAAAATCTGCAGCGTCTGGAAAAGTGGTTTACAGTGGATCAGGGTTAACAGGTTACGGTAATTTATTAATTATTAAACATAATTATTTATATCTTAGTGCTTATGCAAATAATAGCCGTTTATTAGTGAAAGAAGGTCAGGCTGTAAAAAAAGGACAAGTCATTGCTGAAGTTGGCCGTATTGGAAGACAGCAAGCTTCGTTACATTTTGAAATCAGAAAAAATGGAAAACCAGTAAATCCATTGCGTTTTTTACCGAAAATATAAGTAACTACTCAGCGTACTCCGTAACTGCTCAGAGTGCCCTCTACTTTGTTCAAGAGCAAGGCGAAAGCGCGGAGTTTACAGGTGTAAATGAGTACTTTCAACGCGGCTATTGGACAAAATAGAGGGTAAGCTGAGTAGTTACAAATATAATTTACTTATTTTGCTATTGTGTCTAGGAGAGCGAATATGACTGAACAAGTATTAGATATGGTGTCCCATAATGTCTCGGATGATGGGTCTCCTGATACTATTGATTTTGGAAGCGACGTGTCTAGCAGTACTCCAACTTTGATTGAAGAATCTCAAATAACCAGCATGGATGTAGAAGACGCAAAAAAATCACAGCCTATTGACGCAACCAGGGTTTATCTTAATGCATTAGGTAAATCCAAGTTACTCACAGCAGATGAAGAGAAAATATACGGCAAACGTGCTTTAAGAGGTGATGAAGAAGCACGAAAGATCATGATTGAAAGTAATTTACGATTAGTGGTTAAAATATCTCGCAGATATTTAAATAGAGGGCTTCCTTTACTGGATTTAATTGAAGAAGGTAATTTAGGCTTAATTAGAGCGGTTGAAAAATTTGACCCCGAACGTGGCTTTCGCTTTTCAACCTATGCAACCTGGTGGATAAGACAGACCATTGAACGTGCCATTATGAATCAAACACGGACTATTCGTTTACCGATTCATATTATTAAAGAAATCAATATTCATATTAAAGCCCAACGGTATTTGACCCAAAAGCTTGATCATGAACCCAGTATGCAGGAGATTGCTGATTATTTAGATAAGCCTGTGAAGACTGTACAAAAGATGTTAAAGCTAAATGAGCGAGTAACATCTGTCGATGTACCTGCCAGTAAGGATTTTGAAAAACCATTAGTTGATTCAATTTCTGATGAAAAACATAATTCACCTACTGAACTACTTCAGGAAGATAATATTAAAAATAATATTACTCACTGGGTTTACCAATTAACAGATAAACAAAGGGAAGTCGTTTGTCGTCGCTATGGACTTTGTGGCTATGAAAATTCGACCCTAGAGAAGGTAGCACAAGAGTTGGGTGTGACAAGGGAGCGTGTTAGACAAATTCAAATGGATGCTTTAAAAAGATTAAAAGAAATTCTTGAAGTGAGCGGTTTTTCATTTGAAGCGATATTTCAGTGAGGTGAAGTTAAATTGGTAAGTTTGTTACAGTGCTGGAAAATATTTGTTATTTTGTAACTACTCAGCTTACCCTCTATTTTGTCCAATAGCCGCGTTGAAAGTGCTCATTTACACCTGTAAACTCCGCGCTTTCGCCTTGCTCTTGAACAAAGTAGAGGGCAATCTAAGCAGTTACGGAGTACGCTTACCCTCTATTTTGTCCAATAGCCGCGTTGAAAGTGCGCATTTACACCTGTAAACTCCGTGCTTTCGCCTTGCTCTTGAACAAAGTAGAGGGCAATCTAAGCAGTTACGGAGTACGTTGAGTAGTTACGTTATTTTTTAGTAGAATACAGTTGAGTTGCAGTAGAGCTGAATTTATTCTTCTTAGACTATTCAAATATCTTTGAGGTTTTCGGTTGTTGATTTCCAGAAATAAATAGTAATCAGTGCTATTGATGCCTCTACGGTGTCAGCAATCCAGTCTAAATAATCAGCATCTCGTCCAAGTAGAAAAGATTGATACCATTCATCTGAAATTCCATATAAGCTGCAAAAAACTAAGGGTCTTTTAATAGAGAATTGCGTATAATTGCAGGATTTTCAAATGCTGAGATAGGCTGGTTAGAGCAAATATTATGAATAAACGAATAACAGATTTTCCTCTGTTTGCTTTGGGTTTTAGAGCTTTTTTTGCACTGGCAGGCTTATTTGCATTGGTTTTAATCGCTTTATGGACATCCGTTTTTGATGGCTCACTGCTTATGGATAATTATTATCCCAGAGCAATCTGGCATGCGCATGAAATGTTATTGGGATATTCAGTCGCTGTTATTGCTGGGTTTTTATTAACAGCTATGCAAAACTGGACAGATGTTGAAACGATAAAGGGTGCCCCCCTAGCTGGACTTTGTCTGCTGTGGGTTTATGGACGATTACTTCCTTTTTATGCAGAATTATTACCTCACCCTTTAATCGCATTGGTTGATTTTTCATTTTTACCTGTTTTAGCTTATTTTGTAGCAAAACCTATTATTCAGTCAGGGAATATTAAAAATCTATTTTTTGTGGCACTACTTTCAATGATAGCTTTGGGTAATTTCTTTATTCATGCCGAAATTTTAGGTTTTAGTGTTGAATCAACAGGATTAGGATTAGATATTGTTATAGCCATTATAGTGATGATGATTTTAGTGATTGCGGGAAAGGTCTTTCCATTTTTTACTGAAAAAGGATTGCCAGGTGTTATGGCTATACGTAATCCTTGTATGGATAAGCTGGCAATAGGATTAAGTGCGCTGGTGTTTAGCTTGCTGATTTTTGATGTTAGCGGTATTGTTTTAACTATTTGTGCAATTGTAGCTGTTATTGCTAATTTTGTTAGAGTCGCTGGTTGGTATGTGCAAAGAATTTGGTATGTACCTCTGCTATGGGTACTTTATATGGGTTATGCATGGATTATGCTTGGCTTTGTATTTGTTGCTTTGGCCTCAGTATCATTGGTCTCGACATCGTTGGCTACACACGCTTTTACCGTAGGAGGTATTGGTGTGATTACTCTGGGGATGATGGCAAGAGTCTCTTTAGGGCACACGGGTAGAAGGCTTAAAGCCTCTAACACTATTGCTGTAGCGTTTGCTTTAATCAATTTAGCGGCTGTTTCTCGGGTATTACTACCCGCCATTTCAGCAACGGGGTTTAATACATTTTTATTTATTTCGAGCTATTGCTGGCTAGCAGCCTTTGCTTTATTCGTATTTATTTATACACCGATTTTGAGTTCGGTCAGGATTGATGGTAAAAAAGGATAAAGAGTAGCGGTTTTATATTTCTCATAGCCAGTTTAGTTGATAAAAGAGGGTGATAAGGATTTAATCGTTCAATTTGGGACATCTGTATTGGCGCTAGATTTTTTTGTATTTTATACGATGTGGGTTATCCGCATCAGTCCCTAAGCGTTTATGACGATCTACTTCATAGTCAGCATAGTTACCTTCAAACCAAACCACTTCACTGTTACCTTCAAATGCCAGTATATGCGTAGTAATTCTGTCTAAAAACCAGCGGTCATGCGAAATGACAACAGCACAACCAGGAAATGCCAGAATAGCCTCTTCCAAAGCGCGTAATGTTTCTACATCCAGATCATTAGTCGGTTCATCAAGCAATAAAAGATTACTGCCACTTTTTAATAATTTGGCTAAATGCACACGATTGCGTTCACCGCCTGATAAATGACCAATATGTTTTTGTTGCTCTGCACCTTTAAAATTAAAACGTCCCAGATAAGCACGAGAAGGCGTTTGATAATTTCCGACAGTGACCATGTCTAATCCATCAGAAACTTCTTCCCAGACAGTTTTATTAGCATCCAAATCATCGCGCATTTGGTCAACATAGGCGAGTTTAACTGTTTTACCTAAAATCACTGTGCCAGAATCTGGCTGTTCAAATCCTGCCATCATGCGAAACAGTGTGGTCTTACCCGCGCCATTGGCACCAATAATACCGACAATTCCACCGGGTGGCAGTTTAAAGCTGAGGTCGTTAATTAATAACTTATCACCAAAGCTTTTGCTAATTGCTTCAATATCGATCACAACATCACCTAAGCGTGGGCCGGGTGGGATATATATTTCTTGGGTTTCACTGCGTGTTTGTACTTCTTTGGAAGACAATTCATCAAACCGTGCCAAACGAGCTTTGCTTTTTGCATGGCGACCTTTAGTGCCTGATCTTACCCATTCTAATTCTTGTTTTAATGCTTTTTGACGTGAGCCTTCTTGTTTGGACTCTTGTGCTAGGCGTAATTCTTTTTGTTCAAGCCAGTTGGAATAATTGCCCTGCCATGGAATACCCATACCTCTGTCGAGTTCTAGAATCCAGCCAGCGACATTATCCAGAAAATATCGATCATGGGTAACGGCAACCACAGTACCTGAGTAGTCGTGCAGAAATCGCTCCAGCCAAGCTACAGACTCCGCATCTAAATGGTTAGTAGGTTCATCCAGTAACAGCATGTCAGGCTTAGAAAGTAATAAACGGCATAATGCAACACGGCGTTGTTCGCCGCCAGATAATTTGCTTACATCGGCGTTCCAAGGGGGGAGACGTAAGGCATCTGCCGCAATTTCTAGGGTTCTTTCTAATTCCCATGCCCCTGCTACTTCAATTTGTTCTTGCAATTCTGCTTGTTCGGCGAGTAAAGCATCAAAATCAGCGTCTGGATCTGCAAAGGCTTGGTTAACTTGATTAAAACGATCAACAATGGCTTTAATTTCGGCAACGCCTTCTTCTACATTACCACGGACATCTTTGTTAGGGTCTAATTCGGGTTGCTGGGGAAGATAACCAATATTGATTCCTTTTTGAGGAATGGCTTCACCTTCAATTTCGGTATCCAATCCTGCCATAATTCTAAGTAAAGTTGATTTACCCGAACCATTTAAGCCCAGTACGCCAATTTTTGCTCCAGGAAAGAAAGATAAGGATATATCTTTAAGGATATATTTTTTGGGTGGGACAATTTTGCCCACTCGGTTCATAGAATATATGTATTGAGCCATTATTTTTAATAGGATAGAAAAAGATCTATTATTTCATGTTATTGAGATAAATTTAACTTTCTTGTGAAAGTTAAATTCGTCAGTTTTATTTAGATGAATACGTTTTAGCAATGGATTTAATATTTCATAATGCGTTTTCTGCGTAAAGATTTTATCAAATCGCAAGATCAGCAATATTTACCTTCTTATTCCACACTATTATTGACCTGATCTTGATGCAATGAATCTTAAATAAACCTAGGAAAATATCCATCTGATTATTCTAGTCTAAACACTTTGTTCTTTTGATCTTTCAATAGACCATAGTTTTTCTAACTGGTAAAACTCACGAGCCTGGGCAGTAAAAATGTGTAAAATTACATCGCCTAAATCCAGTAAAACCCAGTCTGAACCTTGGTCTCCTTCAACGCCCAACGGGGTGAAGCTGTTTTCCTTTGTTTTTTCTAATACATAATTGCATAAGGCTTTGGCATGGCGTTCTGAGGTTGATGTAACAACCATCATGTAATCAGTCACACTGGTTTTGCCTTGCACGTCTATCACAGTGATATTTTGCCCTTTACGTTCATTCAGAACGGCTTCAATCATTTTTAATAATTTTTTTGTTTGCATTGCGTTTCTCTATATGTATTTTATGTAACTACTTAGCTTACTCTCTATTTTGTCCAATAGCCGCGTTGAAAGTGCGCATTTACACCTGTAAACTCCGCACTTTCGCCTTACTCTTGAACGCCTTGATCTTGAACAGAACAGAGGGCAATCTCAGCAGTTACGGAGTACGCTGAGTAGTTACTATTTTATTAAGTAATTAGTATGCCTGATTAGCTTGTTGGATCCGTGTAAAGCTTGTGAACTTTAATATAATCAATTACTTGCTTGGGTAGTAAATAAGCTGGATTTTTATTATTTGCTATTAACTCTCTAATAGCCGTTGCAGAAATATCTAATTGCGTTACCGTTTGAAAAAATAAAAAGCCAGTGGGTTTTTTAGTTAAATCTTCTTTATTCTGCGTTAATTTTAAGCTTAAAAATTTACCCAGCGGTTGTTGTTGGTAATTTGGTCGCGTTATGACAATAATATGTGCATAATCAAATAAAGATTGCCATTGCTGCCAGGATGCTATGTCTTTAAAAGCATCTGTTCCCATAAAAAGTAGCAAAGACGTGTTGCTTATCTCATTTCTTATTGATCGAAGTGTATCAACCATGTAAGAAATACCGGGTCTGTTAAGTTCACGTCTATCGACTCTCAGACTTTCCTGATCCTGAATGGCTAGCTCTATCATTTTGAGGCGTTTGTCAGATGCTGTATCTGGAGACTCCTTAAGTGCAGGTTGTGCACAGGGGAGTAGACGAATTTCATCTAAACAAAAACATTCTTTAACTTCTAAAGCGGTGCGTAAGTGCCCAAAATGGATGGGGTCAAATGTACCGCCATAAATGCCAATCATGTTAACCGTGTAAGAATCTGTTTAATAAGTAGCTAAGTATAATTAATTTAACGCATTTTTTACCTAGGACTTTTTCATATTCAGGGCGAATAAATTAGCGCATAGCAAGCTAGGAAACAATTTATGCAACGCAGAAGATGGCAAAAAAGACCAGTAAAATGTTAAATTAATTATGCCTAGGTGCTTATCTACTGTTAAGACTAAACTCTAATTTGTCCATCACCTAAAACCACATATTTCAATGAGGTTAAGCCATTGAGTCCTACCGGACCGCGTGCATGAAGCTTATCTGTACTTATGCCGATTTCAGCCCCCAGTCCATATTCAAAACCATCAGCGAATAGAGTGGAGGCATTCACCATAACTGAACTTGAATCTACCTCCCTTAAAAATCGTCTGGCTAAGCTGTAATTTTCAGTAATAATAGATTCTGTATGGGCGGAACTGTGTTGATTGATATGTTCAATAGCCATATCAATATCATCGACAATTTTTATTGATAATATGGCAGATAAATATTCAGTATCCCAATCTTCTTCAGTAGCACGGATACAATCGGTAATTAATGAGCAGGTTTTAAGGCAGCCACGTAATTCAACACCTTTTGCTTGGTATTTTTTTGCCAGTATCGGTAAAACTTTGGCAGCAATGTGTTCTGCTATCAATAATGTTTCCATTGCATTACAAACACCATAACGATGTGTTTTAGCATTAAAAGCAATGTTGATGGCTTTCTCAATATCGGCTTCATTATCAATAAAAACATGGCAAATGCCATCCAGATGTTTGATCACAGGGATGCTTGATTCTTTACTGATACGTTGAATTAAACCTTTGCCTCCGCGTGGCACAATAACATCGACATATTTGTCTAAGGTAATGAGTGCACCGACTGCTGCACGGTCTGTGGTTGCAACGACTTGAACGACTGTGCTGGGCAAACCAGCGGCTTCCAGTCCCTCGGTAATACAATGGGCAATGGCTTGATTTGAATGAATGGATTCAGAACCGCCTCTTAATATGCAAGCATTACCAGACTTTAAGCATAAAGCGGCTGCATCAATGGTGACGTTTGGGCGGGATTCATAAATGATACCGATAACACCTAAAGGGACTCGCATTTGTCCCACTTGAATACCACTGGGGCGATAACTTAGATCTGTGATTGCGCCAACGGGGTCAGCTAATGCGGCAATTTGATGAAGACCTTCGACCATGGCATCAATTCTAGCAACTGTCAGTTGAAGACGATCGAGTAAAGCAGCATTCAGTCCATTTTCTTTACCAGTAGCAATATCTTTATTGTTTTCAATGGCTAGTTTATCTCTACTATTCGATAAGGACTTGGCTATACTTAATAGAGCCTCATTTTTTTTACCTGAGTCCGCCTTGCTTATTTCACGACCTGCTTTTCTTGCTTGCTGGCCCAGTTTGTTCATGTATTGCACAATTTCCACGTTAAAAGCTCTTACAGTAAATTAGCACGGCATTATATACTAAATCTCTAAACCTAGAGATATCAAAAAGATGACTGCTCATTGAAAATCAGAAATTCTTTTGCAGGGTAGAAGTGACAAAGAGTCTTTGATTGTTGCGATGACAAATACTGTAAGAGGGTTTGATTCCACATTTGTCATACATTGCATAAAGGATTGGAATTATTCCAACAAGGGTGAAGTTTTTGCAATAATAGGAGTAACTACTCAGCTTACCCTCTATTTTGTCCAAATAACCGCGTTGAAAGTGCTCATTTACACCTGTAAACTCTTAGCCTTTTTTATCCGTTCATGAGTTATGCTGAGGTCTCGATATGTAAATAGAACTATAAGAGTTCAAATCTGAGGTGGTGGTATCGTTTTGATACTCGGCGTGGCTTTTAGCGGCAAAAACAATAGCAAAAATAAGAAAGGTTCTAATGAGTGTAATTTGAATTTGCTGGGATAAGATAGCTTTTGTAGCGGCTGACTTTATAGGCATTTTAATTTCTCTTTATTAAATTAAACAGCTTTAAATTTATATTTCATATACTTATGAAATATAGGTGATGTTAACTATTAAGTCAAGTTTGTAAGGTAAATTATGCGATGTAAAGGGCTTGGGCAAGCTGTATTGGTTTGTGTTCATTTCAAACCTGATGTTTATAAATGGAAAAACAAGATTGCTAAAGATGTACGAAAAGCGTTGAAGGAATATACAAAAGATTTGCAAGTTAGTGATCAGGAATAATTTAGCGATAATAGTGACGAGTCAAAATTACATGGGTTTTTGAAAGCAAAGGATGAGGTATTTTAATAAACCTGTACGACTCACTACCTCAACAATTAAAGTCTCTATTGCTGCACTGATACTTTTATAACCTTCTTTCATACCCATAGTTCTTAAATAACTATAGGTAGGCAAGGTGTTTCTGCTGATGTTTTTTTCTATTTTTATATTAAAGCCTGTTTTTTTAGCCAGCTTTCTGTATCCTTCAGAGCTACACTGCACATTGCATTGCCCATAAAACCCCCGTCCAAAAGGCGATGGCAATTTTAATTTTGTTATTGGTAAGAAGGCTGTAGTCGGGACAAAATCAGATAATGCTAAATGTCCTCCTGGTTTTAATACCCGAAGGGCTTCTTGAAAAAATATTTCTCTATCAGGGAAATGAAAGATACATTCAACGGCTAAAAGTACATCAAATGAATTATCTGGGAAGGGAAGGGCGCATGCATTACCTTGCTGAAACTGGATTTTATTAGCCGCAGTAGGACGTACTTTATCAACAGCTCTGCGAAGCTGGCGATCATCTAAATTAAGTCCTAATAATTCAAGCTTATTAAAATTTTCATTCAAATAGGCAATGGTGCCGCCAAATCCACAACCAACATCCAGTATTTTTTTATTATCGTTAATTTCAGCGGCATGACAGACTTCAATACTTAGGTTTTCAGCTGCTTCTGCAAAATCATCGGGGGATAATGTGGCTAGATTAGGATGCTCCCAATATCCCCAGTGTACATGACGACCAAAGCTTTTTTCCAAGTCATCATTAGGTTCTTGTAGCGCGTCTAGTAAATGATCAAAATAGGGGAGTTCAACTTTTATTTGGTGTTTCATGCAGAGTTTAAAGATAAGGATTAATAGAGGTACACTTTATAAATTAACATTATAAATTAACGCTTTAAATTCACAATTGATTATAATGTATCCTTTGCAGCCTTGTTAAATTAATAAAGATGTCTTTAGGGACGTGCACGAAATAACTTCGTTAACATAATTTATTCCATGCACGTTCATTGATGGATTATTTTAATGACTGGAATAAAATGAAGAACTTTTTATGAATGAAGATGATCCAAGCGAAAATGATAAAGTAATTTGTACTTGTACTGGAACAACAAAAGCCAAGGTAATAGAATTAATTAATAAAGGTGCTAAAGATTTGGATAAAATAGCATCTGCTACCGGTGCTTCTACTGGCTGTGGTTCTTGTGATGTGGAGGTGATGGATATATTAGAAGAGTATGGACTGTAAATGAATTGTAAAGATTAATATTTACCGAGGTTGTTGTTAATATTAATTGTTCAAAAAGTGCTGACACCTTGGGCAACTCGCAACAAATAACCCACTCTATTCAATATAGACCCGATTTTTTTACTCTACTTTTAGTTTCTACTATTTCAAGGTGAGATATTCTGCAACCCATGCAATGAGTACCTTCCTCAGTGCATTGACCAGATATGCAAGGACTAAATTTGATGATTGCTCCGTATGTTGCTAGTGATTAGTTTATTGATTGCCTTAGCCTTGTTTGTAAATCACATTATAAATTTTGAATCCAAGAATCATTGATGCCAATAGAAAGGTAATAGAATTAGCAATAATAATGGCATAATCTTGTATTTGAATACCATAGATCAACCAAAATAAAATCCCCATGGTAAACAAGCTATACATACTCAAGGACAAGGAATGTGTATCTTTTGTTTTTAGGGTTAAAAAAGCTTGCGGTAAAAAAGAAGATGTGGTCAAAAATGCTGCGCAATAACCTAAAATCTCAGTGCTAGTCATATAATGGGTTTTGAATATGAATGTTTATGAGATAGAGATACTTCAGCATAAAATACTAAAATTTTAACCAGCCACAATTCCAGCTATATTGTATCCACCATCAACGTAAGTGATTTCACCAGTAATACCCGATGCTAAGTCAGAACACATAAAGGCAGCCGCATTTCCTACTTGTTCAATTGTTACATTTTGTTTCATCGGTGCTGTATCAGCTGCTTTACTCAACATAGATCTAAAATTATTGATACCTGCTGATGCCAGGGTTCTAATTGGCCCTGCTGATATAGCGTTAACACGAGTACCTTCTTCACCTAGGGCTGCTGCCATATATCGGACATTGGCTTCTAGGCTGGCTTTAGCAACACCCATGACATTATAATTAGGAATTGCTCTTGCCGCACCTAAATAGGTCAGGGTTAAAAGAGAACCATTACGGCCTTTCATCATGTCCCTACCTGCTTTGGCTAAGGCAGTGAAACTGTAAGAACTAATATCATGTGCAATAGAAAAGTTTTCGCGTGTAGTGGCATTAACAAAATCACCATCCAAGGCATCACGAGGAGCAAAAGCGACTGAATGTACGATACAGTCCAAGCCATCCCAATGTGAACCTAACTCTGTAAATACGGTGTTAATTTGTTCATCATTGGCAACATCAAGTTCCATAGTAATGTTTGAATCACATTCCCCTGCCATTTTAATAACGCGATCTTTCAATTTTTCGTTTTGATAGCTGAAAGCAAGCTCAGCACCCTCACGATACATGGCTTTTGCGATTCCCCATGCGATAGATTTATTACTTGCCAAACCGACGATGAGAACTTTTTTGCCTTGCATAAACCCCATTTTTATCTCCTGAGCTATTTGTTTGATAGAATTAGTTTTAAAGTAAGGTCTCAAAGTATACCTTGCCCAGTTAATTTATTCGATAGCAAAGGTCTGAAACTCATTTAATACCATTATGCAGAATATTTATTTCATTTTTTTGATATTAATTTTAACAAGTTGTGAATTTTCACAGTTAAATAATCCGTATGCAGAAAGTGAAGAGGATATATCCATCTTGTATTCTTCTTTTTCTGAACGTCCCAAACATCTGGATCCAGCGGTTGCCTATAGTTCTAATGAATATAGTTTTATTGCCCAAATATATGAGCCGCCTTTGCAATATCATTATCTTAAAAGACCGTATCAGCTGGAGCCATTAACAGCTGTTAGTATGCCTGTGATTAGTTATTTTAATAAAAATAATGAAAAGCTGACGGCTGATTATTTAGATTCAGAAGTTGCTTATACTGATTATTTGATTGAGATAAAACCTGGCATAAAATATCAACCCCATCCTGCTTTTGATCATAATAATCATCTATTAAATAGTTTGAAATTGGCAGACATTAATAGCATTCAAGATTTTTCATCTATTGCTACTAGAGAATTACAAGCAGTTGATTATGTCTATCAAATTAAACGCTTAGCCCATCCAAAAATTCAATCGCCCATTGGAGAAATTATGCGGAATTATATTTTTGGCTTTGATGAATTTAGCAAAAAAATAGCAAGTCACGATAAATTAGCTATCAAGGACTTATCAATGTCAGGTGTTAAAGTATTAAGTCGATACCAATATAAAATTAGGATTAAAGGTAAGTACCCACAATTTATGTACTGGCTAGCCATGCCATTTTTTGCTGCAATGCCTTGGGAAGCCGATGTTTTCTATGCGCAAAAAGGGTTAATAGATAAAAATATAACATTAGACTGGTTTCCGATAGGAACAGGGCCTTATTATTTGGAAGAAAACAATCCTAATAGACGCATGATTCTTGCTAAAAATCCTAATTACCATAAAGATACTTATCCGATAAATGGAGAATCAGGGGATAAAGAACAAGGCTTACTTGAAGACGCAGGAAAATTATTACCCTTTATCGACAAAGTTATTTATACCTTAGAGAAAGAGACGATTCCATATTGGAATAAATTTCTGCAAGGGTATTATGATGCTTCAGGAATTTCTTCTGATAGTTTTGACCAAGCAGTACAGTTTAGTGGAGCAGGGAATGCGCAATTAACGACATTAATGAAAGAAAAAGGCATCCAGCTTCAAACATCGGTGACTACCTCTATTTTTTATATGGGGTTCAATATGTTAGATCCTTTGGTTGGCGGTGATTCAGAACGAGCAAGAAAACTTAGACAAGCTATTTCAATAGCATTGGATTATGAAGAGTATATTTCCATTTTTATGAATGGGCGAGGCGTAGCAGCCCAAGGCATATTACCGCTCGGTATTTTTGGTCATCAAGAAAAAAAAGAAGGGATTAACTCCTACATTTATGATTGGGTTAATGGAAAATATCAGCGTAAAGCGATAGCTAAAGCTGAAGAATTAATGACAGAAGCTGGATATTCACAAGGGGTAGATCCAAAGACAAATGAAGCATTAGTGCTTTATTTTGATACCACTTCAGTCAGTATTGATGATAGACCAAGAATGAATTGGTACCGCAAGCAATTTGCAAAATTGGGTATTAATTTAATTGTAAGAGGAACAGATTACAATCGTTTCCAGGAAAAAATGCGTAATGGAAGTGGGCAACTATTCGTTTGGGGCTGGAATGCCGATTACCCTGACCCAGAAAATTTCTTTTTTTTACTTTATAGTGCAAATGGAAAGGTTAAGCAGGGGGGTGAAAATGCAGTAAATTATCATAATACCGAATTTGATTATTTATTTGAACAAATGCGTAATATGGATAATAACGAGAAACGTCTGGAAATTGTACAGAAAATGCAAGAAATTGTCAGACATGATGCACCTTGGGTATTTGGCTTTTATCCTAAGAGTTTTTCACTATTCCATAGCTGGTATAAGAATTTAAAACCTAATTTAATGGCAAATAACAGGTTAAAATATACACGGATTGATGACAAATTAAGAAGAGAAAAAAGAGAACAGTGGAATAAGGCTGTTTTTTGGCCTTTATTTCTTGTCATTTTGATTATAACTATTTTAATTGTTCCTGCTATAAGAACATATAATAAGTTAACACATACAACTAAAACTTAACTTTCACATACTAGCTTCTTA
This sequence comes from Methylococcales symbiont of Hymedesmia sp. n. MRB-2018, assembly GCA_003666385.1. GTDB lineage: Bacteria > Pseudomonadota > Gammaproteobacteria > Methylococcales > Methylomonadaceae > QPIN01. The sequence continues at coordinate 100,712 of QPIN01000061.1, forward strand.
AAGAGATATGAGCATAACCCGTCACCTGTTTCAGCACTTTGTTCTAGGATTCTTTGCCTTGCTTTCTATGCCAGTTAATTCAGAATATTTACATGATGCAATTAAAACTGAACAATCCAC
>QPIN01000024.1 GCA_003666385.1 Methylococcales symbiont of Hymedesmia sp. n. MRB-2018
AGATCTTTTCGTCAGAAAAATGCTGCTGCCACTCCCAGAAATTTGTAATTTTAGCTTGCATCGCGGATCTCCAATTTATCAGTTCAGGTTTTTGACTGCTCAACCTGTTGTAAGTTCATAGCCATGTTAAATTAAAATATAATGTTATTAGCTAAGATTATGATTTAAAATGATATTGTTGTTATTTTAATGTTTTTAGTGTTTGCAATTGACCCTGGTTTCCTATATTCTATTCAATCGTCCAAAAGGCTAGGGGTGCAGAAATGCTGAGAAAAACCCTTTGAACCTGAATCCGGCTAACACCGGCGTAGGAAAGCCACCATTTCCCTGCGCTTGACTTATTTTATAGTGGAGCTAAGCATGAGTGCTGTTCGTAAAGAGATTATTACTGAATCCAGTAGTGTCAAAATTGATTCCTATCCAGCGTCTGAAAAAATTTATGTAGAGGGAAGCCGACCTGATATTCAAGTCCCTATGCGAAAAATTACTTTGTCGGATACCCCCGTACATTTTGGGTCTGAAACAAATGGTTCATTATATGTCTATGATACTTCAGGTGTTTATACGGATCCTAATGTTGATATAGATTTACATCAAGGTCTAGTGCCTATTAGAGAAGCATGGATCAGCGAAAGAAATGATACCGTAGCACTCAGTGGTCCGAGTTCTGATTATGGTCTTGAGCGTTTACAAGATCCTGCAACAGCGGATATGCGGTTTGGTCATATTCGTAAGCCGCGTAAAGCGATTGTGGGTAAAAACGTGAGTCAAATGCATTATGCACGTCAAGCTATCATTACACCAGAAATGGAATATATCGCCATCCGTGAAAACCAGAATATGGAAGAAATGCGTGAACTGTATAAAGGACAACATCCTGGTGAACGTTTTGGTGCGGAAATTCCAGAAACGATAACGCCTGAGTTCGTACGTGATGAAGTAGCTAGAGGGCGTGCCATTATTCCTGCCAATATTAATCACCCTGAATTAGAACCGATGATTATTGGGCGTAATTTTTTGGTTAAAATTAACGGCAATCTGGGCAATTCAGCAGTCACATCCTCCATTGAAGAAGAAGTAGAAAAAATGTTGTGGGGTATTCGCTGGGGTGGAGATACCATTATGGATTTGTCTACTGGAAAAAACATTCACGAGACACGCGAATGGATTCTGCGTAATTCTCCAGTCCCTATAGGTACTGTGCCAATCTATCAAGCTTTGGAAAAAGTCGATGGCAAAGCAGAAGATTTAACTTGGGAAATTTTTAGAGATACTTTGATTGAACAAGCTGAACAAGGTGTGGATTACTTTACCATCCATGCGGGTGTTCGTTTACATCATGTGCCTATGACCGCTAAAAGAATGACAGGCATTGTTTCTCGTGGTGGTTCTATTATGGCCAAATGGTGTTTGGCGCATCATACTGAAAGCTTTTTATATACCCATTTTGAAGAAATCTGTGAAGTTATGAAAGCCTATGATGTTTCATTTTCATTAGGTGATGGTTTACGTCCAGGTTCTATTTATGATGCCAATGATGAGGCACAATTTGCCGAATTAGAAACTTTGGGTGAACTGACTAAAATTGCTTGGGAACATGATATTCAAACCATGATTGAAGGCCCAGGGCATGTGCCTTTACATATGGTGAAAATCAATATGGACAAACAACTGGAAGATTGTCATGAAGCACCATTTTATACTTTAGGACCTTTAACAACCGATATTGCTCCTGGATACGATCACATTACCTCAGCGATTGGTGCAGCGAACATTGGATGGTATGGCTGTGCCATGCTGTGTTATGTCACCCAAAAAGAGCATTTAGGCTTACCCAATAAAGAAGATGTACGTGAAGGTATTGTGACTTATAAAATTGCAGCACATGCAGCTGATTTGGCAAAAGGGCACCCTGGTGCTCAAGCACGTGATAATGCCATGTCTAAAGCACGTTTTGAATTTCGCTGGGAAGATCAATTCAATATTGCACTGGATCCTGAAAAAGCACGTTCATTTCATGATGAAACATTACCCAAAGATTCGGCAAAAGTGGCTCATTTCTGTTCAATGTGCGGACCCCATTTTTGTTCAATGAAAATATCGCAAGATGTTAGAGAGTATGCTAAAGAAAAAGGCATAAAAGATGATGAAGTTTTAAAACAGGGCATGGATGAAAAAGCAAAGCAATTTCGCGATGAAGGTGCAGATATCTACCATAAAGTGTGATTTAGAATAACGCATTCGAGTTGTTAATTTCTTGGTATTTTTTGTGAAATAAACAACGTGTTTTGATCAGGGGCTGATTAATACCATTTATTCTTGAAAATGGTATAAGGCGGCTATAAATTCTGAATTAAAATGACTTTTTTCTTAGGATGATTGCTTTATATTTTTGGTTAACTTATTTAGTTGCAGGTCATGGGTTTTTATGGCAATGCACTTCCAGCAAGCTTAGTCTCTTTCTCTGATGGATAGTTTTTCACCAGATAGTCGATAATCTGACTTTCTGTAGTTGGATTAAATTACTTTTAAACCCTGTTTATTTTGCATCCAGCGAGTGGTCTTGATCCAGTCATTTCGTGTGTTTTTCTACGTGCTGATGATTTTTGTTGAATGACAAGTTGAACAATTTTGTTTGACTAATTGCCGCCAGAATTTATTTTTAATTCCGTTTTCTCATCTATTTCTGCATTTATTCTTGAAAATAGCATAAAGCCAAGAACGAATTACCCTTGCTTGATTTTATATTGAGTTCTCACTGAATTATAAGAATTCTATTAAACCTGTTAAAATGTGCGGTTAACCTAATTATCTTTAATAAACTTTTAAAAAGTATGAAAAAAATCCTTGTTTCTGACAAATTTGCCGATGATGGTATTAATTATTTAAATAATCAATCTGGTATTCAGGTTCACATTCAGACTGGGCTGAATGAAGATGAGCTTAGTGAAATTATTGGCGAATATGATGCGCTATTAATAAGAAGTGATACTAAAGTCACCAAGAAAGTATTACAGGCTGCAACTAATTTAAAAGTGGTTGGACGTGCTGGGATTGGTGTCGATAATGTAGATATTCCTGCGGCAACAGAGCAAGGTATTATTGTGATGAATACGCCAGATGCAAATGCGACCACGACAGCTGAATTAGCGATTGCCCATATGTTTTCTCTCAGTCGTAATTTACCAGAAGCGAGTGTTTCTGTTCGTGCTGGAAAATGGGAACGTTCTCAGTTAGTTGGTGCGGAAATTAATCATAAAACATTTGCTATTTTAGGTTTTGGCACGATTGGAAGATTAGCTGCAAAACGTGCATGTGGTTTAGGTATGCGTGTCATTGCTTATGATCCTTTTGTTACAGCAGAAATTTTTGAAGAGTATGGGACGCAGTCTGTAGATTTGGAGACATTGGTCAAGGAAGCAGATTATTTGACATTACATTGTCCAATGATTGAAAAAACCCGTGGCATCATTGGTGTAGATCAATTAAAAATGATGAAAAAAACTGCCATGTTGATTAACTGCGCTCGTGGTGGTTTGGTTGATGAAGCGGCCTTATATGATGCATTGAAAAATGGTGAAATTGCCAAAGCAGCACTTGATGTTTATGAAACAGAACCGCCTAAAGACTCGCCTTTATTTGAATTGGATAATATTACGTTTACGCCACATTTAGGTGCCTCAACACGCGAAGCGCAAGTGGCTGTGAGTGTCGAGATTGCTATTCAAGCTGTGACCTATCTAAAAACAGGTGAAGCGATCAATGCCTTAAATTTATCAACTAAAATTTCTGCTGAAGAATTGAAAAAGTCACGTCAATTTATGATGTTGGCAAAAGTGATGGGTAAGTTATTGCTTAACCTAGCAGGTAAACCGATTGAGAAATTAGAAATTTCATTATTTGGTACGGCGGCAGAAGTTGAAGTCAGACCGATTACAATTGAAGCTTTGGTGGGGGTGTTGGAAGATCAATTCTCTGCACCAGTTAACAATGTAAATGCTGAAAGTATTGCTAAAAAACAAGGCGTGAGCCTAGTTGAGTCCAAGTCAGAAGAAACCCAAGGCTATTTGTCTTTGGTTAAACTGGTTGGACATTGCTGTGAAGGTAAAACAGTGTCTGTAGCAGGGACTTTATTAGGTGATCATCATCCTCGTATTGTTAATATTAATCAATTTGAAATTGAAGTAGTACCAGAAGGGACTTTATTAATCACTGAACATAATGATAAACCAGGTGTTATCTCAGCGATCAGTTCTATTTTAGGTGAATCAAATATTAATATTTCCAGAATGCAAGTCGGTGTGCCTGATTCTAATGATCAAGCCATGGCCGTGATCAGTGTTTCAGACACTTTATCTGATGAAATATTAGCTAAAGTAAAAGACTTGTCGTTTGTTAATTCTGCAATTTTAGTCAATTTATGAGTTTTGACATCATCTGCTTTGATTGCGACAGTACCTTAAGTAAAATTGAAGGTATTGATGAATTAGGCAGGCATGTTGATATGTTTGATGAAATGGTGGCATTAACCAATGCGGCCATGAACGGCGAATTGGCGCTTGAAGAAGTCTATGGCAAGCGTTTGGACTTGATCAAACCAGATCAGTCACAAATGGCCTGGTTGGCTGATTTGTATATATCAGAAATTGTCGATGGTGTCGAAGGTGTTTTTAGTACTTTGATAGAACAAGGTAAGCAGGTTCATATTATCAGTGGAGGCATTCGGCAAGCCATTTTGCCATTAGCTGCAAAGCTGGGTATTCCTAAAAACCAAGTTTATGCTGTTGATATTTTGTTTAATGATGATGGCTCATATTTAGGTTTTGATCAACAATCACCCTTGGTAAAAACAGGGGGAAAAGCTATTATTTGTCAACAGATCAATAATAGTCAGGCAACGATGGCTATGATAGGTGATGGAAAAACAGACTTGGAAGCTAAACAAGCGGGTGCTAAAGTGATTGGGTTTGGCGGAGTAGTGCAACGAGACATCGTTGTAGAACAAGCGGATGTTTTTGTTAAAGAGACATCGCTGATGGCTGTTTTGCCACATTTAGGTTAAGAAATGTAGCTTGGATTGTGCTATCGGCTTCGCTTATCCAAAATTCAAAATTAAGAGCAGAGAGATAATATGGCTGGACATAGTAAGTGGGCAAATATTAAGCACCGCAAAGGTGCGCAAGATGCTAAACGCGGGAAAATTTTCACCAAGATTATTCGTGAGATTTCTGTAGCAGCAAAAATGGGAGGTGGAGATCCTGCAAATAATCCCAGTTTACGGACAGTGATAGATAAAGCTCTGGGTGCCAATATGAAAAGGGACACCATTGAAAATACTATTAAAAAAGCAACCGGCGCTATGGAAGGGGTTGTTTATGAAGAAGTTCGTTATGAAGGCTATGGGCCTGGTGGTGTAGCAGTCATGGTCGATTGTTTAACTGACAATAGAAACCGAACCGTTGCAGAAGTCAGACATGCTTTTAGTAAAGTGAGTGGTAATTTAGGTACCGATGGCTCTGTCTCCTATATGTTTAATAAAGTAGGTATTATCAGTTATCCAGATTCGGTAGATGAAGATGCAGTGATGGAAGCTGCCATGGAAGCAGGTGCTGATGATATAGCCACACATGATGATGGTTCGGTCGATGTGCTAACCTCGGCGGAAGAATATCTAATCGTTAAAGAGGCAATGATTACTGCTGAGTTTGAACCTGTGCATTCAGAGCTGACTATGCAAGCAGATACCAAAGCCGAGCTTGATGTTAAAAATGCAGAAAAAATGCTGCGCTTAATTGATGTACTAGAAGATTTGGACGATGTGCAAGATGTGTATTCTAATGCTGAGATTTCTGAACAAGTGCTAGATCAAGTCGCCGAATTGTAAATGATTTATTGTGGCTAGAATTCTAGGGATCGACCCTGGCTCAAGAATAACAGGCTATGGGCTTATTGAAGAAACGGGACAAAATAGTTATCGCTATATTGCCAGTGGGAGTATTAAAGTAAAAGCGGAAACATTCCCTGAGCGCTTAAAGCAAATTTTTGATGGAGTGACAGAGGTCATTGCGCTTTACCAACCAAAACAAATGGCTATAGAGCAAGTGTTTATGCATAAAAATGCAGATTCCGCATTAAAGCTGGGGCAAGCTAGAGGAGCCGCTATATGTGCTTCTATGAATGCGGGTCTAGCCGTTTCAGAATATGCTGCCAGACAGATTAAACAGGCTTTGGTAGGTAAAGGAGGTGCAGATAAAATGCAAGTTCAGCACATGGTAAAAATACTGCTCAGTATTCAAGGTAAATTACAGATAGATGCCAGTGATGCGTTGGCTATTTGTTTATGTCATTGTCATTATCAACAGACTGAACAGCACTTAAAACGAAGGACTAAAGATTAATGATTAATGGCTAAGAGTTAAAGACTAACCCAACATTTTTAGGTGAATGTTGGGTTACGAAAAGCACGTAACCCAACCTATGCGGCTTTAAGTCCTTCGTCTTGAGTCTTTGCGGCTATTGGATAAAATAAAAGGTAAGCTGAGTAGTTACAAACAGAGTACATTATGATTGGTTTTATTCGCGGTATTCTAATTTCAAAAACACCCCCTCAATTAGTAGTGGATGTACAAGGCGTGGGCTATGAGGTTGAAGCCCCCATGACCACGTTTTATGATCTTCCTGCGATAGGTCAGGAACTCAAGTTATATACTCACTTAGTTATAAGGGAAGACGCGCATATTCTTTTTGCTTTTGCTGCTGAATCAGACAAAATGATGTTTAGAAGTTTAATCAAGGTCAATGGTGTAGGACCTAAGTTAGCGTTAACTATTTTATCTGGACAAAGTGCTGAAGAGTTTCACCGTTGTATTCATGATAATGATATTCAGGCTTTAGTACGTTTACCAGGGATTGGTAAAAAAACTGCTGAACGCCTGATTATTGAAATGCGTGATCGACTGCCAACAAAAACTGGGGTAGAAGGCGGCCAAATTACTTCTATTGGTTCATCTGCTAGTAATCCAAAACAAGAAGCTATTAGTGCATTATGCGCATTAGGTTATAAGCCACAAGATGCTAGAAAAATGGTGCAAAATATTCCTCAACAAGATAAAAGTTGTGAATATATTATCAGGCTGGCCTTACAAGGAGCAGATAGCAAATGATTGAAAGTGACCGTCTGATTTCGGCACATAGCGATGTAGATGAAGAGCGTCAGGATCGTGCTATACGCCCTAAACGTCTCGAAGATTATGTCGGACAAAAAGAATTGCGATTGCAAATGGAGATTTTTATTAAAGCCGCCATTGCCAGGAGTGAAGCTTTAGATCATGTACTGATTTTTGGTCCTCCTGGTTTAGGAAAAACCACGCTTTCCAATATTATTGCCATCGAAATGGGAGTCAATATTCGACAAACATCAGGGCCCGTTTTAGATAAAGCGGGTGATGTGGCAGCTTTATTAACTAATCTTGAAGCGCATGATGTGTTGTTTATTGATGAAATTCATCGCTTAAGCCCCGTTGTAGAAGAAATTTTGTATCCTGCTATGGAAGATTATCAGATTGATATTATGATCGGAGAAGGGCCCGCCGCAAGGTCTATCAAGTTAGATTTACCTCCATTTACGCTGGTGGGTGCAACAACACGAGCCGGACTGTTAACATCTCCACTAAGAGATCGTTTTGGCATAGTACAAAGACTGGAGTTTTACTCGGTTGCAGAGTTAGCCAGTATAGTAGAGCGTTCTGCTACGGTGTTGGGTATTCAGATAGAAACAACAGGAGCCTATGAAATAGCAAGGAGATCCAGAGGTACGCCTCGTATTGCCAATCGATTATTAAGAAGGGTGCGTGATTTTGCTGAAGTTAAAGCAGATGGCGTGGTATCAAGCAAAATTGCTGACCAGGCTTTGGATATGCTGAAGATTGATGATAATGGTTTTGATGTTTTAGATCGTAAATTATTATTGACCATGATAGAAAATTTTGAAGGCGGGCCAGTAGGTCTGGATACCTTGAGCGCTGCAATTAGTGAAGAGCGTGGCACCATTGAAGATGTACTGGAACCTTATTTATTACAGCAAGGTTTTATAATGCGAACACCAAGAGGGCGTGTGGTAACAGCAAAAGCCTATTTGCATTTTGGTCTAAAAGCCCCGCCCAGAGAATCTGTCAGTGCTGATATTTTTAATGATTAATTTTTAATGGTTAATGATTAATTTTTGATGGTTGATAGTTGATGGTTCATGGTTGATGGTTCATGGTTCATGGTTCATGGTTGATGGTTCATGGTTGATGGTTGTTGGGTGTGTTTAGTAAGTGTTTAGGTGTCAAGTTTCACCACGTTGTACCCTAATTTTTTAAAAATAACTGTACCTAATCTTTAATGACTCAGTCTCCTGAAAATCAAATAATTAATTTGCGACAAGCTATAAATCGTTATAACACAGATTACTACACGCTTGATGATCCCGCCATTACTGATGCTGAATACGATAGAAAAATTAGACAGTTAAGGCAGTTAGAAGCTGATAATCCTGAATTTTTTTCAGTAGATTCACCTACCCAAAAAGTCGGTGGAACTGTTTTGAATGCGTTTACAAAAGTAAAGCATGAAATCCCTATGCTATCTCTGGGTAATATCTATTCGGCTGAAGAATTTGATGCGTTTGTGACTCGATTGAAAAATAGACTCGATACAGAGGATAATTTTCAGTTTTGTATGGAGCCTAAACTGGATGGACTAGCCATTAGTTTGATTTATGAGGGTGGGCATCTAGTCACTGCCGCAACACGAGGTGATGGTGCCATAGGTGAAGACGTTACCCATAATGTAAAAACCATTAAAAATATCCCCCTTATTTTAAAGGGTGAAAATATCCCAGAAAAAATAGAAATCAGAGGTGAGGTAGTCATGCCACTTGCAGATTTTAATACCTATAATAAAACTGCACAGAAAAAAGGACAGAAAAGTTTTGCCAACCCAAGGAATGCAGCCGCAGGTAGTCTGCGACAATTAGACTCTAAAATAACGGCAACACGACCTTTAGCATTTTATTGTTATGGCATAGGCTTGATAGAGAATGGAAAACTGAGAGCTAGCCATTATCAACGTTTGATGCAATTAAAAGCATGGGGGCTGCCGTTAAGTGAGGAGATAGAAATACACGCAAGTGCTCAAGAATGTATGCTTTATTACCAATCCATTCTACAAAAACGAGACAAGCTTCCCTATGAGATTGATGGCGTTGTCTATAAAGTAGATGCTATTAAATTACAAGACACACTCGGTTTTGTTTCTCGTGCGCCACGTTGGGCTACGGCACATAAATTTCCCGCTCAGGAGGAGCAAACGCAATTGTTAAATGTGGAATTTCAGGTAGGGCGTACAGGTGCCATTACTCCCGTTGCAATACTAGAACCTGTTTTTGTGGGTGGTGTTACAGTGAGTCGTGCCAGTTTACATAATAAAGATGAAATTGAACGCCTAGGTCTAAAAATAGGTGATATCGTTGTTATCCGTCGTGCTGCCGATGTGATTCCTCAAATTACTCGAAGACTAGCAAAAAAAAATCAAAAGCTTATACAGATTGTTTTTCCTGCACGGTGTCCCGTTTGTAAGTCAGAGCTTGAACAAATTGAAGATGAAGCCACTATTCGTTGTAGTGCTGGTTTATTTTGTGCGGCGCAACGGAAACAGGCCATTCAATACTTTTCTTCACGCAAAGCGATGAATATAGATGGTTTAGGCGAAAAAATTGTTGATTTACTGGTTGCTGAAGGATTAATTAATACTGCTGTTGATTTATATACATTAAAGACCGAGCAATTGGTAGATTTAGAAAGAATGGGCGTTAAAAAAGCGGAAAATTTAATTAATGCACTCTCTAAATCAAAGCAAACGACATTTGCAAAATTTCTGTTAGCTTTAGGGATAAGAGAAGTAGGCGAAGCGACAGCTAAAAGCCTGACAGAACATTTTTTAACTCTGGATCAGCTTAAACAAGCAGATTTGGAATCGCTACAAAAAGTTAATGATGTGGGTGAAGTAGTTGCTAAACATATACATACTTTTTTTCGCCAAGCGCATAATCTGGATGTGATTAATGCTTTATTAGAGGTGGGGATTCAATGGCCAGCCATTGAATCAAAACAACACACACTCCCGTTAGCGACAAAGACCTATGTTTTAACAGGGTCTTTGGTGCAAATGAAAAGAAATGAAGCAAAAGCAGCACTTCAGTCACTGGGAGCAAAGGTGTCTGGCAGCGTATCAGCTAAAACAGATTGTGTCGTTGCTGGAGAGTCTGCTGGTTCAAAATTGAGTAAGGCGGAAAAATTAGGAATTCCCGTGATTAATGAAGATGAATTACTCGCTTTATTAGAGGACGCAGGACTAAGGGCTAGGCCGCGTAGCTTGGGTTAGATTGTTAAGCGTTAGCGTACAAACTAAGCCAGCATCTTGGGTGAATGTTGAGTCGCCAAAAAGTTAATTGTCAATGGTAACTACTGAATGAGTTAATTTGCCATAAGGGCAGTAGAGACAGGGCATGTCTCTGTCTATCCCAATTGTTTAGTTTTAAATCATAAAAGAGGATATGCTTTCAGCTCCGCGACCACGCTTGCCTTCATGTCTGCCACCGACAAAAGCATCATCCCATTCAATGGTGCCCATATCATCAGGTGGATTGATTGTTAGTCTTTTCTTGATTCTTCAACAGCACTTAAAATATTTTGTGTAGTTGTTTTTGTGTTTATTCCAGATACATCAAAAGGTGACTTCAATAGCTTCTTCTTTGATATAAGTGAAAATATAGAGCCATCTTTCCTGCGAATTTCAACCTCTTCAGTTTGAGCAAGAACTAATAATTTAGAAAGGTTTTGACGTGCCTCAGAATAGGTAAATACTTGCATTTCATTACTCCAAAACTTCAATATTAAGATCAATGGCAACTTGCTTCATTCGTTTATCTAATGTGAGCAATTGATATGATGAGGATTTTGCACACTGCAAAAAGTAAGCATCATAGGCGTAGATATTGAATTCTAGTGCCAGCTCTAGTGCTTTGATAATATCAACTGGAACTAACTGAACAGGAATTTTACTTGCTACTTCAAATGTTGAAAATGCTTCATCATCTGTGATTTGTTTCCGTTTAATCATTGCAGAAAGTGCATTACCAATTTCATAAGGCAGTATTTCTGGAGCTACTGCATTCCTATTTAAGGTAAGCTGAATAATTCTTGTTTTCTCTGGTGCATTAAGAGCCACTGCTAAAAAAAGATTTGTATCTGTTACAAGGTTCATAACTGACAATTGTACAACAGATATATTTTTTTACAAGAAGCTAACGCTAAGCTAAGCTTGAGTGTTTTGTTAGCTTTATTTGCGATTGATGATTGAATAGACATGGATAGCAAAAGATTTATAGAGACTTTGGTATTCTGAATGAGTTAATTTACCATAGGGACAGTAGAGGGCATGCCCTGTCTATCCCAGTTATTTGGCTTTAAATCAGCCGCGTAGCTTGAGCTAGCTTGTTAAGCATTAGCGTACAAACTAACCCAACATCTTAGGTGAATGTTGAGTCGCCAAAAAGTTAATTTTCAATTGTAACCACTGCGTAGGGGCAATCCCTTGTGGTCGCCCTCCTTGTAAACAAAACAAATCATTTTGGGTGGACGCATTTTGTCCTAAGGCATTTTGGGAGACCACAAGGGTCGCCCCTACGGTGATTTCTAATATGGCGTGGAAATGATTTGGTATTACAATGTATTCAGAAATATAAGGGGGAAATATAAGAATATAAGAGGACGCTACCCTTTTATTCAGAACCCTTTATTCAATCCAGTCTTTTGTTATTTTTAGCCTTTGTGGCTAATGTTAGGGCTGTCAATATGCTTTAGTATCATAATAGATGTATCTAAACTCACCATTGATTGTGGATTATCAGTAACAACAAAAAACATCATCACAACTTTGCTAATAACAGCAAAGGCTTTAATGTTTGTATCTGACCTTTTTGATTTTTTACATCATATTATGGCTGTTACAGCTTTATGCTTTGTCTTTAATGTTACAATTCGATATGGACACCGATGACACACCCCTTAATAAAACCAAAGTAGATGATATGCTCATTGAAATGATCACGCCTAAAGTTAAGGAAATTGAAGAAAAATTTGGCAAAGGTGAAGAGCTTACGCAAGATGATATTAATACCTTATTGCTTAAATCACAATACAATCACATTAATCATTTAGACTTAAAACTCAATGAAGCCGTGGCAGATGTTGCCAGTTTAAAAGGTGAGTTTGAGTTATTAAAAAAAGACATTGAAATTATTATTCAAAAAGCACTTAACAAAAATATGATGACGCTCATCATTGTGATGGGGGCGTTTTTAACCTTGTCAAAAATCATTGATAAATTTTAAGGGTCTTGATTAGTTAGGCAATAATTAGGATTAGACTCCATAAAATGTTGGGTTACCAAAAAGTTAATTGTCAATTGTAACCACTGCGTAGGGGCAATCCCTTGTGGTCGCCCTCCTTGTAAACAACACAAATCATTTTGGGTGGACGCATTTTGTCCTAAGGCATTTTGGGCGACCACAAGGGTCGCCCCTACGGTGATTTCTAATATGGCGTGGAAATATTTGGTATTACAATGTATTCGTGTAATCAAATAAAATGTTGGGTTGCCAAAAAGACGGCAGTAGTTACAAGAAATCAAATGATTTCATTTTTATGCAATATTTCTGCTGATTCTTGCTAAATTTTTAGGCATTAACTTCTGTTTTTCTATAAAATCATTAATTCGATTGAAATTCCATTCATTTTATTCCCAAGGTTTTTATGGATCTAAAATTTCTAGACTTTGAACAACCTATTGCTGAACTAGAAGCAAAAATTGAAGAGCTCCGAAAAGTAGAGTTTGAAAATGATATTAATATTTCAGACACCTTGGCGCAGCTTGAAGAAAAAAGTCGGCACCTGACCGAGTCTATTTTTGCTGATTTGTCAGATTGGCAATGTTCTCAATTATCACGTCATCCCGAACGTCCTTATACACTAGATTACATTGAGTATATGTTTACTGATTTCCATGAATTACATGGTGATAGAGCATATGCGGATGATCCAGCCTTAGTGTGTGGTCTGGCAAAGCTAGAAGGGCAGCCAGTCATGGTCATTGGTCATCAAAAAGGACGTGATACCAAAGAGAAAATATATCGAAACTTTGGTATGCCCAGACCAGAGGGCTATCGTAAAGCCTTGAGAGTAATGAAAATGGCTGAGCGTTTTAAATTACCCCTTATTTGTTTAATTGACACACCAGGTGCTTATCCAGGTATTGGTGCAGAAGAACGTGGGCAAAGTGAAGCAATTGCCAGAAACTTATTCGAAATGTCTACACTAAAAACACCTATTATTTGTACAGTTATTGGTGAAGGGGGTTCTGGCGGTGCATTAGCGATTGGTGTGGGTGATCGTTTGATTATGCTGGAATACAGTACCTACGCAGTTATTTCACCAGAAGGCTGTGCATCTATTTTATGGAAAAGTGCTGAAAAAGCTCAATTGGCAGCAGAAGCCATGGGCATAACTTCTGACCGCGTTCGTGAGCAAGGTTTATTAGATGAAGTGGTGCGTGAGCCAGTAGGTGGCGGACACAGAAATTATCAAAAAACAGCGTTAAGTTTGCGTGAAACAATTATCAGGCATCTGGATGAGTTAAAGGAGCAGGATATGGATGCTATGCTTAAACAGCGTTACCAACGCATTATGTCTTTTGGTTCATTTACTGAGGAGCTTGTAAAATAGCATTAGCTAAACTCTACTTCACTTCCATAGAAAAATCGGCTTATGTCGGTTTTTTGCGTTATTTATGCTGACATTTCAAACTATTGTTTCAACTTTACCCGCTGATATTGAAAAAATTTATATTGGATTTAGTGGTGGTAAAGATTCTCATGTTTTACTGCATATACTGGCTTCAAAGATAGAGATTAAATCTAAAGTATGTGCTGTTTATATACATCATGGCTTACACGTTGAAGCTGATGAGTGGCAAAAGCACTGTCAAGTTATTGCTTTAGAAAATGGTGTTTCTTATCAATCTATCAAGGTTAATGCAGAGAAACAAAACAGGCAAAGTCAGGAAGAAATAGCTAGAGATGCGCGTTATCAAGCGTTCAAGTCCTTATTAACTAAAAACGATGTCTTGTTATTGGCTCAACATCGACAAGATCAGCTGGAAACAGTGTTGTTGCAACTTTTTCGGGGATCTGGTGTTCAAGGCTTAGCGGCTATGCCATTATCCACTAACTTTGGCAAAGGCAAGATGATCCGTCCACTGCTTGATGTTTCACAAACTGCTATTGATGAATATGCTAAGCAGCATAAGCTACAGTGGATTGAAGATCCAAGTAACCAAAATGATGAGTTTGACAGAAATTTTCTCCGTAATCAGATTTTACCGCAATTAAAAAAACGTTGGCCAGCCTTAGATAAAACGGTTTCCAGATCAGCGAGACATTGTGCCGACAGTTATCATTTGAATGATGACTTATCAAAACAGTTGTTAAGCTCGCTTTATAATGCAAATGAAAAATCGCTGAATATTACCCAATTACTTGAATTAAATGATAACAAGCAACATTATGTAATTCGTCAATGGTTCACTGTTAATCAATTAAGAATGCCTTCTGAAAAGGTGCTAATTAGAATCATCAGAGAAGTGCTTAAAGCTAAACCATCTGCCAATCCAGAGATTAGAACTAAAACTTATTGTATCAGGCGTTATCGGGATAAATTATTTTGCTTTAAAAATGATATGGCAGCGTTGAGTGAAGATGATAAATGCTGGAAAAAAGGTGCTAACAAGCTGCGTTTAAATGCAAGCATTTTAAGCTTATCGGAAGCGTCTGAAGGTATTTCTAAAACACAGTGGAATGAGTCAGAAGTCACGGTAAAATTTAGAAAAGGTTCGGAAAAGATAAAACTTGCAGGCAGAGAGGGTCGCCATACCTTAAAAAAATTATTGCAGGAAAAAGAAATTCCACCTTGGGAGAGAGCCTTAGTCCCTTTGATTTATTTAAATGACAGTTTAGCTGCTATTGCTGATTTGTGGGTCAGTGAAGATTTTATAGCTTGTTCAACAAAGCAGTGCGTGCTGATACAGTGGACAGGACTCGTTAACAATAAGCATTAACTGAAAATCATTGGAGGGCTTAAAAAATAAAGGAATGGCGAGACAAAAAAATGAGGACGCTTTGTCCTCATTTCTCATTTCCCCTTGGTTTTTTGTTATTTACTAACTAAAACTGTAACTGCTCGGCGTACTCCGTAACTGCTTAGATTGCCCTCTATTTTGTTCAAGTCACCGTCATTCCTGCGAACGCGGGAATCCAGTGTCATTATCTGTAAATTACACAATGTCATTATATAAATCCTTCCATCAAGGTAAGTATACGGCTGGTTACTTTATCATGCTATGGCTTCTATGGATTCCCGCCTTCGCGGGAATGACGGTAAAGGCATGGTTTACAGGTGTAAATGCACACTTTCAACGCAGCTATTAGACAAAATAGAGAGTAAGCTGAGCAGTTACCTAAAACTTAAGGTCACCACGCAACTCTATACTGTCCCCTGTTTGCTTACGCTCACCTATTAGACTTAGGTTCAATATAGAATCTATTGTCCAACGTCCGCCTATATTATAGCTTTGTGTGCCATTTGTTATGTTTAAGCCAGCGTAAGGGGTGAGTAAGCCACGACCAAAGAATCCAGGTAATCCGTAGCCCAACTCGGTGTTTAACTGTAGCCTTCTATTGCTGTTGTTATCCTCATCGTTTGCGTAGTTAGTTACTGCTGATGGCTGCCATACCCTATCGCCAACATTGCCTGGGGTATCGCCAAATGCTGGTTGTAGGCTTAACCACAGGCCTTGACCACTGCTGTTGGCTTGGTATTTAACTAAGCCACTGAGTCCCCATTCTTGGTAAGAAGATTCATGTACCAGTAAACCGTGGGCGCGTAGCTCCATTTCCAGTCCTATTGGGCTGCTGTAATGGTAGCTACCTGCCAACTCTACGCCGCCACCAGTCTCACCACTGCCATCGTCATAGCGTATTCCCAATTCTATGGATGGGTTGATGCTGACACCGTTAGCTAGGGTGTGCTTATGGCTGCTTTCTAATGCCACACGGTAACGATGGGCATCTATGGACAATGCTTTGGCATTAGTTAAATTGCTTTTGTCCAACTTAATATTAGACAGCGAGACTTCGCCTTTAAGGCGTAGGGTGGTGGTGCCAGGTATATTTAGCCAGTTGTCGCTGGATAATAGGTCGCCACTACCCCCAAAGGCAAGACTGTATAGCTCGGTGTCACGGCTGCTTTTGGTTTCGGTTTCGGTAGGGTCGGTTGCTTTATCGTTAATTTCTACCTCGCCTTGACCATAGCCTAATGTGCCCCATACCCGTCCGCCTTGTGATAAATCATAAGCAATATAAGGGTGGATGCTGTATAGGGTATTGACCAAGGTGCCTTCGCTATTATTTCCGCTATCATTCTCACCATCGCGTTTATAGTCAACATCGCCTTCACTGTAAGAGAGGGCAGCACCTGTGACTAGGTTTTGGTTTAGACGGGCATCAATACCCACACTACCACCGATTACCTCACCCTCCCAGTCAACAGCAGAGACATCATCTGCAAGATTAAGGTAATCCCCACTGCCCCATAGCGTCATATTATTAACACCGTAGTTATTATCCTCTGCTACATTCAGTGGGATGAGGAAAGAGGAATTATTAAACATTTGCTTAATATTCAATCCGCTTTGTAGCATAGTGCGGGCATTGTTATTGATTAGCTCTTGCAAGTTTGAGCTACCCCCTAGATTAAGGCTGGCATCGGTGTCTTCTGGGGAGCTAGCAAATGCTTGGTCAATGCGGTTGCTGATATTGTCCCTTGTTATTTTTGTTGTTGCTCTTAGCATTTGTGATAAGACCGCGTTTAGCACTTGCTCTTCGGCTACTGCGTTGTTGAAGCCCATCTCTACGTCTAAGTTCGATGCATTGCCAACGACGAAAGGTGAAAAACCAGTTGTATCGCCACAGACGAGGTTGGAGTTAGTTTCCATCCGCTGGGATGGTAACAGATCCCAACCACTGTTAGTAGCGGCGTGATACAAACCTAGGTCGGCTGTGCCTCCATGAGGTAGGCAGATGGTTACTGGGTTGGTTCTACTTATAGTATTACTGTTACCACCAGTCACATCAATATCCACTAGGCTACGTAGGCTGTCCACGACAGTCCCATCGGGTTGATTGGCGGCCGGCAGGA
>QPIN01000023.1 GCA_003666385.1 Methylococcales symbiont of Hymedesmia sp. n. MRB-2018
ATTTCTCATATTTGCTACGCTGGAAACATCCCATCTGCCGATGTCTTGGTTAAAGATGGAGGCATTTCTGAACATAGATATCATATTCGTTACCGTGCTAACATTCCAGCCGCCAATGTTGCCGTTAAAGAGACTGGCATTAAAGAACATACCTTGCATATTACTCACTCTAGAAAGGTCTGGGGTATCTTCTGCGGTTATTTCACCCAGGTTGCTACTCCTAAATGCGTTCTGCATGCTGCTCCAATCGGCATCGCCCCATTGCTGGACATCTATTAATTTCTCTGCATTTGATATCCTAAAAGGCTTATCCCCAATAGCTTCATCAAATAAGTTAAAACGGGCGATGCCAAATGTGCTGATCTTTGAGACGACGACTGTATAGTCGCCGCTATTGCGGTAGGTATGGTTGATACTACCAACCTCATCGCTGTTCGAAACCATTTCGCTTTCATCTATCACACCATCGCCATCATCATCGTCCCCCCAGTTAATCTCGTAATTGCCCGTGCCGGGGAATACGATGGTGCGAGTAGCAGTATCACCCTCAGGGATCCGCCATTTGGTAACAAAATCGTCAGCGGTGTGAGATACACTTATATGTTCGCTTGCCTGTGCGCTAGCGCTGAATAAAAAAACCGATAACAGTAATAGAGTGGTAACAATGAGGCGGCTAATTGTTGGGATAGTTGTTGTTGGCATTTTTTTAACTCTGTGAATTTGATAATGGGTTTATATTATTCTTTAAGCAGCTACGGGACACGCTGAGTAGTTACATTCTTTATATCATCTCGCAGGATAATTCTATGATAATTTTGTCATAATACAGTAGAAACTAAAAAACTAAAAAACTAAAAAAAATTAAACAAATTGTCTCGAATTAAGCATGGAGTTGAGAACTCAGCATAACTCTGGAAAAGCAAATATTATCTATCAAACGCGGCTTTCCCAATTTAGCTGCAACAATAATCACTAAATCTTCGTCCTTGTCTGTTGCTGTTTGCATATCTTGACTACGGCAAATAGAAAAATAATCAACCTTAAAGCCTAATGCTTGCAAAGCATTAATTTGTATTTGTTCAATAGCGGATAAAGTCTGTTTGCTTGCTAAAACCGCGTCCTTTGCATGACCTAATGCACTATACAATTCAGCGGCTATTAAACGCTCTTGTTCTGATAGATAGACATTCCTTGAGCTTATTGCCAAACCATCGGCTTCTCTTTCTGTTTCAACAGCAATAATCTGCATGGGTATATTAAGGTCTTGAACGAGGGTTTGTATTATCAGCAATTGCTGATAATCTTTTTTACCAAAGAGAGACAGGTCGGCTTGCACTATATTAAATAATTTGGTGACAATGGTTGTAACGCCATCAAAATGCCCAGGACGACTGCTTCCACAATGTAGTTTTGATAATTCAGACACCGACACAACAGTGTTTGTATTACTGTTATAAACCTCATCCACTGCGGGTAAAAATAATAAATCTGCCGCCGCTGCCTTTAGCTTTTGCTTATCTCTCTCTTCAGTCCTAGGATAGGTATTAAAATCTTCGCCTTCCATAAACTGTGTAGGGTTTACAAAAATACTCACTACTACTTTATCGGCTTTTTTTCTTGCTTCTTTAACCAGCTTAATATGACCTGCATGTAAATTACCCATAGTCGGTACAAAAGCAATGCTGTTACTTTGTAATCGCCATTGTTTAATGCAGTCTCTTAGGCGTTCAATAGTATTGATTGTCTGCATTTTTATCAATAACAGTGTTCAGCAGATGGAAACTGTTTTTGCTTAACTTGTTGATGAAATTGCTCAATAGCAGAGGGAATATCGGCTGCTACTTGCATAAAGTCCTTTGAAAAACGAGGTCGTGTGCCTATAGTAATACCCAGCATATCGTACAATACCAAAACTTGACCATCACAAGATACACCTGCACCAATACCAATCACGGGGATTGTCAGTTGTTTGCTAATAGCCGAAGCCAGATCTGCTGGTACACATTCTAAAACCAATAAACTTGCACCTGCCTGTTCAACTTTTATTGCTTCTTCAGTAATTCTTTCTGCCTCTTTTACATCTTTTCCTTGCACTTTGTACTGCCCTAATTGATTAATTGATTGGGGTAGTAAGCCTAAATGCGCACAAACTGGCACAGCAAAGTCAACCAAGTTTTTGATAATTTCTGTATGTGCGCCTTCCAGCTTGACCATTTGAGCTTCGGCAGATTGCATTAATTTTGCTGCATTTTTTAAAGCGGTGTCTATGGTCGGGTAACTTAAAAAAGGTAAATCGGCAATAATAAAAGCACGTTTTCTGGCTTTAACAACTGCCTGAGTGTGGTAAACCATTTCATCAATAGTTACAGGAATAGTGGTGGAGTGCCCTTGAATAACCATTCCCAGAGAATCTCCCACTAACATCACATCAATACCCGCTTGATCTATCAAACGACTAAAGCTGGCATCATAGGCAGTTAAGCAGGTGATTTTTTCATTGGCTTGTTTCATTGCCAATAAATCAAGTATCGAAAGTGGTTGCATATTGACATCAACAGAATAGTTCTGCATTAAACCACTTTCTCCAAACCCTTCAAAGGACACTGGGCTAATAAGTGCTTTAGCATACCTTTACTGGGAATATGTAAATCTGTTTGTGTGATTTCTTGTAATGGATACAAAACAAATGCGCGTTCAGTCAAACCTACATGGGGTACGATTAGATCGGGATGCTCAATCTGCTGGTCACCATATAACAACAGGTCTAAATCCAGTGTTCTTGCACTCCACTGTTCTGCTTTCCTCACACGACCTTGCTGATGCTCTATTGATTGAAGCACTCTCAACAATTTAATGGCAGACAATGAGGTTACTATTTTCATCACAGCATTCACATAATCAGGTTGATCTTGAGAACCCATAGGTGGACTGGTATATAAACTGGAAAACCCCGCTTCTTTAATATTTTTCTGCTTCGCTATCGCTAGTCGAGCTTGCTTTATTTGCTGCTTGGGCTGTTGCAGATTACTCCCTAACCCTATATAAACTTCAATCATTATTACTATCTACACTGTTTTCGTTATTCTCTTTTTTCAAAGCAGGTTTTTTCTTTTTTGATTTTTGATTACTACGCAAAGGTCTAGTCATTTTCTTTTGTTCTGCCTCATCCACATCTTGAAATTTTGTCCACCATTCTGCTATTTCTGTATCTACTTCTCCAGTTTCTGCACGCAGCAATAAAAAATCATAGGCTGCTCTAAACCTAGGCAGGCTTAATAATTTAAAGGGTCTGACACCCACTCTCTGATTAAAGCGTAATTGTAATAACCAAACTTCTCGCATTGATTGAGTCACACGTTTAGGAATAGTTATACTTTTCACCTGTGCAGAAATGACTGGGCCTGCTGCATTTTGATAAGCAATACTTGCTTCCATTCCTTGCGCTATATTCTGTTTTGCCACTATTTGTACTGATTCCCACAAAAAAGCAGACAAAAAGAAGTAAGGCGTTACGCTCTTTCCTTGGCTTATTCTCTTATCCGAATTTTCTAGTGCTTTTGCAACGAATAGACGCGGAAAGTTATTTTCCAGCTCTGCTAAACAGTGTTCTGTTTGCGGAAACAAAATGGCAAACAAGCCATAATGCCTGAGCATTTCAAATGTTTGCAGTGCTTTCCCCGATAAAAATAACTTTAATACTTCATCATATAAACGCGCAGCGGGAATACCTTTTAAAGTAGAACATGATTCAATCAGGGCTTGTTCGCACGCTGCCTCTAATTTGAATCCTAATTTAACTGAAAACCTAACCGCTCGTAACATCCGAACAGGATCTTCTTTGTAACGAACGACTGGATCACCAATTAATTTTAAAATACCTGCCGAATGGTCTTCCATTCCAGAGGTATAGTCCAGTACTGAAAAGTCACGAATATTATAATACAAGGCATTTACGGTAAAATCTCTACGCCAAATATCATCCTCAATACTGCCAAAAACATTATCACGAAGTAATCGCCCATCTTCATGCACACGTCGATCATCCAGATCGCTATCATCTGAACCACGAAAAGTTGCTACTTCAATAATTTCTCGACCAAAATAAACATGGGCCAAACGAAAGCGTCTACCTATTAAACGACAGTTACGAAAAACCTTGCGTACTTCTTCTGGACTAGC
This sequence comes from Methylococcales symbiont of Hymedesmia sp. n. MRB-2018, assembly GCA_003666385.1. Classification (GTDB taxonomy): domain Bacteria; phylum Pseudomonadota; class Gammaproteobacteria; order Methylococcales; family Methylomonadaceae; genus QPIN01. The sequence continues at coordinate 4,180 of QPIN01000023.1, forward strand.
ATCTGTAACCACATCAAAATCTTTTGGCTCATATCCCAACAATAAATCACGCACACAGCCACCCACAAGAAAAGCTTCATATCCTGTTTTTTTTAATCGGTATAAAACCTTCAAAGCATTTTCGCTAATCTGAGAACGTGAAATATTATGTTCCGAGCGACTATATATTCTGACACTATTCTCAGTATCTGATTTTTCTATTTTACTATTAGTCGCTTTGCCTGAGCGGGGAAATATCTTTTTGATGAAATTTAAAATGGTTGTTCCCTTTATCACTGACTGTGCAGACCTACCAAGCAGGCTGTCTAAGAAATTAACCCCAATAATACCCGAATTTGATACTGGATTCAGCTTATAAGCACCTAGACGAGAACTCAGCATAACTAATTTAACATTTTTACTGGTCTTTTTTTCCGTATTCTGCGTCGCATAAATTGTTGCCTAACTCGCTATGCACTAATTTATGTACCTTAAATATGAAAAAAATCCTTGGGTAAAAATGCGTTAAATTAATTGAGTCTATACCAAATAGTGGAAAATCGAAATTTGAGTCCCCAGATGAAATGGCATAGATCCCTCAAATTTATACTGCCATGGAAAAACAGCTTTTTACATCTGACTTCTGAGTATATACTTCGCACGGTCACGGATGCAGTTTTCTATCGGTTGATTTTTGCCTACATGGATGTAGGTAAGGGGCGTGGCAGGTTTTTGCTCCGTGCAAAACCTGCATACATCACATCCCTGTGAATAAGCAGGAGCGGAAGCTTTGTCGATAGACTGCGTTACTGAAATAGTTGCGTAGCTTACTATCCGCCTGTTTCAGTGCCTTGCTATCAACAAAAATCAACACGCTATAAAATCCGCATCCGTGACCGCGCGAAGTATAGTAAAATTAAATCAGCTGTAAACTCAATTAGCTATTTTTTTAGCTATACCATAATAAATATCTTGACCTGGGGATTGTATGTACAAAAAAATTTTAGATGGCTTAATTGACCACCCTTTATTAACCAGCATTTTCATCACTGATTTAGCCATTATGCTTTTACATAAACCGCCTTTTATATTTGCTCTAGTAATGATGTCTTATCTAATTGGCATGAGCATGTATTACGGACAAAAATTTTCAGTATTCAAAAACCTATAATTTAAGCAAACCTTGATAGAAAAAAAGCAAAGGATCTTTATGCATCACCCTGGTTTTTTGCGGCATTTAGCGATCATCGTTTACGATTCATTTTTGCTACTCGCCTCCCTTTTTCTAGCAACCACGATTATCTTACCTTTCAATCAAGGCGAGGCTTTTACATCCTCACAATTTTTTTTCCCTTTGTATTTACTGGCTATCAGCTTTCTTTTTTATGGTTGGTTTTGGACACACGGAGGTCAAACACTTGGGATGAGGGCATGGAAAACCACGGTATTAACCGTTAATCGAGACCCCATTAGCTGGAAGCAAGCCCTCATACGCTTTTTAATGGCTCAAGTTTCTTGGTTATCTTTTGGATTGGGTTTTTTATCGCGATTTATTGATAAAAATCAATATACATGGCATGACCATGCGTCTAAAACTACCTTGTTTTTTGAGAAAAAGGAGTAAAGACTAAGGACTAATAGAATCAAAGAGAATCAAAGGTCAGCCTGAGCAGTTACGGGTTGGGGGTAGAGACAACGCATGCGTTGGGGGTAGAGACAACGCATGCGTTGTCTCTACTTGAACAAGGTCTAATACAGCGTTCATTCTTGTTATCGGTCTCTCAATAGAGGAGCCAAAAATCCACCGAACTGCTGTAAAAGAAGTTTTTGGTTGCTGCTAAAAACTGCTAAGATTGAACCAATGCATCATCTAGCAGGACTTGATCCAAGTTTTACCTCATTAGTTGTTGACTTAGAGCGATATATGGAAATTATTAAAAAATTAAAAGACGCTTTAGATATTACAGATTCAGATATTGAATTTGTTGCTGAATATATAGTCTTAGCAAGGAGCTTGGCAGAGTCCATTGATAGTGGATGTAGCGACAATCTTGGTGCTGCTGTAGCGGCACTTGATGAAAAACCATACATATAAACTGGAGATAATCATGAAATTCGATAATAAAAAAGTTAATGCTCTTTTGTCTGAAATGGAAGACATATTAGCTAGCGTAAAATTAACTAGCAAATTATTTAGGCTAAACCTTGCAAATAGAAAGAAAAAAGTTGCCTGATTTTTATACACAAAAGATTGCAAAAAGCCCGTTAATTCGGGTTTTTTTATGTCTGCAACAAAAAAATCAAGCGGGCGGAACAACCAATATTTGGTAAAATAACAGTTATTTCTTGGTGGTTTTGCTGATAAAAACATGCTAACAAAATCAACCCCCAAACACAGGGCAACTAAACCTCTTTCATTCAGAGAGAACTCAGCATAACTCATGAACGGATAAAAAAGGTCAGCCTGAGCAGTTACGGGTTGGGGGTAGAGACAACGCATGCGTTGTCTCTGAGGAGAAAAAGAATATCCTCCTCAGCTAAATTAAAAATTAATAGCCCCGATTGGTTATCCCACACAGTAGCTTGACATTTTTAACATAACAGCGATAGTTATCGTCCCCGTTACCTTCTTCTCCTTCGCATGTTTCGCAAACCACTTCGCCCCTATCTTGAACTTCAACCAAGCTCCAACCATAAGCTATCTGCTGACACATAACTTTGGAATATCTTTTAAACCGATATCCCGTTGACGCTTGCTTTGAGGCGACTTCCTTATTTTTACAACCAGGGGTTGGCTTCATATTTCCTGTTATTATTTTAGTCTCGCCTATACCCCCTGTACTGAGTGCAATAGCCTGATTGCTCATCACATACAACACAAAAAGAAAACAAATTTTACTAATATTCATGGGTTTTATCCTTATTCAACAGTAAAAAATTTAAGGTAAAAAGTATACCACCTTACTATCACTCTCGACATAGATGTTTATAGGGTTAAGGGTTAAAGACTAAAGACTAAAGACTAAAGACTAAAGACTAAAGACTAAATGTATAGTTTTACCACGTTATACCTGATTTAAAAATAATAAGGGCAGTCTGAGCAGTTACGGGGTACGCTTAGTAGTTACAAAAGTTCATCCATTTCATTTCGTTCCGCTTAAAGTTAATCTATCTTATGCTATAATCATCGCTGGTCAGAACCCCTTAATTTAGGAGCTTGTAACAATGAAAACATCAATAAAAATTTTATCCATAGTCTGTATTCTATTGGCTTCCTCTGCTTACGCAGCAGAAAAGTTTATCGTTTTAGAAAACAATAAACCTATTCTTGGTAAATGGAATATACATCATGAAGCAGCAGCGTTACACAAAGAGAAAGTCCCCATCAACAACGATTGGACTTTCGGTAAGGATGGCATGATAACAGCCATTTCACGAGACCGCAGAATGGGTTCTGATCAGGGTATAAAAATCAAATACTCCATTGCTGATGGTGTTATTAAAAAACAGTTTGCACCCGGAAGAGAAAAGTACGAAGATTGTAAAGTCGTTAAACTGGAAGGTAGGGAAATGATCTTGCATTGCAAATTCAATTACTTTTTTATGACTAAAATATAAACTTCTCCCCCTCGTTTAACTAAGCTAACATTCTATTTGGCATAGAGAGACCTCACCCAACCCTCTCCCTCTGGAGAGGGTTTTTGGACTTCTTTATTTTTTTATTCCCTCAACGAACCCGACTGACTGCATAACTCGCTCCACAAAAAACCAATATACTCGGTAAAACAGCCATCAACATGGGGTTAAACTCATAAACCAAACCCAGATGACCCGTTATTTTGTCAAAGATATTGAATGTCATCCCTATGATAATACCCAACATTATTCTACTCCCTGTACCTACGCCACGGCTTGCTCCAACTACAAAAGGAATTGACACCATTAACATAACAAAGGTCACTAAAGGGTTAATCAGTCGACTCCAAAAAGCCAGCTCATAAGTTTGCGATTTTTGATTATTTGCTTTTAAAAAGTCGATATACATAAACAAGTCATATAAAGACATATTATCTGACTTAACTACCCCAACATTTAATAAGTCGGGATCAATTAATGTTTCCCAATCCATCTGCTCCTTACTGTTTGAAAAAGTCTGTTTGAGAGAAATTTCGGTTTGCCTAATACCTTGCATATTCCATCGCTCATTCCCCACAAAATGGGCTTGATCAACCCGTGTCATTAGTGACAAAAGATTTGCATCATTCAGTTGGTAAATATAAATATCTGCAAGATGACCTTTTTCCTTAATTTCTCGTACATTAATAAACTGCGATCCTTCTCTTAGCCATAAACCATACTTTGACTGCATGACTACTTTATTATTTTGTGCATTAGTTTTTAGCAATTGCGCTTTTTGTTCTGCATCAGGTGCAATAAATTCACCTACAAACACAGCAATAATTAACAACACAACACCTGCTAACATCACTGATTTAATCACCCAGAAGATTGATAGCCCTGCCGCACGCATTGCTACGATTTCCCGATGATTGTCCATCGCACCTACAACAAAAAGACTACCTAATAATGCGGCTGAAGGAACCAATTCATAAAATACCCGTGGAGAGGTTAAAAGAATATAAATAAAGACTTCTTTAAGACCGTAATTACCCGTGCCTAAATCTTTTAATTCATCACTCAAAGTAAACAAATTAAATAGTGTTAACAACGCTATCAAAGCTACAAAAGAACCTTTTAATACTTCTTTAACTATATAGAAAGTTAAAACATTCATACTACACCTCGCTCTTTAATTCTCATGCCAACCCATTTTATGCCATATAAACGAATCAAAAGTATGCCTCCTAACAGGACCAATATGAAATAAATCCAGAAATATCCTGCCCACACAGGGATTATTTCATTAACTACCCAGCTATGATTGATCCGTCTCAAATTACCAAAAATAAAATAAATGGCAAAAGCAACAGCTAAACTATTGTATACACCACCACGAGGGGAAAGCTTTGCCAATGGAATAGCCAAAAAACTTAAAAATAAGACGGCTAAAGGAATAGATAGTCGTTTTTGAATTTCAGCTACATCCTCAAGTTTTTCTGATGCCCATAACTGATCACTGGGGATGGCATGGCGTTTTTGCCGAAGAGTACTTGCCCTTTCCTTTATACGAACGGCATATTCATCAAAATTTTCTATAATAAAATTCTTGGTTCCTGGTATTCCTTGGATTCTTTCACCTTTCTCTAACGCTAGATACACGCCTTCAGGCAAATTCTTGATTCGTCCATATTTGGCAGTAGCTACACCTAATTTACCACCCCCCCTATTTTGCACAAAAACATTAATCATTCGTTTATCAGAATCTATATCTTCAGTATAAAAAACTAAATCACCTTGACTGTATTCACTAAATTTTCCTGCGGCTATCCCTCTAATACCAGATATTTTTTTATCCTCATGTATTGATGATTTAATTTTTGCTTCTGCCCAAGGTGTTGCCACCATTGAAAATCCTGTGGCAACAAGGCTTAAAGGTATTACCAATAAAAAAACAGCACGATAAATAACAGCCACTCCACCACCTGCTGATGCAATGGCTGATATTTCATTATCTCTATACATTCTTCCTATCACCATTAAAATGGCCATAAAAATTGAAGCAGGTAAAAATGCACTCATCGCAATAATGGTATTTAAACCTAAAATACTTAAAACCGTATCATTGGCTATGTTGCCTTCAATGGCTTCAGCCAATACCTTAATAAACTTTCGGCTAACAATAATAATAACGATAACTGACAACACTGCCAGCAAGGTTCTCATTAAATCCACCATAATCATCTTATCTAAAACAGATACAAAGCGATAAGATCTCACTTTCTCTTTTTGTTTCGGTTTTCTGCTCAAATCACTCTCCTTAAAACTGATATACTTAATTTTTTAATTTACTCTTTTACCAATATTATATGGACTATTCTATAGAAACCTTAGCTTTAGACAAACTAGAAACTGATTGTATTATTGTCGGTTTTTATGATAACCAGCAGTTAAGCCCAGCCGCCGAAACAATTAACTCGTTAAATCAAGGGCTTATTAGTAAAGTTATTGATAGAGGTGATATCAAAGGCAAAAATGCAGAAACCTTAATGATTAACTATTTACCTAATAGCTCTATCCAACGCGTTTTACTCGTAGGGCTTGGTAATAAAGAAAAACTAACAGCTAAGTCGTATCGTAAAGCACTGTCTTCTGCAATTTCAAGCCTAAAAACATTGAAGCTGGATTCTCTATGTTGCTCATTAGCTGATATAGAAATTAATAATACAGACATTGCCTGGAAAACACGGCAAATTGTTGAGGTTTTTAATGATGCCTTTTATCAATATCAGCATACCAAAAGTATAAAAGAGCAAAACATCAATATAACAAAAGTTCAAATTAGCTCTGGCAAAGAAACTGAAGTCGAAGCAAACTTTGGCTTACAACAAGGGTTAGCTATTGCTAAAGGTGTTGACTTAACAAAATTCTTAGCCGATTTACCCGCTAATATTTGCACCCCGAATTACTTGGCGGAGCAAGCCATCACCGTTGCAAATAACAGCGATAAAATGACTGTAGAAATTCTTGAAGAAAGCGATATGGAAACCTTGGGCATGGGCTCATTTCTTTCTGTTTCCCGAGGAAGCCGACAAGCTGCGAAATTGATTGTTTTAAATTATAGAGGTGGCGAAAAAAATGACAAGCCCATTGTTTTAGTGGGTAAAGGGCTTACTTTTGATGCGGGTGGTATTTCCTTAAAGCCAAGTGCTGGCATGGATGAAATGAAATATGATATGTGTGGAGGTGCTAGTGTTTTAGGCACATTGCAAGCAGCGGCTGAAATGCAATTAAAGATTAATGTAGTCGGTATCGTACCTTCTTCCGAAAATATGCCAGATGGTGATGCCAGTAAGCCTGGCGATATATTAACCAGCATGTCGGGGTTAACCATAGAAGTCTTAAATACAGATGCAGAAGGCAGGTTGATTCTGTGCGATGCGCTAACCTTTGCCAAAAAATTCAACCCAGAAGTAGTCATTGACTTAGCCACTTTAACAGGTGCTTGTCTAGTCGCATTAGGTCGAATTCCCAGTGGTCTTTTAGGCAATGACGATGACTTATGTAACGATTTAATCGCTGCCAGTGAGACCGCCAGCGATAGCTTGTGGCGCTTACCTCTGTGGGACGAGTATGGTGATTTGTTAAAATCAAACTTTGCTGATTTAGCCAATATTGGCGGTCGTGATGCAGGCACCATTACCGCAGCCTGTTTTCTTTCTCGTTTTACCGAAGACTATCGCTGGGCTCATCTTGATATTGCCGGTACTGCTTGGCACTCTGGCGGTGCTAATAAAGGAGCAACAGGTCGTCCTGTACCTTTACTTAGCCAATATCTTATTGATCGAGCTAATGCCTGAAGTTAGTTTTTATATTCTACCTAGCTGTTCTCAACAAGAGCGTTTTTTATTTGCTTGCAGGCTGATTGAAAAAGCTTATCAAAAAAAGCAGTTTTGCTATGTGCAAACTAATAATCATCAGCAAAGCCAACAACTTGATAATCAGTTATGGTCTTTCAAACCTAGTAGCTTTATTCCTCATAAAATTTTACAAGACACACTTCCAGAATTTGAACAAAGCATATTAATTGGCACCCAAGCAGCTCCCGAAAAATGGAAAAAAATAGTCATGAACTTATCTTCAAACTACCCAGAAGACGCTAATCAAATGGAGCGTATTCTGGAGGTTTTGGACAATAATGCAGAGACAAAACAAGTCGCTAGAGTGCGATACAAACAATACCAACAAGCTGGAATAAACATAACTATACATAATATGAGAACTCAGCATAACTCATGAACGGATAAAAAAGGCTAGAAGTTTTCCATCTGTAAACTCCGTGCTTTCGCACGGCTCTTAAACAGAATAGAGAGCAATCTAAGCAGTTACCGAGTACGCTGAGTCGTTACTATTTTTGAAATATTGTAAACTGGTACTATAATTAGGCCTTGTTAATAGCTTGTTTAAGGTTCTAGTCATGCAAATTAAGTTCTCCGAATATGTCATTCCTCTTTCAGAACTAAAGGTTAATCCTGGAAAAATTGTAAATCGTGCTAAAAACACTCACCATCCAATTCTTCTTACCAGTCGAGGAAAAGGTATCGCTGTAGTACAAGGACTAAGGACTAAGAGCTAACCCAACCTACGCAGGCTTCGTCTTTCGTCTTTCGTCTATTGGACAAAATAGAGGGTAAGCTGAATAGTTACAGCATACTTAATATAAAAACAGCTCAATACCTTATCAAACACCGATCAAACCCATTAAATACTTATAACATATAGACATTCATGGAAAAAACATACACCCCTCAATCAATTGAACAACGCTGGTATAAAACCTGGGAAGAAAAAGGCTATTTTGAAGCCAAAACTGGGGGCGAGTCCTACTGTATTATGATTCCACCACCCAATGTAACGGGCAGTCTACACATGGGACATGCATTCCAAGATACTATTATGGATACATTAACTCGATACCACAGAATGAAGGGTTATAGCACTTTATGGCAACCAGGAACAGACCATGCAGGCATTGCCACACAAATGGTGGTTGAGCGTATCATCAATGCCGAAGACAAAACACGCCACGATTATGGACGTGAAAAATTTGTTGAAAAAATATGGCAATGGAAAGCACAATCTGGCGACACCATTACTCGTCAATTAAGACGTATGGGCTCTTCTTTAGATTGGGATAAAGAACGCTTTACTATGGACGATGGCATGTCCGATGCTGTACAGGAAGTATTCATCAAACTCTATGAAGAAGGTCTTATTTACCGAGGCAAACGCTTGGTTAACTGGGATCCTGTTTTACATACCGCTGTTTCTGATCTGGAAGTTTTATCTACAGAAGAAAATGGCTTTATGTGGTTTATACGTTATCCTCTCAGCAATGGTTCTGGTCATTTAATTGTTGCCACAACACGTCCTGAAACATTACTAGGTGATGCTGCTATTGCCATTCATCCTGATGATGATCGCTATAAATATTTACTTGGTGAATTTGTAGAACTACCTTTAACTGGTCGAAAAATACCGATTATTGCAGATGCACATGTAGATCCTGACTTTGGCACTGGTTGCGTTAAAGTCACCCCCGCACATGACTTTAATGATTATGATGTCTGGATGCGACATAGAAATCTCCCTGCCATTCAAGATATGCCCCAGGGTGGATTAATCAATATTTTTACAGCGGATGCAGCCATTGGTAACAACGAAGACGATGAACATACATTAATACCTGAAAAATATATGGGACTGGATCGCTTTGCTGCTAGAAAACAAATAATCGCAGACCTGGAGACTCTAGGTTTACTAGAAAAAATTGTTGATCATAAATTAATGGTTCCGCGTGGCGATAGATCTAATAGTATTATTGAGCCATTTCTTACCGATCAATGGTATGTAAAAGTTGAACCATTAGCAAAACCAGCAATAGATGCAGTCAAAAACGGTGCTATTAAATTTGTTCCTGATAACTGGAAAAATACTTATTTTGAATGGATGCGAAATATTCAGGATTGGTGTATATCCAGACAAATATGGTGGGGGCACCGTATACCCGCTTGGTATGATGACAAAGATAATATTTATGTTGGTAGTTCTGAACAACAAATCCGTGAGCAACATAAACTAGCCGATGATTACCCTCTTAGACAAGATGAAGACGTACTGGATACTTGGTTTTCTTCTGCATTATGGCCGTTTTCCACATTAGGCTGGCCTAAAAAAACACCTGAGCTAGCGTTTCATTATCCGACTAGCGTATTAGTCACTGGATTTGACATTATCTTCTTCTGGGTTGCCAGAATGATTATGATGGGGCTTAAATTCCAGGGCGAAGTTCCTTTTAAAGAAGTCTATATTCATGGTCTGGTACGTGATGCCGAAGGTCAGAAAATGTCTAAATCAAAAGGCAATGTATTAGACCCTATTGACTTGATTGATGGCATAGAACTAGAAGCTTTAGTCGAAAAACGCTTGGCTGGCATGATGCAACCTCATTTGCAAAAAAAGATAGAAAAAACCACGCGCAAATATTTTCCTGATGGCATTCCAGCTTTTGGCACAGATGCCCTGCGTTTTACCTTTGCATCATTAGCAACAACAGGGCGTGATATTCGTTTTGATTTAGCGCGTGCAGAAGGTTATCGTAATTTCTGCAATAAACTGTGGAATGCAGCACGTTATGTGCTAATGAATACTGAAAATCAGGACTGCGGATTATCTGCTTCAAGCATTGAATATTCAGCAGCTGATTTATGGATACTTTCCCGTCTAAATCAAGTGATAACAACAACTCGTGAAGCCATAGAAAGCTACCGATTGGATCTGGCTGCTCAAGCACTTTATGACTTCATCTGGAATGAATATTGTGATTGCTATCTTGAACTGGCAAAAATTTCTTTGCAATCTAAAAATGAACCATTACAAAGAGGAACGCGCCATACACTGGTTAATGTTTTAGAAAATATTCTACGCTTAAGTCACCCATTAATGCCCTTTATTACTGAAGAAATCTGGCAACGCATTGCCCCTTTAGCAGGCATTAAAGCAGAAACTATTATGCTTCAAGCCTATCCTGAAGCAAACTGTGAACCAATAGATCAAGATGCTATAACAACGACAGAATGGATTATGGAATTTATTCTTGGGATTCGCAGAATACGTGGTGAAATGAATATAGCACCTGGCAAGCCACTTTCTGTATTATTGGATAATGTCTCAGAAAAAGATCAAATATTTTTAGCATCCAGTGAAGAATATCTATTAAAACTCGGACGATTAGAATCTATTACCCAAGTCGTTTCTACTGAATCAATAGCAGAATCCGCTATTGCCTTAGTCGGTAATATGAAAATTCTTATTCCCATTGCCGGATTAATTGATAAAAAAGCAGAGTTCTCACGCTTAACTAAAGAAATACAAAAAATTGAAAAAGCCTTACCTAGAATTGAAGGGAAATTGAAAAACCCAAAATTTATTGATAAAGCACCCGAAGAGATCATTAGCAAGGAAAAAGACAAATTGGCAACACTTCAGTCTTCTCTAAAGAGTCTAAATGAACAATTGACTAAAATAAAATCGCTATAATCAGGGGCTTTTAATTAAAGGCTAACGCCCCTAATATATCGTAGAGGCGAGCCCTATGGTCGCCTCCGAATGCCGTATCATCCTAATAAAAATGGGTTCAAACGGGTAATCACGAGGGGTTGCCCCTACCCTTTTATTTCATAAACAGAGATTTTTAAGACAAAAAACAAGATTATAATTTATTAAGATGGTGTCCAGTCAAATAGGAACCTCAGAGGCACCTTGATACTTTTTTTACCTTCGCCATTGTTAAATCCTGTTCAGATCTGTTATTGGTCAATGAAACAGGCATAAAAAAGCCCGAATTAACGGGTCTTCAAGTGTAAACAAATACTATGTATACTACTTAAAACTATGTATACTATGGTTTTTTTGAAATTATAGACTTTAAGAATGAATATGCCAATAAAATTTTTAGTTTTAAATAAACGAAAAATGGAAACATTTTTATGTTTTATAGTTTTCATTACAGCAACAATGATTTCAACATCTCAAGCGGCAACTATTACAGGTGACAGTGCTGGTGGTCCTATCAGCGATGATGATACAGTTAGTTTTGATAATGATCTTAATGTTGATGATTTAGGCGCTAATTCAGTTGACACAGAGGAATTAGTAGATAGGGCCGTTACGGGAGATAAAATTGCAGATAGGGCCGTTACGAGAGATAAAATTGCAGAGGGTGCAGTTGGTGCAGTTGAGATTGCAACTGGTGCAGTTGGTCCAGGGGAATTAGCCAGTGATGCAGTTACGAGAGATAAAATTGCAGAGGGTGCAGTTGGTGCAGTTGAGATTGCAACTGATGCAGTTGGTGCAGATGAGATTGCAGAGGGTGCAGTTGGTGCAGGGGAATTAGCCCGTAATGCAGTTACGAGAGAGAAAATTGTAGGGGGTGCAGTTGGTGCAGATGAGTTGGATGAAACTGAGGGGTATACGTTCCGTGAACTCACTGTAACTGGCGATGATACTACTGACAATGAAATTGTTGTCACTGAGGAAAGTGTTGTTATTGATGCAGACTCTGTTGATGTAAGAGGTGCAAATACTAACCTAAACAGTGTCACAACCACTGTTACAGGTACAACAGCTAACCTAAACAGTGAGACAACCACTGTTAGAGGTACAACAGCTAACCTAGACAGCGCCTCAACCAACATCAATGGTGGCGGTGATGACGATGATGAAATTGTTGTTATGGATGAAAGTGTTGTTATTGATGCAGACTCTGTTGATGTAAGAGGTGCAAATACTAACCTAAACAGTGTCACAACCACTGTTACAGGTACAACAGCTAACCTAAACAGTGACAGAACAAATGTAAACAGTGAAAATATCAACATTGGCGATGCCGCTGGCACAACTGGCACAACAAATATAAACAGTGAAGCTATCAACATTGGTGATGGCACAGATGGCACAACTACAGTTAGAGGTGCAGTTACAGATCTAAATAGTGATAGCACTAATATTAATGGTGAAATCATCAACATTGGCGATGACGACGAGGATGGCACAACCAGAGTTAGAGGTGCAGATACTAATATAGAAAGCACCAGAACCACTGTTACAGGTGAAACAGCTAACCTAAACAGTGACACAACAAATGTAAACAGTGAAAATATCAACATTGGCGATGACGCCGCTGGCACAGCTGGCACAACAAATGTAAACAGTGAAATCATCAACATTGGCGATGGCACAGATGGCACAACTACAGTTAGAGGTGCAGTTACAGATCTAAATAGTGATAGCACTAATATTAATGGTGAAATCATCAACATTGGCGATGACGACGAGGATGGCACAACCAGAGTTAGAG
>QPIN01000022.1 GCA_003666385.1 Methylococcales symbiont of Hymedesmia sp. n. MRB-2018
AAGGCTAGAAGTTTTCCATCTTTCAGCCAAAATAACGTGCAATAGCCTACTATTACACTTGTATTTTGACTAAAACCTGAAAAATTCTATCACTTTTTTCTCTCGTCCAGAGTTATGCTGAGGTCTCATTAAGTTTCTTTATTTTTAATAACTGCAACGCAACAATGCATTAAAGACAAAAAGTTCATTATTAATTCTGCTGAAACGCAATCTGTATCTGAATTATAAATCTCCATTCGGTCGTTTTATACAAGCTATGGACTTCTAGTTCATAGGGGTTGAGTTTATGAATTCAAAGCTTTCAATACACTTTGCATACTATCATTGGCATCACCAAACAACATCCGCGTGTTTTCGTGGATAAATAATGGATTACCTACACCTGCATAGCCAGTTGCCATACTGCGTTTTAGTACAATCGTAGTTGTGCTTTTCCAGCATTCCAACACAGGCATACCAGCAATAGGGCTATTGGGGTCATCTAATGCTGAAGGGTTAACAATGTCGTTAGCACCAATGACGATAGAGACATCAACATTAGCAAAATCTTCATTGATCTCATCCATTTCAAATACAATATCATAAGGGACTTTAGCTTCTGCTAATAAGACATTCATATGTCCTGGCATTCGACCTGCAACAGGGTGGATCCCAAAACGGACGGTTTTACCTTTTTTTCTAAGTAGTTTGCTTATTTCGTTGACTGTGTGTTGAGCTTGAGCAACGGCCATTCCATAACCAGGAATGATCATGATGTTTTTTGCCTCAGACAATAGGCGAACGGTTTCATCATTTTCTATTGAATTAACATCACCTTCCACTTTAGCGGCTTGGCCCCCAGATGAACCGAAACCACCAGCAATAACACTAAGAAAGTGTCGGTTCATAGCTTTACACATAATGTAGCTTAAAATGGCTCCACTACTGCCGACTAGAGCACCAGTGACGATAAGCAAATCATTACTTAGCATAAAACCTGTGGCAGCAGCAGCCCAGCCCGAATAACTGTTTAGCATGGAAACTACCACAGGCATATCTGCACCACCAATAGCCATCACCATATGCACACCAAAAGCCAATGCAATTAAAGTCATGAGTAATAATGGAATGGTACCGCCACCAGACTCTGTACCTTCTAAAAAAACACCGCCTAGCCAGAAAGTAACGACAAATAAGCCTAAATTAAGCCAATGACGGCCAGGTAGTAAAACCGGTTTACCATCCAGTTTTCCGCAAAGTTTAGCAAAAGCAATCACCGAACCAGAGAATGTTACGGCACCGATAAAAATACCGATATAGATTTCCACTTCATGGATGGTTTGTTCTACACCTTCTAAGCCATTCGAACTGTCCATAAAATTGGCATAACCCACTAAAACAGCCGCCATACCCACTAAACTGTGCATTAAAGCAACCAGTTCTGGCATTTGGGTCATTTCAACTTTCAACGCGGCTTTAGTACCAATAAAAGCACCAACTCCCAAAGCAATGATTAATACGATGTAAGAATCAACAGCATCACTAAACAGAGTGGCAAAAATGGCAACTGACATACCTAACATGCCAAAATAATTCCCGCGACGTGCTGTTTCTTGATGACTTAAACCGCTTAAACTCAGAATAAAGAGTATAGAAGCGATGACATACGACATTATAACTAGACCTTGTGACATCATTATCTTTTCCTATCTTCTGAACATTTCAAGCATGCGACGAGTAACTAAAAAACCACCGGCAATGTTAATGGATGCAATTAAAATTGCTAACCCTGAAAGCACGGTGATGAAGTACCCTGGGGATGATATTTGAACGATGGCACCAATAATAATGATGCCACTGATGGCATTAGTGACACTCATTAATGGCGTATGTAAAGAGGCTGACACACTCCAGATGACTTGATAGCCAATAAAGCAAGCCAATACAAAGACGGTAAAGTGTGTCATAAACGACACGGGGGCCACAGAGCCTAAGGCAAAAAGTCCTGCACCAATTGCAGCAAAAACAAGTAATTGTTTAATAGGTTCAGAAATTAGTGGTGGCTTTTCCTCAGCTACATTCCTATCAATACTAGGCAATTCTGTACTCACTTTAGGTGCCACAGATGACCTGGCTGCGGGCGGTGACCACGTTATTTTTCCTTCTTTGATAACAGTCGTACCACGAATCACTTCGTCATCCATATTGACATCAATCTCGCCATTTTTTTCAGGACTCAGCTCAGTTAACAAATGTCTTAAATTAGTGGCATACAATTGACTGGATTGAGTAGCTAGACGGCTAGGTAAGTCTGTATAACCAATCAGGGTGACACCATGTTTAACCACAACTTTGTTTTTTTCGGTTAGTGCGCAGTTTCCCCCTTGTTCGGCTGCCAAATCAACAATAACACTACCAGGCTTCATGGTTTCTACCATGCCTTTGGTGATTAACTCTGGTGCAGGTTTTCCTGGAATCAGCGCGGTGGTGATAATAATATCCACCTCCATAGCTTGACGGGCAAACAAAGCCATTTCAGCTTCAATGAATTCTTTAGACATGGTTTTGGCATAACCACCTTCACCCGACCCATCCTCTTCAAATTCAAGCATCAGGAATTCAGCATCCATACTTTCTATTTGTTCCTTAACCTCGGGACGGGTATCAAATGATCTAACAATGGCTCCCATGCTTTTAGCGGCACCAATAGCGGCTAAACCTGCAACACCTGCACCAATAACCAGTACTTTAGCTGGTGGTACTTTACCTGCAGCAGTAATTTGTCCAGTAAAAAAGCGGCCAAAATGCTGTGAAGCTTCAACTACGGCTCTATAACCAGCAATATTTGCCATAGAACTCAGAGCATCCAGTTTTTGCGATCTTGATATTCGGGGAACACTATCCATTGCAAAAACAGTGGCATCTTTCGCGGCCAGTTTTTGCATTAAATCGTTGTTTTGAGCAGGCCAGATAAAACTAATTAAATGTCCTCCTGTTAATAATAATTGAGTTTCGTCAATGGCTAGTTCGGGGTGTGTTTCAGGTGGGCAGACTTTCATCACAATATCCGCATTCTTCCATAAAGTTTTAGCCGTTTTTCTTATTTTACAGCCAGCCTCTTTATAGGCTTCATCAGAAAAATTAGCTGCTAAGCCAGCACCACTTTCAATATAAACTTCAAAACCCAGTTTGATGATTTGTTCAGCAACTTCTGGTGTGGTTGCAACACGTTTCTCACCTGTGTGAATTTCTTTAGGGACACCGATTTTCATTTACGCTCCTAATTATTTTTGTTATTAAATCAAGAAAATATTGTAACTATTCAGCGTACTCCGTAACTGCTTAGATTGCCCTCTGTTCTGTTCAAGATCAAGGCGTTCAAGAGCAAGGCGAAAACGCGGAGTTTACAGGTGTAAATGCGCACTTTCAACGCGGCTATTGGACAAAATAGGGGGTAAGCTGGGGTAGTTACAAAATATTTCAAGTTGAGCATAGGGGATAGTGAAACTTATTTCAATACATTTTAATTGGAAATAGTATTATTAAAAAGGATGGAATAAGGCGAATTCAACCCATAAGTGCAATATTTTCATTTAAAAAATAGTCCTTGCCAGTCATCTGTGCAAAAACCTGATAGGGAGCACCCCAAAAAATTCCAGTCGACCGCTGGCAGCGTAGTTTTCTTTCAGAGGTCATTTTTATCAAAGTTCAGTGCGTTTGCAGAGTTCTTCTTATATCTGCCAGCGGCCACTGAATCTGGTGTTATAATTACAATTTACCAAACAATCATACAAGTTTAGATATACTTAATTTAATAAAAAATTGAAAGAGTAAAAAAGCCTAAACTATTTGAATATCTTGGAATCACTATAATGTTTTACAGCAATGAACATGAGCCAATACATGTTCATGGTAAATATCACGCTTTTGAATCAAAAGCAGATTTCATTATTGTTGATGGCAAAATAATTGACATTAAAATAAAAAATGCTAAAGGTAAAAGACCACTTCCAAAAAAAGAACTAAAAGAATTTAAAAACTTCGTTAATAAATTTAAAGAAGATATTGTACAAAAATGGGTAGATTATTTTGTTTATCATAAATCAGTACAATGTATTAAGATTGAAGGAAAGGTAAAATAAATTATGTCTAAACTAATTTCAATAGAAAAAGCAAAATATATTGATGAGTATAAAATATCTTTATTGTTCAATGATGGAAAAGAAAATATTTTAGATTTTAAAAATTTTATTGTTAAATCACAACATCCAGATATTAAAAAATATCAAGACTTAAATTTATTCAAAAAATTTAATTTAAAATATGGTGAACTAGAATGGAACGATTATGATTTAGCTTTTCCTGTATATGATTTATATAAAGGTTCAGTCGAAGGCGAATTCAACCCATAAGTGCAACAATTACATGAAGCTCAGGAAAAATTATTTTTAGCTAAGGATTTTATAGAAACTATTGAAGGTCTGGTTTTTGCAGTTGTAGAAAGTGGTCTAGAGCAAGGGAAAATACTCTGTTTCCTACGCTATATTAAAAATAATCAACAATGGGAAAAAGTTGATACTACAGTAGCCAATCAAATTTTATCTGAGACCTATCCTCACTATTTACATTATTCAGTCAATAAAGATACCTATTTACATGCGGTTCCTACGGGGCTAGTTACTCAACATCACCAGCCACGATCTAAACTTAAAGAACTATCTAATAAGCAACGACCTGATCCAATAGAAAATGATTTGCTATCACTTTGTAAGCTGTTACAGAGAGAAGGGCTGGATTTAGATGGGGCAGGGGTCACAGGGTCCATCTTAATCGCTGCCCACCATATTGATTCAGATATTGATCTGGTTTTTTATTGTAGAGAGACTTTTCATTTGGCTAGGCGAATATGTAGCCAATTAATACAACAAGGTGCATGTGTTGCGCTCAGTAAAAATGACTGGCAAACATCTTATCTGCGTAGGAATTGCGAATTAACAATTGATGAGTATTGTTGGCACGAACAGCGTAAGTTTAATAAAGTGCTGATAAACAAAAGAAAAGTGGACTTAAGTTTTATCAGTCATGTTGTTGAGGAGGCGGATGACTTGACTCAATACAAGAAATTAGAATACATCACCATTATAGCTCAAGTGACTGATGCTTCTTTAGCTTTTGATTATCCATCGTTATATACCATAATATACCCAAATATTAATACTGTGGTTTGTTATACAGCGACATACACGGGGCAAGCAGAAGCGGGAGAGTGGATTGAAGTGGCTGGTTTATTAGAACAGGACAACGATGGGGGTAAGCGCATTGTGGTGGGTTCTACTCGTGAGGCAGAGGGTGAATATATAAAAGTAGTAGATGAACAATTATAATAAGCACCCTCAATTCTCAGCGGTTATTTTTGATCTGGACGGATTAGTATTAGATACAGAGCCTGTGTATTTCAGAGCATGGAAACAGGCAGCATCAATGATGGGATATGAACTGTCAGATGAATTTTGTTTTTCTCTCTCTGGACTTCATTTTCAGGATGTTAAACAAAAATTATTAATGCACTGTGGCACTGATTTTAATTTACAGCGTTTTAATCAATACAGTGGGCAATATTGGCGAGAGCATGTTGAGCAACAGGGTATTCCAGTAAAAAAAGGATTTTTAAATTGTTTAGAACAGTTAAAAAGTAAGGGTATACCTTTTTGTCTGGCAACCAATAGTTATAGAGAAAATGCAAAAGAAAGCCTTGAATTAGCAGGCTTAGGGCATGTGTTTTCAATAATTATCTGTCGTGATCAGATTAAACAGGGTAAACCTGAGCCTGATATTTTTTTAGCGGCTGCCAAAGCATTATCAACGCCAGTTAAGCAGTGTTTGGTTCTTGAGGATTCAATGATAGGGATACAGGCAGCGGTAAAAGCAGGTGCTATATCAGCGTATATTCCTTCAATAATTTCTTTATCACCAGAAACTAACGATTTAGCAGCTTTTCAGTATGTTGATTTGGATCAAATTGCTAAAATTATAAAAACCAGTAGTTTAGCTATTGTATAATCCAGTCTTTATTTTTATCATGCTGGTCAACTAGTGGTTTACTGGTTTTCACCTTGAATTTATTCCTCACCGATACAGAGTTTACTCTATGACATTTTCCTCTTTAGGACTTTCTGCACCTCTACTTCAAGCGCTTGAAGAAAAGGGTTACAACAAACCTTATCCTATTCAGCTAGAAGCGATACCGATTGTTTTAGCGGGTAAAGATGTCATGGCTGCTGCTCAAACAGGTACGGGGAAAACCGCCAGTTTTACTTTGCCTTTATTGCAACGTCTTGATAATGGCGAAAGAGTTAAAGCCAAGCATATTCGTGCTTTAGTATTAACACCTACGCGTGAATTAGCAGCACAGGTTGCAGATAGTGTAGCGATATATGGTCAGCACGTTTCACTAAAATCTACGGTGGTTTTTGGTGGTGTTAAAATTAATCCGCAAATTAATATATTACGTGGAGGCGTTGACGTATTAGTGGCAACGCCAGGACGTTTAATTGATCTGTACAATCAAAATGCATTAAAGTTTTCACAAGTCGAAATTTTAGTATTAGATGAAGCAGATCGAATGCTGGATATGGGGTTCATCCGAGATATAAAAAAAATTCTGGCTTTGTTACCTAAAACACGGCAAACCTTGTTGTTTTCAGCCACATTCTCAGAAGATATTCGTCGATTAACGGATAAATTACTTAAAAATCCAGTTCGAATAGAAGTGAGTCCACGAAATGCGGCTGCACAAAGCGTTAAGCAATCAGTTTATGAGGTAGATAAAAGTAAGAAAACTGCACTTCTCAGCCATTTAATTAGTACTAACAACTGGGATCGGGTGCTAGTCTTTACACGCACTAAACATGGCGCGAATCGGCTCACTCAAAAATTGCAAAAGGATGGTATTTCGGCAGTGGCAATTCATGGTAATAAAAGTCAAGGTGCTAGAACTCGTGCCTTGGCCGAATTTAAAGCCAATGAAATTCGTGTTTTAGTCGCGACCGATATTGCAGCAAGAGGGATTGATATTATTGAGTTGCCGCATGTAGTTAACTTTGAATTACCTAATATTCCTGAAGATTATGTACACAGGATTGGGCGAACGGGCAGAGCAAGTTCTTTAGGAGAGGCTATTTCTTTGGTCAGTGCTGATGAAGTAAAATTTCTTTCTGACATAGAAAAATTGATTCAACAAACTTTGGTACGAGAAATTGAAACAGGTTTTGTTCCCAGTCATTCAGTACCTATAACCCATTTGAAAGATCGTTCTAGTAAGCATAAGACAGCAAAAAAACCAGCGAATGACAAAAAAATGCAAAATCATACCCGGTTGGTCAAATCGTTCAAAAAAAATAGCAGATTGAAACCTTTTTGACAGCAGATGCTGATGCACCTAAAGTGATTATTAATATCGACTGGGGGCTAAAAAGAAAATTTGGCAGGCAAGTATTAACTGCTGATTTTGATATGGATAGATTTTATTATGCCAAATTACTCAAGTTATAATTTACTGTGTCTAGTCATCCTTTTTTTTAACTTGGTATCCCAGCAAGCCTATTCTAAGGGCTTTTCAGCTACAATAAAAAATGTAACAGTTGCTCTCCAAGGTATCACTTATGCGTTAAACGCAGACATTGATTATCATTTGAGTCCAACCGCAAAAGAAGCAATACAAAAAGGTATTCCGCTAAGCTGGATTGTAACTATCAAAGTTCAAAAAAACGGTGTTTTTTGGGATGATGTTATAGAAGAAATATGTATTAATTATCAAATTAGAAATCATGCTTTATTGAATTTGTATAGTGTAGTTACATCCAGCAATGGCAAAAAAAACATGTTTTCAAGCTTAATTGTTGCCTTGGATTTCATGTCTAAAATTCGCGATCTCAAACTTATTGAGAAACAACGTTTACAGAAGGGTATAAAATATACTGTTAACATCCAAGCACAGTTTAATCGAGAAAGTTTACCAACGCCCTTACGTCCCACTTCATACTTTGACCCAGAATGGGCGCTATCCAGTCCTTGGACATTATGGCAATTACAAAATTAAAAATACCGGTTAGAGTTTTTATCCTACTTTTGTTTGGTTTAATTCTCCTGTCATTACAGTTGATGAGTACTGCAACCCAGGAGTCTTCAGAGCTAAATGAAATGTATTCTTGGTTGCTACTGGGAAATAGCCTGAGTTCATTAATATTATTTGTCCTCATCGGTATCAATGTCTATTCTCTGCTACGTGAATTAAAAAAAAGAGAAGCGGGTTCCAGGCTGACCACTCGCATGGTTTCCTTATTTGTTTTATTAGCGATAGCACCTGCTGTTATTGTTTTTTATTTTTCTGTTCAATTTTTACACCAAGGCATAGACAGTTGGTTTAATGTAGAAATAGACAGAGCCATGGAAGATGCTTTAGAACTTAGCGAAGTGTCACTGGATCATAGAATGCGGTTACATTTAAAACAAACGCGACAGATTGGTAAAGAACTCAGTGGCAAATCCAAAACCTTAATCGCTTTGGAAATGGGCGAACTGCGAGAAAAAATTGATGCTATAGAAATTGCTCTTTTTTCACGGCAAGGTCATATTATTGCGTCAAATAGTATTGATCCCAGCAATATTATACCTAAACTACCAGAAGAGCATATCTGGCTACAAACACGACAAAACCAAGAGTATTATGCCTTAAGTCCCAGTGAAAATGATGGTTTACATATTCAGGTTATTGTCTCCGTAAGTGATGATGAACCCCGTTATTTGCAAGCTTTATTTCATGTTCCCTTACGCATTGCTGACCTTACCGATTCAATTGATTTTGCATTTATCCGTTTTCAGGAAATGTCTTTTTTACGCGACTCTTTAAAAACCAGTTTTGTTCTGGTTTTATCTTTAGTTTTGTTATTAAGTCTGCTCGCAGCTATCTGGATCGCTTTTATTAGTATCAGAAATATTGTTGCTCCCGTTAAAGAACTGGTTAAAGGCACACAAGAGGTTGCTAATGGCAATTATGAGCAACAGCTTTCGGTGATGTCTGAAGATGACTTAGGTTTTTTGGTAGGGTCATTTAATGCCATGACCCTGCGCATTGCAAAATCAAGAGATGAAACCCGTACAGCAAGTATTGAGGTAGAACACCAACGTGCCTACCTAGAAACTGTATTATCTAATTTAACAGCGGGTGTAATCAGTTTTAGTGATAGTCATAAAATTCGTACAGCCAACCAGGCAACCTACAGAATATTGCATATCCAGGTGGGGCATTTTGTCGGGGAAACACTGTTAGATATTGCAAACAAACATGAAGAATTAGCACAATTTTTCACCACTATACAAAAGTTATTAGAACAGGCAGAAGATATTTGGGAGCGCCGGTTTGCTTTTTTAGGCACTAATGGTCGCCAAGAATTGCTGTGTAGAGGTACGCCTTTATTTGATTCTTCAGGGGGACGTGTGGGTGCTATTGTTGTTTTTGATGATGTGACTGATTTAATTCAAGCGCAAAAAAATGCGGCATGGGGTGAAGTTGCCAGACGTTTTGCTCATGAAATTAAAAACCCGTTAACGCCCATTCAACTGGCTGCTGAACGCTTACAACATAAATTATCGAGTAAATTATCTGAAAAACCAGCGCAGATTTTGCAGCGATCAACACAAACCATTGTTAATCAGGTAGAAGCTTTAAAATCAATGGTTGATGATTTCTCTGAATATGCCAGACCTAGTAAGAAGCAAGTGGAAAATATTAACCTTAACCGGCTGATTGATGAAATATTAGCCCTTTATTTATTACCAACCATTAACATTAAGACGAACTTTCAAATTAAAGATGTCGTGATAAATGCCGATCCTATCAGCATTCGGCAAGTGCTGCATAATCTGATTAAAAATGCGCAGGAAGCTATTGCAGATGATGGTCAAATAGAAATAAAATTGAACAAAGTATTACGCAATAACTCGGAGTATGTTGAATTAGCCATCTATGATAATGGCTCTGGACTTGATAAACAACAGATTAACAACATTTTTGAACCGTATGTAACGACTAAAGTTAAAGGTACTGGTTTAGGTCTTGCAATCGTTAAAAAAATTATTGAGGAACATGGTGGCATAATCTGGGCAGATACAACGTATAATCATGGTGCTGGTTTTATTATCCAGTTGCCCACAATTTAGGAAGAAATAGTGAACACAAAATCACCCTATATTTTAGTCGTTGATGATGAGCCAGATATTAGACAACTGGTTTCAGAAATCCTTGAAGATGAAGGCTATCAGGTTGAAATGGCTGAAAATGCCACAGCGGCTAAACTAGCCAAAGAGCAACACGAACCTCAGTTGATATTACTGGATATCTGGATGCCTGACACCGATGGCATCACTTTGTTAAAAGAATGGGCATCTGAAAGTAAACCCCTTTGCCCCGTCATTATGATGTCTGGTCATGGCTCAGTCGAATCAGCGGTAGAGGCAACAAGACTCGGTGCCCATGATTTTTTAGAAAAACCATTGTCATTAGCTAAATTACTGTTAACGGTTGAACGTGCATTAGAGACCAGTCAATTACAACAAGAAAATGCAGGACTTAAACATCAACTCATGCTCAATGTTGAGCCCGTTGGTAAAAGTGCCGCTGTCGAACGTACCAAAGATCAGTTAAAGCGCTTATCTCAACATAATGCCAAAGTGTTATTGTTGGGTGAGGCTGGCGTTGGTAAAGAGTTATTTGCACATTATTTACATAATAATACCAGTCGTCGTGAAGGCCCGTTTATTGACGTTGCTGTGGGTAGCATTTCTCCTGAAAATTCAGCGGTAGAATTTTTTGGTAAAGAGGAAAATGGCAGGATATATCAAGGGCTGCTTGAACAAGCACAAGGCGGCACCTTGTTTTTGGGTGAAATTGCTGGTATGGATTTAGAGACCCAAACACGCTTATTGAGTGCTTTAGAGTCACGCTCGTTTCTTAGAGTGGGAGGCAGTAACCCCGTTCGTGTTGATATAAGAGTGATTACATCAACGCGAGAAACATTACAAGAAGAAGTGAATGCGCAACGATTTCGCCAGGATCTATATTATTTATTAAATGAAGTTTCGATAGAAATTACCCCACTAAGAGAACATGGTGAAGATGTCCCAGCACTACTCAATTTTTATATTGATCATTTTATTCATGTAGAAAAACTACCTTTTAGAAAATTTTCTATTGCCGCACAGAACTACCTGCGAAACTATACTTGGCCTGGCAATGTCAGAGAACTCAGAAGCTTGGTTCAACGTCTTATGATCTTGGGTGCAGGTGATGGTATTGAGCTGGATGAAACAAAAAAAGCGTTAGGCTCAAATATTGAAAAACCGCTACTTAACACATCTATTCCAGAGTTCTTTAATTTCCCCTTGAAAGAAGCCAGGGAACATTTTGAAAAGTCTTATTTAGAATATCATTTTGAAAAAACAGGCAGTAATGTCGCCAAATTAGCAGCAGCAGTAGGTATGGAAAGAACACATCTATATCGAAAACTACATACTTTAAAGATAAAGTTATAAATAAACTTGAATGATATTAAAAATTGCAGTAGAATTCTCGCTTTTTTTATAGCCTTATAAAGATACTAAAGTAATAATGAAAACATTTAGTGTAAAGTCAGCAGAAGTTAAGCACGATTGGTATGTGATCGATGCAGAAGGCAAGACATTAGGTCGCCTTGCTACCGAAATTGCAAGACGTCTGCGTGGCAAACATAAACCAGAATATACGCCTCACGTTGATACTGGCGATTACATTATTGTAGTCAACGCAGAAAAAATTGGCGTTACAGGTAACAAAGAAAGCGACAAGATGTACCATCATCATACGGGTTATGTTGGTAATTTAAAAACTGTAAGCTTAGGAAAATTAAGAAGTACATTTCCAGACCGCATTATCAATAAAGCGGTTGAAGGCATGTTACCTAAAAATCCTTTAGGTCGTGCTATGTTCAAAAAACTTAAAGTTTATGCTGGACCTAGCCACGATCACCAAGCACAACAACCCAAAGTATTAGAATTAGGATAGATACCATGGCAGCTCAGTATTATGGAACAGGACGTCGTAAAAGTGCAGTAGCACGCGTTTATGCAGTCACTGGATCAGGAAAATTCACTATTAATAGCCAACCGATAGAAGTCTATTTTGGTCGTAAAACAGATCAAATGATTGCTAAGCAACCTCTGGAACTTCTTAAAAAAACAGATGGTTTTGACTTAAATGTCATCGTTAAAGGCGGCGGTCCTTCTGGTCAGGCAGGTGCAATTCGTCACGGCTTAACCAGAGCATTGATGGATTTTGATGAAGAACTTCGCCCTCAATTGAGAGCAGCGGGTTATGTCACCCGTGACTCACGTTGTGTTGAGCGTAAAAAAGTGGGATTACATAAAGCCAGAAAACGTCCTCAATATTCAAAACGTTAAGTTTTTTATACTTCAATGTTTTCTAAAGCTGGATAGGTGTACTTTAACCGTTTTTGCAACAACATAAAAGGCTGTATTTTTCTTCTTTCGACTTTATCCAACCACTGGTTAATAAAGGCTAATGCACTCGCTTTGTTTGGCATTGTCGATAAATCATTAAACAGAATTTTTAGCCGAATATAAAAGCCCACTTCTGTTAATGCCCAATAATTGGCACTGATGGTTAATTAGTCAACCCTTAAAAACCAGTTAACCATTTGATTTATAATAATAAACCCAACAAAAAACATAGACAAAACAACCAATATTTGGTAAAATAACACCTATTTCTTGGTCGTTTTGCTTAAAAAACATGCTAACAAAATCTGTCAAGTTTCACCACGTTGTACCATGATTTTTTAAAAGTTCAGCTCGAAACATATCGGGGGATTTTCTAAAAATTTGTGGGTTTATTCTATACCAACATTGGACGGCTTCAAAGGGTGTCCTAACCTTTAATTCTCTTTTTAGGCTGCTATGCCTTCGGCTAATGTTGTAATAGACCAAAAACTTATCTAAATCGGCTTTTAATTCAGTCTCGTCTTTATACGTTAAGACCTTAATCGTGGCAT
>QPIN01000021.1 GCA_003666385.1 Methylococcales symbiont of Hymedesmia sp. n. MRB-2018
GTGTTTAATACATGGGGTGCCAATTTCAAAAATATCAACATAAGGGGCTACTTCTTCTGCTAATGCGACTGAGGCATCGAAATCTAATGCGTCGATTGCCATCTGGATTAATGGTGTTGCCATGTTACGTACTCCGATTTGATTTTATTACGAATTTGTTACGTATTTTCCATGCACTTTATCTAAAAGTACTTGTTACGAGGTGGTCACTTTAAATCAATTTATAGGGAAATGTCAATTCTTCAGTCATTCTCGCTAGAATATTTTTTTTAATCAGAGTGGTAATATCTGGTAACTAATGAAAGTTTGAGAATATATATGGGGCACAAACCGATATAAGACAGTACTTGCATTATATTTATCCGCTTGGCTTCTCTGAAAAATATCACTTCAAACTATTTGACTGTGGCAATTAATTTAAGAGCTATTGCAGGGAATAATGGTTGGTTTGAGTTTTTATAAGGGGCCTTTTTTCATTACTTCGAGTATATTTGTAACGCTTAGTATGTTAAACCCAAGATGATTGAGTCCATTTTATACCTCACTTATTTCTCAACAGAAAACCCTGATTTATTCTAACTAATCATATGCCCTTTCAAGTAACAAATATCCCTAAAGCCCATACAAGCTAGTATTAATTTTGCCAATATCGCTCTTGACTCATGCTCACAATAAAGTACAGTAGCTTGGTTTTTTTCATACTCTGCTAGTTTATCGTTCATCAATACCTGCCAGAAAGGAATATGAATAGCTCCAGGCAGATGACTGTATTTATACTCAAAACCTGATCGTACATCAATAATAATCGGTGCCAGCCCTTCTTTTATCAGCACTGCTAATTCATTTTGATTCATATAATTTTGTCAGACAATTTTAATTTGAAGAACCCTCAATATTGAAAGTAAATGCCCGACCAAATCCAGCAATATACTTTCCATTAACAGGCGTTAAAGCCAACAGGTGAAAATCACTCAACCTTTAAAGTAAATCAATAGTTTTATCAAATTTTTTCGTAATACCACTAATTGAGTTTCAAAACAATCATCCTCTTTAGGAATATCATTCACTGAACATTCAAATACCACGCCTTCACCAGCAAAAATATTTTGCGCCTGTTGTTCTGACTGGATAAATAAAAGACTGGCAACTGAGGTTTGCAATATGTTTTGTGTATGACTCGCCAATTCACTAACAAAGATATAAAACACACCTTGTTGTTCACGCACATAAGGCGCATAACTACATTCTGGTTGTCCCTACTCAGAAACGGTGGATATTAGTAACGTCTGCTGATCTCGAATCAACTTATTAGCAGCATCAACCTGATCTTTTTATTCTTGAAAATGGTATCACTGATTCATCTTAAATTGCCTTGTATCTGCGTATGCCTAAAACAGTCAACCGTATGATCATTAACCATACCCACCGCTTGCATATAAGCATAACAAATTGTGGATCCTACAAATTTAAAACCATCCTGTTTTAATTGTTTGCTCATATGTTCTGATTGCTGAGTGCTTACTGGCACATCACTGATCGTTTGCCAGCAGTTTTGTATCGTTTTGCCTTGGGTAAACTGCCAAATATAATCGTTAAAAGAACCATATTGCTGTTGTATCGCTAAAAAAGATTTTGCATTCGTTATAGTGGCATTAACTTTTAACTTATTTCTAATAATTTCAGAGTTTTTCAATAATTGCTGAACCCTGTTTCCATTATATTGAATGATTTTCTGCGCATCAAACTGGTCAAACGCCTGTCGATAGCCCTGACGTTTATTCAGAATAGTCGACCAGCTTAAACCAGCTTGAGCACCTTCAAGAATCAAAAACTCAAACAATAAGCGGTCATCATGGACAGGAACACCCCATTCCTCATCATGGTAATATTCCATTGCAGGACTACTAAGCCCCCATTCACATTTAATCATTTGGCTTCAATTATTTGTAAGCTATCATTTGCTTGCAATAAATGACGAAACCCATAAGTAGAGAACTCAGCATAACTCATGAACGGATAAAAAAGGTCAGTCAAAATAACGCACAATAGCTCACTATTACACTTGTATTTTGACTAAAACCTGAAAAATTCTATCACTTTTTTCTCATCGCCAGAGTTATGCTGAGGTCTCAAGTAGAAAGATATCAAGCTTTTCCTCGTTTCCATACTGTGCGTCACTACCATTAAGTTAAAAAAAGCTCCTTCTCCAGCAGGAGAATACTGGGGATGAGGGATATTTAAAAGCTTGTTTTACTTTTATTTATTTCCCTCACCACCCTCTCCCTTTGGAGAGTGCTTAACTTAATGGTAGTGAGTCCTCATACCCGTAGATAATTATCTCTGAACAGCAGATACAAAAAGGTGCGCTTTTGAATCACGCCTTTTTTTGCTAAGGAATTAAACTGAATTACCAGTTATAGCCCAAGGTTGCATATATATTACGACCTTGTGATGCTACCCGACCATTTGCTCTATTATGCAATTGATAGCCACCTAAATGGTCATAATGTTTACTGTCTAGAACATTTTCAATACCTGTTCCAATGGTCACACCTTTGTAAGGTTCATATTGACCGCGTAAATTTAATAGCATATAGCCTTTGGTTTTTTGCTCGTTGCCGACACCATCTCTGTAACCAATGACATCACCTTGATCCGCATAAAAAACGCCTTCAATTGCACCCATCCAGCCAGATTGTTTATATGTTAACTGAGTACGTCCATTAAGCGGTGCAATTCGATATAAATCATCATCATTAGTTGCTGAGTTAATTCGCATGCCTCTCACATAATTTAAACTGGTATC
Source organism: Methylococcales symbiont of Hymedesmia sp. n. MRB-2018 (assembly GCA_003666385.1). Classification (GTDB taxonomy): domain Bacteria; phylum Pseudomonadota; class Gammaproteobacteria; order Methylococcales; family Methylomonadaceae; genus QPIN01. The sequence continues at coordinate 2,807 of QPIN01000021.1, forward strand.
CACTCTCCAGTTATCATTAATGGTATAGCCTGCTTCCAAATCAACACCAAATAACTGTGCTTTAATATTACTAAATTCAAGTACATTATTACCTGCAGCCTGTGCTCTTGTGGTTCTTAAACCTTGAATATAATCATCCACATAGTGATAGAAAAAACGAGGTGCAACATAGGCATTTTCATTATGCCAATCAAAGGCCAAATCAAATTGATATGCCGTTTCATGTTCCAGTTCTATATCACCTAAATAGGTATTACCATCCGCCAACCCACCCACTGCGGATAATTGAGTAAATAAATAGAGTTCTTGATAAGTCGGTGTTCTGTTTTTTCTACCAAAACCGACTTCTACATCAAGTTGGTCAGATAATGCATAACGAAAAATAGCGGTTAAATCAACCTCATTGAAATTACGTTTTCTATTCTCAGCATTAAAGGTTACTCTATCTTTGCCTACACGACGCACAAGTGGAAAGTTCACATTGGGATTGCCCCCAGAAACATCGCCTGCATTCATCCAGGTATGGGTATATCTGGCACCTAATTCTAAAGATAAGTATTCGGAAATATTACCCTGCCATTCTGTAAAAAAACTATAACGATCTCTTTCAACATCATTAAAAGCATTTACCTGCACAGTATTTCCAGACAGCATTGAAGGGACAGCAGGAGCAGGACGTGTAAATGTACGGGATATTAATGCATCATGATTAGACTGGTCGCCATTAACACCTACAGTCAAATCCCCGTCAAATAAAGGCAGTATTAAGGCAAGATCAATGCCTCCCGCTTCAACTCGGGTATAATTAGTTACTAAATCTCTTGCTGCCGTTCCTCCATCACGAAATAAGCCATTACTCATTTGATGGCGCATTTTTTGATAGAATATATTTGTTTTTAGTTGATAACCATCACCAATATCCCAGCTATAGTTTGCATCATATAAACCCCCTCTAACATAGTCGATATCCATTGGTAACGCTGGCGTACCTGTATGCCCCGTATTGTTATTACTATAATTTATAGCAAACTCATGATCTTCACCTTGATAACCATAACCCGCAGTAAATGCTTCTCTATCATATTGGGTAGGCACTTCTTTTTGGTTATTCTTGATTCGATAGTCACGACCTTGTTCTTTACTGCCACTCAAATACAGCTTGTGGTTTTGGTTGGCTACTGAGCCTAAAAGTGAACCATAATACCCATCTTCTACAGAACTGTATCCCATAGAAGCATTACCACTGGTTTCTATGCCATCGCCCTCAGCAAAACCCCCTTTCTTGGATTTTACATGTATAGAACCACCAAATGATTCTATACCACTACTCACTGGGGCAATACCTCTGTGTACAGTCAATGACCCTGTTAATGGCGCTGGTATATGACTTAAAGGAGGATCCATACTATTTGGCCCTACTTCTTTCATATTCGTTCCATCAACTGAAATATTGATACGATTGCCATACATACCACGATATGTAGCAATCCCTGTTAAAGGGCCATTGCGGTTAACATTGGCACCAGGCACTCTCTTTAATAATGAAGCAGTATCTTTTAACCCAGACGAATCAGGTGCAGTAGCAAAAGTACCTGCGCGCATAGCACGCCCTTCCACAACAATAACAGGCAATTGCTCATGTTTAGCAGATACCTGCAAAGGAATAACCAAGACACTAGCAACGGCTAAATATATTTTTGTTTTCAACACTCTCTCCATATAAGTTATTTTTCAGCACATCAGATACTGTTAAGCATATTATATGCCACAGTCTATGGCGTTGTTTTTGTTAGTTTTCTACAATAACGTAAAATAGAGTTTCTTTTTGCACTATTTTTTATTGATATAATCATCTTTCAAATGAATATAATGCTGATAAGAATATTCAAGAAATTCCTTTTCAGCATCTTTCAAAAGTCTTACCTGTCTAGCCGGTGCACCTACATACAAAAAACCACTTTCTAATCTTTTACCTGGCGGAACCAAAGCACCAGCACCCAGCATCACATAATCTTCTAATACTGCATCATCTAAAATAATGGCACCAATACCAAGCAGACAATAATCCCCTACTGTACAAGCATGAACTACAGCCCGATGCCCAATAGTGACACCCTTGCCTATTTGTAATGGATGACCTTTTTCTGAATAATCACCTGCATGGGAAACATGTAATACAGAACCATCCTGTACATTAGTCCCACTTCCTATCCGAATACTTTCAACATCTCCTCTGATCACAGTTGTTGGCCAAACGGAAACATCATCCCCTAATACAACATCACCAATGACCACAGCACTGTCATCAATATAAACGTTTTTGCCTATTTCAGGCTGACACTTATTAAATATTCTTAACATCACATACTCCTCTGTTATTGGGGAACCGTTCCATATCAGAAACACAATCATATATCAGGCTGTCCATTAATGAATTGATGGATCACCTACTACTGCTTTACGAATACTTTTCATACCATGCAGAATACCCAATACCCACAGTAGGCCAAATAGAAATGGTACTCAACACTGTAATAATTAATAAAACCGTCACCCATTTTAACAGCGAGAATCCAGTTTGTTTTTCTTTTGAAAACAAGCACATTTTATTAAACAATGTTATTTAACACAGTGTTTCTGTGATTTGGCATATAAAACGAAGGGATTTGTGTGGTTTTTATAGATTCGTTGGTTTACGACATTTTCTGTGCCAACTTTAACTGCCTTTTTTCGTTCCCATATTCTCCGTGGGAATACATTTTGTGACGCTCTTGCGTCACTGACCCAAAGCATGGGAATGAGTCCATTTTACAATTTAAGGAGACCTCAACATAACTCTGGACGAAAGAAAAAAGTGATAGAATTTTTCAGGTTTTAGTCAAAATACAAGTGTAATAGTGAGCTATTGCACGTTATTTTGGCTGACTTTTTTTATCCGTTCATGAGTTATGCTGAGTTCTCTTTTAAGCTATAATAGGCAGTTTTTTATTGTCTCAGATTTAAAACCGTGTCAAGTACAAACAACGACCTATCCACTTTTCAAGGGCTTATTTTAGCTCTTCAGCAATACTGGTCTGAGCAGGGCTGTATTTTATTACAACCACTAGATCAGGAAGTCGGAGCAGGTACTTTCCATCCTGCTACTTTTTTGCGTGCCATAGGCCCTGAACCTTGGAACGCAGCCTATGTTCAATCTTCCAGAAGACCTACCGATGGACGTTATGGTGAAAATCCAATGCGGCTTCAACATTATTACCAATATCAGGTCATTTTAAAACCTTCTCCTGACAACATACAGGATCTGTATTTAGACTCACTAAGACATTTAGGGCTGGACTTACTTGAGCATGATGTTCGCTTTGTAGAAGATAATTGGGAATCACCTACATTAGGTGCGTGGGGATTGGGCTGGGAAGTCTGGCTTAATGGCATGGAAGTTTCCCAATTTACTTATTTTCAGCAAGTGGGTGGGATTGAGTGCAAACCGATAAGTGGTGAGCTTACCTATGGTCTAGAACGTATTGCCATGTATGTGCAGGGTGTTGAAAGTGTGTATGATCTAGTCTGGGCTTATACGCTACAAGGTACAGTGACTTATGGCGATGTTTTCCATCAAAATGAAGTGGAAATGTCAGCCTTTAATTTTGATCATGCCAATGTTGATTTTCTGTCCAGTTGTTTTGATACCTACGAACTAGAATGTCAAAAATTAATTGAATCAAATTTACCTTTACCTGCTTACGAAATGGTTTTAAAGGCTTCTCATACCTTTAATTTACTCGATGCACGCCATGCTATTTCAGTAACAGAAAGACAACATTACATTCTTCGCGTCCGCAACTTATCTAAAGCGGTGGCAGAAGCTTATTACCAACGTAGGGAGTCTTTAGGTTTTCCAATGTTATCAACACAGCAGGGAACATAAGCATGTCAACGTGCCAAGATTTATTATTTGAATTAGGATGTGAAGAACTCCCTCCTAAATCCTTATTAAATTTGAGTAAGGCTTTACTTAAGTTTGTTGAAATCGGTTTAAATGAAGCTGAACTTAGTTATAGCTCAGCTCAAAGTTATGCTACACCGAGGCGTTTGGCTTTTATCATTAAAGATTTAAACAACACACAGCCTGATAAATCTATTGAAAAACGCGGCCCTGCCGTACAAGCAGCCTTTGCCAAAGATGGAACAGCCAGCAAAGCAGCCATGGGTTTTGCCAAAGGCTGTGAAACTACGGTTGAAAACCTAGGAATACTTAAAACAGATAAAGGTGAATGGCTGGCTTTCAAGCAAGAAGTTAAAGGGCTGGCTACGGAACAGCTTATACCTGAAATTATTAAACAGAGTATTTCATTACTCCCTATTGCTAAAAGAATGCGTTGGGGAAATTATGCTACTGAATTCGTACGGCCAGTACATTGGTGCGTATTGCTTTTTGGCAGTGATGTGATTGATGCTGAAATTCTGGGTTTAAAAACGGGCAATCAGTCACAAGGTCATCGTTTTCATGCGCCACAACAATTATTAATTAATACCCCAGATGTTTATCTTCAGACCTTGGAGCAACAAGGAAAAGTGATTGCTGATTTTATCCTGCGGCAAAATATTATTAAAGACAAAGCTAATGTGGAGGCTGAAACAGTCGATGGCATAGCGCATATTGAGGAATACTTACTGGAAGAAATTACTGCTTTAAATGAATGGCCTATTCCTGTACTTGGTAATTTTGACAAACGATTTTTAGATTTACCCATAGAAGTACTGATTACCACTATGCAAACTAACCAGAAGTATTTTCCTATAAAAAATACTGAAGGTAACCTGCTCCCACATTTTATAACTTTTAGTAATATTGAGAGTACAAACCCTGTATCTATTCAACAAGGTAATGAGCGGGTCATTATGCCTCGCTTGGCCGACGCTGAATTCTTCTGGAACCAAGACAGAAAACAAACACTGCAAGATCGAGTTACAGATTTGAAATCTATTGTTTTCCAAAAAACATTGGGGACAGTAGCTGATAAAACGATACGAGTTGAAAATATTGCGGCATATATCGCCAAGCAGCTAAATGCAGATATCGCATTGGCAAAACGCGCAGCTCAGTTAGCCAAAACAGATTTATTGACCAATATGGTTAGTGAGTTTGCTAGCTTGCAAGGTATCATGGGGCGATATTATGCTTTAGCAGATAATGAACCCAGTGAAGTGGCTATCGCTATTGAAGAGCAATATTTTCCCAAACAATCGGGTAGTCCAACACCAGCTAGTAGTAACGGACAAATTCTATCCTTGGCTGAAAAAATTGATACCTTAAGTGGTATTTTTAGTGCGGGATTGATACCTACAGGTGATAAAGACCCCTATGCATTAAGACGAGCCACTTTGGGGTCGCTTAGAATCATTATCGAAAACAAACTGGATTTGGATCTTATTGACCTTATTGCTTTTGCATTAGCTCAATACTCGCATGATTTTGATAAAAAACAAACTATGCAAATACTGGTTGATTTTGTTTTCGAGCGCTTGAAAGGCTATTGTCTGGATCATGGGCATACAGTAGATGAGTTTGAGGCTGTCATTTCTGTAAAAGCTTCTATGCCACTTGATTTTATGCAACGCCTGCAAGCAGTAAAAGCCTTTAGGAAATTACCTGAAGCGGCGAGTTTAGCAGCAGCTAATAAGCGGATTATAAATATACTTAAAAAAACGGATACTCCGCCTGCTGATACTATTAGCGGTTTAATTGAAGCAGAAGAAATACAATTGCATCAGGCCTCTATTGATTCTGCTAAAGATATTCAACCTTTATTAGCACAGAAGAATTACCAACAAACTTTAACGCGCCTAGCTCAAATGGAGGATACGGTCGATGCGTTTTTTGATAATGTGATGGTGAATACGGATAATTTACCGCTACGTGCAAGCCGCTTGGCACTATTATCTATGCTATCAAATCAGTTTCTTGAAATTGCTGATATTTCAAAATTACAGTGATGACAGATGCTTATGTTTTATTAGATCGTGACGGTGTGATTAATTACGATTCTGAGGATTATATAAAATCAGAAAAGGAATGGACGCCAATACCGAGAAGTCTTGAGGCTATTGCCTTATTTACTCAAAATAACTATAGAGTGATAGTAATTACCAATCAATCAGGGATAGGGAGAGGTTTATACGATGATGTTGCATTGATGGAAATACATAATAAAATGCATCGTTTAACTCGACTTAAAGGAGGGGAGATTGAAAATATATATATTTGTCCTCATATTCCTGAAGACGACTGCCATTGTCGTAAACCTAAACCTGGTCTTTTAAACGATTTTGCCAAGGATAAAAATATATCTTTAAACAATATTTATTTTATTGGCGATAAATTAGCCGATATACAAGCAGCAGAAGCTGCGGGTGCAAAAGCTATTTTAGTTAAAACGGGGAAAGGTCAAAAAACCTTAAATAATAATTCCAATATTTCACATCCTATATTTGATAATCTCTATGACGCAGCAAAATTCATTATCAGATAGAAACAACTTTAGAGCCTATTTTGGTTCTACTGTTTTCTTTTTGTATATTCTGGTTTCAGTGCCTATTTTTTGCCCTGTGATGTTTCTTACCCTTTTCTTACCTTTTTCGGTCAGATATAATTTATCTGCTACCTGGGCGATTTCTGTATTATGGATAGCCAAAGTTTTTTGTGGATTGACCCACGAAATTGAAGGTCTAGAAAACTTACCTAAAGATCAGGCTTATATTGTCTTAAGTAAGCATCAGTCAGCTTGGGAAACTTTATCTACCCGCTTATTTTTACCCAAGCAAACTGCTGTTTTAAAACGCTCTTTAACCTGGATGCCAATTGGTGGCTGGGTATTAGCCACATTAAAACCGATTACTATTGATAGAGAAAAAAAACGTGCCTCGCTGCGAACCATTGTTGAACAAGGTACAGCACGTCTAAAAGAAGGCTTTGTTGTGGTTATCTTTCCAGAAGGTACGCGAGTAGCTCCAGGAGAGGATAAAGAGTTCAGTGTTGGCGGTGCCCTTTTGGCTCAAAAATCTGAATTTCCTGTTATTCCTTTGGCACATAATGCTGGAGAATTCTGGCCACGCTATAGTTTTTTTAAATACCCTGGCATCATCAAAGTAAAAATTGGCCCTGCTATTGACAGCAAAGGTAAAAAAGCAAAACAAATTAATCTTGAAGCTTCAACATGGATTGCTGAAGCTATGAAAGAAATATCATTTTCTTAATACACACTAACATCATGAACAAATTACTACTTATTTTTACGTGTACAGTCCTATTAACAGCTTGTGCTGAAAAATCTGAATATAGAGAAGCTGTATTGGCTGATATGACGACAGAAAAAGATTTAAAAGATTACAATATTGATCCAGAACAGATGACAGATTGTATTATGGACTTAACTGGAAAAGAAATGCCTGGGGCTATTCCAATTGTTCCAGAACGACTAACAGCATATAAGAACTATACAAAAATGCTGTCTATGAAAACAACGAAAGACAAAAAAGCAAGTTTTGATGAATTGCGTACAATTTTTGGATCTCCTCAAGAGTTATTGGCAGCGCACAACAACTATACAAAAAGTACAATGGACTGTATCAACTCCATACTTATGAAATCAGAGCCGCAAACTGAAGACGGTGGAGGAACGTTTGCACCATCGTAATTAAAGCTTATGAATGTGCCTACATACTCAGACTTTTCAATTACCACTGAATGGTAAGAAAACACACCAACAACAATGCGATAAAATTTCCTTTTTTTCCCAAAACTTTGTTAATGTGTCACTAAGGAAAAATTTAGAGTACTAACGCCTGGATTCACCTGACGCGTTAACGGTCAGGTGAAATGATTTGTTATGCTATCTTTGGTAATAGGCAACTACAGAAGATTTTGCCAACATATTCGCATTTAAGTAATACCCTACTAATGCAGGACTTGCATTTTCATCTAATCCTAATTTACTTACTTTGAGAGCGTAAACAGTAAATATATATTGATGAGGTTTATCTCCTTGTGGAGGGCAAGCCCCGCCAAATCCTGCTTTACCATAACTTGTCGCACTTTGGATACTGTTTTTTGGGGCAATGGAGTTGCTTAAATTACCAGCATTTGTATCCAAAGACTTTATATTTGCTGGAATATCAAATATTACCCAATGCCACCAGCCACTTCCTGTTGGTGCATCTGGATCGTACATTGTTAAGGCAATACTTTTTGTCTCTTTTGGTGTATTTTTCCATGTAAGTTTTGGCGAAATATTTTTTCCGCTACATCCAAAACTGTTAAATACCTGTTCATTTGACAATTGCCCTTGTATGTCAGTACTTTGTAGGGTAAATCCTTTGCTGTAAGCTAAATTTGAGGTGACAGCAAAACTAAACACTGCTAATAAAATTAGTTTTTTCATATTTATATTCCTATTTTGTTGGCTCGTTAAATATAATTATGCATACCGAGCCATATAGGCATAACGCCAAATTCAGTGGCCGCTGGCAGATATACGGTGAACTCTGCAAACACACAGAACTTTGAAAAAAAACTGTGCTGCCAGCGGTCAGCTGGATTTTTTTGTTAGACTTTGATTTGCATCTTTATATGCCTTTAATAAAGAATTAATATTTGTTTGATAACCTTGACCTTGTGCTTTAAACCAATTTAATACATCTGTATCAAGCCTCAAGGTAATTTGAGTTTTTCCCTGCACAGGTTTTAGACCTTTTCGTACAACAGTCTTAGCAAATTGTTCAGGGGACACTTCTGGTAATTCAGATAGATTAATATCCTTATCTTTCATTGCATCAATTTTTTTCCAATCAGTTTGTGATTGTTGCATAATAATACCTTTCTTCGTGTTTAGTAGCCTTACGAATAGATATAATCCGTATATCTCCATTTCTTTCAGTATGAAAAACTGCTACTACTCGCCCTTGAAACTGACCAAAAGAAACAAGCCTTTGCTCAGCATAACCAATACTGTCGTCTTCAAATGTAGCAGTGTAGCCATCAAATATTTCTTCAGAACCAACAAAATCAATTTTATGCTTCTGTAGGTTAATCAGCCTTTTATTTTCATTCCATTCTAACTTCATGATTGATATTGTAGCTACTCAATGTAGTTACATCAAGTAAGTTGCTTAGGTTTTCAATTCTTTTAGCCTAAGAACCTGTTCAAGATTTAATATTAGTGGTATCCTCTAACTATTTGAAAAATGGATAGTGAGCAAAGATACCCTAGCGATATAAGCCGAGAACAATTTGAAAGAATAAGACCTATTCTTGAATCGGCTCGTAAAAGAACGAAAC
>QPIN01000020.1 GCA_003666385.1 Methylococcales symbiont of Hymedesmia sp. n. MRB-2018
CTGGCAAACCCTTTACTGAAGGGGTTAAGCAGCGTATTGAGGCAACAGTAACTGTGGCTAAACGTAACGAATTACATACATTTACAGTGATTCCTCAACGATGGGTTGTAGAGAGAAGTTTCTCTTGGCTTGAAAAATGCCGCAGACTTTGGAAAAATTGTGAAAGACTCCTTAATTCTAGCTTACACATGGTGATTCTGGCATTTATCAGAATTTTACTCAATAGATCTTGAACAGGATCTAACAAGTGAGGAATACTTTGTTTAACCCCAAAATTTACTCCTGACGCCATAATCATTATATTGTTTGACCCTGGCGTGATCGTTGTAGATAACGCAAAAAGCGAAATTACAAAATAAAACTCCATTACAGGAAAACTCTCCTAATAGCATAACGCCTAAATCAGCGTGCAGTTTAAAGGGGCGTGCTTTTTTGCTTCGCAAAAAACGTGACGCTTTAAACTGTTCGCTGGATTTTAATTGTTAGCTTATTTACTCTTCATAATCCGTATACTGCTCTGGATTTATTCCTGTAGATTCAAGCAACACGGGATAAATTGTATTTTTGTTTTCATTCCTTTTTTTTCTTGATTTTTTTATTTGAAATATCCAACTGTCTCCAAAATCAAAAAGATAGTATAACTTACAACCTGTTATTGGATATATTTCGTTTAGCCTCATACCCTCTGAAACTGCATTTTTTAAATTCCGTGGGGTTTTATCAACATAAAATTCAAACAGGTGGTCGTTATCGAACTCGACGAGGTTTTGGATATATTCGTGTAGCTCAAATAACCTGAAGTCTTCTTTTACTTCAATTATTTTAACCCAAGGAATATTATCTTCATCGTATGGAAACGAAATTGTTAGGATATATATTTCCATTTTATGCCTATAATTTTATTCGTATATTTTTAAGCTAACGCTAGAATTCACCTGCCGCGTTAGCGGTCGGCTGGAATGATTTGTTAGGTGGTTTTTAAAACCACCTCAGTTAAAATAAAACTTAATCTTCGTCATCAGATCCTTGATACTCATCATTATTTGGATTAAGTTGGTCTGCATGGTTGTCCATAGCGTCATCGTATGCATCATTATTTGGGTTCATGCTATCACTGCGGTCATCATTTTCTGTTCTACTCATTTTTTCTTTCCTCCTTGATTTGGGTTCATTTGTTTTCCACGATTTCCGTGAACTTGAGCATTTTGACGATTTCCTCCAGCATTGCCTTTATTGGAATTTTGTTGATTTGCTCTGTTATCCCTTGGCTTTATATTTTTATTCATTTTATTTATCCTTTAAATTACTCTCTAAAAAAAATAGAAAAGTGTGAGAGATAGACACCTAACGCCCAAATCACTTGACGTAAAAAGTGGCGGTTTTTTTGCGTCTTTTTGCAAAAAAAATGACGCTTTTTACGGTCAAGTGGATTTGATTGTTAGGCTTTTTCTACTTTAATTGTGGAATTAAAATAAGCTAACTTGTTCATTTTTAAATGAGTCTATCTTGTTTTTTAAACTTAATTTAGCTTCTGCTTTATTTTTAGCAAAGTCACTCATGTATGAAATCATTTTTTCTAAATCAGAAATTTCTTTTACTTTGAGAAATTTTTTTTCTTTATTAATATAAATTAGTGATATTTTCTTTCTTTTAAGCAGTTCAATGGTGTTACTTAATGTTCCTGTGCTTTTCGCATCCCATACCATAAAACCATAATCACAGTCCTCTGCCATTTGAACATCTTTTGCGGTAAAAAAAGCTCTTGTTCCTGGTCTAGTATTTGTTTGTATTTTCTCAATTAACCAATGTCCAATGTTGTTTCTTGGTTTTTCCCCAGAGCAATAAACTACAACTTTTTCACTATGCTTTTCTTTTAAATATTCTTGAATTGAACTATCTACACCGTCTGCATCGCCAACAATAACTTGATATTCAGAATCTACTATATTGTTGATTCTACTTAAAATATTATGATCTAGGTTTTTTATTCTCATAGATCCTGATATAAAAACAGTATGCATTATCGTTTTCTAGTTACAGTTGCAATATATATTGCGTATTTTACTATAGTTTTTTAAAACTTTAGTAGCTGCCTCTAATGAAGACCCAGTATCAAATAGGTCATCTATTATCAAAACATCAAATAAACCTTCAGTCAGAACGTCATAAACAGTAAAAGCTCCTATTAAAGTAGAAACTTTATCATCTCTTTCTGTAATGTCTTTCATGGGTGGAGTTTCACTTGTTTTTACAAGTAAATTTTCATAGCATGGAATGCCTTTAAGGCGTGCAAATTCTTTTGCAATTTCTATAATTGGTTGCCTAAATCGTACTTTTGATGGAGGCATGGGAATAACAAGACCAACAGAAGAAAATGCCTCACTAAATGACTCATTCATTTGTTGAGCAATTAGTGAAACCTGTGAAAAATCAGAACGGTATTTCAACTGAAAAAGAGCTTCTCCAGCTTCTGATCTAATAGTGTCAAACTGCATATGAGCAGCTTGATTAGGTCCAGTAGGAGTACTCCTCGTAGTATGCTTGTCTAAAGAATATCCCAGAGTCCAAACACCTACAATTTTTTTGATATTTACTTCCAAAATTACTCTTTTGGGTTATTGTGAAGCCTAACGCCGCGTTCAGTGGCAGGCAAACTGACTGCTTTTTTGTGCAAAAATGCAGCGAAGCGGAATGCACAAAAAAGCTGGCGGTTTGACTGTCAACTGGAACGTTTTGTTAGGCATCATTTTTGGCCAACCCTCTGATCCTTGATTCAAGACTTTGTTTTAATTCTCTATAACTATCAAAAAATATCACAGGATAATCTTTTAAATCGAATTCCAAGACTGTACCCGCTTTCGCTATATAAACTGGTACCTTACCAATTCCTTGAGCATAGCCTGCTTCATAAAATACGTTTGGTCTTGATTCTGTGAGATCAACTATCACATACTCTGCCTTTTGAATTGATTCTAAAATACGATCAGTAATCCTTTCATTTACTTGAGCCTCGTCAACTCGTTCAGCAGATAAGCCGCAGTTTTTACATGTTTCTTTTATTGCATCAAGAACATCGTCAAATGGATTAGCTGGGCCGATTGGCATTGCTACGAAAACATAACCATCTTGCACTTGGTATGCTATTTCTGGCTCATTGCGTACTTGCACTTCATCAGGTAAGTTTCTCCGTTCTTCAATAACTCCAATAGTTTGATTTATCATATCGCTTACGTGGGAGTTAAGGCTCTGTAAATATACCGGCTGGAAAATCATATCGAATGGATTTACATTTTGCATAACCATTCCCCCCACTGCTGGAGGTGGCGATATTGTCATTGTGTATATGCAACCAGCTTCGATTACTTCACGTTGTACTGAATTTTTCGTTTGATTTATGCGTGCTCGAGCGTGACTAGAATGTGTTCGTTCCCATTCATCAAGTAGCTGTAGAAAATTGTTTAATTTCTCAATTCTATCGTCTGCATCCGGTATCATTTTTTATTGCTCATGTTACCCACGAAAGGTAGACACTCCTTGTTTTATAGTACTCATGAAAATTCGACTTTATTCTTTTGCCTAACGCCTGCATCAGCTGACGTAATAAGGGGCAGTTTTTTTGCGACTTTTTTGCAAAAAAAGTGACGCTTTAAACGGTCAGCTGGATTTTTTTGTTAGGAGGTGTTTTTGATTAGCCAATTTGCACCTTCTATTAACTCATTGATTTGGTCTTTTGTTGGTTCAATATCTTTTTTATGCGAACAAATATTTCTTATATCTGCCAGATAGGTAATCTTTCTCCAAGTAGGGGTATCAAAAACCCCCTCATTTTTTAGTGGGTCATTGAGATCGCTTATTGTAGGGTTCTTTTTTCTCAATTTAATTCCGTGATTCTTTGCTAATTTTTGTAGATGATTTTCAATTACCACGCCGACTAACGAACCAGAAGCTCTTAAGCTTATTTTGGCTAATTTTCGCGCTGTATCTAGCTCTGTGTCTTGAAGTTCTGACAGCAGTTCGGTATTGATATTTGCTAAAACAGAATCTACTCTTTCTTGTAAAGAATGCAATAGAGTTAATTGGTTAAATGTGTTTTGCACAGTCTGTGTTTGAGTATTAAAGCCTTTATATTGAGATGAAAAAGGGGCAACTCCTTTTAAAAAGTCTTGAATAACATATGTTCCGTATCCAAGGCTTTTTCTTTTGGGATCTATTTCATAATATGACTTAAATTCTGCATATCTATCTGGAGCCAGAATTTCAACTACACGAAGCGATTTCGTATACCAATTTTGATATTCGTATGGAAAGTTTAGTTTTTTATCTTGGTCTTGGAGTGCCTTAACAAGTTTTGCACCCTCATCATATAGGACTTTCACTTCCTTCGATATTGTTGCTTTAGTATCCATACAAACCTTCTAACGGCCAACATCACCGGGAAAACAAAGCGGCGGGAGGAACGACCAGAGCTTTGTTTTTTCCGAGTGCATGTTTTTGTTAGCGCATTTATGAAAAAGCCGCATATTTGTCAAATGTCACGGTATCCGCAGTTCTGGAGAAAGTATGGAATATCTTTATGGAAAGGTATTCTATGCATTCGCCGTCATTCGCCCGTAAATAAAGATTCATAGAATCTTCAACACTCAGTAGCCCTCCCTGATCTGCGATGTTTCCTAGTTCATCCGAGCAATCTGACCATGTAATATCAACTGTTTCTCCTTTCCGATTGTAAGCTAGCAAATTAGTAATGAAAGCTCGTTTTGATGTTGAAACATTGTGCGTTGGGATTTCCAACACGCAGTGTCTATGGTCAGCCAATTGAATATAATCGGGATTATGAGGGGTACCGAATAATAACTTTTCATCGGCCTTAAGTTCAGTTTGAATTTTCCTTTGGTTGAAATAGCTCCAAAGAGCAAAAGCTCCTGACGCCAAGGCTCCTATCGTTGAAATGATCGCGGCTATGATTTCTATTTTCATGAAGGTACGAGTCGTTTGGTTTGAAGCGCCAAAATATCAAAATTACCCGACGAAAACAACGAAGCGATTTTTGGTCAGGTGGAGCGCCGTGTTTGCTTTACTCGTTACTGTCATTCTTTGAACACAAAACGATAGTTGCTATTGCTCCAAACAGCAGAACTGGAACAATAAAACCAACGAAGCGACCAATTTCTTTCAACCACCCGAATACAGCAAATTTGCTTTTATAATACCAAAAGCCAATATCGTAACAATTGGTAGCCGAATACGGGTTGACGGTACATTTTAGGGTGGTGTATCCGCCAAAAGGGTTATGCAATGCCAGCAGTATAAGGCAAATTGCTAACGTAACAAGTAATGCAATTTTTTGGTTTTTATTTGTATTCGAGATGCATCTAGTTATTTTTTCAAAGAAATTACCCTCCATGACAAATTTCCTTGGTTAGTGAGAAAGAGAGGGTTCTATGGTCATATTTATTTCCATAACATGACAGCGCAACCCATTCAATAGGGCTAAAAGGTAAGATTGTGCCATTATTGTAATCGATTTTCGCTTTGAATCTGAAGACCATATAAATACCCCTGTAGGTGAATGTTCAGCTAACGCTAAGCTCAGAGGCGTTCCGGGGTGGCGCGGTTTTTCGCGTATGCGAAAACCGTGACGCCCCGGAACGTCCGCTGGAGCGCATTGTTATGTATTTTACTTACCGAGATAGCCATATTCTTCCTTTGCTTTGATAAAATGTTCATTTTTTAAAAAAGGCCATACATATTTGAATTGTTATGCATTTGTTCCTTCAAATGGAAAGCTATTTAAAATAGTTTCAGTTAACTCATACACGGAGTCATAATCATAGCTTTGCCGCCCCATTTTAGGTTCCCAATACCGCCCATGAGCTAGCCAGTGTCGATATTTATAAGCTCCTTTTAAGTCGCTTATTATTTGGGATGTTCCATGTGTATTAGTTTTCCATGCATCTAAAATATCATCTTCAAGAGACGCTCTTATACTCTTCTCTTGGTATATCTCTCTGAGTGTTCTTGAAAGTGAGTCTTTCTTCCTATTATAGTTTCGTTGAAGATAGTCTATTCTAAATATCGCCTCCAAGGTAGCCAGCAATGATAAGGACGAAGTGTGACTCAATTCAGTAATTCTTCTCCTCAATTCATTAGCTAATTCCCCAGAAGAATATCCAGAAAAACGCTCTTCATAATCATTGTTCTCTGAGCTGAAATATAATTTCAAGGATGACTCGGAATCTAAATAATGTATGGCAATTTCACCGAGTTCCAATTGCTTATTTGAGAAAGAGACTCTTCTAGCCACCTAAAACCTCCATTAGCACCTCAAGAAATGTATCTTGTTCAAGGTTAATGTATTTAATATTCGGTGGAGGTGTTGCAATTTTCCAGTCCAATTCAACAACTGCCGGCTCTACATCTTTTTCAGGCGGATCTTCACCTTCAACCCATACGCTTACTTTGATCTTAGGGCCTGATGAGTTTTTGTTAACTAGCACGAATTTTACTTTTCCATTTGCCCCAATTAAATCTACTCGGCCTTCTGCACCTATAAGAATTGTTCCAATTGGTTCAAGTCTTACCTTGTGATTACCAAGTTCAATGTTGAGAACCCGTACAGAATAGTTTCCTATATATTCTTCAAATAGTGTTTTTTCTGTGTATTTGTGAACAACTTTCCCATCTTTCACATACTCTTCCAAAAAAACTTCGATTCTTTCATAGAAATTGGATAGATGATTTATCCACTTATTTTTCTTAGAACCCCAGTCAATGGAGGTATCATCAGGTTCAGCTTGTTTGCTTATAAATTTATCAAAATCTTTTTTACTCATATCACTTAATTACTCCAATACTGTTCGATTTATTTTTTGCTAACGCCAAAATAACGGGCCACAAATGATAATAGAAGAATTATCCAAGTGGCATTGATTTTAATAAAAATAGAACTATCAAAACCGCACCGCTTATTTGTGGTCGCTGTTGATTTTTTTGTTATACGTCTTCATTTGTTTCAGTTAAATCAATTGATTTTTCTGGTGAAGCATGATGGTTATCAAAATTTCTCGCAATATCAACAAATCTGTCGAAAGTATGGATTGATAAATCTGCTATTCTTGTATTCTGGTTCATTTTTCGTCGTACTTCCTTAGTAATATTTTGACGACGGCCAATAACAATATGATATTTAATGTTTAAAAATGAATCAGGATCTTTCAGTTCATCACCTGAAAAGTTTGATGGCGGCTCTTCACCCTTTGACCACTTCAATAAATCTTTTTTCATGCACCAGTCTGATAAATCTTTCTGAATAGTTGGTCTATTTCTTTCAATATATTCTTGCCAATCATTAATCTGGGATATTGCTGAATTCAGGCGTTGTGATGGCTTACCAGCCTGAGTAATAACCATATCATCAGTATTTTCTAATTCAATGAAATTTATTTCCCAAGTTCCTGAATACGATAATAAAACAACAAAATCAGTTCTATACCGTGAACCTATAGGAAATTCGTTCAAAACATACATTGAATGTCCTGCTGTCCAATTAAAGCTATAGGTAAGAATTTCAGGGTGTTCTTTCAGAAACTTTGTTGCTATTCTCTCTCCTTTTTGATCAAGTGCAATCAATAATTCTTTTTCTAACATATAAAATTAAACTCTCATCAAGAACACTTAAAAAGGCATTAAAAACAATGGCGTACATATTAAATTCCAATGATTTTTTAACTTCACCTGATTACCGAAATATGTAAAAATTCATTAATATTTATTATATGATCTTGCATACAAACTAAGAGATTTTATCTGATTTTGATCTATTACAACTCTGACAAAGAAGCTCAATATTTCGTATTGTATTTGACCCACCTTTAGATACAGGAATGATATGGTCGTATTCTAAATTATTACGGCTACCACACTTAACACATATACCATTGTCTCTTCGCCATACTACAACTTTCACTTCATCAGGAACTCTCTCTCGTGTAGGTGAAAATGCAGTTTCATCTACAGGGTCATTTAATCGATCAATTAGCTCAATAGCATTTGTATAAAAAATTCGTGATGCTGAACAAGATAAAAAACTAATTGAAATACAAGATCCATTGCTTAGGTGAAGACAAACTTTCCATTTTGTATGTGTGGAGTCTGCTAATGGCTCATCAATTGCTATTACAGATGAAAGTGGAACAGTTTTTATACCTCTTATTACAGTAAAATGATCAATTTTATCAATTCTACACTCCTTATGAAAAGAAGTGCTTTCTGAGAAAAATAGTCTTGTATTCGTCAGTGCTAAAGAAATAGAAAAGCTTAAATCTTTTTTTGAACCACTAATAAAATAAAGGCTTTCATTTCTCTTCAATATAAAAGGTGCATTATCCAATTTAATTGAATTTAGTCCATGTTCTTTTATATGATCAATGAATAATTGAACAGGTTTTCTCTCAGACTTAGCTTTTCTTTTTAAAAGAGTATCTTGAAATTTTTTTTCTTTAAGTTCTCTTTCTTTTTCCTCTTTAAGTTCTCTTTCTTTTTCCTCTTTTGCTCTTTCTCTATTTGACTTTCCATTTTTATTTCGACTTTTGTAACATGCAGACAATTCTCGTCTCATTTCCTTTGAAACAAAATCATATTCTTTACATGAAAAACCAGCATTTTTTAAGTCGTCTAAAACTTGCTTTAGGCGTATTCCTGAAATTTTGGCATATTCGCTTATTGTTTGATTTTTAATTCCAACCATACTTTTTAAGGATATTTTTAATATATTAGCGTATTGCTTTTTGTCATTGTTGAATGCTACAGTTTGTGTGCCATTTATTGTAGGGAGTGTATAACGTCGCTTTTCAGCGGCACGGCTTTTTGTGTCCGCTGCAAAAGCCTTGTTAGCCTAAAATGCCGTCGGATTAATAGCGAAGTCGCCATTACTTCCATATCCAACCCTATAACTTGACGGAGTTCCGGCTTTGATTACCGCTTTTATTTCAGTCATCCCACCGCCACAGATACCATTTGGCCAGGCACTTAAGATGTGTTCTCCTTCAGGTAGATACAAAACGACTTTTTCCGAAACCCGTATGTCAGCAACTGGGTGACCGTCAACAAATATCCGCGAAGAGCAAGCGGAACCACCAAACCCGCTGTCTCTCTTAACTGTAACTTCTCCAGTTCCCGGTCCGGGTTTCAAATAGTGCGTATCGAGAATTCTCTCCATCGGTGCCGGGATAGCAATGGTGTTGGATATGGGTCGAGTGGCACAACCAGAAAGGGCTATTAAGATGAGTAGTAGAATTGTCAGTCTATAGTTCATGATTGGATCCTTTTTCGCCTAATTAGTCAACCCTTAAAAACCCAAACCAAAAACCACCCCATCAGCTTAAAACAGTTAAATTTTATTTGATTTTAAATTTTTACATGGCACAACAAAAAAATACCAGCCATTACTAGCCACTTTCTCAAATTCCAGGCACAGGCAGCCATCAGCACATTAATTTCATCGCCTATATTCCCTTTAAGCAGGTTTCTGGATAATCTAAAGTCTGACTTAAGGTGTCCAATGATAGGCTCTATGGCAGCGCGTCTTTTACACAGTTTGCGCTTTTTATCACGCTGGTAACGAT
>QPIN01000019.1 GCA_003666385.1 Methylococcales symbiont of Hymedesmia sp. n. MRB-2018
CCGTAATTTAATAATGGGGGATCAACCCATAAGGGCAACACTTTTATTTAAAAAATAGTCTTTGCCAGCTAACCTTGCAAAAACTCCAAGGGGCATTATACCCTAAACATTTCCTAGGTCTATTATTCATTAAATTTGTGGCTATGATATAAGGGCATGGGGGCATGGGCAACCACAAGGGATTGCCCCTACGATTAATAAACTGTGCTTTGTTAATAGCCATGTTTTTTTATTTTGTGTCGGGGTGCAATAGCAATAGCGTTTTCTAACATTATTTATTGTCCGTCACCTTATTAATATGATTTACTTCTTTTAGCTGCATGCTGATTTAGGCGTTAGCTGTTGGTAGCGATTGTAGTCCTCATAAATCTTAAAATCGGTTATTTAGTCTTTGTTATACTATTAACTAAGTTTAGTCTAAAGACTAAACTTAGGTAACAATATAAACGACACTGGATAATAAATGCCTGATTTTAAAAACCCCTTCCGCCCTGGCGCGGGGCATACCCCTCCTTATTTAGCGGGTAGACAATATGAATGTAAAGAGTTTCTACGCCTACTCTCCCAAGAAAGAATATTAGAAAATCTCGTTCTGACTGGTTTGCGAGGCGTAGGTAAAACCGTATTGCTCGAAACATTTAAACCACAGGCAATAAATGATGGTTGGCTGTGGGTAGGAACTGATCTATCTGAGTCAGCAACCGTTAGCGAAGATAAAATTGCCGTTCGTTTATGCACTGATTTATCTATCCTTACATCAGGAATAGTAGTCAGTACCAGCGTAGTTCAAAAAATGGGGTTTAGTAGTGATGTAGAGTTAACCGAGCACACTCTTGGTTACCAAACACTACTGGATATATATAACTCTACTCCTGGACTTGCGTTAGATAAATTGAAAAAAGTATTAGAGACAGCATGGCGAGTTTTGTCTAGTGCAAATCATCCAAAAGGTATTATCTTCGCTTATGATGAAGCGCAAAATCTTTCTGACCAAGCACAAAAAGAGGAGTATCCGCTCGCTCTATTGTTAGATGCCTTTCAGTCTTTGCAAAGACAAGGAATGCCGCTGATGTTAGTACTTACAGGACTACCTACGTTATTTCCAAAACTTGTTGAGTCTAGAACTTTCTCAGAAAGAATGTTTAGAGTGGTATTCCTTAAAAGTTTAAAGCCAAATGAAAGCGGAGAAGCAATACACAAACCCATTGAATATGATAGTTGCCCGGTAAAGCTAAGTGAAGATTCAGTGCAAACTATTATTGAAATGTCTGCTGGTTATCCATATTTTATCCAGTTTATTTGCAGAGAAGTATATGATGCTTTTATGCAAAAAATTGACAGAGGCGAACGAGCATCTGTACCAACTAAAGAAATTGAACAAAAGCTGGATACCGATTTTTTTGCGGGTCGCTGGGCGCAAGCAACTGATAGACAAAGAGAACTTTTATCTATAATAGCGTTGCTAGAGAATTGTAACAATGAATTTTCAGTTCAAGAGGTTGTAGAACGGTCAAAAGCAGTTTTAGAGAAATCATTTTCTAGTAGTCATGTACATCAAATGTTAGGGACATTAAGCACGCAAGGTCTTGTCTTTAAAAACAGGCATGGTAAATATTCTTTTGCTGTGCCATTGATGGAAAAATTTATTGCTAGACAAGGATTAGTTACTTAAAGGTCTACGGTAACAGTATCTATCTCTTCTTTGCCTTGAGTTTACTCGCTACCTTCATTCTGTATGGGTTCGAGTACTTGTGGCTGGTTTTCTTGTAAGGGTGTAATAGATATTTCGCTGTTACTAATTTCTTGCTCAGTTTTATCAATAAATCCGCTAGCTTGGTCATCAATAGCTTGTTTTTCTGAGGTGTTATCTGCTTCCATATCATCTTTTGTAGATGGAGTTTCAGTTTCTTGTTCTTCGGTTGCTATTGTTAATGGATTATCAGAAGCTGATTGATTAGAGTCATTGGCTGGTGGATATTTTGAAGTCTCGGTGTTAGCTGGTTCATCCTCGCTCATGAGACGCTTCATTTTTCCCCATAAAGTTTTGTCCAGTTCACGTTTGGGTAGTTCAAATGTGGTTTTATTTGATTTTCTGGCGACAGCAAGGGTGCTCGGTCTAAGATCACCTTGTACGCTTATTAATACATCACCATCAAAAAATAAAGACAGTCTTTTTTGTTCTCCACTAGCTTGAGTTGAATAGAGGTAATCCCAACGTTTTTGATGAAAAACATCAACTAACATGGAAGAACCCAGGATGTATAAAACCTGACGTTTTGTCATGTTGGGTCTTAGTTGATCTACCATATCTTGGTTAATGATATTTCCTTGTTGAACTTTTAGTAAATAAACACTAGGAATATTGTTCATTATAGTTGAGCATGAAGACAGTGTGATGCTGGCTACAAGTACAAAAAGATAAATCGTATTTCGCATGATTTATTGGCTTGATGTGATTAGATGAGGTCTCTAGATAAATAAAATCATTTAAGTGCAGTGAATATTACCATAGAAAAGTGTCAGCGAGTATGAGTAAAAAAAGATACAATGGGTATTCACTGTTAGGTTGTACAACTACTTTACCTGGAGATTAGCTGTTGGAAAGTAAAGATTTACGAAATGTAGGGCTTAAGGTTACTTTGCCCCGTGTTAAAATTCTGGAAATTTTTGAAAACCAGACTGAACAACGACATCTTTCAGCGGAGCAAGTTTATAAAATCTTACTCAATGAAGGTGAGGAGATTGGTTTAGCCACTGTTTATCGTGTTTTAACTCAGTTTGAAACGGCAGGTTTAGTCTCTCGGCACCATTTTGATGGAGGGAATTCGGTTTTTGAACTCAATAGAGGTTCTCATCATGACCATATTGTTTGTATGAAATGTGGCAAGGTGGATGAGTTTACTGATGCTATTATTGAAAATCGACAAAATGATATTGCTGAAAAATTAGGCTATCAATTAACAGATCATAGTTTGTATCTTTATGGTATTTGCTCCCATTGTAAATAATCTTACTATAACTTCTTAATGTTTAAACCCTTAATCCTATCTATTGGTATGCGTTATACACGCGCCAAAAGACGTACTCAGTTTATTTCTTTTATTACCCTGACTTCAATTTTAGGTATTGCTTTAGGGGTAACAGCTTTGATAGCCGTTTTATCAGTGATGAATGGATTTGAAGCTGAATTACGTGAGCGTATTTTAGGAATGACTTCTCATACCACTATAACAGGAAGAAATGAAACTTTGTTGCAATGGCAACAATTAGAAAAACAAATTATTAATCGTCCAAATGTAGAAGGTTCTGCGCCATTTGTTAGTGGTCAGGTGATGATTAATGCAGATAGAAGAGTCAGTGGAATTGCATTAAGAGGTGTTTTTCCTGAATATGAACCTAAAGTTTCAGAAGTCGCTAATAAAATGAAGATTGGGCAATTGTCTGATTTATCCCAAGGTAGTTTTGGTATTATTTTGGGACAGGAATTAGCCAATTATTTAGCTGTCATTAAGGGCGATAAAGTGACTATTATCAGTCCGCAAATTAATTCAACGCCAGCAGGAATTTTACCTCGGCTTAAACGCTTTACAGTGATAGGTACATTTCAAGTGGGGATGTATGAATATGACAGGAATATGGCGATTATTCATATTAAAGATGCGGCCAAATTATTTCGCTTAGGTGATGCTGTCAGTGGTTTAAGACTCAAATTAGATGATTTGTTTAATGCGCCAAGGATATCTCAATCTTTAGCAACGGAGTTAAATTATCAATACAGAGTGAGTGACTGGACAAAGGCACACAGTAATTTTTTTAGAGCGATAAAAACAGAAAAAAAGGTGATGTTCATTATTTTATTACTCATTGTTGCCGTGGCTGCTTTTAATATTGTTTCCACACTGGTTATGGTGGTGACTGATAAACGTGGTGATATTGCTATTTTAAAAACGCAAGGTTTTTCCAATCTTTCAGTAATGGGTGTTTTTATTGTTTTAGGCGGTATTATTGGTATTGTGGGAACTGCTTTAGGCACCTTTGGGGGGGTGTTATTAGCGTTAAATATAGAAACTATTGTGCCGGCAATAGAGGGTTTTTTTGGCGTTCAATTTATGGCACCTGATGTTTATTATATTAGCGATGTACCTTCAAAATTAGTCTGGGTCGATGTCTATTATATTGCTGGGTGTGCTTTTTTCTTGTCTTTATTGGCCACATTATATCCTGCCTGGCAAGCATCAAGAATTAATCCAGCAGAGGTGTTGCGCTATGAGTGATACCATTATTTTGCAATGTCAGCAATTAACAAAACATTTTCAACAAGGTGATTTGGATGTTGAGGTATTAAAGGGTGTAGACCTGTCCATTAATGCTGGTGAGTGTGTGGCCATTATGGGTGCTTCTGGTTCAGGTAAAAGTACTCTGCTTCATTTATTAGGGGGTTTAGAAAAACCGACACAAGGAAAAGTGATTTTGGATGGTGAAAATATTAATAAAATAAGCGCATCTAGGGTAAGTCAATTAAGAAATCAATCTTTAGGGTTTATCTATCAATTTCATCATTTGCTGGGTGAGTTTAGTATTTTAGAAAATGTTGCTATGTCTGTACTAATAGGGGGGGCATCAGTAAAAGTTGCAATAGAAAAGGCATCTAAATTACTGGATAGAGTCGGTTTAGGGCATAGAATTCAACACAAGCCCGGAGAATTATCGGGCGGTGAAAGGCAGCGTGCAGCCGTGGCTCGGGCATTGATTAATCGACCCAAGTGTATTTTGGCAGATGAGCCAACAGGTAATTTGGACAGTAAAACAGCAGAACAGATTTACCAGTTAATGCTGGAGTTAAACCAAGAGCTACACGTTAGTTTTTTAGTCGTGACCCATAATCAATCTCTTGCACATAGAATGGATAGGGTTTTACAGATGGAAGATGGGATGATTGTCACTGACGATTAGATTCCTGACCCAGACCAATCTATTTTCAGGGAGTGATGAAGTTAATATAATGGATTTTTTTCATATTGAAGGTGCATAAATTAGCGAATAGCAAGCTAGGCAACAAATTATGCAACGCAGAATATGGCAAAAAAGACCAGTAAAAATGTTAAATTAATTATGCTTGGGAGCTATATCACACCATTTATTTTTGAAAATGGTATAACACCTAATGTTGCAAGCCAGATTTAATGGCATTGTCTTTTAGAGACCTCAGCATAACTCTGGCGATGAGAAAAAAGTGATAGAATTTTTCAGGTTTTAGTCAAAATACAAGTGTAATAGTGAGCTATTGCACGTTATTTTGGCTGACCTTTTTTATCCGTTCATGAGTTATGCTGAGGCCTCTTTTAGTCATCTATTTCTCATATTCCATTGTTTGCTTACATAATATTTCCAATATAAACGAATGCCAAAATAACCTATCAGCGAAGAAACAATGCCCAGTACAAGGCAGCCAAATAGAAAAGAGCCACCTATTTCGCTCAGGCTAGATAAAATACTTTCTATATTAAACTCAAAGCCACTATCAGGTGTGTCACCACCTAATAACAATAAACCAATATAATAAGCAAAATAAAACATCGGTGGCATCGTCAGTGGATTGCTTATCCAGACTAATGCAACAGAAATAGGTAGGTTTGCTCTAAAATAAAAGGCCATTACCGCCGCGATAGCCATCTGACCAAATGTAGGTATCCATGCTACAAATAACCCTACAGCAAATGCCAGTGATACAGAGCGACGATTTAAATGCCATAAATTAGGTTCATGCAAACGATCACCCAAAAACTGAAGACTTTTTTGTTGTTTTAGTTTTTGAGGGTCGGGCATGTATTTTTTTAATAACTTTTTGGGCATAAAAATTGTTTTTATGGTTGATTAAGGTGCGATACTAATTTTATCAGGTTTATATTAATCTATCTGGGAATATGGATGAGGCGAATTTAATTTACAAATTGATCATACAAATTTAACCTGTTTCCAATACCTTCAAGATAAAGAAATGTTTTTATTCAACTGCAATTTCACAATCTAAATCCTAATAAATCACCTATCTTAAGTTTACTTAAAGTTCAATGCCAAAAACCTTAACACCACTGAGTTCTTAAACGAAAATCACAAAATGGATCATAATGCTGACAACAAACGCATTGCATTTATCTGGTCAATTGCTGACGACTGCTTACGGGACGTTTATGTGCGAGGTAAATATCGGGACGTTATCTTACCGATGGTAGTACTACGCCGCCTAGATACCTTGCTAGAATCCAGCAAACAAGCTGTACTTGATGAGGTTAAATTCCAGAAAGAAGAAATGCAAACGACTGATATGGATGATACCCCCTTAAAACAAGCATCAGGCTATGTGTTTTACAGCACCAGTAAATGGACTCTGCAACAATTTTTTGCTACGGCGACCAATAATCAGCAAATCTTATTAGCTAATGTAGAAGAATATCTCAATGGCTTTAGCGATAATGTTAAAGAAATTGTTAATCGCTTTAACCTTAAAGCACAAGTTAAGAAGATGGCGAATAAAGATGTCTTACTTGATGTACTAGAAAAATTTGCATCACCTTATATCAACTTAACCCCTGATACGGTGGATGACCCAGAAGGTAATAAAATGCCTGCACTGTCTAATTTGGGCATGGGTTATGTTTTTGAGGAGTTAATCCGTAAATTCAATGAAGAAAATAACGAAGAAGCAGGAGAGCATTTTACCCCACGTGAAGTGATTGAATTAATGACCCGCTTAGTTTTTGATCCCGTCAAAGATGAGATTCCTAGCGTTATGTCAATCTATGACCCAGCTTGCGGAAGTGGCGGCATGTTGACTGAGTCACAAAACTTTGTAGAAGCAAAATATCCCAGTGTAGGCAATAGCCGAGACATTTATTTATTTGGCAAAGAAATCAACGATGAAACCTATGCCATTTGTAAATCAGATATGATGATCAAAGGTAATAATCCTGAAAATATCAAAATAGGCTCTACACTATCGACTAATGAGTTTGCTGCAACCCGTTTTGACTTTATGCTCTCCAATCCTCCTTATGGCAAAAGCTGGGCGAGTGAGATGAAATACATTAAAGAGGGCAAAGACGTTATCGACTCACGTTTTATTAATAATCTACCCAACTACTGGGGCGAGAGTGAAACGCTTGATGCCACGCCGCGCTCCAGTGATGGCCAGTTACTGTTTCTAATGGAAATGGTTGATAAAATGAAGTCAATCACTTCTGGCTCGCTAGGCTCGCGTATTGCTTCCGTGCATAATGGCTCTAGCCTATTTACTGGTGATGCAGGGTCAAGTGAAAGTAATATACGCCGTCATATTATTGAGAATGATTTACTGGAAGCCATAGTGCAAATGCCGACTAACCTGTTTTACAACACAGGCATTACCACTTATATTTGGCTATTAAGCAATAACAAATCTACAGCCAGACAAGGCAAAGTGCAGTTAATTGATGGCAGCTTACTGTTTAAGAAACTGCGTAAAAACCTTGGAGAAAAGAATTGTGAGTTTACAGCCGAGCAGATAGAAGAGATTATACAAAGCTACTTAAACCTTAGCACGATTGAACGTGCCTTAGCTGATAATAGCGAACCCACAGGCATAGGGTCACAAGTATTTGATAATGCCGATTTTGTTATTAACAGCCGTTCAGATAGAAAAGGCTCAAGTGGCGTTGCTAATCGTGATGGTTCAGTTTCATTAATATACATTGTGCTAGAACCAAAAAGTATTACTTCTAGTTATTGTGAGTATCTATTAAAAAGCTACAATTTTATTGAAGAGTTTTATCGTATGGAGCATGGCATAGTCGCTGATTTGTGGACTACCCGTTATGATGAAATGAAAGCCGTAATTATTGGTGTTCCCCCGTTAAAAGAACAAACCGCCATTGCCAACTTCCTTGACAAAAAAACCGCCCAAATTGAGCTAGCCATAGCCATCAAGCAAAAACAAATCAAAAACCTAAAAGAATACAAAACCACCCTAATCAACAGTGCCGTTACCGGTAAAATTAGAGTCCCTGAGATACGGCTTAATACCAAGGAAGCACTATGAAACCTTATGTACCAGATGAATTGCCCATTACTGATTTAGATTATCAGTTGCTGTTTTCATTGGTGGCAGATGCCAGTAGCGAACTTGCACGTTATGATGGTTTATTACAAGGCATTCCAAATCCTACTGTGATGCTTTCCCCGTTAACCACTCACGAAGCGGTACTTTCATCAAAAATTGAAGGCACACAAGCCACTGTTGATGAAGTATTAGAGCAAGAAGCAGGGATGATCAAAGAGGGCGATAAATTTAAAGATATTCAAGAAATATCTAACTATCGTTCTGCCTTATTTCAAGCACGGGAACACCTAGCAGAATACCCCATTCGTTTAAATTTTATTCGTCAATTACACCGTATTCTTATGGACAGTGTACGTGGTCAAAATAAAGAACCTGGTGAATTTCGTCGCGACCAAAACTGGATTGGTAAAGCTGGATGCATAATGGAAGAGGCTAGTTTTGTACCCCCTAATCCACTACGTTTAGCTGATCATTTAGAGGCATTAATAGCTTATACAGACTCAGATGATCTTAACTTTCTTTTACAAACGGCTGTTTTACATGCTCAATTTGAGCTTTTACACCCCTTTAAAGATGGTAATGGTCGTATCGGTCGTATTTTAATTCCTTTGTTTCTTTACCAGAAGAAACAGCTATCTGAGCCGATGTTTTATTTGAGCGAGTTTCTTGAGGCTAATAGGGACGAGTATTACGTCCGACTTAAAGCCATTTCAATGGAGGGCGACTGGAATGGCTGGATTGCATTTTTTCTAAATGCTATTAGTTGTCAGGCAAAGGAAAATAGTAGGCGTGTAAAAGAGATAATGACCTTATATGAAAAAATGAAAACTCAAATCCATAAAGTTACTCATTCTCAGTACTCGGTTTATTTACTTGATACTCTGTTTAACCAACCTATTTTTTCAATCTCTGATACTTGTAAGAAACTTAAAAAAACAGATGATATCCATGAAAAAACCACCGCTGATTTATTACGTCAATTAAGAGATGATGGTATTTTAATGGTATTACAAGAAAGCCGTGGGAGTCGCTCTGCAATATTATGCTTTCCTGCGTTACTAAATTTAGTGGAAGGACGAGAAATTGTTTAAGTTAATTTGTGGAGTGGCTAACCGCCACTAAACTGTTTGTGGAGCGTAAATAGCAATATACACTCCACAATTATGTTTGTTGCAGTTGGAGACTCCACAAAAAATTACCAATAGTATGAGACCTCAGCATAACCCAAAAAATACGTATAAATTTTGTTATAATGCATCATGCAAAAATCATTCTCAACACAATCCAACCTCTTCTTTTCAACCGCTGACTTAGAGCACCCTATTCTTCATAGTCTTGATGACACAGAAGCCTTGTTGGAATGGTCTGAAATAGAAACATTACTCACCTCAATTTATGACTCTAACACAG
>QPIN01000018.1 GCA_003666385.1 Methylococcales symbiont of Hymedesmia sp. n. MRB-2018
AACAAATGTAAACAGTGAAGATATCAACATTGGCGATGCCGCTGGCACAACTGGCACAACAAATATAAACAGTGAAGAGATCAACATTGGTGATGGCACAGATGGCACAACTACAGTTACAGGTGCAGTTACAAACCTAGATAGCACCTCAACCAACATCGATGGTGGCGGTGATGGCGATAATGAAATTACTGTTATTGATGAAAGTGTTGTTATTGATGCAGGAGCTGTTGAGGTTACAGGTGAAACAGCTGACCTAAACAGTGACACAACAAATGTAAACAGTGAAGATATCAACATTGGCGATGCCGCTGGCACAACTGGCACAACAAATATAAACAGTGAAGAGATCAACATTGGTGATGGCACAGATGGCACAACTACAGTTACAGGTGCAACAGCTAACCTAGACAGCACCACAACCAACATCGATGGTGGTAATGACGGCAATAATGAAATTGTTGTTACTAACGAAGACGTTAATATTGATGCAGCTTCTGTTGATGTTACAGGTGCAGTTACAAACTTAGACAGTGTTAGAACTGATATTGATGGTGAAACCATCAACATTGGCGATGGCACAGATGGCACAACCACTGTTACAGGTGCAACAGCTAACCTAGACAGTACCACAACTAACATCGATGGTGGTAATGACGGCAATAATGAAATTGTTGTTACTAACGAAGACGTTAATATTGATGCAGCTTCTGTTGATGTTACAGGTGCAGTTACAAACTTAGACAGTGTTAGAACTGATATTGATGGTGAAACCATCAACATTGGCGATGGCACAGATGGCACAACCACTGTTACAGGTGCAACAGCTAACCTAGACAGTACCACAACTAACATCGATGGTGGTAATGACGGCAATAATGAAATTGTTGTTACTAACGAAGACGTTAATATTGATGCAGCTTCTGTTGATGTTACAGGTGCAGTTACAAACTTAGACAGTGTTAGAACTGATATTGATGGTGAAACCATCAACATTGGCGATGACAACGACGGCACAACTACAGTTAGAGGTGCAAATACTAATATAGAAAGCACCACAACCACTGTTACAGGTACAACAGCTAACCTAAACAGTGGCACAACAAATATAAACAGTGAAGCTATCAACATTGGCGATGGCACAGATGGCACAACTACAGTTAGAGGTGCAACAGCTAACTTAAACAGTGGTACCACCAACATTGATTCTAGTGTTGCAACTAACATCAATAGTGAAACCATCAACATTGGTGATGGCGACGATGGCACAACCACTGTTAGAGGTGCAAGTGCTAACCTAAACAGTGGCACAACCACTATCACCACAGGTAATACGCAAGCTGTCTATAATAGTGAAGGTGTGACTACTAGGGTAGGAGGCACTGCTCAGGGCGAGACACGAAGTGTTACTAGTCAAAGTAACACTGAAACCAGTGTTCTACTAATCAGGGATGGTGCAGATGATAATAGTGGTGCAGAATCTTTTGGTGTTACAGGTGCAAATAGTCACCCAGGCAGCACCTCACCCAACGATGAAGGAAACATGATAAGGGCGAAGAGCGATGGTTTAACCGTGAAGGCTACAGAAACAACCTTGTCAGGTGGTACTGGTGTTGACAGCAGCACAACCCTTACCCTAAACGACGAAGGTCTTAAACTCTCAGGTCCAAATGGTGAACCACGTAGATTAGGAGGTATTGCTGATGGTGTGGCACCGACTGATGCGGTTAATGTACGTCAATTAAATAGTGCTATTGAAAAAGTAAGCAAAGGTGTTGCACTCAGTATGGCGATGGGCAGTATTCCACAGGCTTTTAATGGTGAAAGCTCTGTGGGTGTAGGCTTTGGTCATTTTGACGGTAAAAGTGCAGCCGCTGTCGGCATCTCTCACAACGATGCTGAAAATAATATGACCTATAACTTTAAAGTCTCAAACTCATTTGGCGGAGGAGACAGTGAAGTAGGTTTCTCTGCAGGAGCAGGCTGGTCATTTTAATCTACTAAACCTATAACAAAAAAAATAGCTCTTTATGAGCTATTTTTTTGCATATCTAAAATGTTTTACTGCCCATGAAGGTATTGTGACTAAACCTAAAATAGCTAAATAAGGTCAATGATGAAAAAAATATTATTTGTTGGGTTGGTGGTATTCTGTCTTAGTGGATATGCCCTTGAACCGATAGTCAGTGATGGGGTAGCCAGACCTCAGTATTCTTTTCCTCAAAATCAAACAGTAACTAAAGTGCTATCTGCTACATCTAAAAGAGATAAGTATGAACTAGCCGTTTGTAGCTTTGATGTCAACATTGAAAAAAACCCCGCTTACTACCATTTAGCCAGCCCGCAAACTCAGATACTTTGTGAGATTGGTAAAAACGCTATTAGTGGTACTTTGTCTGCATTTTACAACGAAGGTTGGCACTTGATTCAGGTAGTGAATATTGACAACCGGCTTACCACAACAACCCAACAAGTGCCTTACTCATTGATGTACTTAGAAAGAAAAAAGTAAAACAGACCACGATTATTCTAATGCCTCAAGCAATTCGTGGGAGCCTTTGGCAGAACAAAGATACTTCCACCCATTTTTTTGAGTATTTTCTTTACAGATTTTTCATACCCATTCATGCAAGAGCTATATGATTTTTAAAAACAACTAAGCAGGAGTTTTTTAATGATTTGGTGTGGGAATGTATATAGAGTTTTTAAAATATTGCTTACAGTTGTAGTCCTTTTTTATTTCATACGCTTCGTTTTGCTTGTGCTTGGTGGGTGAGGAATAGTGCGGTGAAATTGGCGAGGAGCGCCCATAGTCCAGCGTGAATATTGAGGGGTTTGGGGGTGGTAGCGAAAAAAGCTAAATAAAGTAGGATGACGAGACCGATGACGAGGCCGACAAGAACGGATTTTGCATTGATGGTACGAGTCCAGACACCAAGGGCAATCATCGGGAAGAGTTGCGCTAACACTTCTAACTTCAGTCTTAAAATCGCCCAAATAGAGGCTTGAATGGTTAATGCCAAATATCCGAGCAGGCTTAAAATGGCCAATGAGACAAGCATTGAGGCGTATTTGGTAGTTAAATCGGGGCTGTTTGGAAAATGTTTTAAATAGACATTTTTGACCAAAATCGAATGGATAGCGATATTGCTGGAGTCAATTGTGGACATAATGGCAGCTAAGGCGGCGGCAAAAAATAGCACTATAATCCAGTGTAGCAGCGGAATATGAGCGAGCTGGTTTAACATAAGCGGCATCACATTATCGCTTTGCGTTTTGGACAATTCAGGCAGTACGCTGATGGTAATAATTGCAATAATCACCACTGGCAACGTGGTAAAAAACGGCATAAAGGACATTAGTTTGAGTGATTTTTTGAGGTCACCTACCGTTCTGGCGATGAAAATACGCTGGATTAAATGTGGATAAATTGAGACGCTAAAAAAGATTAAAAAGATGGTGCTGAGCCATTTAATTTGTTGACCACCATCGGGTAATTGGATGATTTTATGGATGCTAGCGTTTTCTAAATTTGGGTTTAATCCGTATTGAAAAAGCACGACAAAAAAGATAATTTGGATAGTGACTAACAACAAAATTCCCTGAATGGCATCGGTCAAAATCACCGAGCGCATGCCTCCCAAACTTTCGTAAACAAAAATAATGAGAGTTAAGGTGATAACCCCCCAAGCATAAGAAATTGTGCCGTCTGACAGCGTTTGAACGATGGTGCCAACTGCTTTTAGGTTACTTAAAATATAATTTCCCAACACAAATAAAACCACCAAAATCACCAAATAATGTAGCGTTTTATTGGGGTAGCGGTCACTGACATAATCGCTTAAGGTGATGTAGCCTTTGGCTCTGCCAAGTTTGTAAAGTTTCGGCGCGTAGCTCAATAATCCGCCGATGACCGCTACCATAAAAACGACTGTCGATA
Organism: Methylococcales symbiont of Hymedesmia sp. n. MRB-2018; assembly: GCA_003666385.1. Lineage (GTDB taxonomy): Bacteria > Pseudomonadota > Gammaproteobacteria > Methylococcales > Methylomonadaceae > QPIN01. Next base: position 3,941 of record QPIN01000018.1, read on the forward strand.
GCGTTATCCAGCCCTCCCTGTATGCCTTTCCCGAAAAACCAATGATGGTATTTCCGCTATATTGTGTGGCATAAAAAGTGAGAAAAAGCATCACAACGCCAAACTCCCGACCGCCCAAATATCGGTCTGTGAGGCTGTTGTTTTTACTTTGCCGATGCCCGTAAAAACCGATGGCAATTAGGCTCAATAAATAAATGGCAATCGTCCAAATTTCAAGTGCACCTATTATGATAATTCATCCCATTTGTGATTGATGAGCCACACCAAACTGCTGGCATAAATCACAGCAAAAACCAGCGTGATAATCGCCCAAATTGGCATTCCAAATAACAATTCTTCACCAAATATTGGCAGCGTGAGCAGCAACGGAATGAATGTTAATAAATAATATTTCATGGTATTTTCTCCTTAATTTGGACACAGATAATTCGCCCTCAATATGAAAACCCTTGAGTAAAAATTAAATTAATTATGCTTAGGTACTTGCATACTTCTCTAAAGAGTCTAAATGAACAATTGACTAAAATAAAGTCGCTATAATTTTATCCAAAGCAACCCTGCTCACGCAGACAGTTCGCCACCAAACGACCTGCAATCACTTGAACCTAAGCCTCATGTTGTTTGCGCTTTATGGAAAAAACGCTGTTTTAGTTTTAACAATGGCTTCTCAATGAGCATAAATGATATTTGCGCAATGGTAATTGTGAACAATAACGATAGAAAAATCTTAGTCACAATACTGTCGTTGGTTGGAATGAAGAGGAAATGCGCAATTTCCTCGTAATATGCCACAATAATATTGTGATAAAGGTATAAACCATAACTGATTTTACCTAAATGAATGGTGATGCTATTATGAAAAATATGGCGTTTATTCTCACTAAACAGTGCATACAAAACCACGCCCCCAGAAAAAACAACAACCATAAACTTACCTAGCGACCAAAACAATAAATCCAGTCCAAAATCAAATTTAAGCCAAGTCATGCCATAATAGCCTACTGTGCCAATTACAATCATTGGCAAAGCCAGCTTTTTAATCAAATGTTGGTAGTGCAGATAGAATACTGCCAATAAAGCCCCAAAACTCAAACCGTCAAAATTTGCCAAGGTAAAAATTTTCATTTGCGGTGAAATACCGTAACCGTTTACAAAAAGATATATCCGTGATGATATTGCCAGCAGGATAATGCCCAAAAATAAAGCAATTAATATATTGATTTTATCCCTGAGTAATAACACCAAAAACGGCCAAATAATGTAAAACTGCTCTTCAATAGAAAGCGTCCATAAATGGCTGTTTGCCTTGAGCCAAGTGTTTTCAGAAAACATATAAACATTGCTTAAATAAAGCCAAGGGTATATCCCTGCTTGCTGAATATTGTCTAAATTAAAGGCAAAAGCCAGCGATAAATATAAATAATAAATCGGAAATATGCGTAAGGTTCTGCGTCCATAAAAATTCTTAAAACTCAAAGCTAATGGGGTGTCTTTTGGTTCGGATAATAAGATTTTTCCAATTAAAAAACCACTCAGCACAAAGAAAACAATAACGCCAGTATTACCTATGGGGAAAAGTAACACTGTATTTGGCAACCATGTCCATATCTGGAAAATATGGGCAAATATAACTGAAAATACTGCATAAAATCGCACTGTTTCTAAGCGCTCAAAATAATTTATTTGTTTCACAATATAAGTCTCTCCTGAATTAAGCCTAAATCGAATTAATTTTGATAATTCACCATCATCTCAACAACATTTTTTAATTCCATAATTGGCTCTTTCTCAGAATAGGCAAATGCAAAGAGGACGCTACCCTTTTCCTTGCTCGTTCCCAGCTCCAGCTTGAAATAAAAGGGTAGCGTCCTCTTTTACCCGTTAAACGGCGTTTTGTTGGTGTGTTTTCTGGGTGGGTTTTGTTGTTGGTAGAGTGGTGTGCGGCGTTTCATTTCCAAGCAGGAACTTGGGAACGCGGCACACTTTTTAAAATTTATCAATAAGTTTTGACAGGGTTAGAAAAAAACCCATAGCGGCAACGAGGACAAGCATATTTTTATTGAGTGCTTTTTGAATAGTAACTTCGATATCTGTTCTTAGTAATTCAAACTTGCCTTCAAGGTCTGTTTTTAGTAATTCAAACTTGCCTTCAAGATCTGTTTTTAATAATTCAAACTTACCTTCAAGAACATCAAACCTGCCCCCCAGATCTACAACACTAGCAGTGACTTCATTTAATTTTTCATCTAAATGATTGATATGGTTGTATTGGGATTTGAGCAGTAAGGTGTTAATGTCGTCTTGTGTCAAGCCTTTACCATCGCTAAAACTCTGCTCTATCTCTTTGATTTTAGGCTCAATCATTTCGATAAGCATGTCATCTACTTTGGTTTCACTCATAATTAATCCTGCAAAAATAAGAGGAATTATACAGTTAAGTTTGTGTTGGTGCAAAACATGTCTTGCTCTTGATTTGGCACTTGAAAACCGAGATCTCGTAGTCACCAGCCATGGTGCGGGGGTGAGGAGAATTAATGGGGACAGGCTCTGAAGTATCCGCACAAACCCACCCATCAGCCTCAAACTCCTGATAAAACCTTCCCAATGCCACAATATAAGGCGAATATAAGGGGGTGCTACCCTTTTCTATTGGCTTAATTAAAGGGCAACCACAGGGGGTTGCCTCTAATATAAGGGCAACCACAAGGGATTGCCCCTACGATTAATAAACCATGAATAGATACAACCCAAATAAAAATATAATATTTCCTCGTTCCCATACTACGCGTGGGAATGCCTAGCAGAGCATAGGCTAATAAACCAGCAACTGAAACAAAATATGCATTCCCACGCAAAGCGTGGGAACGAGCTATTGGGGAAAATAAAGAAATGACAGACAAAAAAAATGAGGACGCTTTGTCCTCATTTTTCCTTTTTCCTTGGTTTTTTGTTATTTACTCACTAAAACCTAAAGTTACCACGCAACTCTATACTGTCCCCTGTTTGCTTACGCTCACCTATTAGACTTAGGTTCAATGTAGAATCTATTGTCCAACGTCCGCCTATATTATAGCTTTGTGTTCCATTTGCTATACCTAAGCCAGCGTAAGGGGTGAGTAGACCGCGACCAAAGAATCCAGGCAGTCCGTAACCTAGCTCGGTGTTTAACTGTAGTCTTCTACTGTTGCTGTTATCTTCATCGTTTACATTGTTAGCTACGGTGGGTTGTTGCCATACTCCATCGGCAACATTGCCTGGGGTGTCGCCAAATGCTGGTTGTAGGCTTAACCATAAGCCTTGACCACTGCTGTTGGCTTGGTATTTAACTAAGCCACTGAGTCCCCATTCTTGGTAAGAAGATTCATGTACCAGTAAACCGTGGGCGCGTAGTTCCATTTCTAGTCCTATTGGGCTGCTGTAGCGATAGCTACCTGCTAACTCTATGCCGCCGCCAGTCTCACCACTGCCATCGTCATAGCGTATTCCCAGTTCTATGGATGGGCTGATGCTGGCACCGCTGGCTAGGGTGTGCTTATGGCTGCTTTCTAATGCCATACGGTAACGATGGGCATCTATGGACAATGCTTTGGCATTAGTTAAATTGCTTTTGTCCAACTTAATATTAGACAGCGAGACTTCGCCTTTAAGGCGTAGGGTGGTGGTGCCGGGTATATTTAGCCAGTTATCGCTGGATAATAGATCGCCACTACCACCAAAGGCGAGACTGTATAGCTCGGTGTCGCGGCTGCTTTTGCTTTTGCTGTCATTGCTTGTTTTATCGTTAATTTCTACCTCGCCTTGACCATAGCCTAGTGCGCCCCATACACGCCCTTGTGATAAATCATAAGCAATATAAGGGTGGATGCTGTATAGAGTATTGGTCAGGGTGCCTTTGCTGTTATTTTCGCCACCATCGCGTTTATAGTCAACATCGCCTTCACTGTAAGAGAGGGCGGCACCTGCGACCAAGTTTTGGTTTAGACGGGCATCAATACCCACACTACCACCGATTACCTCGCCCTCCCAGTCAACAGCAGAGACATCATCTTCAAGATTAAGGTAATCACCACTGCCCCATAGCGTCATATTACTAATACCGTAGTTATTATCCCCTGCTACATTCAGCGGTATGAGGAAAGATGTGTTATTAAGCATTTGCTTAACATTCAATCCATCTTGTAGCACAGTACGAGCATTGTTATTGATTAGCTCTTGCAAGTTTGAGCTACCCCCTAGATTAAGGCTGGCATCGGTGTCTGCTGGGGAGCTAGAAAATGCTTGGTCAATGCGGTTGCTGATATTGCTCACCGTTATTTTTGCTGTTGCTCTGAGTAGTTGTGGCAAGATCGCATTTAATATTTGTGCTTCGTCAACTGTGGCAGCAGGGGCACGAGTGACGATGATGGTGTAGTCCTCAGTGGTGGTGCCATCTTGGGCAGTGACCTTTACAACAATTTCGGTATCCGCACCTGCGGCCAGAGTAATGGGATCACTGGCTTCACCGCTGGTGACGGGATTGCCGTTCACCGTGACCCTGGCAGTGCTATCAGTGCTGGTCGTCGCGGTTACAGTCAGGCTGGTTACTGTGTTGATAACATTGGCGATGTAGTCAGTCTCATCGCTGTCAAAGGCTGGGTCTAAGGTGCCCTCGGACAAGGTTAAGGTACTCAAGCTGACATCGATATTACCAAATACGGCGAAAGGTGAAAAACTACCTGTCTCGCCACAGACGAGGTCGTCTTCAACCCGCTGGGATGGTAACTCAGCCCATTCACCGCTAACAGCGTGATACAAACCTGGGTCGTCTATGCCGTGGTGAGGTAGGCATATTTTTACTGGGTTATCCATGATGTTATCACCATCACCAGTCACAGAAATATCCACTAGGCTACGTCGGATGCTCGCGACAGTCTTAGCAGGTGGGCTGACTGGCAGGGTTGGACTACCCTCAGCTACGGCAGCTATGTCAATTCTAACCCTAACGCCATTCAGTCCACTTGGTATGGTGATGGTTGTGTCGTTGGCCTCAAAAAAACCGCCAGAAAAATCTGGCCCTATGGTGATTACTGCCAAGCCGTCCTTGATAGTAAAAGAATTTCCTATATTTATCGTCCTAATATCTAGTATTGGCATCGCCTGTGCGCTAGCACTGAATAAAAAACCCGATAACAGTAATAGAGTAGCGGCAATAAGGCGGGCGGGAGTAATAATTGTTGTGGGCATTTTTTAACTCCGTAATTGCTAATGGGTTTATATTATCGGTTTATAGTATTCTTTGAAGAAAATCTGATTAAAGCAGGAACTTGAGAGCGAAATTATCATAAATATTTAACTAAGGCGACCACAATACCCGCCGCAATGAAAGTAT
>QPIN01000017.1 GCA_003666385.1 Methylococcales symbiont of Hymedesmia sp. n. MRB-2018
ATGCCACGATTAAGGTCTTAACGTATAAAGACGAGACTGAATTAAAAGCCGATTTAGATAAGTTTTTGGTCTATTACAACATTAACCGAAGGCATAGCAGCCTAAAAAGAGAATTAAAGGTTAGGACGCCCTTTGAAGCCGTCCAATGTTGGTATAGAATAAACCCACAAATTTTTAGAAAATCCCCCGATATGTTTCGAGCTGAACTTTTAAAAAATCATGGTATAACGTGGTGAAACTTGACATATAAGCACCTGATGATAATTAATTTAACATTTTTACGGGTCTTTTTTACCATATTCTGCGTTGCATAAATTGTTGCCTAGCTTGTTATGGGCTAATTTATACGCCTTCAATATGAAAAAATCCTGCTAAAAATTAGTTAAATTAATTATGACTAGGCACTTAGCGAGACTATGATTGGTTTTGATAAGCCGTGATAATTAGTTTGTATCTATTACCTTTCAAGCGCATCCAGATATTTCTCAGCATCCAGTGCTGCCATACAGCCTGCTCCTGCTGAGGTGATCGCTTGTTTATAATGCGAGTCGATGACATCTCCCGCTGCGAAAACACCTTCAACGCTGGTCGCTGTCGCATTGCCTTCTATACCACTATGTACTCCAATATAGCCATGTTCCATATCCAGTTGACCATCAAAAATACCCGTATTTGGGGTATGACCAATGGCTATAAAGACACCATGTACATTCAGTTCTTCAGTTGAGCCATCAGCCGTGTTTTTAATCCTGATGCTGGTAACGCCCATATCATCACCTAAGACCTCATCTAATGTGTTGTCCCATTTGATAATCACATTTCCATTTTTTGATTTTTCAATCAGTTTGTCTGATAAAATCTTTTCCGAACGAAATTTATCTCTGCGATGAACCACCGTTACTTCAGAAGCAATGTTAGATAGATATAGTGCTTCTTCAACAGCCGTATTACCCCCGCCAATGACAGCAACGGGTTTGTTCCGATAGAAAAAACCATCACAAGTGGCACAAGCTGAAACGCCTTTTCCTTTGAATGTTTCTTCTGAATCCATGCCTAGGTATTTTGCCGAAGCACCTGTAGAAATAATTAAAGCATCGCAGGTATATTGTGCCGAATCACCAGTTAATACAAAAGGATGTACTGTTAGGTCAGCACTATGAATGTGATCGAAAATAATTTCAGTATCAAAGCGTTCTGCATGTAAGCGCATGCGTTCCATTAAATCAGGCCCTTGTAATCCCTCAACATCTCCAGGCCAGTTATCAACATCTGTAGTGGTAGTTAATTGTCCCCCTTGTTGCATACCGGTAATCATTACTGGATTCAAATTTGCTCTGGCTGCATAGACGGCTGCTGTATATCCAGCAGGGCCAGATCCCAGAATTAATAATTTGCAATGTTTAACGTCTGCCATGTACATATTTCCTTTATTAAAGAGGCTTAAGATCTTTCAATTATACGTTAGTTCTATTTGTTGTAGCGAGTGAAATTATACGCTTTTCAGACATCTAAAAATAGTTATCATAATTAATGTAAAAACTATCATTATTCGTCTATAATTATGTTTTATCGGAGTTTTTAATTGGGTGGGTTTTATGGTAGCAGTGATTGAAGAAAAAACAGTTCGTGGATTACGTGAAGTCGCTTTACTCGGTTTTTTCACCATTGCTTTATTCTTTTTAATAGCACTTATTACCTTTAGCAATGAAGATGCAGGTTGGACGCATAGTGGCTCTATGCCTTCAATTAGTAATGCCTGTGGTGTAGTAGGGGCATGGGTTGCTGATTTTGTACTATGTATTTTTGGTTTGATGGCTTATTTATTCCCCATTATGTTGGTCTGGCATGGTTATCTCATCTATTCGCAAGAACAACAGCAGCGAGGTAAGTTGATTTTAGCCATACGCTGGTTTGGTTTCATTGCCACTATTATTTCTGGTTGTGCCATTTTTTATCTACACATATTAAGATTGCAGGTTGAACTACCAGGCAGCACTGGTGGAATATTAGGGCAAGAACTTGGAGGAATGTTCCTGATCATCTTAGGAAACTCTGGAGCAACTTTATTGTTTCTAGCTATTTTTTTAGCGGGCATTACTCTGTTTACAGGCTTGTCATGGATTGTATTATTAGATTTTGTGGGTCGATACACCTTGCTGGCTTGTAATGGGGTTTATCAACGATCTTTATCCATTTACGATACTTATAAAGATCAGCGTATTCAAACTAAATTGCACGCTAGAGAAGAATTAACATTTAATAAAAAAGTGCAGGCCGTTGAAAAAGTTAAAATTGCACCGACTTTATCGCAAATAGAGCTTAGCGATAGAGAATATAAAGAAAGTCAGGCGGATTTATTTGAGCCTGATGTTTCAGCATCAGAGGAACATAATGCTGCTTTATTTAAAGATAAATTACCCACGCTATCCCTATTAGATAAAAGACAAATAAACGTCCAGGGTTATTCATCCGCTGAATTGGAAGAAATGTCTCGCCAAGTCGAAGATGTGTTATTAGATTTTAATGTGCTTGTTGAAGTGGTTGCAGTATTACCTGGCCCCGTTATTACCTGTTTTGAATTACAACTTGCCGCTGGTGTAAAAGTTAGCAGAGTGAGTAGTCTAGCCAAAGATATTGCTCGGGGTTTGTCTGTCATTAGTGTACGAATTGTTGATGTTATTCAAGGCAAGTCCGTGATCGGTTTGGAAATTCCTAACCAAGAACGGGAAATGGTATCATTTAGAGATTTAATTGCCTCAAACAACTTTGAAAAATCCAAATCAAAATTGACTTTTGCTATGGGTAAAGATATTTCTGGTCAGCCGATGGTTGCGGATTTAGGCAAAATGCCTCATGTACTGGTAGCTGGGACTACAGGATCAGGTAAGTCCGTTGCCATCAATACCATGATTCTCAGTTTACTTTACAAGTCAACACCTAAAGACGTACGAATGATTATGATAGATCCAAAAATGTTGGAACTCTCTGTTTATGAAGGTATTCCTCATCTTTTGACACCTGTTGTTACCGATATGAAAGATGCTCAGAATGCATTGCGTTGGGCTGTAGCAGAAATGGAACGACGTTATAAATTAATGTCTAAATTAGGTGTGCGAAACCTAACGGGGTATAACCAAAAAATTGCTGATGCCGAAAAAGCAGGAGAGCCAATTCGAGATCCTTTGTTTCAATTAACTGATCCATTGGAGGAGGAAGAATTTCCTGTTCTTGCGAGTTTACCGAGTATTGTTATCGTTATCGATGAATTAGCCGATATGATGATGATTGTAGGTAAAAAAGTAGAAGAACTCATCGCTCGTTTAGCACAAAAAGCAAGAGCTGCTGGTATTCATCTGGTTTTAGCGACACAACGTCCATCGGTTGATGTCTTGACTGGCTTGATAAAAGCCAATGTTCCCACCCGCATTTCATTTCAGGTCTCTTCACGCATTGATTCCAGAACCATTCTTGATCAAGGTGGGGCAGAAACGCTATTAGGTAATGGCGATATGTTATTCTTACCGTCAGGAACCAGCATTCCTATTCGTGCACACGGTGCTTTCGTCGATGATCATGAGGTACATAAAATTGTAGGTTTTCTTAAAAAAACAGCACCAGCCAATTATTTATCAGAAATTACTCAAGAACATTCTGATATAGAGGAATCAGTGACTGGCAGCGGAGAAGAGAATGCAGAAATGGATGCCTTATATGATGAAGCTGTTCAATTTGTGACCGAAACACGTAAAGCTTCAATATCCAGCGTACAAAGACGTTTTAAAGTCGGATATAACAGAGCCGCTAGAATGATTGATGATATGGTGGTTGCGGGTGTGGTCAGTATGCCTGAAGGTAACGGTTCAAGGGCAGTTTTAGCACTTCCAGCAGGCAAAGATTAAGTTGAACTTTGACAGTTAAGGCAGAAAGCTGTTTTATTAGAAACCCAATACCCACTTAAATTTAGCACCTTGGTCAAAGATTTTAAAGCTAACAAGCTGTAACATAAGGTCTTGTGTGCAATTAAAGGTGGGGCTCAGTTTACCCGTTTTAGTGAGTTGTTTAATCATACAAATCATTCCACCCGACCGCTAACGCGTCGGGTGAATTCAAACGTCATGTGTAAGAAAATACTTACGATGATCGACACCCGAGTTTCATAATTATAAATCCTAATCACTTTTTATGTGAGTCAGATTTATAATGCTGTCGGATAAATGGCTGTATAACACCATGTACATGATTTCTGTATAATTAAAGGTTGGATTTTTAATGAGACTATATTATGAAAGATGGGTTTGAGTTAAGGAAGTCTTCAGGGAAGGGAGAAGGCATTTATGCCACCCAATCATTTACGGTTGGTGAGATAGTAATGGTTGGCGTTATTAAAGAAGCCCTGAATGAGAATCACTCTCATGCTTCACAGATAGGCGAAAACAAGTTTGTGCTTCACGATGGATTAATCACCAAGGTTAATCATTCCTGTGATCCGAATTGTGGCATTAGAGTAAATGAAACGAACGGACATAATTTTGTTGCAATCGATGAGATTAGTGTAAATGAAGAAATAACTTTTGATTATGCTATGCGAAATTATATGATCGACTACTTCCCAAAAGAGTGCATGTGTGGCTCTAAGAAATGTCGCGGTAGGATTACAGGATGGAAAGATTTATCCAACGAAAAGAAGAAAGACTATGAAGGCTTTGCCGCTCCTTATCTGCTTGAGTTGGATGCCAAGTATTCTGGTGAGAAAGCTTAGCGTTAGCTTTAAAGAAATTCTTGCGAACCCGCATGTGCTAGTATAGTATCACTTTTATGAAAATTGAATTAGTTACTACATTAAAGCGTCAGGCTAGCAAAATATTAGCTGAATTACACGATTCGAAAGAGCCAGTCCTTATCACCGAACATGGTCAACCATCTGCATATCTGGTTGATGTTCAAGATTATGAAATGATGCAAAATCGAATGAAAATCTTAGATGGACTAGCCAAAGGTGAAACGGCTATTTTGGAAAACCGTATTTATACCCAAGCAAAAGACAAAATGAGTAAATGGCTCAAGTAATATGGACGGAACCTGCTCTATCTGACCTTGATGCAATAGCTGAATATATAGCCCTTGATAAACCAAGTGCTGCTACTAATCTCGTGCAAAAAGTTTTTTCTAATACAGATCAACTTGAGCAGTTTCCAGAGTTGGGCGGTAAACCGCCAGAATTTATAAAATCAAGGTATTTAGAAATTATCGTAAATCCATGTCGTATTTTTTACCGCATTGAAAGTGATAATGAGAGAAATTCGATTAAAGGATAAAAGCTGGGATTAGTTTCTTACTTCACCCAGCTTAGAAACAACGAATGCTTATTCTGCAATATCAGCAATCATTGTTGAAGCAATTAAACCATAAGCAATTGTCCATGCTTCTTTAACATCTTCAGTAAAAGCATCACCTAGGCCTTGTTCAAAAGTCCATAACAATGCAACAGCAACAATATCATAATGCGCAGGCTCAACACCATAAGTCACATGGCGTTCTCCCATAGCCTGAAGGGCTGGTACAACATGCTCCAGATTATTTAATGAATTAACGACCAGATTGATTGAGGTGATTAATTTTTTACCTTGGCTATTAATATCATTTGTAAATAAAGGCCTGACTTCAGGAGCCATCAAAAATAATTTCTTGTAAAACAATGCAGCCGTTTGTTCTTTCACTGGAACAAGCATTTTCCAACTATTCTGAATTAATCTTATTTGTTCTTCCGTAAGAGGTGGCTCGCTAGCTGCATCATCAGGCACATCTACCTCTTCAAGCTGATCTATTTCTGCTCGTTCATTTTCAATAACGGGTTTTATCTCGGAAATTTCTGTTTCAACTCTTTCTGTTTCAACTCTATATTCTATCTCTTCCTGTAAAATAAGTACTTCTCGCTCTTTTCTAACAATTTCCTCTGCCTTTTCATTCAAAGCATATTGAGCATCTCTGGTTTGTTGTTCCTGCTGAGCAACCTTTTCTCCTTGACTTTGTAACTCTTGCTGAAAAGATTGAATAGAGGCTTCATCTGTATCAATTTGAGCTTGACGGTATTTCAAATCATCCTGTACTTGAAGTATCTCTCTTTCATGTTGAAAAATAGCTTGTTCTTTATTGTCCAGCTCGTCTCTGATAGCAACTAAAACTTGCTGATCTTCGACCAGTCTTCGAGCCTGACCATTCAGTTCATCTTGCAGATGACCTAATTCAACTTCTTTTTGAGCTGCCGAATCAGCAACTTCACGTTCCATTCGATATATATCGTCTTCTCTACTCGCTATTTGAGCCTGGAGTTCCCGCGTTTCTTGCTGTTGAACTTCTACAGCCTCCTGCTGAGAAGTAAGATCTTGCAGCAGGCTTTGATTTTGTTGTTCTTCTAACTCAACCTGGGTTTGACGATGAACAAGTTCTTCTTGCAATTGAAATGCGGAATTTTCATTGCCACTCACTGTTCGTTCTTTAGCTTCTAACTCTTGCTGAATGGTAATAAGTGATGATTCATCTTGTGATAAGCGGTCTGCTTGTGCATTCAATTGAGATTGCAAATAATCAAGTTCTCTTTGTTTAGAAGCCGCTGAATCTTCAAGATCACGTTCCATGCGAGAGATTTTCTCCTCTCTGGATGTTATTTGATTTTGAATATTTGATAGTTCTTGCTGTTGATTTGAAAACTCTTCCTGGATAATTAAATTTTGCCGTTCTTCTTTAACCACTTGCGCTTCACGATTTTGCAGATCAACTTGCATATCGATTGTAATTTGTTCTGCCTGAGAAACTCTTGTTTGTGTCTCACTAATATCTGATTGTGTAACACCTATTATATTTATACTTTCAGATATTTGAGATACTTTCAAATCTAAATCATCACGTAATAATTTTAATTCACACTCAGATTGCTTAATTGAATGCGTAACTTCAAGTTCTTTTCTAGTTATTTCTTCTTGCTTGATTTCTAGTTGGTATTGGCTTTCTCTAACGTTTTGTTGTTGCTGACTAATTGACTCTTCTTCTGCTGCTAAATTATCTCGAAGTTGATTCAGGCGATCACTCTCTCTTTCTAAATCTAATTCACGATAATCCAGTGTATCTTGGACTTTTTTAATAACTAGCTCATCATGAGAAATTTTATCTTGTAGTTCATTCAGGCTTAGTTGAGTTTGATTGGTTTCTAATTCATCATGAGATAATCTGCTGGTCTGTTCTTCAAGTCCAAACCGCCGAGTTTCTAATTCAGTTTCTATTTGGTTTATTCTTGCTTCCCGTTGTTCTAAATCATCTTCAACAATAGATGCTAATCTATGCCGTTGTATCTCATACTCTTCCTGCACCAAACGTTCTTCTCCTAATCGCTGTGCTTCATTTTCTTCTCTGTAATAAGTCTGATCCAGATCCAGACCAATATGTGCTGTACCAAGCAAATATTCATTCACTTTTTTTGGTAAAAGTGCATAAATAATTCCAGCTAGAACAATAACAACTAGAAACCCCATAAAACTATCCTCACAATTTATTATGCTTATAATTACAGTGAACGGTATTATAACCTTTGCACAACCATATTTACGATTTTCTATCTACTATTTAATGTTAAGAACCATTCGACTAAAATACTCAACGTTTAAATCAAGATCATTTAAGTACAAAGACATAAAACATTCTGAGCAGATGCAATACTTTTTAGAAATATTATCACAGACTTAAGGTTTAAGTGTTGCTAGTTAGAACTATACTTCGCGTGGTCACGGATACGGATTTTATAGCGCGTTGATTTTTGTTGATAGCAAGGCACTGAAACAAGTGCATAGCACATGCTACGCAACTATTTCAGTAACGCAGTCTATCGACAAAGCTTCCGCTCCTGCTTATTCACAGGGATGTCATGTATGCAGGTTTTGCACGGAGCAAAAACCTGTCACGCCCCTTAGCCACATCTATGCAAGAAAAAATCAACCAATAGAAATCCGCATTCGTAACCCCGCGAAGTATATAATTAGATAACTTAACTTTTTTATAGATCCTTGGAATGCAATTTAAAACAGATTTAATGCCTGCATTAATTGAAGCCATTGATAAAACAATACAAGAAAATGCAGAACAAGTAACTACGCTTGATCAAATATTAGGCGATGGTGACCATGTAATTAACTTACAAAGAGGACTTAATGCTCTCAAGAAAAATCATCATGATTATCCACAGCAAATTTGGTCTGAAGCCTGGCAAAAAACAGGAATGACGCTATTAAGTACAATGGGCGGTGCTTCTGGGTCACTTTTTGGCACATTCTTCATCAGTATGAGTAAATCATCAAAAAATGATGCCACTTTAAATCAGAAAACTTTTTCTGAAGCCTATATACAGGCTGTTGAAGCAGTAAAAAAAAGAGGAAAATCAAAAGCTGGCGAAAAAACCATGCTAGATGTCTTAATACCCGTCTCTGAATTATTACAGAAAAACATTAATTTGCCTGACGATTTATCTACTTTATTAGATGAAATCGCAACAACTGCAACTAATGGAATGGAATCCACCCGAGAAATGCTTGCAACAAAAGGGCGAGCATCTTATTTACAAGAAAAAAGCATTGGTCATATTGATGCAGGCGCAAAAACCAATCAATTAATAATTTGTGCCATAACTAAAGAACTAAAAAAGCATTTATAACTTTTATAACTGATGATGTATGCAGGTTTTGCACGGAGCAAAAAAAACCCAAATCCATTGCTGGACTTGGGTCTGCTATTAAAAGCTTGGCAATTCCCTACTTTCGCATGGCAACCTGCCACACTATCATCGGCGCTAAA
>QPIN01000016.1 GCA_003666385.1 Methylococcales symbiont of Hymedesmia sp. n. MRB-2018
TACGCTAGTGGGATTGTTTATCACCACCCCTTCACCGCCAACCTGCATCCATTCATACCTCGTCAAGGTGCCGCCGGCGGTTGCGGCACTGCTGGCGCGACCATCCAGAATAATCGGGGCAGTATGGGTATCAGGCACCTCAGCGATGCTAATGGTCGCCACTGCAGTTGGTAAGCCTAAGTTTGGCGTGGCGCTGGCAGTGGCTGAATAAACACCATTGCCGTTACTGTTTATCGCACGGACGCGATAAAAATACTCATCCCCCGCAGTCAAGCTGGTATCAATATAAGTTGTCGCCAATGATTGCGCTCGCATAAACATACTGACGGCATCGGCAGTGAAGTCAGCGTCGGTGGCGCGTTCAAGCTGATAGTCAGTCAAGGTTGAATCTCCAATTTCTAATGGAGACTCCCATTCCAGCATCAAGCTCTGCTGGTCTAAGGCATAGACCTGCAAGCCGGTTACCTGACCTGGTGTTAACGAGACAACGGTATGAGGTGTTGTTATATGCGAGTTTGCTTGTGAGCTAGCGCTGAATAAAAAACCCGATAACAGTAATAGAGTAGCGGTAATTAGGTGCATGGTGCATGGCACGTGGCACGGGGGGGGGGGGGGGGGGGGGGAAAATTTTTTGGGTTGTCTTTTTTTTATTGTACCAGAAAACAAAGGAAAACTCCTTTTTTTTTTTTTCCGCTTTTAATTTTTAAATGAGAGTGTTGCACTTATGGGTTAAATTCGCCAAAGGCTTTATACAGCACCTCATTATTATTTATCCTATTAAGGCTCTACTATAAAAAATCACCCCATTCTTTTGACTAACTGCTGCCAAACATCTTCAGCTAGTAATTGTTCGCTATAGACCACATCGAGTCCTGCTGTTCTTGCGACGGGCTGTTCTATTTGCATCTGGCTCATGCATAATTGCTGATTGCCACAAGCCCCTGTATATTTAGGGTAAGTATCAATATATAAGGTAATGCCTGGTACTGATATGGCTGCCGCTAAATGTGCCAAACCAGTATCGACCCCAACTACAGCAGATGCATCCGCCAATAATCCCGCAATATCTGTTAGCTTCATTTTAGGCAATACTTGGCAAAAGTCACTTTCTTGTGCAATGTTTTCTGCTCTAATTCTTTCTTCTTCATTACCCCAGGGCAAATAAACCCTGTGTTGATTCTGAATGGCCATTTCTGTTAAAGATTGCCAATGCTCAACAGGCCATAATTTGTTCACCGCACTGGTTCCATGTAAAAAAACCAGATAGGGTTTTGTCTTTTCTTGTGCATTAAAATTTGACCTGACTAGGCCATAAGCTAATTTATTTTTGTCAAAAGTGTAATCTAATGCTTTTGCGAAAAGCATGCGTACACGTTCTATTGCATGTGCCTGTTTGCTTATTGAAAATTTATTGCTATAAAAACAGGCTGCTAACGATTCCTTGCAAGAGTCTGAGTCCATACCATGTCGCGTCCCTTTTGCAAAACGAGCCACTAATGCACTTTTGAGCAGTCCCTGAGCATCAATAATATAATCATATTCACACTTTTTTATAGTACTGATAAAGTTTGTTATCTCCGCCTCTTTAATGCTCTTGGCAATATTTTTTCGCCAGCGACGAAGCGCAATAGGAATCGCTTTATCGACCGCTGGGTGCCACAAGGGAATTTCAGCAAAATCTTCCTCTGCGATCCAGTCAAATTGAATATCTGGTATGGCCTTTTTGGCATCCGTGATAGCGGGTAAAGTATGTATTAAGTCACCCATGGAAGACATTTTGACAATCAATACTTTCATCGCTAATGGATACTTTCTAACACTTGATCTGGCTTGATATTATTCAGACAATCGCTATGTCCAAGAGGACATTCTCTTTTAAAACAAGGCGAACAGGATAAATTTAGGTAAATCACTTTTGCTTTATTATGAAGAGGAGGTGTAAAGCCTGGGTCTGAGGAGCCGTAAATTGCAACGATATTTTTGTCCAGTGCCGCAGCTACGTGCATTAGACCTGAGTCATTAGTCACTACAGTATCAACCAGTGACATTAAGTCAACAGCTTCTGCCATGCTTGTTTTACCAGTAAAGTCTGTGCATAAACCTTCGCTGGCTACATTAATTTGTTCAGCAACAGCTACATCTTTGACAGAACCAAATATCCAAACCTGCCAACCTTGTTTAATTTTTTGCTGGGCAATTTCAGCATAATGAGACACTGGCCAACGTTTTGCAGGTCCATATTCTGCTCCAGGACACAATGCCAGAATCTTATTATTTACTGTTAACCTAAATTGTTTGCAAACTGCTTTTTGTTTAGCAGGCTCTATCGCTAATTTAGGAATAGGAAATTGTTCTGGAAATGATCTGTTTTTTGCTAAGCCAAGTGCCACAAAACGCTGCACAGTCATAGTAAGTAGGTTTTTATTTAGCTTTCGGGCATCATTTAAAAGCCCCCAGCGACACTCCCCGATATAGCCTGTTCGCAATGGAATATTGGCAAAAAAAGGCGTTAATGCTGATTTTAAAGAATTGGGCAACAATATCGCCTGATCATAATTTGAAGGTTTAAGGCTTTTGCCTAAATCTAGCCGTGTTTTCAAGCCTAATTTGCCATGCCCCATTGGCATAGCAATTCCTTTTTCTACTTCTGGCATTCGATCTAATAATGAAAAAGACCATTGCGGTGCCAAAACATCTATCTGACAATGGCGATTATTTTTCTTCAAAGTCATAAACAGACTTTGAGCCATCACCATATCACCGACCCAAGACGGGCCGACAACAAGAATTTTATGGCTTAAAGCTGACACTTTATGAGAGGTAACTCAACCAGTCATCATGGTCTGATTTACGGCCATGCACATAATCAAAATACAGTGCCTGTAGCTTCTCAGTCACCAGACCTCGTACACCAGATCCAATGATACGCTCATCATATTCCCTAATCGGTGTTACTTCAGCAGCTGAACCGGTAAAAAAAGCTTCATCTGCCACATACACTTCATCGCGTGAGATACGTTTTTCAATGACTTCAAAGCCCTGCTCACGAGCAATCGTCAACAATGTATCCCGAGTTATGCCTTCTAATGCAGAAGTAGTCTCGGGAGTATAAATTTTACCATTACGAACAATAAACAAATTTTCGCCGCTACCTTCTGCGACAAAACCTTCATGATCCAGCAATAAAGCTTCGTCATAGCCAGAAGATAAAGCTTCCTGTAATGCCAGAATGGAATTGATATAATTACCATTAGCTTTGGCTTTACACATGGTGCTATTAACGTGATTCCGAGTATAAGAAGAGGTTCTGATACGAATTCCTTTTTCCATATTTTTATCACCCAGGTAAGATCCCCATTCCCACGCGGCGATCATCAGATGAACTTTCAAGTTATCTGCACGCAAACCCATACCTTCCGAACCATAAAAACACATACTACGGATATAAGCACTATCCAGATTATTTTTTGTCACTGCTTCGCGATGCGCTTGATTAATCACATCCTTTCCAAAAGGAATTTTCATATTTAAAATATGTGCCGAACGAAATAAACGATCAGTATGCTCCTCTAATTTAAAAATTGCGGTACCTTTCTCGCCTTGATAAGCTCTTAAACCCTCAAACACACCTGCACCATAATGCAAAGTATGTGTTAAAACGTGAACTTTAGCTTCACGCCATTCAACCCACTTACCATCCATCCAAATCAAACCATCACGGTCATCCATCGTCATCATATTTATCTGCCTACTTGTCTGTATCTTTCATATATTTATGCCAAATGCGTTCAACTTGCTGCCGTGTTTGTGAAAAATCATCATCACTAATCATTATCTTTCTGCCTTGCAAAGCTTGTTGGTGTCCATAGTCTCTATATTGACAATAGGCTGTTTTTAGAATAACCAGTTCATCATTAGAGATATAGTTTAATTGATTCAGTTTATCCAGCAAATCTATATTGGCCGTATCAGTACTTAACGCTTTATTATCTGAAGCATGTATCAAAACCAAGGATTGTACTATAAACTCTATATCAACAATACCTCCGATGCAGTGTTTTAGGTCAAATAATTTCCCCTCTTTTTGTGCCAAAGCTTCTCGCATTTTACTGCGCATATCACTCACTTCTTTTTTTAATTCATTTTTATTCCTGATTTGACAGAGAATACGCTGTCTAATTGCTTCATAGCGTTGTTGTAAGGCGGTATCTCCAGCAACAAACCTAGCTCTGACCAAGGCTTGATGCTCCCATGTCCAGGCAGTATTTTTTAGATATTCTTCATAACTGTTGATGGCCGTGACCAATAAACCTGATTCACCGCTAGGGCGTAGTCGCATATCAACTTCATAGACAATGCCTGACAACATTTTGGTATCTAAAACATGTCGAACTTTTTGCCCTAAACGACCATAAAATTGAGCACAACTAATGGCTTTATCACCATTTGTTAAAACATTTGAATTGTCATTATCAGAAATAAATACCATGTCCAGATCAGAACTGTAGCCTAATTCCATCCCGCCCAATTTGCCGAAGCCTAGTACTGCAAAATTCATTTTCTGCTCGGAAGTATTTGGCGGATAACCGTGTTTATCAACTAATATTGTCCAAGCGCGTTGTATAACATGCTCAACAATTACTTCTGCAATGATTGTCAAATAATTACTAACAACCATTAGCGGAATCACCCCCATAATATCTGCTGCTGCAATGCGTAGAATGTTGATATGTTTAAATTCTCTGAGTTTAATCATTAACTGTTCGATGTCTAAACTATCTATCGCATTCAAATATGTTGCTAGTTGTTGATTTAACTGTTGTTTATTTAAGGGGTCATATAAAGAGCGTGTATCCAGTAATTCATCAAATAACACGGGGTATTTAGCTAAGTATTCACAAATCCACGGACTTGCAGAAGATAATTTGACCAGTTGAGTCAAGGCATTAGTGCTTTCTGCCAAAAGTGAAAGATAAACATTTCTTCCTGCCACTTGTTCAAATAAATGAAGTACGCGTTTTAAGGTTTCATCATTATTTTCTACAGTTGCTAATAGATCAATCAATAAGGGGATTATTCGATCAATAACCTCCAACCCTTTGTTAGACAATTTTTTTATTGCTGCTGACTGCTTAAAATCCTGTATTACTTTAAAGCTGACTGCAAGCTGTTTAAAACTTAGTTGGCGTAGATAAGCCAGTGCCTTTTCTTCAGACTCAACACGCCAAACAATAGAAGCATTATTTTCTGAATCAGTTTCTCCAGCCAATGAAAAGACTTGGTCAAAAACAGATTGAACATCATCTCTTATATGATCTAGTTCATCTTTAAAGCTATCCCAGTCGGCAAATCCCATTGAGTATGCCAAAATTTGTTGAACAATAGAATCCACTGGTAAATCATGGGTTTGTTTATCTTGATATTGTTGAATATGATTTTCTACCCTGCGTAAGTAAACATAGGATGTTTGTAATCGGCACGCATCATCTACACTTAATAGTTGCTTTCCTCCTAATAATTTTAATACTTTTAATATACTACGCTCTTGTAAATCAACATCTTGCCCTCCACGTATTAATTGAAAAGCCTGACCGATAAATTCAATTTCACGAATACCGCCAGAACCTAATTTGATATTGTCACGATGATCTTTTCGTTTTAATTCCTGACTGATTTGTCGTTTTAAAGATCGTAATTCTTCAAATGCACCATAATCCAGATAACGTCGATAGACAAAAGGTTTTATCATGGCAAACAATTGTTTACCACTGTCAAAATCACCTGCGACCTGTCTGGCCTTAATCATGGCATAACGTTCCCACTCTCTGGCTTGAGTTAAATAATAATTTTCCATGCCATCAAAGGTCATAATGACAGGACCACTATCACCGAAGGGACGTAGGCGAATATCTGTCCTAAAGACAAAGCCATCAGCTGTTATTTGATCCAATACCTTGACTAGGTTACGACAGATACGACTAAAAAATTCACCATAGCTTGTTTCTTTACAATCATTTAAAACGCCGTCTTCAGCATAGGCAAAAATTAAATCAATATCTGAGGAATAGTTAAGTTCCCAAGCACCTAATTTACCCATACCGATAACCACGATATTAATAACTTTGCCATTACTATTTGTTGGCTCGCCTTTACCTTCACAAGCCTGTGAATATAGATAATCTAGTGCAAATTTAATACACACTTCTGCTAGCTCAGTTAGGTCAGCAAGCGTTTCATCAAGATCTGACCAAGCAGCTAAATCTCGCCAGGCAATACGAACCATTTCACGGTTTCTAAATTGGCGCAAAACCCGCATTAGCGTTAATTCAGAACCTATACTTACTGCTTTAAGCTTATCTGTATAATTTGCTCGACACTCTGCTGAAAATAAATCACCACTGACCACTAAATCATAGATTAGGTCAGGAGAACGAATACAACTCTCGGCAACAAAAGCACTACCACAAAAAACCGTTGCAATAGACTTTAAAAAATCAGTATGGCTAGGAGCAACTGTACCTAGCGATAGTAGCTCCTCTTCATATAATGATATTTTTTTAGAGACTACTTCCTTGAGATCAAAGGGTAACTCATCTAAACCGTAAATATCTAAATTACTCATTGCTCTAATAAACTCCAATTGTAACTACTCAGTGTACTCCGTAACTGCTTAGATTGCCCTCTGTTCTGTTCAAGATCAAGGCGTTCAAGAGCAAGGCGAAAACGCGGAGTTTACAAGTGTAAATGCGCATTTTTAACGCAGTTATTGGACAAAATAGAGGGTAAGCTGGGTAGTTGCCTCCAATTTTCATAAACAAAATATACCTTAACAAGCTTGAAATGTAGCCTCGATGTAACAAAATGAAATCGAGAGTTTAGAGCTAGCGACCTGAATTGTACTTATCAAGTCAGAGGGTGCAGTAGATCCCATCTGCCCACAAAACCGTATTTTGCTAGGGTTTTGTAGGCAAACGGTATAGCCATTTACCCAATCCACCGCCTTAGTCTATCTTCGTGACTTTTACTGTTCCAAGTCATTGATTTGTTGTTGTTCACGTTTTTTTGAAAATTACTGTTAACAGTAGTGCCAACCAGATACCTTTTAAAGTTTCAAGATAATGTTAAATAAAGTCACGAGGATAGATTAGACGGTGGATATACAAGAGTAATTATATTTCAATGGGGTAGACATGACCACCTATGACCGCCAAGGATGGTGGAAATGCAGTCAGATTGTCTGGAACAATCTCTGCTGACCGCCAAGGATGGTGGAAATGCAGTTATTGCATCGTTGCATGGATGTAACTTATTAGAGCAATGCAGGAGCAATTGCCGAGAAGCAAATAACTGCCTTCCCTGTAGGCAAAGCTTCCGCTCCTGCTTATTCACAGGGATGTGATATATGCAGGTTTTGCACGGAGCAAAAACCTGCCACGCTACTTCCCTGTAGGCAAAGCTTCCGCTCCTGCTCACGCCCCTTACCTACTTCCCTGTAGGCAAAGCTTCCGCTCCTGCTTATTCACAGGGATGTGATGTATGCAGGTTTTGCACGGAGCAAAAAAAACCCAAATCCATTGCTGGACTTGGGTCTGCTATTAAAAGCTTGGCAATTCCCTACTTTCGCATGGCAACCTGCCACACTATCATCGGCGCTAAA